>NZ_CADEFR010000038.1 GCF_902826655.1 uncultured Methylibium sp. | reverse complement strand
GGCCGCGCAGGATCATGTCCTCGTGCAGGCTGGGCACGTAGGGCAGGTAGAGCAGTGACATGCGCGCTTCTTCGGGCAGGCGGTTGCCTTTGTGGCCGTTGCACGAGCGGCAGGCGGTGATGCAGTTCATCCACGCATCGTCGCCGCCACGCGACACCGGCACGATGTGCTCGCGCGTCAGGTCTTCGAAAATGAAGCGGCCGCCGCAGTACGCGCAGATGTTGCGGTCGCGCACGAAGAGCTTGCTGTTGGTGATGGTCGGCGTGACCCGCCAGGCGCGGCTGGGCACCGAGCCGCGCACGGCGATGATGGCGTGGACCTCGATGCGCGACTGCTTGCCCGTCGTGCGCTGGATGCCGCCGCGCAGCACGTGGCAGGCGTCGCCGAGCGTCCAGGCGACACCGTCGCTGGCGTAGATGACCGCTGCTTCCCTGGGCGTGATCCAGGCTTGCGGGCGGCCGGAGACATCGAGTTGAAGGACATCCACGGCCGGAGATTAAACGATTGCGCGATGGCGCTTCAATGACGCGAACCCTCGCCACGCCGCGTGCGGTCCATCAAACGCGCCAATCCGTGCAATGCGTCGATGTTCGGCGTTGCCACGCCGACGCGTGCGCCGATCTCGCGCACGGCGCCGACGAGTGCGTCGAGTTCGAGCGCGCGGCCCGTTTCGGCATCGACCAGCATCGATGTCTTGAACGCGCCGAGTTGTCGCGTCACGGCCATGCGTGCTTCGGGCGTTTGCTCGATGGGGCAGCCGATGCGCGCGCCGATGGCAGCGGCTTCGGCCATGCCGCGCGCCATGAAGGCGCTGACCAGCTCGTCGTCGAGGATGGCGTCGCACGCCGCGCCGGTCAGCGCCGAGACCGGGTTCGTCGTCATGTTGCCCCAGAGCTTGAACCAGATGTCGCGGCGGATGTCGCTGCTGCGCTCGGCGGCGAAGCCGGCGCCGTGCAGCAGTGCGGCGACGCGTTCGACGCGCTCGCCGGCGCCGCCGCCGGGTTCACCGACGATCAGCCGCTCGCCGAAGCCGTGCCTAACTTCGCCCGGCGCGGTGCCGACGCACGTCAGGTGGACCACCGCGCCGAGCGTCTGCGCCAGCGGCAGCGTGGCTGCGATGTGGCCGTGAGGATCGACGCTGGCCAGCGGCTCGGCGTCGCCCGGCTGCAGGAACCACCACGGAACGCCGTTCATCATCGGCAGCACGACGGTGTGCGCGTCGATCAGCGGTGAGAGCTGGCTTGCGTCGGCGGCCAAGGCTGGGCCTTTGAACGTGACGATCAACAAGTCCGGCCGCGTCAAATCCGCAGCCGTGGCTGCCACCTCGATGTGCGCGACACGGCGTTCGCCCTGGTGGCTGACGAGCACCAAGCCGCGCTCGCGCACTGCTGTCAGCGTCGCGCCCCGCGCCAACGCCGAGACTTCATGCCCGGCCAGCGCCAAGCGCGCCGCCACCAGCCCGCCGACCGCGCCGAGCCCCGCCACACAGACCTTCATCGCGTGTCCTCCGCTATCGGGCGCGATCGTAGAGCGGCCCGGATGCGGGTTTACCCGAGTGGCCGATAGGTGCGAAGCCCTAGAAAACCCCAAGAAATCGACAGGCCCGGTGCCTTGGAATCTGCAAAATAGAACGAACGTTCGATTCATTCACGCAGATTGCTCTGGCCATGGCCTTGGACACCGACACCCGCGCCACGAAGCCGGCCCAGAAGGGCCAGCAAACCCGCGCCACGATCCTCGACGCCGCGCTCGGCCTGGCCTCGCATGTCGGCCTCGAAGGCTTGTCGATCGGCGCGCTGGCCGAGGTGACGCAGATGAGCAAGTCGGGCGTCTTCGCTCACTTCGGCTCGCGCGAGGAGCTGCAGATCTCGGTCGTGCGTGAGTACAACGCCAAGTTCGAGGAAGAGGTGTTCTACCCCGCGTTGGCCGAGCCGCGCGGCCTGCCTCGCTTGCGCGCGCTGTTCGAACGCTGGGTCAAGCGCGTCTCGATCGAACTCGACGCGGGCTGCATCTACATCAGCGGCGCGGTCGAGTTCGACGACCGGCCGGGTCCCGTGCGCGACGCGCTGGCGTCGATGGTGCGCGCCTGGCACAGCGCGCTGGAGCGCGCGATTCGCATCGCTATCGAGGAAGGGCACCTCGCGCCCAACACCGACGCGATGCAGATGCTGTTCGAGCTGCACGGCCTGATCCTGGCGCTGCACCACGACGCACGCTTCCTGCGCCTGCCCGGCGCGATGGAGCGCGTGCAGCGCGCGTTCGAGCATGTGATTGCGCATTACGTCGCCTCGCCACCCCCCCGCTGATCCGCTTTACCCAGGGAGAAATCAAGATGGCCCAGTACACCCCACCGCTGCGCGACATGCAGTTCGTGCTGCACGAGTTGCTCGACATGGTGCCGACGTTGAAGACGATCCCGGCGTACGCCGACCTCGACGTCGACACGGTCAACGCCGTGCTCGAAGAAGGCGGCAAGTTTGCGAGTGAAGTGCTGCAGCCGCTCAACATCAGCGGCGATCAGGAAGGCTGCCATCACGACAAGAGCACGCACGCCGTGACCACGCCGAAGGGCTTCAAGGAAGCGTATGCAAAGTACGTCGAAGGCGGCTGGCCGGCACTGTCCTGCGACCCGGCCTATGGCGGCCAGGGCCTGCCGCATCTGGTGAACCAGTGCTTTTACGAAATGCTCAACAGCGCCAACCAGGCCTGGGCGATGTACCCCGGCCTGTCGCACGGCGCGTACGAGTGCCTGCACGTGCACGGCACGCCGGAGCAGAAGCAGCTGTATTTGCCGAAGCTGTCCTCCGGCCAGTGGACCGGCACGATGTGCCTGACCGAAGCGCATTGCGGCACCGACCTGGGAATGCTGCGCAGCAAGGCCGAGCCTCAGCCTGACGGGAGCTACCAGATCACCGGCGGCAAGATATTCATCTCGTCGGGCGAGCACGACCTGGCCGAGAACATCCTGCATCTGGTGCTGGCGCGGTTGCCCGACGCGCCGCAGGGCAGCAAAGGCATCTCGCTGTTCATCGTGCCCAAGTTCCTGGCCAACGCCGACGGCACGCTCGGTGCGCGCAACGCCATCACCTGCGGCGCGATCGAACACAAGATGGGCATCCACGGCAACAGCACCTGCCAGATGAACATGGACGGCGCGCTCGGCTGGCTCGTCGGCGAGCCGAACAAGGGCCTGCCGGCGATGTTCGTGATGATGAACGGCGCACGCATCGGTGTGGCCAACCAGGGCCTCGGCTTGACCGAAGCGGCGTACCAGAACGCGGTGGCGTACGCCAAAGACCGCTTGCAGATGCGCAGCCTGTCGGGCCCGAAGGCGCCGGACAAACCGGCCGACCCGATCATCGTGCATCCGGACGTGCGCAAGATGCTGCTCACCGCGCGCGCCTATGCCGAAGGCGCCCGCGCGTTGGCGCTGCACACCGTGCTGCTGCTCGACCAGGAACTGGCCACTGACGACGAAGACTTGCGCAAGCAATGCGCCGACGAAGTGGCGCTGCTGACGCCGGTGTTGAAAGCCTTCTTCACCGACAACGCCTGGATTGCCACCTCGCATTGCATGCAGGTCTTCGGTGGCCACGGCTACATCGCCGAGTGGGGCATGGAGCAGTTCGTGCGCGATTCGCGCATCAACATGATTTACGAAGGCACGAACACGATCCAATCGCTCGACCTGCTCGGCCGCAAGGTGCTGGCCGACAACGGCAAGAAATTGAAGGCCTTCGGCCAGCGCATCATCGACTTCGTCGAAGAAGAAGGCGTCAACGAGAACATGCAGGAGTTCGTCAACCCGCTGGCCGACATCGGCGACAAGGTGACGAAGCTGACCACCGAACTCGGTATGAAAGCCTTCCAGAACCCGGACGAGGTCGGCGCTGCTGCCGTGGACTACCTGCGCGTCGTCGGACACCTGTGCTTCGCCTATTTCTTCGCCCGCTCGGCAAAGATTGCGTTGGCGAAGAAAGACTCGGGCGATCCGTTCTACACCGCCAAACTCGCCACCGCGCGCTTCTACTTCGCCAAGCTGTTGCCGGAAACGGCCTCGCTGATCCGCAGCGCGCGCGCCGGCGTGGCGCCGCTGATGGCGATGGAAGAAGCTCTGTTCTGATCTGCAGGAGATAGAAGCAATGAACAACCGATTCAACGTTCGCAAAGTCGCTGTCCTCGGTGCCGGCGTAATGGGCGCGCAGATCGCGGCGCATCTGGTCAACGTCAAGGTGCCGGTGGTGCTGTTCGACCTGCCGGCGAAAGAGGGTGCGAAGAATTCCATCGTCACCAAAGCCATCGATGGCTTGAAGAAGCTGAAGCCGGCACCGCTCGGCCTGACCGAAGACGCGGCGCTGATCCAGGCCGCCAACTACGAAGAGCACCTGGCGCTGCTGGGCGAGTGCGACTTGGTCATCGAAGCGATAGCAGAGCGCATGGACTGGAAGCTCGACCTCTACAAGAAGATTGCGCCGCACCTGCCGGCGCATGCGATCGTCGCGTCGAACACCTCGGGGCTGTCGATCACGACGTTGGCCGAGGCGTTGCCGGCCGAGATCAAGCCGCGCTTTTGCGGCATCCACTTCTTCAACCCGCCGCGCTACATGGCGCTGGTCGAGCTGATCGACACGCCAACCACCGACGATCTGGTGCTCGATCAGCTGGAGAGCTTCGTCACCACCTTCGTCGGCAAGAACGTGGTGCGCGCCAAGGACACGCCGAACTTCATCGCCAACCGCGTCGGCATCGCCGGCATGCTGGCGACGATGAAGGAGGCCGAGACCTTCGGCCTGAGCTACGACGTGGTCGACGACCTGACCGGCAAGAAGCTCGGCCGCGCCAGCAGCGGGACCTTCCGCACCGCCGACGTGGTGGGCCTGGACACGATGGCGCATGTCATCAGGACGCTGCAGGATAACCTGGCCGACGACCCCTTCTTCCCGGCCTATGCGACGCCGCCGGTGCTCGAGGGCCTGATCAAGGCCGGCGCGCTGGGCCAGAAGGCCGGGGCCGGCTTTTACAAGAAGGTCGGCAGGGACATCCTGCGCCTCGACCCCGCCAAACAGGACTATGTGCCCGGCGGCGGCAAGGCCGACGAGATCGTCGCGCGCATCCTCAAGAAGGCGCCGGCCGAGCGCCTGAAGCTGCTGCGCGAGTCGAGCAATGCGCAGGCACAGTTCCTGTGGGCCATCCTGCGCGACGGCTTCCACTACGCCGCGGTGCACCTCGAAGACATCGCCGAGAGCGCGCGCGACGTGGACTTCGCGATGCGCTGGGGCTTCGGCGTCAGCCAGGGCCCGTTCGAGCTGTGGCAGGCCGCCGGCTGGCAGCAGGTGGCCGGCTGGGTGAAGGACGACATCGAGGCCGGCAAGGCGCTCTCCAAGGCGCCGCTGCCGGCATGGGTCTTCGACGGGCGGACCGGCGTGCACACGCCCGAGGGTTCGTGGTCGCCGAGCCGCAAGGCCTACGTCCCGCGCAGCGGCCTGGCCGTCTACCAGCGCCAGCACTTCCCCGAGAACGTACTGGGCAGCGGCGCCGTCGAGCCGCTGAAGGCCGGCACCGAGCTGTTCAAGAACGAAGAGGTCCGCGTCTGGACGCTCGACGGCGAGGTCGCGATCGCGTCCATCACCGCCAAGCTGCACCTGATCAGCCCGGCCGTCGTCGAGGGGCTCCTGAAGGCCGTCGACATCGCCGAGGCCGGCCACAAGGGGCTGGTGATCTGGTCGCCCGACGACGTGTTCTCGGCCGGCGCCAATCTCGAGGCGCTGATGCCGGTGTTCATGAAGATGGGCTCCAAGGGCATCAATCCGGAAGTGAAGAAGCTGCAGGACGCCTTCCTGCGCCTGCGCTATGCCAGCGTGCCGGTCGTGTCGGCGCTGCGCGGCATCGCGCTGGGCGGCGGCTGCGAGCTGGCGGTGTATTCCGCGAAGCGCGTCGCCGCGATGGAGAGCTATGTGGGCCTGGTCGAGGTCGGCGTCGGTCTGGTGCCGGCCGGCGGCGGCCTGGCCTACATCGCGCGTCGCGCGGCCGAGATGGCCGGCGCGGGCAATGCCAACGCCGACATCCTGAAGTTCGCGACCGACGGCTTCACCAACGCCGCGATGGCCAAGGTCGGCACGAGCGCGATCGAGAGCCGCAAGCTCGGCTACCTGCTCGACTCCGACGTGATCGTCGCGCACAAGGACGAGTTGCTGCACGTGGCGATCAGCCAGGCCAAGGCGATGTTCGAGTCGGGCTACCGCGCGCCGACCAGGCGCCTGTTCCCGGTCGCGGGTCGCAGCGGCATCGCGACCATCAAGGGTCAGCTCGCCAACATGCGCGACGGCGGCTTCATCAGCGCGCACGACTTCCACATCAGCGCGCTGATCGCCGACGTGGTCTGCGGCGGCGAGGTCGACGCCGGATCGCTGGTCAGCGAGGAGTACCTGATGAGCCTGGAGCGCAAGCACTTCTGCTCGCTGCTCGACCACCCCAAGACCCAGGAACGGATCATGGGGATGCTGCAGACCGGCAAGCCGGTTCGGAACTGATTGGAGCGATGACCATGAGCAAGCAAGTGCAAGACGCCTACATCGTCGCCGCCACCCGCACGCCGATCGGCAAGTCAGGCCGCGGCTACTTCCGCAACACCCGCCCCGACGACCTGCTGGTCGCCGCCGTGCAGAGCGCGCTGCGCCAGGTACCGAGCCTCGACCCGAAGGCGATCGAGGACGCGATCATCGGCTGCAGCTTCCCCGAAGGCGAGCAGGGCATGAACATGGCGCGCGCCGCCATGGTGCTGGCCGGGCTGCCGCACTCGGTCGGCGGGGTCACGGTCAACCGCTTCTGCGCCTCGGGCCTGTCCGCGGTGCAGATGGCCGCCGACCGCATCCGCATCGGCGAGGCCGACGTGATGATCGCCGGCGGGGCCGAGTCGATGAGCATGGTGCCGATGGGCGGCAACAAGCCCTCGTTCAACCCGGCCGTGTTCGCGAAGGACGAGAACGTCGGCATCGCCTACGGCATGGGCCTGACGGCCGAGAAGGTCGCCGCGCAGTGGAAGATCAGCCGCGAAGCGCAGGACGAGTTCGCACTCGCGTCGCACCAGCGCGCGCTGAAGGCGATGGCGGCGGGCGAGTTCGGCGCCGAGATGACGCCGATCGAGATCGTGGACCGCTTCCCCGAACTCGCGACGGGCGAGATCGGCACCAGGACCCGCACCGTGAACCTCGACGAAGGCGCCCGCCCCGACACCTCGCTCGAAGGCCTGGCGAAGCTGCGTCCGGTGTTCGCGGCCAAGGGCAGCGTGACCGCCGGCAACAGCTCGCAGACCAGCGACGGCGCCGGCGCGCTGATCCTCGCGTCCGAGAAGGCCTGCCGGCAGTTCGACCTGAAGCCGCTGGCGCGCTTCGTCAGCTTCGCGATCCGCGGCGTGCCGCCCGAGATCATGGGCATCGGCCCGATCGAGGCGATCCCGGTTGCGCTGAAGCATGCCGGGCTCCAGCTCGACGACCTGGGCTGGATCGAGCTGAACGAAGCCTTCGCGGCGCAGGCGCTGGCCGTCATCAACACCGTCGGGCTCGACCGCGCCAAGGTCAACCCGATGGGCGGTGCGATCGCGCTCGGCCACCCGCTCGGTGCGACCGGCGCGATCCGCTCGGCCACCGTCGTGCATGCGCTGCAGCGCCACAACCTGAAGTACGGCATGGTCACGATGTGCGTGGGCATGGGGCAGGGCGCCGCTGGTGTGTTCGAGCGTGTGTAGGGCACAGCGATGCCGGGCCTGAGCCGCCGCCACGTCCTCGCCGGTGCCACCATCGCGGCGGGCGGCGGACTGGCCGGCTGCGCGCCGGGTCGCGTCGAGCGCTTCGGCAGCTGGGCCGAGGCGCGCAACGCGGTCGTCGCACTGGCCCAACCCGGCTCGCGCTGGCGCAGCACCGGGGCCTGGTCGCTCGGCCAGACACTGCAGCATCTGGCGCAGAGCATCGAGGGCTCGCTGGCCGGCTATCCGCAGCTGAAGCCGGCCTGGTTCACGCGCACGCTGGGCAGCGCGGCCCATGCGCTGTTCGACGCGCGCGGCGCGATGACGCATCCGCTGGACGAGCCGATCCCCGGTGCACCGACGCTCGACGCGGCGCTGCCGATCGAAGCCGCCGCACTGCGCTTGTTGAAGGCGATGGACGCCTTCGAGGCGCATGCCGGCCCGCTGGCGCCGCACTTCGCCTACGGGCCGCTCGACAAGGCGTCCTACGCGCGCGCCCACCAGATGCACCTGGCGGCCCACTGGCAGCAGTTCGAGGAGACGCAACATGCCTGAGCTGACGCTGAAAGCCAGCGACGGCACACCGATCGCCGCGACGGCCCACGATCCCGCCGGCACGCCGCGCGCGGCGGTGGTGATCGGCGGTGCGATGGGCGTCGCCCAGGACTACTACGCCCCGATGGCGCGCTGGCTGGCGACGCAAGGCATCGCCGTGCTGAGCTTCGACTATCGCGGCATGGGCCGCTCGCGCCGCGGGCCGCTGCAGGAAGAGCGCGCCGACGTGCTGACCTGGGCGCGCCAGGACTGCGCCGCCGCACTGGCCGCCGCCGAGGCGCGCTGGCCCGGCGTGCCGATGCACTGGCTCGGCCACAGCCTGGGCGCGCAGATCGTCGGCCTGGTCCCGGGCCACGAGCGACTGGCAAGCGTGCTGTCGGTCGCCGCTGGCAGCGGCTACTGGCGCCACAACGCGACCGGGCTGCGCCTCAAGGTGTGGTGGCTGTGGTGGGTTGTCGCACCGCTGGCGCTCGGCTTGTTCGGCTATTTCCCGGGCCGCAAGCTGCGCAAGGTCGGCGACCTGCCGGCCGGCGTGATGGCGCAATGGCGGCGCTGGTGCCTGCATCCGGACTACGTCGGCGGCGAGAGCGACGCCGTGCGCGCCGAACTCGCGCGCGTGCAGCTCCCGCTGACGGTGCTGTCGATGAACGACGACGAGCTGATGACCTGGGAAGGCACGCGCTCGCTGTTCGGCCTGTACCGCAGTGCACGCATCGAGTACCGCCGCGTCGCACCCGCCGACCACGGCCTGCAGCGCATCGGCCACTTCGGCTTCTTCCGCGACAAGATGCGCGACAGCCTGTGGCCGATCGTGCCGCGCTGGATCGAGCAGCACGCCGCCCCCTGACCCCATCCCCGACCCGGAGACCGCCCATGAGCATCAAGACCGCCACGCTGAACGGCGTCGCCACCATCGAGATCGCGCGCCCCGAGAAGAAGAACGCGCTGACGATGGCGATGTACCAGCAGATGGCCGAGGCCATCCTCGACGCCCAGCTCGACGCGAGCGTGCGCGCGTTGCTGATCACCGGCCAGCCCGGCATCTTCACCAGCGGCAACGACCTCGAGGACTTCATGCAGCGCCCGCCGCAGGGCGCCGACTCGCCGGTCTTCAAGTTCATGGCCGCGCTGACCGAGTGCGACAAGCCGGTGGTCGCCGCGGTCACCGGGGCCGGCATCGGCATCGGCACGACGATGCTGCTGCACTGCGACCTGGTCTACGTGTCCGACGAGGCGCGGCTGGCGATGCCCTTCACCAGCCTCGGACTGGTGGCCGAGTTCGCGTCCAGCCTGCTGTTCCCGGCCCTGGTCGGGCGCGCCAAGGCGGCCGAGAAGCTGCTGCTCGGCGACCCGATGAGCGGCGCCGAGGCCGTCGAGCTGGGCCTCGCCAACGCCGTGCTGCCGGCGGCCGAGGTGCTGCCGCACGCGCGCCGCGTGGCCGAGCGCTTCGTCGCGCTGCCGCCGAACGCCGTGCGCGAGACCAAGAAGCTGATGCAGCGTGCCGGCCGCGCCACGGTGATGGAGCAGATCGGCGCCGAAGGCCAGGTCTTCGCGGCGCAGCTGCGCAGCCCCGAGGCGCGCGAGGCCTTCCAGGCCTTCTTCGAGAAGCGCAAGCCGGATTTCTCGAAGTTCTGAGACTCACTCGGCGGCCCGCATGACGCTGCTCGCCAAGCTGGCGCTCGGGCCCCTGCTGCTGTGGCAGGCCCGCGGCGCGCGGCGGCATGCGGTGACGCTGCCGGAGGCGGACGGGCCGCGCGAGGGCGAGCTCGGCTCCGGCCCGCGGTTGCGCCTGCTGATCGTCGGCGACTCGTCGGCCGCCGGCGTCGGCGCCGCGACCCAGGACGAGGCGCTGGCCGGGCACCTGAGCCGCACGCTCGCCAGCGCGGCGGCGCGACGCGTGCGCTGGCAGCTGGTCGCCCGCTCGGGCGTCAGCACCGCCGACGCGATGACGCTGCTCGACGACGCAGCGCTCGCGCCGGCCGACATCGCGGTGGCGGTGCTGGGCGTCAACGACGTGGTCGAGCAGGTGCCGGCGCACCGCGCGCTGCTGGCGCGAGCCGCGCTCGTCGAGCGCCTGCGCCAGCGCGCCGGCGTGCGTCACGTCGTGTTCGCGCCGCTGCCACCGATGCACGAGTTCCCCTTGCTGCCCAACCCGCTGCGCGCGGTGATCGGCCGCGACGCGCGCCGGCTCGACGCCACGCAGGCCGCCTGGGCCGCGCGACAGCCCGGCGTGAGCCACTGCACGATCGATCTCCACCTCGGCCGCGAGCACATGGCGGCCGACGGTTTCCATCCCGGGCCGGCCGTCTACCGCGTGTGTGGCGAGGCACTGGCCCATCACATCGTGCGGCAGGTGCTGCCCGCGATCGAGCTCACCAGGAGACCCGCATGAGCAGCCTCAAGGGCAAGACCCTCTTCATCACCGGCGCGAGCCGCGGCATCGGCCTGGCGATCGCGAAGCGCGCCGCCGCCGACGGCGCCAACGTGGCGATCATCGCCAAGACCACCGACCCGAACCCCAAGCTGCCCGGCACGATCCACAGCGCGGCCGAGGAGGTCGTCGCCGCCGGCGGTCAGGCCTTGCCGATCGCCGGCGACATCCGCGACGAGGCCAGCGTGCTGGCCGCGGTGGCGCAGACCGTCGAGCGCTTCGGCAGCCTCGACATCCTGGTCAACAACGCCAGCGCGATCAGCCTGACGCCGACGCACGCGACGCCGATGAAGCGCTTCGACCTGATGTTCGGCGTCAACGTGCGCGGCACCTACCTGTGCACCCAGGCCTGCCTGCCGCATCTCATCAAGTCCGGCGAGCAGGGCCGCAACCCGCAGGTGCTGAACATGAGTCCGCCGCTGTCGATGAAGCCGCACTGGTTTCAGCGCCACGTGGCCTACACGATGGCCAAGTACGGCATGAGCGAATGCACGCTGGGCCACGCGGCCGAGTTCAGGCCCTACGGCATCGGCGTCAACAGCCTGTGGCCGCGCACCGCGATCGCGACCGCGGCGCTGCAGATGATCCCGGGCGTGGACGTCGCGAAGTGCCGCACGCCGGAGATCCTGGCCGACGCCGCTTACCTGATCCTCACCGGCGACGCCAGGACGACCACCGGCAACTTCTTCATCGACGACACCCTGCTCGCGCAGCACGGCATCACCGACCTGGAGAAGTACAGCGTCACGCCGGGGACGAAGGATTTCATCCCGGACTTCTTCGTCGACTGAACTCAGGCGTCCGGCGTATCCAGCAGGTCGCGCAGCTTGGACCAGCCGTCGCGCAGCCAGTAGAGCCGGCAGCGGGACAGCGACACCTGCTGTGCCCAGCTCGGTGGCTCGGCGCCCCCGAGGGCGCTGGCCTGCAGGTCGTCCCAGGGCTCGCTGTGCACGTGGCGCTTGAGCGCGAAGTCGACGAGCGCGGCGCTCGGTTGCTCGGTCACGAGGCGATGGCAGGCGTCGTAGGCAGCGGCCCGACCGGAATCCGGCTCCCAGAGCAGCACGTAGGGCTTGTTCACCCGGGCGAAGTGGAGAAAGGGATCGGCCTGCATGGGGTTCATCACGACGGGCGACGACTCGCCCGCACGATGAAGACTGTGCGCCGCGCCACCGCGCTGCGCACGCTGGCGCTGACCCTGACGACCCGCTGGATTGCTGCGCTGCAACGTAGCAGTTTGTTCATGACTGAGACAGCAGAGACGGCGATACTGGCGTCGTTTACTTTTCACGCCACTAAATGCTTCGCTACCTTCTCTTCTCGCTGACGCTCGCTCTGCCTGCCGCGGCACAGGCGCAGGACAGCACGCGCGCCGACTGGCTGCGCAATCCGGCGATGGGCAACTACAAGGCCTACGCCGAGTTCAAGATGGCGAACTACGCCGCCGCCCGCGAGGTCTGGGAGACGCTGGCCGAAATCGGCAACGGCGATGCGCTGTTCAACCTCGGCGTGCTGGCCGAGGACGGCCTGGGCGAGCCGCAGGACATGAAGAAGGCCGAGACGCTCTACGCCGGTGCGGCACAGGCCGGCAACTTCAAGGCGCAGTATCGGCTCGGCATGCTCTACAGCAGCGGCGGCTTGCTGCCGAAGGACCCGGCCAGGGCACGCGTCTTCCTCAATCTCGCGGCCCAGGGCGGCGACAAGGATGCCGCCGAGCGACTCGCCACGCTGGGCCAGCCGACCGCGGCGCTGTCGGCCTACCAGCAAGCCGAGCTGATGGGCAGCAGTGGCCGCCATGCAGAGGCCGCAGCGCTGTACGAGCGCCTGGCCCAGCAAGGCGACCGCGCCGCGCAGACGCGGCTGGCGTGGATGTACGAGGCCGGCCGCGGCGTGCCGCGCAGCCTGGACGAAGCCGCGCGCCGCTTCGAGGTCGCCGCCGAGGCCGGCGAGGCCGAAGCCCAGTACGCGCTGGCCGTCATGCTGCGCACCGGGCGCGGCCGCGCGGTCGATCTGCCGCAGAGCGCTGCCTGGCTGAAGCGCGCCGCCGCGCAGAACTATCCGGCCGCCGTCTCGGCACTGGCCTCGGGCGGCGGCGCGACGCGCTAGGCCGCGCCGTCGTCAGGGCGCTGCGGCCTAGGCCCCGACACCGCAGCTCGGGCAGTAGTGGAAGAAGGCGTTCTTGCGCGTCGCGCAGGCGCCGCAGCGGTCGTAGAGCTTCAGGCCGCAATGCACGCAGAAGTTCGACGACGGCGGCTCGCCACCCTTGGCGTTGCCGCCGACGATGGCGCGCTCGCAGCCGGGGCAGACGCCGGCGCCCATCTGCTTGAGCGCCTGCTCGTAGCCGAGCGACTTGCGCCGCTCGGCCTCGGTCTGGGCGGCCACCTCCTGGCGTTTGGCAAGGTAGCGCCGCATCGCCTGGATGACGTAGTGCCCGGCCACCGCGGTCAGCACGATGCCGACCGCGTAGCGCACGTAGCCGCCGTAGCTGGGCAGGTAGGGCACCAGCTCGAAGAAGAAGGTGAAGGCCGCGAAGATCACGAAGCCGCGCATCAGCGGCCAGTAGTCGCTCTTGCGCTTCCTGGCCAGCAGCCAGCCGGCGATCGCCAGCAGCGGCAGGGTCAGCAGCAGGCGCGACCCGAAGACGCGCAGTTCCTGGCGGAACAGCGCGCGCTCGTAGCCGGGACGGGCCGCCTCGAGCGCCTCGGACTCGATCCGCTGCTGAAGCGCGAGCCCCTGGTCGGTGTCGAGCAGGTTGCGGTCCAGGGTCTCCACCGCGGCCTGGGCACGGCGCTCCTCGGCCTTGAGCTCGTCGAGCTCGCGGGTGCGGCGCAGCACTTCCGGGTCCTGCGCCGGATCGGTGGTGGCCGTGCGCGTCGACAGCCAGTTCTGGTAGGCACCGCGCGCCGAGCCGTAGGCGTTGCTCGCCGCCGTCAGCGTCAGCTGGGCCTGGGCGCGCTGCTCGCCGAGCTCGCCGCGCCGCCGCTCGAGCGAGCGGCTCAGCTCGCGGGCGCGATCCAGCACCGCGCGATCGGCAAACTGCTCGGGCGCGATGCGGTCCTCGACACGCGGCAGATCGGCGACGATCTTGCCGCCCAGGCCGATCAGGAAGCCGGCGAACGCGAAGCTCACCAGCCACATCACGAAGGCGAACAGCTTTTCGGGGACGCGCAGGCTCTTGAACATTCGGCGGTTCCGGCAGTGGCGGTGCGCGGATTCTTGCCGCGGCGCCGCTCCCGCACAATCGGTGCATGAGCATCCAGACCGATGACCTCGTCCCCTCGCGGCGCGTCGTCAGCGCCGCCCCTGCCTCGCCGAACGAGGAGGCGATCGAGCGTGCACTGCGCCCCAAGGGTCTGGCCGACTACGTGGGCCAGGCCAAGGCGCGCGAGCAGCTGGAGATCTTCATCGGTGCCGCGAAGCAACGCGAAGAGGCGCTGGACCACGCGCTGCTGTTCGGCCCGCCGGGGCTGGGCAAGACGACGCTGGCGCATATCGTCGCTGCCGAGCTGGGCGTGAACCTGCGCCAGACCTCGGGGCCGGTGCTGGAAAAGCCCAAGGACCTGGCGGCGATCCTGACCAACCTCGAGAAGAACGACGTGCTCTTCATCGACGAGATCCACCGCCTGAGTCCGGTGGTCGAGGAGATCCTCTACCCGGCGCTCGAGGACTACCAGATCGACATCATGATCGGCGAGGGACCGGCGGCGCGCTCGATCAAGCTGGAGCTTCAGCCCTTCACGCTGGTCGGCGCGACCACGCGGGCCGGCATGCTGACGAATCCGCTGCGCGACCGCTTCGGCATCGTGCTGCGGCTGGAGTTCTACACGGTCGAGGAACTGGCGCGCATCGTCACCCGTTCGGCCGGCCTGCTGAACGTGCAGACGGATGCCGACGGCGGCCTCGAGATCGCGAAGCGATCGCGCGGCACACCGCGCATCGCCAACCGCCTGCTGCGCCGCGTGCGCGACTATGCCGAGGTCAAGGGCAGCGGCCGCATCGATGCCGCGACCGCCGACAAGGCGCTGAAGATGCTCGACGTCGACCCGCAGGGCTTCGACGTGATGGACCGCAAGCTGCTCGAGGCCGTGATCCACCGCTTCGACGGCGGGCCGGTCGGCCTGGACAACGTCGCCGCGGCCATCGGCGAGGAAGCCGGCACGATCGAGGACGTGATCGAGCCCTACCTGATCCAGCAGGGCTACCTGCAGCGCACGCCGCGCGGGCGCATCGCGACGCAGGCGGCGTATCGCCATCTCGGGCTCGCGCCGCCCAAGACCGCGGGCGACCTGTTCACCGGCTGACGACGGCCGCGGCATCGGGAGTCGACATGCACGCTCCAGCCCTCTACGCGCGCCTCGCCAAGCAGGTGGCGCGCCTCTCGGGCCGCCCCGGCACGCTGGCGCTGGCGATCGGTGTCGTCGTCGCGTGGGTCGTCAGCGGCCCCTTCTTCGGCTACAGCGACACCTGGCAGCTGGCCATCAACACCGGCACGACCATCGTCACCTTCCTGATGGTCTTCCTGATCCAGAACACGCAGAACCGCGACACCGAGGCGATCCAGGTCAAGCTCGACGAGCTGATCCGCGCCACGCGCGGAGCGCACAACGCGCTGCTGGACCTGGAGGAGCTGTCGGAGTCCGACCTCGACGCCTTCCGCGCCCGCTACCAGAAGCTGGCGAGCAATGCGCGGGCCGAACTCGAGCGCGGCCTGCAGGACACGGACTCGCCGGAGCCCTGAGGCGGCCTTTCAGTGCGCGTGGCCGTCCTTGCGCGGCAACGCCGTGGCGGCCTCGACCTTGACCTCGACGGTCACTTCGCCGGCCTTCTCGAACCTCAGCTTGAGCGGGAAGCGACTGCCGGCCGCGAGCGGCTGCTTCAGGCCCATGAACATCAGGTGCAGGCCGCCCGGCTCGAGCGCGACGCTGCCGCCGGCCGGCAGGTCGATCGCGTCGACCTGGCGCATGCGCATCACGTCGCCTTCCATCTTCATGCTGTGCAGTTCCACGCGGTCCGCGGCCTCGCTGCTGGCCGACACCAGCCGGTCGGCCGCGCCGGCGTTCCTGAGCTTGAGGAAGCCGCCGCCGGCAGCCTGGCCAGGGGCGGTGGCACGCGCCCAGGGATGACCGATCTCGATCGCACCGAGCTGGAAGCCGTGCGCGCCGGCCAGCGGGACACTCAGCGCCAGGACGGCCGCCATCAGGGCATGGGACAACTTCATCGCGTCTGCACGGCGGCCGGGCCGCCTTCGGTTGATCAGGCCCGCGATTGTGCCGAAGCCGGCGCGGCGCCGCGGCCTTCGGTCAGGCGACCGACCCACCACAGGCCCGCGACGAGTACAGCGACCGCCGCCACCTGCTGCAGGCCGGACAGGAGATGGGCATGCCACAGCAGCAGCGCCGTGCCCGCCAGCAGCAGCCCGAAGACCAGCAGCGCGATGGTCACGACCTGCGGCGACGCCGGCGGGTCGTAGCGCTGCACGCGGGCGATGTCGAAGGCCGGCTTCGGGAAGCGCTCGGCCACGTCGGCCGGCCGCCAGCCCGGTGGCCGGAGCCAGACCCGCAGCTTGTCGGCCCACGACCGCGCGTGCCGGCTGTCGTGCCACAGGCCGGCGTAGACCTGCAGGTTGGCGCGGATCGGATCCCAGCTCTGCAGCGGCGCGCGCGACCCGTAGACGCAGGGCTCGTCCTCGTGCTCGGGTTCGTAGCTGCCGAACAGCCGGTCCCAGACCAGCAGGATGCCGCCGTAGTTCTTGTCGACGTAGCGGTCGTTCACCGCGTGGTGCACGCGGTGGTTGCTGGGCGCGCAGAACCAGCGGTCGAACCAGCCCAGCCGCCCGACCTGCTGCGTGTGCACCCAGAACTGGTACAGCAGGTCGACCAGCGCCACCACCGCATACACCAGCGGCGGAAAGCCCAGCAACGCCATCGGCAGGTAGAAGATCCAGTTGCCGAGGAAATAGGTGCTGGGCTGGCGCAGTGCCGTCGAGAGGTTGTAGTCCTCGCTCTGGTGGTGCACCACGTGCGCGGCCCAGAAGAAGGCGACGCGATGGCCCAGCCGGTGGTTCCAGTAGTAGAGGAAGTCGTAGAGCACCAGGCCCACGGCCCACACGCGCCAGTCACCGACCGGGAGATCGAAGATCCGCAGCCGCTCCCAGGCCAGCACATAGATGCCCAGCAGCACCGCCTGCCCCGCCAGGCCGGTCAGCTGGCTCATGATGCCCAGGCCGATGCTGGAGAGTGCGTCGCTCGCGCGGTAGGTGTCGCGGCCGCGCCGCCGCCCGAGCCACCATTCGAGGGCGATGGCCGACAGGAAGATCGGCGTCGCCAGGACGATGATCTGGGCGCTGGTCATGGAACGATCATCGCAGGCGCCACGCCTGCCCCGCATCGGGACCTGCCCGGCACCCGGCTCGCCGCTCGGTCAGGGACTCTGCCTGACGACGTTGACCTGCATCGGCGCCGACCGCAGCAGCACGCTGCCGTCGTTGCCGAGGAACTGCAGCTCGATCTGATAGTCACCGCGCGGCAGCTCGACCAGCGCCTCGGTGCGCCCGTCCGACAGCTCCTGGCGCAGCACCGGCACGCCGGCGCGCGTGCTGACGCCATAGGCGAAGTGCCCGCTGTCCTTGGTCTTGCTGCCGGCCGGCGCCACGCCCAGGCCCATCACGCCGAGGCTCAGCACGAAGGGGCTGCTCACCGATTCGCCGCTGCGGAGGTTCTTCGCATAGACATCCTTGCCGGGCGGCCGCGGCGTGCTCACCGTGTCCTGGTACCAGGCCGCGCAGGTCTCGGCGAAGCGGGCCGGGTCGATGACCGGCGCCGGGCCGCCGCGCGCCGCAACGACGTGGATCGTGATCTCCCGGCTGAAGACGAAGTAGGGCCGGTGGTCGTGGTCGGCGAACAGCAGGCGCAGCGTGTGCGGGCCGGGCGCCAGCTCGAGGCTGGTGCCGGTCTGCCCCTTGCCGAAGTGCACGTGCGTGCTCGAGAACGGGATCTTGTCGCGGTGCGCGACCGGCAGTGGCGTGTCGACCAGCAGGTGGTGGTGGCCGGCCTTGTCGTGCGGGTTGCCGGCCGGGATCACGCCCCTGCCGCGCACGCCGAACTCGACCCACACCGGCGAGCGCACCGTGTAGCCGTGCTTGAGGTTGGAGAAGCGCACCGCGGTCGGCTCGCGCAGGTCGACCACCGTGCGCTCGGCGGTGTGGTCGAGCCAGCAGCGGCGCTGCAGCGGGTCGTCGGGCAGCCCTTGCGCCAGCAGCGGGCTGGTTGCCGCGACGAAGGCCCATGCCGCGGCACAGGCCGCGACGGATCGGCGTTGCATGTGGTCCATGCGTTCTTGCTCTCCCTGCGGACCACTCTAGCGGCGCCGGTTCTCGCCTCCCCGCTGCCCCCCTAGTCCGGGACCCGATCGACCGCAGACGGCGGGCCGGGCCGCGAAATGTGCACGCTCCCGCGTGGCGTCAATCCACCGCGCCGCGCGCGTCGACGCGCCATACCGACTCGACGCGGCCGGCCTCGAGGCCACCGCGCACGCCGACCAGGTGGTCGTGCAGGTTGACCGTCGGGTCGCAATGGCCGGGCACGAGCCAGAGCGTGTCGCCGAGCGCCGGCAGCGGCGCGCCGGCGGCGCGCGGCTTGACGACCGCGTGCTCGTCGTTGGCACCGCTGCACAGCAGGTCCTCGCGCTGCCAGAGGGTCGGCAGGCCGGACTCGATGGCGTGCGACTTGTGCCCCGCATCGACGACGACGTGACCGAGACTGGCGCTCATCACCTGCGCCTTGACGAACAGCGCCTGCTCGAAGCGCGGCGCGTGAGGGTCGGCCTCGTTGCGCGCGTAGTCGGCGTCGCCGAAGGCATAGCTGCCGGGCTGCAGCTCGCCGTAGACGCCGCTCGTCGCCTCGAAGCGGAAGCTCCCGCTGCCGGCGCCGGTGACCAGCGGGCAGGCGATGCCCGACCCCGTGATCGCGGCGCGCGCCGCGACGACGACATCGACCGCATGCCGGATCGCGGCCTCGCGCTCGGAGACGCCGCGAAAGTGCTGGGCGCTGCCGTGATAGGCCTGCAGGCCGGCGAAGCGCAGCCCGGCGTGCGCGACGACCTGGCGCGCCAGCGCACCGGCCTGCGCCGGCGCGACGCCGCAGCGGCCCTGGCCGACGTCGACCTCGATGAAGACGTCGACCGTGCTGCCGGCCTCGCGCACCGCCTGGGCGAGCCGCTCGACGCCGACGATGCTGTCGACGGCGATCGCCAGCTTCACGTCGCGCGCCAGCCGGGCCAGGCGCGCCAGCTTGTGCGGCGCGACGACCTGGTTGCTCACGTAGACGTCGCGCACGCCGCCGGCCGCCATCGCCTCGGCCTCGCCGGTCTTCTGCACGCACACACCGACCGCGCCCAGCGCGATCTGCCGCAGCGCGACGGCCGCGCACTTGTGCATCTTGGCGTGCGGGCGCAGGCGCATGCCGCGCTCGCGCGCGAAGTCGGCCATGCGCTGCAGGTTGCGCTCGAAGGCGTCGAGGTCGATCACCAATGCGGGCGTGTCGATCGCCGCGACGGCATCGCCGATCCGGGCCGGGTCGCTGCGCATCGCGGGGTCTCCGATCAGGCGGCGTGGCCGACGCGGTCGGTCGCGGGCGTGGCGCTGTGAGTCTGGTCGAACGAGCCGTCGCTGAACTCGTCGTGCTCGGCGCCGTCGAGGTGCGAGGTGTCGCTCCAGCCGACGAGCGTGAAGCCCTCCGGCGTGTACAGCAGCCGGTTGACGGCCGTGTTGCCGAGCTGCCAGGTGCGCGTGGCACCGAGCTCGATGCGCGCGGCCGCCCGGTACAGGCAGTCCATCACGCCGCCGTGTGCCACGAGCGCGATCGTCTCGCCCGGGTGCCGGCCCGCGAGACGCGCCGCAGCGGCGACCGCGCGCTCGTAGAACTGGCGCAAGGTCTCGCCGCCCTCGGGCGCGAACGCGGGATCGCGGGCGCGCCAGCGCGCGCTCTCGGCCGGGAAATGGGTCTCGATCTCGGCCCAGGTGCGCCCCTCGAAGCGGCCGAAGCCGCGCTCGCGCAGGCCGCGATCGGTCTGCACCGGCAGGCCGCTGGCGCCGGCGATCGCCAGCGCCGTGTCGTGGGCCCGGGCGAGGTCGCTGCTGTAGACATGTTGCAGACCCTCGCCCGCCAGCGCCGCCGCGGCCCGCGCGGCCTGCCAGCGCCCCTTGGCGTTGAGGCCGACGTTGAGCTGGCCCTGGATGCGGGTATCGACGTTCCAGGCCGTCTCGCCATGACGGACGGCGAAGACGAGGGTCGGCTCGCTCATCCCGCGAGCCGCGCGTTCAGCGTGTAGGTCCCGCCGAAGCTCGCTTCGGCCAGCACGTGGCCGCGCATCGCCTCGCGCGCCTGCGCGCCGGTGAAGCTGCCCTCGACGGACAGTCGCGCCAGGTCCAGCGCGAACAGCGTGAACACGTAGCGGTGCAGCAGCGCGTCGTTGAACGGCGGGAAGGGACCGTCGTAGCCGTGGTAGCTGCCGCTCATGTCGGCGTTGGCGGCGAACCATCCGGTGTAATCGTTCAGGCCCTGACGCGCGCCGTGCAGGCTGGCCGGTCCCGGCTTGCCGCGCGGCGTGAAGCCGCGGCTGAACTCGCCCTCGGCCAGGCCGCTCAGCGTCGGCGGCAGGTCGACCAGCACCCAATGAAAGAAGTCGACGCGCGGCAGGTCGGCCGGCACCTCGCGGCCCGGCTGGTTG
The DNA here is from genome assembly GCF_902826655.1 of uncultured Methylibium sp. Lineage (GTDB taxonomy): Bacteria > Pseudomonadota > Gammaproteobacteria > Burkholderiales > Burkholderiaceae_C > Methylibium. The sequence continues at coordinate 15,989 of NZ_CADEFR010000038.1, read as the reverse complement.
ACGTCGTCGCCGCGACTGGGAACGTCGGGATCGTGGCAGATCAGCGCGAAGCTCTTCGTGCCCGGTGGCGCGCCGCTCCAGGCCAGCTGCGGCGACACGTTGTCGGAGAACGTGACCGTGGTGGCCGCGTCGGGCTTGCCGGCCGCATGTCGCGCCGGGATGCGGCCGCCGTCGGTCCAACTGGTGCTGGTGAGCTTCATGGGGTCTCCGGGTCGATGGCGCTCAGACGCCCCAGACGATGGACTGGTCGGCGGCCTGGGCACGCTTCATCATCTCGACCAGCGGCCAGGCGCGCTGCCGCAGGCCGACCGCAGGCCGCGGCGGCGGCGTGTGTCCTGCAGCCCGGGCCTCGGCCTCGGCCTGCGCGCGCGCGGCTTCGTCGGCCTGGATCGCGGCCTCGATCGCGCCGATGGCCACCCGCAGCTGCGCGGCCTCGAAGATGCCCTGCGCCGACGGTTCGCGCCCGGCCGCCTTCAGCACCTGCGCGCCGACCGGTTCGGTCATGACCAGGTCGCCGGCCGCCTTGGACTTGAACTTGTAGATCATGGTGTGTGCTCAGGCGCGATAGACGTGATCGCGCTGGAAAGGGTAGGACGATTGTGCCCCGCGCAGCGGCCCCGCCTGCACCTGCCCGCTCGGCCGGATCGCCAGCAACTGGTGCAGGCCCATCCAGCCGCGCTCGAAGCCCATCGCGCTGCCGGCCAGGTAGAGGCGGTAGGCCCGCACCAGCTTGTCGCCGGTGATCGCGCGCGCCTCGCCGAGTCGCGCCTCGAGTGCGTCGCTCCAGGCCCAGAGCGTGCGCGCGTAGTGCGGACGCAGGTTCTCCACGTCCACGGTCTCGAGGCCGGCCTCGGCCATCGCGGCCATCACCGCCGAGACGTGGACGAGCTCGCCGCCAGGGAAGATGTAGCGCTCGACGAAGTCGCCGATGCCGCCGCCGAGCTGGGTGTTGTGCAGGCCGCCGGCGGTGATGCCGTGGTTGAGCAGCAGGCCGCCGGGCGCCAGCAGGCGCCGCAGCTTGTCGAAGTAGCCGGCCAGGCGCGCGTGGCCGACGTGCTCGAACATGCCGATCGAGGCGATCTTGTCGTAGCGTGCGCTGCCGTCGCCCGGGTCGGGCAGGTCGCGGTAGTCGCAAAGAGCGATGCTGACGCGCCCCGCGAGACCGCGCTCGGCGATCAGGCCCTGCACGTGCGCATGCTGCTGTGCCGACAGCGTGATGCCGTGGGCCTGCACGCCGTAGTGCTCGGCCGCCCACAGCAGCAGCGCGCCCCAGCCGGCGCCGACGTCGAGCAGTCGCTCGCCCGGACGCAGCATCAGCTTGCGGCAGATGAGGTCGAGCTTGGCTTCCTGGGCCTCGGCCAGCGTGCTCGCGCCGGCGTGCCAGTACGCGCAGGAATAGACGCGTCGCGGGTCCAGCCAGAGTGCGTAGAACTCGTTCGAGACGTCGTAGTGGAACTCGATCTGCTCGCGGTCGCGCTGCGGGGCGTGGCGTGCGTGCGAGCGTCGCGCCTGCACCAGCCGCGACCACCAGCGAGCACGGCTGCCGGCGTCGGCCAGCGCGGTCGGATCGCCCGGCAGCAGCGCGCCCGCCACCTCGGCGACCTCGCGCATCGCGCCTTCGATCTCGACCCGGCCCTCGACGTAGCCACGCGCCAGCGTGCCGACCTGACCGCGCGCCAGCGACGGCAGCAATCGCGCGTCGAGGATGCGCAGCGTGACGACGGGCCGGTCGGCGCCGAAGGCCAGGCCGCCGGGCAGCTCGAGCCGCGTGCGCACCGGCAGCGCGGCCGCGCGTGCCGACAGCGCGGCAAGCCAGCGCCGGGGCGACGCACTGCCCCGCGGGGAGCCGGCCAAGGCCGGCGAGGACAGAGGCTCCAGTTGGTTCATCGGTCATGAACTCCTGCCGCTATGCTTGCCGCGAATTTACCCACATCGCGATGCGCGCGCATTGCCCCAGCTCATGAAACTGCTACGCCATGGCCCCCCGGGGCGCGAGAAGCCCGGCCTCGTCGACGCCGAGGGTCGCCTGCGCGATCTGTCGGGCGTGACGCCGCATCTCGACCTTCCCTCCTTGGGCCTGGCCGGGCTGGCGAAGTTGCGGCGGATCGCGCCGGAATCGTTACCGCTGGTGCGGGGCACGCCGCGTCTCGGCGTGCCCTACACCGGCATCAGCAAGTTCGTCGCCATCGGGCTGAACTACGTCGACCACGCGGCCGAGGCCGGCATGCGGGTGCCGACCGAGCCCATCGTCTTCATGAAGGCGACGACCTGCATCACCGGACCCGACGACACGATCGAACTCCCCCCGGGTTCGCTGAAGACCGACTGGGAGGTCGAGCTGGGCGTGGTGATCGGCAAGACCGCCAAGCGCGTGGCCGAGGCCGACGCGCTGTCGCATGTCGCCGGCTACTGCGTCGTCAACGACGTCAGCGAACGCCAGTGGCAGACCGAGCGCGGCGGCACCTGGGACAAGGGCAAGGGCTTCGACAGCTTCGGCCCGATCGGGCCGTGGCTCGTGACGCCGGACGAGGTGGCCGACCCGCAGGCGCTGGACCTGTGGCTGGACGTCAACGGCGAACCGCGCCAGCGCGGCAGCACCTCGAAGATGGTGTTCACCGTGGCCCAGCTGATCGCCTACGTCAGCCAGTGCATGACGCTGCTGCCGGGCGACATCATCGCGACCGGCACGCCGCCCGGTGTGGGCATGGGCATCAAGCCCGTGCCTCAGTTCCTGAAGGTCGGCGACGTGGTGAGCCTGGGCGTGGCCGGGCTCGGCACCCAGCGCCAGCGCGTCGTCGCCGGCTGAGAGCGCTCAGGCCGCCAGCTTGAAGACCTTGACCGCCTCGGTCAGCTTCAAGGACTGATCGCGCAGCGACTGCGAGGCCGCCGCCGCCTGCTCGACGAGCGCGGCGTTCTGCTGGGTCGAGCTGTCCATCTGCTCGATCGCGTGGTTGACCGTCTCGATGCCCGAGCTCTGCTCGCGGCTGGCCACGCTGATCTCGCCCATGATGTGCGTGACCTGGCGCACGCTGGCCAGGATCTCGTCCATCGTCGCACCGGCCTGGTTGACCAGCTTGGCGCCGGTATCGACCTTGTCGACCGAGTCGCCGATCAGCGCCTTGATCTCCTTGGCAGCCGCCGCGCTGCGCTGCGCGAGGTTGCGCACTTCGCCCGCGACGACCGCGAAGCCGCGGCCCTGCTCGCCGGCGCGCGCCGCTTCCACCGCGGCGTTCAGCGCGAGGATGTTGGTCTGGAAGGCAATGCCGTCGATGACGCCGATGATGTCGGCGATCTTGCGGGCGGCGCTGTTGATCTCGCTCATCGTCGCCACGACCTGGGTCATCACCTCGCCGCCGCGGCTGGCCACGTCGCTGGCGGTCGTGACGAGCTGGTTGGCCTGCTGGGCGTTGTCGGCGTTCTGGCGCACGGTGGAGGTCAGTTCCTCCATCGAGCTGGCGGTCTGCTGCAGGCCGCTGGCTTGCGTCTCGGTGCGGACGCTGAGGTCGGTGTTGCCGGAGGCGATCTCCTGCGAGGCCACCGACACCTGCTCGGCCGACTCACGCACCTGCGTGATCGTGGCCTGCAGCTTCTTGCGCATCGTGTTGAGCTCGTGGTTCAGCCAGGCGATCTCGTCGCGGCCGCTCGACGAGATCTTGGTGACCAGGTCGCCGGCCGCCACGCGGCTGACCGACGCGACGATCGCCTCGACCGGCTTGCGAACGGCCTCGCGCACCATCCAGCCGAGCGCGGCGCCGGCGACGAAGCCGGCCACCAGCCACAGGGCCGACGCGGCCTCGCCCTTCAGTGCCTCGGCCTTGGCGGCGAGCGCCGGATCCGAGAGGCCGGCCAGCAAGGCCTGGGCATCGCCGGCGATGTCGCGGATGACGAAGACGCTGACGGCACCCAGCCCCAGCATCATCAGGACCATCAGCGTGAAGCCCGCGGCAATGCGGGTCGTCAGTCGGTAGTTCAGCAGGTTGAACAAGGCGTTCTCCTCGCGTCGTTGTTCGTGGCGGTCGGGCCGCACCCTTCCCACCCCCCAGAGGCAGGAACCTGCTGCCAATATCGGCGCAACGACGATCGGCTTAAGGCCGGATCAACGCCGGCCATCCCTTCCAGTTCCCGCGACCCTCGCTCAGCGCTCGATGCGGGTCGACAGCACGATGGCCGAGGTGGTCCGCTCCACGCCGTCGAGCGCGCCGATGCGGTCGATCAGGGTGTCCAGTTCCTGGATCGACGGCGCCGCCACGACGGCCAGCAGGTCGAAGACCCCGCTGACGGAGTGCAGGCTGCGCACCTCGGGAATGCGCCGCAGCGCGGCCTCGATGGCACCGGTCTGCTTGGGCCCGGCGGTCACCATCACGTGCGCGCGAACCAACGCCGCCTCGACCGCGTCGTCGACCCGCACGGTGTAGCCGGCGATGACGCGTGCGCGTTCGAGCCGCTCGACGCGGCTTTGCACCGTGGTGCGCGACAAGCCCAGCGCCCGCGCCAGATCGGCCGTGGAGCGCCGGGCGTTCTCGCGCAACAACGCCAGCAAGGCCCGGTCGGTGGGGTCGAGATTGGTCATTGTGCTCGCGATAGGCCTTCGATATGACGAATTGTGCTCGTCGGATCGTCATTATTACAGCTTCATTTGGCCGATGATCCCGGGACACTGAGGCCTCGTGAATCGGCAGGAGGTCCTCATGCATTCCATCCTCGTCCTCGGCGGCGGCAAGATCGGCGCGGTGGTGGCCGAACTGATGGCCCATGCCCGCAGCGCCGGCCAGCCCGACTACGAGGTGACGCTGGCCGATCGCAGCGAGGCGGCCCTGGCCGGCGCGCCCCGCCACCCGCAGATCGACACCCGCGTGCTGGACGTGAACGACTCGGCCGCGCTGCGTGCGGCGCTGCAGGGTCGCTACGCGGTGCTGAGCGCCCTGCCCTACATGCTCACGGTCCGTGTCGCCGAGGCGGCGCGCGACGTCGGCTGCCACTACCTCGACCTGACCGAGGACGTGGCAGCGACCCGGCGCATCCGCGAGATCGCCGATGGAGCGTCGCAGGCCTTCATCCCGCAATGCGGCCTGGCGCCGGGCTTCATCAGCATCGTCGCGGCCGATCTGGCGCGGCGCTTCGACACGCTGGACTCGGTGCGCATGCGCGTCGGCGCGCTGCCGACCTTCCCGAGCAACTCGCTGAACTACAACCTGACCTGGAGCACCGAGGGCGTCATCAACGAGTACTGCGAGCCCTGCGAGGCCATCGTCGACGGCCGCCGCGTCAGTGTGCCGGCGCTCGAGGAGCGCGAGGAGTTCTCGCTCGACGGCGTGCTGTACGAGGCCTTCAACACCTCGGGCGGCCTGGGCACGCTGTGCGAGACCCTCGAAGGCAAGGTGCGCACACTCAATTACCGCACCATCCGCTACCCCGGCCATGCGGCCGTGATGAAGACGCTGCTGCACGACCTGAAGCTGAAGGACCGCCGCGAGCTGTTCAAGGACATCCTCGAGAACGCGCTGCCTGCGACGACGCAGGACGTGGTGATCGTCTTCGTCACCGCCGCCGGCGTGCGCGTCGACGAGCAGGGCCAGCGCCGCTTCCTGCAGGACACCGTGGTGCGCAAGGTCTACAGCCGCTCGCTGCACGGCACGACGCACAGCGCGATCCAGATCACGACCGCGTCGGCGCTGTGCGCGATGCTGGACCTGCTGCGCGAAGGCGCCTTGCCGACGCGCGGCTTCGTGCGGCAGGAGGACGTCGCACTGGATCGCTTCCTGGCCAACCGCTACGGCGCCGCCTACGCCGAGGAACCGGCCACACCGGGGCGACTGGCCGCCTGATCAACGGCCGCCACGCGGTCAGACGGGCGTGGCGCTGGCCGCCTTGACGCGGTCCATGACGAAGCTGGTCTTGCAGTCTTCGACGCTCGGGTGCTTGAGCAAGGTGTCCATGATGAAGCGCGAGTAGTGCGCCATGTCCTCGACCACCACGCGCAGCAGGTAGTCCATCTCGCCGGTCAGCGCGACGCACTCGACGACCTCCGGCCAGGCCTGCACCGACGCCTTGAAGAGATCCATCGGGTTGCGCTTGTGCGACTCGGTGTGCTTCTCGAGCCGCACGTTGATGTAGGCCGTGAGGCCGAGACCCACCCGCTCGGGCGGCACGATGGCGACGTAGCCGGCGATGGCGCCGGCCTCCTCGAGCCGCTTGACGCGACGCAGGGTCGCCGAGGCCGACAGCTGCACCTCGACGGCGAGCTGGTCGTAGGTGGCACGGCCGTTGGCCTGGAGCGCGCGAAGGATCCGGCGATCCAGCGCGTCGAGCACGATCGAGGCTTCCATGCCACGGATTATGCAGGATTCATGCATCAATGTCACCACTGAAGACCGAAATCGCAGCAAACCTGCGCCGCGAGGCCTATACAGTGCAGGCGTTCGACCTCTGCGCGAAAGGCGGCAGCATGCAATTCACTCCCTGGGACAACCCGATGGGCACCGACGGCTTCGAGTTCATCGAATACGCCGCGCCGGACCCGGCCGCGATGGGCGCGCTGTTCGAGCGCATGGGCTTCACGCCGATCGCGCGGCACCGTCACAAGAACGTGCTGCTCTACCGCCAGGGCGAGATCAACTTCATCGTCAACGCCGAGCCGGACTCCTTCGCGCAGCGTTTCGCGCGGCTCCACGGACCCAGCATCTGCGCGATCGCCTTCCGCGTCCAGGATGCGCGCCACGCCTGCGAGCGCGCCCAATCGCTGGGTGCCTGGGGCTACGCGGGCACGGCAGGCCCCGGCGAGCTCAACATCCCGGCCATCAAGGGCATCGGGGACTCCCTGATCTACTTCGTCGACCGCTGGCGCGGCAAGAACGGCGCGCGCGAGGGCGACATCGGCAACATCGGCTTCTACGACGTGGACTTCGTGCCGCTCGGCGAAGACTCCGGCGCAACGCTCTCGCCCGCCGGCCACGGCCTGACCTACATCGACCACCTCACGCACAACGTGCACCGCGGCCGCATGGCCGAATGGGCCGACTTCTACGAGCGCCTGTTCAACTTCAAGGAAGTGCGCTACTTCGACATCGAGGGCCAGGTCACCGGCGTGAAGAGCAAGGCCATGACCAGCCCCTGCGGCAAGATCCGCATCCCGATCAACGAAGAAGGCAACGAGAAGGCCGGCCAGATCCAGGAGTACCTGGACAAGTACCACGGCGAAGGCATCCAGCACATCGCGCTCGGTTCGACCGATCTGCTGAAGACGGTCGATGCCCTGCGCGCCGCCGGCGTGAAGCTGCTCGACACCATCGACACCTACTACGAACTGGTCGACAGGCGCATCCCCGGTCATGGCGAGAACGTGGCCGAGCTGAAGCAGCGCAAGATCCTGGTCGACGGCAAGGCCGGTGAACTGCTGCTGCAGATCTTCAGCGAGAACCAGCTCGGGCCGATCTTCTTCGAGTTCATCCAGCGCAAGGGCGACCAGGGCTTCGGCGAGGGCAACTTCAAGGCGCTCTTCGAAAGCATCGAGCTCGACCAGATGCGCCGCGGCGTGCTGGCCAAGGCCTGAGGTCATGAAGGGCGTCAATGTCGGCGTCGCGCCGGTGACCTACGGGCAAGGCGACCGCCCGCCGCGCGGCGACTACGCGCGGGCACGCTCCGACTACACCTGCGAGCAGGACTTCGCGCGCTATACCGAGGCCGACCACGACACCTACCGGCGCCTCTATGCGCGCCAGCTCCAGCAGCTGCCGGGCCTGGCCTGCGACGAGTTCATCGCCGCGGTATCGCAGCTCGGTGCGCCGGAGCGCATCCCGCGCTTCGACGACATCTCCGAGCGGCTGATGAAGGCGACGCGCTGGCAGATCGTCGGTGTGCCGGGGCTGATCCCGGAGGAGGCCTTCTTCGCCTTGCTGGCGCAACGCAAGTTCCCGGTCACCGACTGGATGCGCCAGCCCGAGGAGTTCGACTACGTGGTCGAGCCCGATGTCTTCCACGATCTGTTCGGGCACGTGCCGCTGCTCTTCGACCCGGTGTTCGCCGACTACATGCAGGCCTACGGCGCGGGGGGTCTGAAGGCCAGCCGCCTGGATGCCTGCGAACTGCTGGCGCGGCTGTACTGGTACACGGTGGAGTTCGGCCTGATCCAGACGAAGCAGGGCCTGCGCGCCTACGGCGCCGGCATCCTGTCGAGTGCCGGGGAACTGCGCCACGCGATCGCGTCGTCCGAACCGCGGCGCGTCGGCTTCGACCTGCAACGGCTGATGCGCAGCCTCTACAAGATCGACAGCTACCAGGCGATCTACTTCGTGATCGACAGCTTCCAGCAGCTGTTCGATGCGACAGCGCCGGACTTCACACCGATCTACGCCGCCGTGCGGCAACAGGACATCCTCGAGGCCGGCACGCTGCTGCCTGGCGAGCGACTGTTCGCACCGAACCGCTGAGCCAGGCGCGTTCGCGCCCGGCCACCCGAGGGGCCACCCCCAACGGGGGTCCCCCCGATGGACGATGCGCCCCCCCCAGGGCGCGCCGAGACTGCAGGCAGTGAACTCTGCTGCGCTGCCCCGAATGTCGCCCCAGTTGTCCCGCCGCTGCGCGCTCGCCGTGCTGATATCGATGCTGATCGCGACGGTGATGGGCTTGCTGGCCTGGGGTCCGATCGGGCTCGAAGGGCGCGAACGGCGCCTGACGGATCCTCGTCTCGTTTTCGGCATCCTCAACGGCTGGACCGTGGTGTTTCAGGTTCCCCTGTTGCTGGCGACCGCGGCGGGAGCTTTGGGCGCCCGGGGCAGCGGCGCGCTGGCGCGCGCCTGGCAGCTGTTCTTCTGGCTCACGAGCCTCGCGGTGCTGTCCAGCGCGGTCGATCACCTGTCCCCCAGCGCGACCGGCTACATCCTGTCGAAGCTGCCGGTGGCCAGCGCCTGCGCCGTGCTGTCGCTGCTGTTCCTGGCCGAGCGGCTGGGGCGTGCCTGGATCGCATCGCCGCTGCTCTGGGCGGCCGCGGCGGCCGGCCCGCTGGGTGGCCTCGTCTGCTTCGTGTCGCAGGCGCTGGGCGGCCAGCCCGACATGCGGCTGCTGGTGTGGTGCGAGTACCTGCCCATGCTGCTGATTCCGCTGGGCGTGTGGAGTTTGCGCAGTCGCGGCCTCGAGGGATCCGACTGGCTGGTCGGGCTGCTGTGGTTTGCCGCGGCCAAGCTGCTCGACTGGGCGGACATGCCGATATGGCACGCCAGCGACGGCGCCATTGCCGGCCACGCCCTGCATCACCTGCCGCTGGCCGCCTGCATCGGCTGGCTGGCGTGGCGCGTCGCGCGTCAGGCAGGGCGTGTCGCGGACACCGACGCTTCGCCGATCGCCAGTCGGCGGGCGACTTCGCTGACGACCTCGGGGTGAAACGCCATCGCCACGTGGGCCGTCGCGCCCAGGTGGCGGTTGTCCGCGCCCGGCAGGGTCGCCACCGCCGGCGGGAAGACGATGTTGTCGGCGTGGCCGTAGAAGCAGGTGAAGCGACCAGTGTGAAGTGCCGGCTCGCGAGCCACCAGACCCAGCAACCACTCGCTGGTCTGGCGCATGTGCAGCGCGTTGGCGGTTCGGCCCAGGCGCGCCAGCCAGGTTCCGCGATGCGGTGTTCCGATGGTGATCACGTGCTGGATCCGGGCAGCCGCCGAAGCATCGGCGGCCAGCCAGGCCCGCGCAACGAGTCCACCCATGCTGTGACAGACCAGCAGCGGCGGCAGGCCGGTCTCCTGCTCCAGGCGCGCAACGGCCTGCTCGAGCTGCGGCACGTAGTCATCGAGATCGCAGAACACCGGCTCCAGATTGACGGCCATGCAGGGCCGGTGCTGCGCGGCGCAGCGCTCCAGCCACGGCGCCCAGAAGACCCGGTTGCACAGGTAGCCGTGCACGAACACGATGCCGCGCCGTCCCGGCCGACCCGCCACGTCGGGCCAGCCTGAACTGCGAAACGGTTGGCGCCAGCCGAAGACCTGCCAGGCCACGATGCACTCGCCGAACCAGGCGCGCAGCAACTGCAGCGGCCTGGCGCGAGGCGTCGGATCGCGGCCATGCTGCCAGGCCAGCAGCGCGAACTCGACGGCAAGCACGACGGTGTAGCTCAACACGATCGCTGCCGCACCAGCCAGGGCCACGACCGGCTGACGCTGCCACCACAGCAAGAGCCAGACCAGCGCCGACAAGCCCAGCGCGTAGACGATTCGGCGTTGCAGACGCGCGAGCATGCGTGCGCGTGGACTGTCTCTCAGGCCAACTGCACCGAGCGGCCCGTGAGCCGCTGTGCCAGGCCGGTCGCGAGGCGATTGACGATGCCGTAGACCGACAGCTGGGGGTTGGCGCCGATGCTCGTGGGAAAGAGGGATCCGTCGTGCACCGACAGGTTCTGCAGTTGCCAGTGCTGGCCGTCGGGCCGCACGACACCGAGCTTCTCGTCGGCAGCGAGCCCACAGCCACCCATCACGTGCGCGCTCACGACCCGGGTGAGGTGCGCCTTCATCGGCAAGGTCCCGATGTCCGCCTTGGCTTCCGTCCAGCTCCGGTAGCTGCGGGCGAGTTCATGGATCGGCAGCACCTCGCGCGCACCCGCCGCGAACTGGATCTCGGCCATGCTCAGCAGGGCGCGGCGTGCCCCGTGCATGACGAAGTCGGTGAGCGGGTAGTCGAGCACCGGTGATCCGTCGCCCCGCAGCTTGACCCGCCCGCCGGGCGACTGGGCATGAAAGCCGTCGCGCATCAAGGCCAGCAGACTGTGCGAGTGCGCGAAGAGTTTCAGCAGGCGCGCCTGCTCGAGACCGAAGCCCGCCAGCGTCGTCGAGAAGATCACCGGATGGATCGGCGGCGCCTCGAGCTTGTAGCCGATCGGCCCGTCGATCGGATCGACACCGAGGAAGTGGTCGCTGTAGATCGTCTGTGGTGCTCCGGCCCAGCCCTCGACCTTCTGGTCGAAGACCGCCGCGGAGATCACGACCGGGTGCAGGAAGGTCCGTGCCCCCAGCCGGTCATGGGGATCGGGGATGCCGGACCGCAGCAGCAGGGCCGGCGAGTTGATGGCCCCGCCAGCCACGACATAGTGTTTGGCCACGACGCGACCGCCGTTCGACGATGCGGGCCGGCCGTCCTGCAGCACCGGCAGGCAGTCGAGCTGCGTCACGCGGTCGCCGCTGCGCTGGAACGCCTGCGCCCGCGTCTCGACCAGCAGCCGCGCACCACGATCCAATGCCGCCGGGATCGTGGTGACCAGCATCGACTGCTTGGCGTTCGTCGGACAGCCCAGACCGCAGGATCCGAGGTTCCAGCAGCCCTTCACGTTGCGATTGATCGCAGCGGCCGCGATGCCCAGCTTGCCGGCGCCGCGCTTGAGCAGGTCGTTGTTCTCGTTCGGCGGCGCCAGCCACGGGCCGATGGAGAGCCGGCGCTCCGCCTGCAGGAACCAGGGCGAGAGAGCATCGGGCCCGTAGTCCTTGAGCCCGAAGTGCTGCTGCCAGTACGCCAGCGTGTCGTCGGGTGTGCGGAAGGAGCTGGTCCAGTTGACGGTCGTCGAGCCGCCGACGCAACGCCCCTGCAGGATGTTGATCGCCTTGTCGGCCGTCTTGCGCGCAGCACTCTCCTGGTAGAGCTGGGGATAAGCCTCGCTTTCGAGCTGCCTGAAATCGCTGCTGGTCTTGAGCGGCCCCTCCTCGATGATCACGACGTCGAGACCCGCCTGACTCAACAGCTCGGCCGTGATGCCGGCACCCGCGCCGCTGCCGACGATCGCCACATCGCAGTCGATCTGCGTCGGCAGGGGCGCCGCACCGGCGTGGCGACCGCCATAGACCTTCCAGCCTCGCGTGAGCCCTTCACGGATCGGATCGGTCTGTGCCATGTCAGACGGGGCTCGGCCCGGGATAGGCCATCAGCGACCACTGCTCGGGCTGGGCGTAGAACGCGGCATTCGTGAGGTCGCGCAGCGCGTGGTAGGCCTGCTGGCGAAGCTCGTGATCACTGGTGCGCATGCGACGCAGGGCCGCCTCGAGTTCGCCGACGCTCGCCTGCGGCCAGTCAGTGCGCAGCCCCATGAGCCATTGGCGGACCGGCGCCACCGACAGCAGCCCGAGAAGCTGGCCGATCTCGGCTTGCGTCGCTTGCGGAAAGCCGGCAATGGCCTCGTCGAGACGCGCCAGGTGGCGGTCAAGGGCTGCGGACTGGCTGGCCTCGTCGACCGGCAGGCTGCCTTCCAGCACGGCGCGCGCCACGGCACGAAACACGGCACGACCCGCGTCGGTCAGGTGACCTTCGCGCCAGCCTGGTCGCCACAGCCAGGCCGCACCGCCGCCGATGGCGAGCACAGCGGTCGCCGCCAACCCCAGCTTCAGCAGGCGGCGGCGCGACAGGGCCGGAGAGGCATCGCTCATCGACGATGAGTGTTGCATCATTCGCGCGAGGTCCCGTCGAGGCCTGCGTCTATTTGTGATCCAGACAAACCCCAGAAGAAGGCGGCGCGGCGCATGATGTCCCAGACGCGACAGGCGGATGCCGCCGGGATCATTGGAAGCCTGGCGATCGTCGAGGCGGAACGACAACGACGCGACGCGGATCCGCCGCTCGCCGCCGCAGTGCGCGCCCTCAAGGGCTACCAGCAGGCGCGCTTTCGTCACAGCCACGCCGACTTGCTGGCCAGCGCACGCTACGGAGCCGCCGCGCGCTTCTTTCTCGAAGAGTTGTACGGACCGGCCGACTTCAGTCGGCGCGACGCGCAGTTCAGCCGAATCGTCCCGGCGCTGGTGCGGCTCTTTCCAGCCGAACTGGTGCACACGGTGGAGTCTCTCGCGGCCTTGCACGCCCTGTCGGAAGAACTGGACAGCGCGATGGCCGCAGCGCTGCCCTCGCCCGCCGTCGACGCACAGACGTACATGCGAACGTGGCGGACCGTTGGTCGCGCAGCGGACCGCGAACGGCAGATCGAGCTGGTCGTCGACGTCGGCAGGGCGCTCGACCGCTACACGCGCGTGCCCGCACTGATGATGAGCCTGCGCCTCATGCGTCGGCCGGCGCACCTGGCGGGCCTGAGCGAACTGCAGGTCTTCCTCGAGCGCGGCTTTGACACCTTCAAGGCCATGCGAGGTGCCCAGGAGTTCCTCGAGACGATCCAGGAGCGCGAGCGAACGATGGCCGCGCGCCTTTTCGCCGGCGAGGCCTCAGGGCAACTCCCGTAGCCGCGGGCCGGCGGTGCCCGAAGAATGAGCAATTCTTCTGCGGAGTTGGTCGATGGACATGGTCGTCAAGAAGCCCTGGTTGGCGCACTACCCCCCGGCCGTCTCGCCGACGGTCGATGTCAACGCATACGGCTCGCTGGTCGAACTGCTCGACGAGTCGTTTCGCAAGCATGCGTCGCGGACCGCGTCAGTCTGCATGGACAGCGAGTTGCGCTTCCGAGACGTCGACGAGATGGCCGATGCCCTCGGCGCCTGGCTCCAGGACAAGGGCCTGGTGAAGGGGTCCCGGGTTGCCTTGATGATGCCGAATCTGCCGCAGTACATGGTGGCAATTGCAGGTGTACTGCGGGCCGGCTATGTGGTCGTCAACGTCAATCCGCTGTACACACCGCGCGAGCTCGAGCATCAGCTCAATGACTCCGGGGCCGAGGCCATTGTCATTCTCGAGAATTTCGCGACGACGCTCGAGGAAGTGATCGAGCGGACGAAGGTGCGACACGTGGTGCTGGCGTCGATGGGGGACCTGCTCGGGTTCTGGAAGGGGCTGCTGGTCAACTTCGTGGTGCGCAACGTCAAGAAGATGGTGCCGGAGTTCAGGCTGCCGTTGAATCAGGGACGGACGGTGACGCGCTTCAACATGGCCATTGCCGAAGGCACGCGCATGCGACTGGCGCGCGTGGACATCCAGCCCGACGACGTGGCCTTCCTGCAGTACACGGGCGGCACCACGGGCGTGTCGAAGGGTGCAACGCTCCTGCATCGCAATGTGGTTGCGAACATCCTGCAGACCGAGGCCTGGTTCAAGCCCATGCTCGACAAGCTGGGCGACAAGCCGCTGACCTGCGTTTGTGCCCTGCCGCTGTATCACATCTTCGCGCTGACGATCTGCTACATGATGGGCGCGCGGGTCGGCATGAAGAACTTGCTGATCCCGAACCCCCGCGACCTGCCTGGCCTGGTGAAGACCTTGTCCAGGCACAAGGTCAGCATGTTCCCGGCGGTCAACACGCTCTTCAACGCGCTGGCGAACGACGCGGATTTCGCGCGACTCGACTTCTCGGATCTGGTGGTGTCCAACGGTGGGGGAATGGCCTGCCAGCAGGCGACCGCCGAGAAGTGGCTGAAGATCACGGGGTGTCCTGTCGTGGAGGGATACGGACTGTCGGAGACGTCACCGGTGGCGACGAGCAATCGGCTCGACACGACGGACTTCACCGGCACGATCGGGCTGCCGATCCCGTCGACCGAGATCGCGATCCGCGACGACGACGGCCGCGATGTGCCCTTCGGAGAGCCTGGGGAGATCTGTATCCGTGGACCACAGGTCATGGCAGGCTACTGGAATCGACCGGACGAAACGGCAAAGGTCATGACGCCGGATGGCTTCTTCAAGTCGGGCGACGTGGGTGTGATGGACGAGCGCGGCTACACGAAGATCGTCGACCGCAAGAAGGACATGATCCTGGTGTCTGGGTTCAACGTCTACCCGAACGAGATCGAGCAGGTGGTCAACATGCATGCCGGCGTGCTCGAGTGCGCGGCGGTGGGGGTTGCCGATGCCAGGTCGGGCGAGGCGGTCAAGCTGTTCGTGGTCAAGAAGGACCCGACGCTCGCAGAAGAGGACTTGGCCGACTACTGCAAGCAGAACTTCACGGCTTACAAGCGGCCGAAGTACATCGAGTTCCGCGACGACTTGCCGAAGAGCAACGTCGGCAAGATCCTGAGGCGCGAGCTACGCAGCACGACCTAGCTGAATGTCGAGTACCCGCCGGCTAGCAACTAGGCAGAGGGATGAGCCGGCTCGGCAGCCGACGACGTTGGATGGGGCAAAGGCTTGGCGTTTCGAACGGCCTCGACGAGATCCTCGGTGTTTGGTATCGGCATGATGGCGGCGTCCACGAAGCAACCTTGGCGCATCTGCAGCCCCTCACGTAGAAGACGTGCCTTGATCTCGACGACGAGGACCGTACTGAGGCGCCCCGCCTCGAGCAGGCGCTTGAACTCGCGGGTCGTTGAGGGCTCGGGCACTTCGTCCGTGGCGAGGTCGATCCCGACGAAGCGTCGCAGTGGTTGCATATCGAGCAGCGCGTCATGGAGTGTCTCGTCGTTGAGCCGATACCACTGCTGAACGAAGTACATGCGGAGCATCCGCTGCATCGGGATCCGAACGAGAGCACTGGAGCCTTCGGTTGGATAGAGCGGCCGCAACGCCCTGAGCATGCGTTCCCAAGGGACGACTTGCTCCATCAGGGCGAGGAAGCGGTCACGCCGAGTCGCTCTTCTGCGACGGATGCTCTGGTTTGCAGGCTGACAAGAGACGCTATCCATCGATACAGCTCCGCGATGAGTGTCGACGGATGCTGCACGATCACCATCTGGAGCGCATCCTCTCCCGGATGGATGCCGGCGCAAAATAACTGACTCCAGAAAGCAGAACGCCCGACCAAATGGCCGGGCGCTTGCAATTATTAGCCTGACAATGTCCTACTTTCACACGGGAACCCGCACTATCATCGGCGCTGAGGCGTTTCACTGTCCTGTTCGGGATGGGAAGGAGTGGGACCACCTCGCTATGGTCATCAGGCTTAACCGATCACTGCGCTGCTGGGACAGCAACGCAGCCAATTTGTAGAGTCAATTCAGCTTCTTGATCGCGCCATCACGGCACAACGCTTTGACAACCCAAATCATCGTCAAAGTTATAGGGTCAAGCCTCACGAGCAATTAGTACCGGTTAGCTCAACGCATTACTGCGCTTCCACACCCGGCCTATCAACGTCCTGGTCTCGAACGACTCTT
>NZ_CADEFR010000037.1 GCF_902826655.1 uncultured Methylibium sp. | reverse complement strand
GCTTGGTGCCGGCGCCGACCAGCTGCTTCAGCGCGATCGGGTTCTTGGCGTCGTACTTGGCCTGCATCTCGGCGTGCGCGTGCGACGCGGCCGCTTCGACCATGGCCTTGTAGTCGGGCGTCAGGCCTTCGAAAGCCTTGTTGTTGACGAAGAAGTCGAGCTCGGGACCGCCTTCCCACCAGCCGGGGTAGTAGTAGAAAGGCGCGACCTTGTTGAAGCCGAGCTTCTGGTCGTCGTAGGGACCGACCCACTCGGCGGCGTCGATGGTGCCCTTCTCGAGCGCCGGGTAGATGTCGCCGCCGGGGATGTTCTGCGGCACGACGCCCAGTGTCTCGGCGACCTTGCCGCCGAAGCCGCCGATGCGGAACTTTAGGCCCTTCAGGTCGGCCAGCGACTTGATCTCCTTGCGGAACCAGCCGCCCATCTGCGCGCCGGTGTTGCCACCCGGGAAGCTGATGATGTTGTACTTGGCGTAGAACTCGCGCATCAGCTTGAGGCCGTTGCCTTCGTACATCCACGCCGTCATCTGGCGCGAGTTCAGGCCGAATGGGATGGCGCAGCCGAGCGCGAAGGTCTCGTTCTTGCCGAAGAAGTAGTAGGGCGCGGTGTGCGCCATCTCGACGGTGGCGCTCTGCACCGCGTCGACGACGCCGAAGGCCGGCACCAGCTCGCCGGCGGCGTGCACCGAGATCTGGAACTTCCCGCCCGACATCTCGCCGACCTTCTTCGCGAAGCTGTCGGCGGCGCCGAAGATGGTGTCGAGCGACTTCGGGAAGCTCGACGCCAGTCGCCAGCGGACGTTGGCCTGGGCATGGACCACCGCGGGCGCGGCAGCAGCGGCCAGCACGCCGGCGATGCCGGTCGAGCGCATGAAATGGCGACGTTCCATCGAATCGACTCCTTCGGCTGTGGACAGGCGCCGCGATTCTGGAACCCGTCCGCCGACGCGGCGAGCGGGGTTTACCCGTTTCGGAGAAGCCCCGAGACATCGGTCGACAAGGCATGAAAAAGCCCCGCCGCAGCGGGGCTTCCCGGCCGGGCCGAAGCGGCTCAGAGCTTCTGCGCCTGCATGAAGCGGTCGAACGTGCCTTCGGTGAAACGGAACCAGACGTTCTGGTCAGCGCGGAACTTGGTGTAGTCCTCCCACACCTTCTTCCACTCGGCGTTCTTCGACGACAGGTCGGCGTAGACCTGCTCGGCCGACTTGAAGGCCGCGTTCAGCACGTCGGTCGGGAAGGGCTTGAGCTTGGTGCCGCTGCCGACCAGCTGCTTCAGCGCGACCGGATTGCGCGAGTCGTAGCGGGCCTGCATCTCGACGTGGGCATGCGAGGCGGCGGCCTCGATCATCGCCTTGTAGTCGGGCGTCAGGCCCTCGAAGGCCTTGGTGTTGATGAAGAAGTCGAGCTGCGGGCCGCCTTCCCACCAGCCGGGGTAGTAGTAGTTCGGTGCGACCTTGTTGAAGCCGAGCTTCTGGTCGTCGTAGGGACCGACCCATTCGGCGGCGTCGATGGTGCCCTTCTCGAGCGCCGGATAGATGTCGCCGCCGGGCAGCGACTGCGGCACCACGCCGAAGGGCTCGAGCACCTTGCCGGCGAAGGGGTTGCAGCGGAACTTCAGGCCCTTCAGGTCGGCGACGCCCTTGATCTCCTTGCGGAACCAGCCGCCCATCTGCGCGCCGGTGTTGCCGCCCGGGAAGCTGACGATGTTGTACTTGGCGTAGAACTCGCGCATCAGCTTGAGGCCGTTGCCCTCGTACATCCACGCCGTCATCTGGCGCGAGTTCAGGCCGAAGGGCACCGCGCAGCCCAGGCAGAAGGTCGGGTCCTTGCCGTAGAAGTAGTAGGGCGCCGTGTGGGCCAGCTCGACGGTGGCGTTCTGCACCGCGTCGACGACGCCGAAGGCCGGCACCAGCTCGCCGGCGGCGTGCACCGAGATCTGGAACTTGCCGCCCGACATGTCGCCGACCTTCTTGGCGAAGACCTCGGCCGAGCCGAAGATGGTGTCGAGGGATTTCGGGAAGCTGGACGCGAGGCGCCAGCGGATGTTGGCCTGGGCGTTGACGATGGCCGGCGCGGCACCGGCGGCAAGCACACCGGCGATGCCGGCCGAGCGGACGAAGGAACGACGTTGCATCAGGGATCTCCTCGTTGGACGTTGGAAGTGAGAGACAGCGTGTGTCGAGTATCGGCGCCGCGCGGCGCCGGCGGACCTAGGGGAGTCCGCAACGCGGCGGCCTCAGAGGCCGGCGATCTTCATGCGTTCGATCAGCACCGACGCGATGGTCTTGCCGCCCAGCGTGTAGGCGTCGGCGCCGACGGCGGCCACGCCCTGGAGCATCGTCCGCAGGTTGCCGGCGATGGTGATCTCGTGCACCGGGTAGGCGATGCGACCGCCCTCGACCCAGTAGCCGGCGGCGCCGCGCGAGTAGTCGCCGGTCACGTAGTTGACGCCCTGCCCCATCAGCTCGGTGACGAAGAGGCCGCGGCCGAGCTTCTTCAGCATCGCGTCGAGGTCGTCGCCGGGCGCGGTGAGCCGGCTCGTGAAGCGCAGGTTCTGCGAACCGCCGGCGTGGCCGGTGGTGCGCAGCCCGAGCTTGCGGGCCGAGTAGCTGGACAGGAAGTAGCCCTCGACGCGGCCGCCGGCCACGACCTTGCGCGGGGTCGTGCGCACGCCCTCGTCGTCGAAGGGCGCGCTGGCCTTGCCCTTGGGGACGTTGGGGTCCTCGCTCACGTCGATGTGCGAGGGGAAGACCTGGGTGCCCAGGCTGTCGGCCAGGAAGGTCGACTTGCGGTACAGCGCGCCGCCGCTGGTGGCCTGCACGTAGGCACCCAGCAGGCCGGCCGCCAGCGTCGACTCGAACAGCACCGGCACCTCGCAGGTGGCGATCTTGCGCGCCTTCAGGCGCGCCAGCGTCCGCTCGGCGGCGTAGCGGCCGACCGCCTCGGGCGCGGCCAGCTCGGCCGGGTCGCGCATCGACGAGTACCAGGAGTCGCGCTGCATGTCGCCGCGCACCGACGCGATCGGCGCCACCGACAGCGAATGGCGCGAGCTGGCGTAGCCGCCGACGAAGCCGCGCGTGTTGCCTGCGACGAAGTGCGAGGCCTGCACCGACACGCCGCAGCCGTCGGAGTTGGTGATGCGCCGGTCGGTCGCGAAGGCCGCGGCCTCGCAGCGCAGCGCGATCTGCACCGCCGCGTCGGCGTCGATGGCCCAGGGGTGGTAGAGGTCGAGCGGGCGTTTCGCCTCGGCGGGCGTCGCCAGGTCCTGCTCGTCGGGCAGGCCGGCGGCCGGGTCCTCGGCGGTGAAGCGGGCGATGTCATAGGCGGCGCGCACGGTCTGCTCGAGCGCCGTGCGCGAGAAGTCCGAGGTGCTGGCGTTGCCGCGCTTCTGGCCGATGTAGACCGTGACGCCGAGCGACTTGTCGCGGTTGCGCTCGACGGTCTCGATCTCGCCCTTGCGCACCGACACCGACAGGCCGGCGCCCTCGCTGACCTCGGCGGCCGCGTCGCTGGCCCCGAGCCGGCGCGAGACGGCCAGCGTGTCGGCGATCAGCTGCTCGAACTGGGCGCGGCTGTGGGCAAAACCTTCGGGGGTGCGGGACATGGCGGGCGTGGTCTGCGGACAGCGCTGCGGGCTTGCAGCGCAGAACTATCATGATAGCCAGCGACCCGCCCACCTCCCGCATGCCCCTGAACGACGATCCCCTCGACACCGACGCTGCTGCCGACCGGCCGAGCAAGACCGCGCAGAAGAAGGCGATGCACGAGCTGCAGGCGCTGGGCGAGGCGCTGATGACCCTGCCCGACGACCGCATCGACGCGATCGGCCTGGACGAGTCGCTGCGCGAGGCGGTGCGAACCGCGCAGCGCACGAGGTCCTTCGAGGGTCGGCGCCGCCAGATGCAGTACCTGGGCAAGCTGATGCGCAAGGCCGATGCCGAGCCCATCCGCGAGGCGGTCGCCGCCTTCCAGCTGGGCCACGCCAAGGATGCGCTGGCGCTGCACGAGGCCGAGCGCTGGCGCGCCGAACTGATCGCCGACGACGCGGCGCTGACGCGCTGGCTGGCGCAGCATCCGGACGGCGACGCGCAGCAGCTGCGCAGCCTGGTGCGCAGCGCGCGCAAGGACGCGGCCGCGGGCGGCGCCGGCCTGCCCGGCGCCGCCGTGCGCCAGGGCCGCGCGCACCGCGAGCTGTTCCGGCTGCTGCGTGCGGCGCTGAACGGGCCGGCAGGCGGCCCGGGCGAGGACGAGGACGAACCGAATGACTGAACCGCGCCCTGCCCACGACCCGGTCCGCATCGGCCTGGTGTCGGTCAGCGACCGCGCCTCCAGCGGCGTCTACCAGGATCAGGGCATCCCGGCGCTGCAGGACTGGCTGTCGCGCGCGCTGAAGAACCCGGTCACCTGGGTCACGCGACTGATCCCCGACGAGCAGACCGGCATCAGCGCCGCGCTGGTCGAGCTGGTCGACACCGAGCGCTGCGATCTGGTGCTGACCACCGGCGGCACCGGCCCGGCGCCGCGCGACGTGACGCCCGAGGCGACGCTGGCGGTCGCCGACAGGGAGATGCCCGGCTTCGGCGAGCAGATGCGCCAGATCAGCCTGCGCTTCGTGCCGACCGCGATCCTGTCGCGGCAGGTGGCGGTGATCCGCGGCCAGGCGCTCGTCATCAACCTGCCGGGCCAGCCGAAGTCGATCGCCGAGACGCTGCAGGGCCTGCCGGACACAACGCCGCCCGCCCACGGCATCTTCGCGGCGGTGCCCTACTGCATCGACCTGATCGGCGGGCCCTACCTCGAGACCCACGACGAGGTGTGCAAGGCCTTCCGGCCGAAGTCGGCGCAGCGGCCGGCGCGGTGAGCGGCCCTTCCAGCCTGCTGCGCTACACGGCCTGGGCCGACGCCCGGCTCTACGACGCGCTGGCGGTGCAGCCAGCCGGCCTGCTGGCGGCGCCCCGGCCCGGCAGCCGCAGCCTGCTGCACACGCTGGCCCACATGCAGCGCATCGACCTTGTCTGGCAGGCGCACCTGCAGGGCCGGCCGCACGGCTTCGACGCGCGCCAGGTCGAGGTTCCACCGCCGCTCGACGAACTGCGGCGCGGACAGCAGGCGCTCGACGCCTGGTACATCGCCCACGCGGACGCCCTGGACGCCGCCGCGCTGCAGCAGGTGCTGGCGTTCGAGTTCATCGGCGGCGAGCCGGGCACGATGCGCCGCGAGGACATCCTGCTGCACGTCGTGAACCACAAGACCTACCACCGCGGCTACGTCGCCGAGATGCTCTACGCCGCCGGCGCCAGGCCGCCGGTCATGGACCTGCCGGTCTTCCTGCGCGACGCGGCCGGCGGCGCCGGCTGAGCGTCGTCAGGACGGCTTGACCAGGCGGCTCAGCCCGGCAGCGTCGAAGGCTTCCTGCTTCTGCGCGTCGTCGGGCACGCAGTCGGTCGTGGCACTGCGCTGCGACAGCTTCTCCACCGCGGCCCACAGCATCGCGATCTGGTGCTCGTGGCCCGAGGCGTTGTCGATCAGGCCCTTCATCGCCTGCGCCACCGGGTCGTCGCCCTGGCTCACGCCGTAGGCCGAGAAGCCCATCTTCGCCGCCGCCGCCTCGCGCGCCGCGTCGTCCTGGGCCGCGACGATGCGAGCCGGGTTGCCGACCGCGGTCGCGCCCGGCGGAACCGGCTTGGTGACGACCGCGCCCGAGCCGACGCGCGCGCCCTCGCCGACGACGAAGCCGCCCAGCACGCAGGCGTTGGCGCCGACGATCACGCCGCGCTCCAGCGTCGGGTGGCGCTTGGCGCCCTTGACCAGCGAGGTGCCGCCGAGCGTCACGCCCTGGTAGATCGTGCAGTCGTCGTGCACCTCGGCCATCTCGCCGATCACGACACCCATGCCGTGGTCGATGAAGACGCGCCGGCCGATGCTGGCGCCGGGGTGGATCTCGACACCGGTCAGCCAGCGCGCCGCGTTGGAGATGAAGCGGCCCATCCACTTGAAGCCGCCCGTCCAGCAGGCATGCGCCCAGCGGTGCAGCAGCAGCGCATGCAGGCCGGGATAACAGGTCAGCACCTCGAAGCCCGAGCGTGCGGCCGGGTCGCGTTCGAGGATGGTGGCGATGTCTTCCCGCAGGCGGCTGAACATGTCGTCGCTCTTCAAGGTGTGGCGCCAGCCAGTGTAGCCAGCGGGGTGTCGGCCCCGAGGCTGGCGGGGGTTCTCGTGCTCGTTCCTGCGCCGGCATCGAGCGGGCCGGGGACGACGAGCGCCACAGCGCCGCTGCCGGCTTCGCTGCCCGCTCGAACTTCAGCGCTTCAGCATCGAAGTGGCGATCCCCCGCAACAAGTGCACTTCCTCGGTCGTCGGCGCGGCGCGATTGAGCAGCTGATTCACGCGCGGCAGCAGCTTCTTCGGTGCGGCCGGATCGAGGTGGCCGATGTGGACCAGCGCGCGCTGCCAGTGGTCCAGCAGGCCTTGCACCGCGGCGGCGTCGGCCAGCGCCGGGTCGGGCGTGCGCGGCACGACCGGAAATCCGCCCAGCGCCTGGCGCCAGTCGTAGGCCAGCAGCTGCACCGCCTGCGCGAGGTTCAGCGAGCCGTAGTCGGGGTGGGTCGGGATGCTGAGGCAGGCATGGCAGCGGTAGACGTCCTCGTTGGCCAGACCGTAGCGCTCGGAGCCGAAGACGAAGGCGACGCGCTGCGTACCGGGCGCCAGCTCGGCCAGCAGCTCGCGCGGCGCGCGCGTCGGCGGGCCGAAGTCGCGCGGCGTCATCGCGGTGGCGCAGGCGAAGTGCACGCCGTCCAGCGCCTCGGCCAGCGTGGCGACGACGCGGGCGCGCACCAGGATGTCGGCCGCGCCGCTGGCCATCGCGACGGCCTCCTCGTGCACCAGCACGTCGGGAAAGCGTGGCGCCACCAGCACCAGGTCGGCGAAGCCCATCACCTTCATCGCCCGCGCGGCGGCGCCGACATTGCCCGCATGGCTGGTGCCGACGAGGACGAAGCGCGTGGGGTCGTGGGGGGGCATCGCTCGCACGGATAAAATTGAATTATCGGCGCCGGGTCTTCCGGCGCCCGCTCTTTGTCCCTCGCCAGTCCACCTCCTGCACCGCCCCTCGCGGGCCCCCGCCATGTCCCAGTCGCTGAACCCGATGCTCAACACCGCCATCAAGGCCGCACGCGCGGCCGGGGCGATCATCAACCGGGCCTCGCTGGACCTCGACCGGGTCACGGTCACCGCCAAGTCGCACAACGACTTCGTCACCGAGGTGGACCAGGCCGCCGAGGCCGCCGTCATCGACGTGCTGCTGCAGGCCTACCCGGGCCACGCGATCCTGGCCGAGGAGTCGGGCCGCAGCCGCGGCGCCAAGGACAGCGAGTACCTGTGGATCATCGATCCGCTGGACGGCACCACCAACTTCATCCACGGCTTTCCGGTCTACGCGGTGTCGATCGCGCTGGCGCACCGCGGCCAGGTGCAGCAGGCGGTCGTCTACGACCCGGCGCGCAACGACCTGTTCTACGCGTCCAAGGGCCGCGGTGCCTTCCTCAACGACAAGCGCCTGCGCGTCAGCAAGCGCACGCGCCTGCTCGAGTCGCTGATCGGCACCGGCTTCCCCTTCCGCAAGGGCGACAACTTCAAGCGCTACCTGAAGATGTTCGAGGAGGTGATGCAGCACTGCGCCGGCCTGCGCCGCCCCGGCGCCGCGGCGCTGGACCTGTGCTACGTGGCGGCCGGCTGGTACGACGGCTTCTTCGAGACCGGCCTCAACCCCTGGGACATCGCGGCCGGCTCGCTGATGGTGACCGAGGCGGGCGGGCTGATCGGCAACTTCACCGGCGAGTCCGACTTCCTGTACCAGCGCGAGATCGTCGCCGGCAACCCCAAGATCTACGGCCAGCTGGTCAACCTGCTGACGCCGTACACCAAGGTCATCAAGGACGACGAGCCGAAGGCGTCGCACGCCGCGGCGACCGCGACGGCCGTGGCCGCCCCGGCCGATGCCACCGAAGCCTTCATCGCCACCGCTTCCGCAGCGGCATCCGCGGAGGCGACCGCGCCGGTCGCTGCGCCCGCCGCCCCGAAGAAGCCGCCGGTGCGCGTGCGCAAGCCGGCCGCTCCGGTGAAGGGCAAGCCCGCCGGCGGACCGCGCCGCTGAGCCGCGGCCGCGCCCCCGTCACGACCCCAGCCGCTCCTCGCGCATGAGCGCCCTGCCCGCTGCGGACCTGTCGGCCCACACGCCGATGATGGCGCAGTACCTGCGCATCAAGGCCGAGCATCCTGAGACGCTGGTCTTCTACCGGATGGGCGACTTCTACGAGGTCTTCTTCGACGACGCGCGCAAGGCCCATCGCCTGCTCGACATCACGCTCACCTCGCGCGGCGCCAGCGCCGGCGAGCCGGTGGTGATGGCCGGCGTGCCGGTGCACGCGCTGGAGAACTACCTGGCCCGGCTGGTGAAGCTGGGCGAGTCGGTGGCGATCGCCGAGCAGGTCGGCGACGTGGCAACCGCCAAGGGGCCGGTCGAGCGCAAGGTGGTGCGCGTCGTCACGCCCGGCACGGTGACCGACAGCGAACTGCTCGCCGAGCGTGCCGACACCCTGCTGCTGGCCGTCAGCCAGCATCGCGCCACCTGTGGCCTGGCCTGGCTCAACCTGAGCGGCGGCACGCTCGGCCTCACCGAGTGCAGCGAGCGCGAGCTGCCCGGCTGGCTGGCGCGCCTGAACCCGGCCGAGCTGCTGTTCGACGGCGACGCGCCGCCGGCCGCGCTGTCCGCCACGCGCGCCGCGCTGACCCGGCGCCCGGCCTGGCAGTTCGACGCCGCGCTCGGCCAGCGCAAGCTGTGCGAACAGCTGCGCGTCGCCAGCCTGTCGGGCTTCAACGCGCAGGACCTGGCCGTCGCGCACGCCGCCGCCGCCGCGCTGCTGAGCTTTGCCGAGCACACGCAGGGTCAGGCGCTCGCGCACGTCGGCTCGCTGTCGGTCGAGCGCGCGAGCGAGTTGCTCGACCTGCCGCCCGCGACGCATCGCAACCTCGAGCTGACGCAGACCCTGCGCGGCGAGGACACGCCGACGCTGCTGTCGCTGCTGGACGTCTGCCGCACCGGCATGGGCAGCCGCGCGCTGCGCCACTGGCTGACGCGGCCCGCGCGCGAACGCACGACGGCCGGCGCCCGCCACGAAGCCATCGCCGCGCTGCTCGAGCGCGGCGGCGAGCCGCTGCGCGAGGCGCTGCGCGGCGTCAGCGATGTCGAGCGCATCACCGCCCGCATCGCGCTGCGCCAGGTGCGCCCGCGCGAACTGACGGGTCTGCGCGCGACGCTGGCGC
Organism: uncultured Methylibium sp.; assembly: GCF_902826655.1. Lineage (GTDB taxonomy): Bacteria > Pseudomonadota > Gammaproteobacteria > Burkholderiales > Burkholderiaceae_C > Methylibium. Next base: position 27,897 of record NZ_CADEFR010000037.1, on the reverse strand, counting down.
TGCTGCCGGCCCTCCGCGACTGCGTGCCCGCCGGCAGCGCGCTGCTGGCGGCGCTGGTGCGCGAGCTCGCGCCGCCGCCGGCCATCGGCGAGCTGCTGCAGCGCGCGATCGCCGACGAGCCGGCCGTGCTGCTGCGCGAGGGCGGCGTCATCGCGGCGGGCTACGACGCGCCACTCGACGAGCTGCGCGGCATCGCGCAGAACTGCGACGCCTACCTGCTGGACCTGGAGGCGCGCGAACGCACGCGCACCGGCATCCCCAACCTGCGCGTGCAGTTCAACCGCGTGCACGGCTTCTACATCGAGGTCACGCAGGGCCAGACGGCCAAGGTGCCGGCCGACTACCAGCGCCGCCAGACGCTGAAGAACGCCGAGCGCTACATCACGCCCGAGCTCAAGAGCTTCGAGGACAAGGCGCTGTCGGCGCAGGAGCGCGCGCTGGCGCGCGAGAAGCTGCTCTACGACGGCGTGCTGGACGCGCTGCAGGCCCACCTGACTGCGCTCGGCGCGCTGGCGCGGGCGCTGGCGGCGCTGGACGCGCTGGCCGCGCTGGCCGAGCGCGCCGCGATGCTGAACTGGTGCCGCCCCGAGTTCGTGGCCCGGCCCTGCATCGAGATCGAACGCGGCCGCCACCCGGTCGTCGAGGCGCGCCTGGCCGAGACCGGCGCGAGCTTCATCGCCAACGACTGCCGGCTCGACGCGAACCGGCGCATGCTCGTGATCACCGGGCCCAACATGGGCGGCAAGTCGACCTTCATGCGCCAGGTGGCGCTGATCGCGCTGCTGGCGGCGATGGGCTCCTTTGTTCCCGCGGCGAGCTGCCGGCTCGGGCCGATCGACGCCATCCACACGCGCATCGGCGCGGCCGACGACCTGGCGAACGCGCAGTCGACCTTCATGGTCGAGATGACCGAGGCCGCCGCCATCGTGCACGCAGCCACCGAGCAGAGCCTGGTGCTGATGGACGAGATAGGCCGCGGCACCTCGACCTTCGACGGCCTGGCGCTGGCCGGCGCGATCGCCAGCCAGCTGCACGACCGCAACCGCGCCTTCACGCTGTTCGCGACGCACTACTTCGAGCTGACCGCCTTCCCCGAGAAGCATCCGCGCGCGCTCAACGTGCACGTCAGTGCGACCGAGGCGCACGGCAAGGGTGGCGACGACATCGTCTTCCTGCACGAGATCGAGCCCGGCCCCGCGAGCCGCAGCTACGGCGTGCAGGTCGCACGGCTGGCCGGCATGCCCGCGCCGCTGCTGCGCCAGGCGCGCGCCACGCTCGAGGCGCTGGAGGCCCAGCAGGCGGCGGCCCGCGCGCAGATCGACCTGTTCGCCGCCCCGCCCGCGCCGCCGGCGCGCGAGCCCAGCGAGGCCGAACGCGCGCTCGCGGCCATCGAGCCTGATACGCTGACGCCGCGGGAGGCGCTGGAGGCGCTGTACCGCCTCAAGGCTCTCACCGAAAGACCCACATGACCTACTGCATCGGCGTGCGCCTGAACGCCGGCCTGGTGTTCCTGTCGGACTCGCGCACCAACGCGGGCCTGGACCAGATCAGCACCTTCCGCAAGATGATCGTCTACGAGAAGCCGGACGATCGCTTCATGGTGCTGCTGTCGGCCGGCAACCTGAGCATCAGCCAGTCGGTGCGCGAGATCCTGCAGGTCGAGAAGCTCGACAACGGCGACCAGCCGCCGATCACCATCTGGAACGCCACCAGCATGTTCGACGCGGTGCGCGTGCTGGGCAGCGCGGTGCGCCGCGTCCACGAGCAGGACGGCCCCTCGCTCAAGGCCGCCGGCGTCGACTTCAACGCGACCATGATCTTCGGCGGCCAGATCCGGGGCGAGGCGATGCGGCTCTTCCTCGTCTACTCGGCCGGCAACTTCATCGAGGCCACGCGCGAGACGCCCTATTTCCAGATCGGCGAGAGCAAGTACGGCAAGCCCATCCTCGACCGCGTCATCACGCCCACCACCAGCCTGGACGAGGCCGCCAAGTGCGTGCTGGTGTCGATGGACTCGACGCTGAAGTCCAACCTCTCGGTCGGCCTGCCGCTGGACCTGCTGGTCTACGAGAACGGGCAGTTCCAGACCCAGCACGTGGTCTGCATCGACGACCAGAACCCCTACTTCCGCATGATCCGCGGCAGCTGGGGCCAGAAGCTGCGCGAGGCCTTCGAGAGCATCGAGGCGCCGCAGTGGGACGGCGGGACGTCGACGCATCCGCTGCGCACCGGCGCCGAGCGCTGCGAGCCGATGCGCAAGATCAGCAATCCCAACGAGAAGATCGTCTGACCTCGCCTCGATGCGCGGCGACATCGTCTTCTCTCACGCCAACGGCTTCCCGGCCGGCACCTACCGCGTGCTGTTCGAGCGCTGGCACGCGGCCGGCTGGCGGGTGCATGCGGTCGAGAAGTTCGGCCACCACGCCGCCTACCCGGTCACCAGCAACTGGCCGCACCTGCGCGACGAGCTGATCCACTTCGCCGAGCGCGTGGTCGACGGGCCGGCGTTCTTCGTCGGTCACTCGCTGGGCGGCTTCCTCAGCGTGCTGGCTGCGGCCAAGCGGCCCGACCTGGCGCGCGGCGTGCTGCTGCTGGACTCGCCCATCATCAGCGGCTGGAAGGCGCGCGCCGTGCAGCTGGGCAAGGCCACGGGGCTGACCGACCGCTTCTCGCCGGGGGCCGTCAGCCGCCGGCGGCGCCAGCAGTGGCCGGACGCCGACGCGGCGCTGGCGCACTTCGCGTCCAAGCCGGCCTTCGCCCGCTGGGACCCGGCCGTGCTGCGCGACTACATCGCCGCCGGCACCGAGCCGCACGCCGGCCAGCGGCGCCTGGCCTTCAGCCGCGAGGTCGAGACCGAGATCTACAACACCCTGCCGCACCACGTGCCGCGCGTGCTGCGGGCCCATCCGCTGCAGTGCCCGCTGGCCTTCATCGGCGGGACTGCGTCGCCCGAGGTGCGCCAGGTCGGCATGGCGACCACCGAGCGCCTGACCGGCGGGCGTGTGAGCTGGATCGAGGGCGGCCACCTGTTCCCGATGGAGCGTCCGGCCGAGACCGCGGACGCCGTGCTGGCCGCGCTGCGCGCCCTGGCGGCCGAGCGGCGCCCCTGACGGGCCGGGCGACCCCGCCCCGCCGATATACTCTCGCTTTACCACCACGGCACTTTCGATCAAGGGAGTGCCGCACGACATGACCAAGTTCGTCTTCGTCACCGGCGGTGTGGTGTCCTCCCTCGGCAAGGGCATCGCGTCGGCATCGCTCGCGGCCATTCTCGAGTCGCGCGGCCTCAAGGTCACCCTGATCAAGCTGGACCCGTACCTGAACGTCGATCCGGGCACGATGTCGCCGTTCCAGCACGGCGAGGTCTTCGTCACCGACGACGGCGCCGAGACCGACCTCGACCTCGGCCACTACGAGCGCTTCATCACGACGCGCATGCGCAAGACCAACAACTTCACCACCGGCCAGATCTACAAGTCGGTGCTGGAGAAGGAACGTCGCGGCGACTACCTCGGCAAGACGGTGCAGGTCATCCCGCACGTCACCAACGAGATCCAGGAGTACGTGAAGCGCGGCGCCTCGGCCGACGTCGACGTCGCCATCGTCGAGATCGGCGGCACGGTCGGCGACATCGAGTCCCTGCCTTTCCTGGAGGCGGTGCGCCAGATGAGCCTGAAGCTCGGTCCCAACCAGACCGCCTTCGTCCACCTGACCTACGTGCCCTGGATCGCCGCGGCCGGCGAGCTGAAGACCAAGCCGACCCAGCACACGGTGCAGAAGCTGCGCGAGATCGGCATCCAGCCGGACGCGCTGCTGTGCCGCGCCGACCGCCGCGTGCCCGACGAGGAGCGCGAGAAGATCTCGCTCTTCACCAACGTGCCCGAGTGGGGCGTGATCTCGATGTGGGACGTGGACACGATCTACAAGGTGCCGCGCATGCTGCACGAGCAGGGTCTGGACGGCCTGGTCTGCGACAAGCTGCGCCTGGCCACGCCGCCCGCCAACCTGAAGCGCTGGGACGAGCTGGTGCAGGAGGTCGAGCACCCGCAGGCCACGGTGCGGCTGGCGATGGTCGGCAAGTACACCGACCTGTCGGACTCGTACAAGTCGCTGAACGAGGCGCTGCGCCACGCCGGCATCCACAACCACGCGCGGGTCGGCATCGAGTACGTCGACTCCGAGACCATCACGCCCGACAACGTCGGCCAGCTCGGCGCCTTCGACGCGATCCTGGTGCCGGGCGGATTCGGCAAGCGCGGCATCGAGGGCAAGGTCTGCGCGGCGCGCTTCGCGCGCGAGAAGAAGATTCCCTACCTCGGCATCTGCCTGGGCATGCAGGTCGCGACCATCGAGTACGCGCGGCACAAGGCCGGCCTCGAAGGCGCCAACAGCACCGAGTTCGAGCCCGCGACGCCGCACCCGGTGATCGCCCTCATCGACGAGTGGCAGGACGCCGACGGCAGCATCCAGAAGCGCAATGCGCAGTCGGACCTGGGCGGCACGATGCGCCTGGGCGCGCAGAGCTCCGACGTCAAGCCGGGCACGCTGGCGCACCAGATCTACGGCGCCGTGGTCACCGAGCGCCACCGCCACCGCTACGAGGCCAACGAGCACTATCTCGACCGCCTGCAGCAGGCCGGCCTGGTCATCAGCGCGATCACGCAGCGCGAGAAGCTGACCGAGATCGTCGAGCTGCCGCAAGGCGTGCACCCCTGGTACGTCGGCGTGCAGTTCCACCCCGAGTTCAAGTCCACGCCCTGGGCCGGGCACCCGCTGTTCATCAGCTACGTGAAGGCGGCGCTGGCCCACCAGGCGGCGCGCAGCGATCAACCTTCGATCAAGGCGGTGGCGTGATGAAGTTGTGTGGTTTCGACGTCGGCCTCGACCGACCCTTCTTCCTGATCTCCGGCCCCTGCGTGGTCGAGAGCGAGCAGCTGCAGATGGACGTGGCCGGCCGGCTGAAGGAGATCACGTCCGCGCTCGGCATCCCCTTCATCTTCAAGTCCAGCTACGACAAGGCCAACCGCTCCAGCGGCACGTCCTTCCGCGGCCCCGGCATGGACAAGGGCCTGGAGATCCTGGCCAAGGTGCGCAAGGAACTGAGCGTGCCGGTGCTGACCGACGTCCACTCCGAGGCCGAGATCGCCACCGTCGCGAAGTACGTCGACGTGCTGCAGACGCCGGCCTTCCTGTGCCGCCAGACCGACTTCATCCGCGCGGTGGCGCAGTCGGGCAAGCCGGTCAACATCAAGAAGGGCCAGTTCCTCGCACCCGGCGACATGAAGAACGTGATCCAGAAGGCGCGCGACGCCGCGAAGGAAAAAGGCCTGAGCGAAGACCTCTTCATGGCCTGCGAGCGCGGCGTGAGCTTCGGCTACAACAACCTCGTGTCCGACATGCGCAGCCTGGCGATCATGCGCGAGACCGGCGCGCCGGTGGTCTTCGACGCCACGCACAGCGTGCAGCTGCCGGGCGGCCAGGGCACCAGCAGCGGCGGCCAGCGCGAGTTCGTGCCGGTGCTGTCGCGCGCGGCCATCGCGGTCGGCGTGGCGGGCGTCTTCATGGAGACGCACCCGGACCCGGCCAACGCCTTGAGCGACGGCCCGAACGCCGTGCCGCTGAAGCACATGAAGGCGCTGCTCGAGCAACTGGTCAGCATCGACCGCGTCGTCAAGGCGCAGCCGCTGCTGGAAAACGACTTTTCCTGCTGAGAACCCCCATGCCTGTCGCCTACCTGATCGTCGAGATGCACATCACCGACATGGAGCAGTACAAGCAGTACATGGCCGAGGCGCCGACCGCGGTGAAGGCCTTCGGCGGCGAGTACCTGATCCGCGGCGGCCGGCACGAGTCGCTCGAAGGCGACTGGCAGCCGCACCGCGTCGCGATGCTGCGCTTCCCCAGCTTCGAGCAAGCCCAGGCCTTCTACGGCAGCGAGCAGTACGCCGTGATCCGCGCCAAGCGCCAGGGCGCGGTCGAGTACTTCAACAGCGTGCTGGTCGAGGGCGTCGCCGCCCCCGTCTGAGTTTCCGTTCCCGTTCCCCGTTTTCGATCCTCGAAGGAAAACAATGAGTGCCATCGTCGACATCGTCGGCCGCGAGATCCTCGACAGCCGCGGCAACCCCACCGTCGAGTGCGACGTGCTGCTGGAGTCCGGCGTCATGGGCCGCGCGGCCGTGCCGAGCGGCGCCTCCACCGGCTCGCGCGAGGCCATCGAGCTGCGCGACGGCGACAAGGCGCGCTACCTGGGCAAGGGCGTCCTGAAGGCGGTCGAGCACATCAACACCGAGATCTCCGAAGCCGTGCTGGGCCTCGACGCGTCCGAGCAGGCCTTCCTGGACAAGACCCTGATCGACCTGGACGGCAGCGACAACAAGGCCCGCCTGGGCGCCAATGCGACGCTGGCCGTCAGCATGGCCGTCGCGCGCGCCGCGGCCGAGGAAGCCAGCCTGCCGCTGTACCGCTACTTCGGCGGCATGGGCGGCATGCAGATGCCGGTGCCGATGATGAACGTCGTCAACGGCGGTGCGCACGCCAACAACAACCTCGACCTGCAGGAGCTGATGATCATCCCGATCGGCGCGCCGAGCTTCCGCGAGGCCGTGCGCTGGGGCGCCGAGACCTTCCACGCCCTCAAGAAGATCCTGCACGACAAGGGCATGAGCACCGCGGTCGGCGACGAGGGCGGCTTCGCTCCCAGCGTGCCCAATCACGAGGCCGCGATCCAGATGATCCTCGAGGCGATCGACAAGGCCGGCTACACGCCGGGCGAGCAGATCGCGCTGGGCCTGGACTGCGCCGCCAGCGAGTTCTACAAGCCCGGCAAGAACGGCTCGCACGCCTACCAGCTGGACGGCGAAGGCCTGTCGCTGTCGGCCCAGGCCTGGACCGACGTGCTGGCCGGATGGGTCGACAAGTACCCGATCATCAGCATCGAGGACGGCATGGCCGAGGGCGACTGGGACGGCTGGGCCCACATCACCCAGGTGCTGGGCAAGCAGGTGCAGCTGGTCGGCGACGATCTCTTCGTCACCAACACCAGGATCCTGAAGGAAGGCATCGACAAGGGCATCGCCAACTCGATCCTGATCAAGATCAACCAGATCGGCACGCTGACCGAGACCTTCGCCGCCATCGAGATGGCCAAGCGCGCGGACTACACCGCCGTGATCAGCCACCGCTCGGGCGAGACCGAAGACTCCACCATCGCCGACATCGCGGTGGGCACCAACGCCGGCCAGATCAAGACCGGCTCGATGAGCCGCAGCGACCGCATCGCCAAGTACAACCAGCTGCTGCGCATCGAGGAAGACCTGGGCGACGTCGCCGTCTACCCGGGCCGCGGCGCGTTCTACAACCTGCGCTGACGCGCGCTCGGAGCGGGCCGTGCCGCGCTTCCTCAGCCTTGCGCTGGTCGGCCTGCTGGCGCTGGTCCATGCGGAGCTGTGGTTCGGCAAGAGCGGCATGGGCCGCGTGGTCGGGCTGCAGGCGCAGGTGGACGAGCAGCGCCGCAAGAACGACGACGCGCGCGCCCGCAACGACCGCCTGATGGCCGAGGTCCGCGACCTCAAGGAAGGCCTCGAGATGGTCGAGGAGAAGGCGCGCTTCGAGCTCGGCATGGTCAAGGCCGACGAGATCTACGTGCGCATCGCGCCGCCGCGGCGCTGACGCCCCCTGCCGCACCTCGATGCCGCGGCCGCGGCATGCCGACCTTGCCATGCTCGCCCCGCTGATCGCCTTCCTGGAGTCCCCCGCCTTCGCCGTCGGCACGGCCGTCGCGAGCTGGGCCGAGCTGCTGGGCGCGGTGCTGGGCGTGTGGATGGTGCTGTGCAACCTGCGCGTCAACCCGCTGGCGTGGCCCCTGGCCATCCTGAGCTCGGCGCTCTACGGCCTGGTGTTCTGGAACGCGCTGCTCTACGGCGACGCCGCGCTGCAACTGCTGTTCATCGCGGTCGCCTTCTGGGGCTGGTGGCAATGGCTGCGCGGCACGCAGGACGACGGCCGCGCGCTCGCCGTGCGCTACCTGTCGACGCGCCAGCGTGCGCTGGCGATCGGCGCGATGGCGCTGCTGTGGCCAGCCACCGGCCTGCTGCTGCGCCACGGCACCGACACCGACGTGCCCTGGTGGGACGCTTTCCCGACGGCCGGCAGCGTCGTCGCGACGGTGCTGCTGGCGCGCAAGCACGTCGAAAACTGGATCGGCTGGATCGTCGTCAACGCGGTGGCGATCGGCCTCTTCGCCTACAAGGCGCTGTGGCTGACCGTGGCGCTGTACGCGCTGTTCCTGTTGCTGGCGCTGGCCGGCTGGCGCGCCTGGCACCGGCGGGCGGCGGAGGCGCGCGCGTGATCGTCGCCCTCCTCGGTGCCGAGAGCACCGGCAAGACGACGCTGGCGCAGCAACTGGCGCAACGCCTGCAGGCGCGCGGCCTGCGCAGCGCCGTCGTCGCCGAAGTCCTGCGTGAGTTCTGCGAGCGCGCCGGCCGCACGCCGCGGCCCGACGAGCAGGCCGGCATCGCCGACGAGCAGTGGCGCCGCATCGAGGTCGCGCGTCGCGAGGCCGACGTCGTCGTCGCCGACACCACGCCGCTGATGATCGCCGTCTACAGCGACTACGTCTTCGGCGACACCGCGCTGTACGACGCCGCGCTGGCCCGCCAGCGGCAGTGCACGCACACCCTGCTGACCGGCCTGGACCTGCCCTGGCAACCCGACGGCCTGCAGCGCGACGGCCCGCAGGTGCGCGGCCCGGTCGACGCGCTGATCCGCGGCGCGCTGCAGCGCGCTGCGCTGCCCTTCGCGGTGATCTACGGCGAAGGCGAGGCGCGGACCGAGGCCGCGCTGGCGGCGCTGCATCCGCTGATCACCGCGCCAGCGGCGGACGACGGCGTCGCGGAGCGCGCGCCGCGCCTGCGCAGTCGCTGCCGCGAATGCCTGGTCCCCGACTGCGAGCACCTGTCTCGCCTGCTGCCGACCGCCGGCTCCACCGCTGCCCCATGAGCGATCCCACCGATCCCGTCGACCCCGCGGACGCGCCGCCACGCCGCGCGATCCGCAGCTTCGTGCTGCGCGCGGGCCGCATGGGCCCGGGGCAGTCGCGTGCGCTCGCCGAGCTGGGGCCGCGCTTCCTGGTCCCCTGCACGCCGCAGCGGCCCGACTGGGACGCCGTCTTCGGCCGCCGTGCCCCGCGCGTGCTGGAGATCGGCTTCGGCATGGGCGACGCCACCGCGCACATCGCCGCGCTGCGGCCGGACACCGACTTCATCGCGTGCGAGGTGCACGCACCGGGCGTCGGCGCGCTGCTCAAGCGCATCGGCGAGCAGCGCCTGACGAACCTGCGCATCGTCCAGCACGACGCGGTCGAGGTGCTGGCGCAGATGATCGAGCCCGGCTCGCTGGCCGGCATCCACGTCTTCTTCCCCGACCCCTGGCACAAGAAGAAGCACCACAAGCGCCGCCTGATCCAGCCGGCCTTCGTCGCGCAGCTGGCCGCGCACCTGGCCCCGGGCGGCACGCTGCACTGCGCCACCGACTGGCAGGCCTATGCCGAGCAGATGCTCGCGGTGCTGGGCGCCGAGCCACTGCTGGCCAACACGGCCGACGGCTACGCGCCCAAGCCCGACTACCGGCCCCTCACCAAGTTCGAGAACCGCGGGTTGCGGCTGGGGCACGGGGTCTGGGACCTGGTGTTCAGGCGCCGCTGAGGCCGAGACTTCAGGATCGCGGCGCGATGGCCTCGTACGACGCCAGCCGCGCCGCGTGGTCGTGGATCGCGCCGGCCACGATCAGCTCGTCCGCACCGGTCTGCGCCACCAGTGACGCCAGCTGGCGGCGCACGGTGTCGGGCGAGCCCACCGCCGACGCGACGAGCATGCGCTGCACCTGCGCCTTCTCGTGCGGGGTCCACAGCGTGTCCAGCTCGCCGGGATCGATCGGCACCGGCAACGGGCCGCGCTGACCGCGCTGCATGCCCAGGAAGCGCTGCTGGATCGACGTGAAGAGGTAGGCCGCTTCGGCATCACTGGCGGCACACACCACGTTGACGCCGACCATCGCATGCGGCGCCGGCCACGCCGCCGACGGACGGTAGCGGGCGCGGTAGACTTCCAGCGCCGACAGCAGCAGGTCGGGTGCGAAGTGCGAGGCAAAGGCGAAAGGCAGGCCCAGGTGCGCAGCCAGCTGCGCGCTGTACAGGCTGGACCCCAGCAACCAGATCGGCACCTCGGTGCCGCTGCCGGGGATGGCGCGCACCGCCTGCCCTGGCAGGGACGGACCCAGGTAGCGCTGCAGTTCCATCACATCCTGCGGAAAGCCCTCTTCCTCATCGGTCACGTCGAGATGGCGGCGCAGCGCGCGCATGGTCGCGCGGTCCGTGCCGGGCGCACGACCCAGGCCCAGGTCGATGCGACCGGGGAAGAGCGTGGCGAGGGTCCCGAACTGCTCGGCGATGACCAGCGGCGCGTGGTTGGGCAGCATCACGCCGCCCGAGCCGACGCGGATCGTCGACGTGGCCGCGGCGATCTGCCCCACCAGCACGGCCGTGGCCGAACTGGCCACGCCGTCCATGTTGTGGTGCTCGGCGACCCAGTAGCGCCGGTAGCCGCAGCGCTCGGCATGGCGCGCCAGATCGAGACTGTGGCGCAGCGCCTGCGCGGCATTGCCGCCCTGCACGATGGGCGCGAGGTCGAGGACGGAGAACGGGACGAGACGATCGACTTCGGGCATCGAGACGATGCTGCCAGAACGGCGGAGCCGTCATGGCCGGAGGGCCTCCGAGTCGTCGTCGAACGGGCTGGATGCGTCAATCGCCGGCGGACGCCAGCCTGGCACGCAGGGCCGCCGCGAACTCGCGCAGGACCTCGGGCGGGGGATCCTTGCGGGGCCAGCTCAGGGCCACGCCGTCCTGCGCGTGCCGCGGCAGAACGTGCAGGTGGAAATGGAACACGGTCTGGTCGCCTTCGCGTCCGTTGGCCTGCAGCAGCGTCAGGCCGGGCGCATCGAACGCGGCGCGTGCCGCCTTCGCCACCTGCAGGGCCGACTGCGCAACCGCAGCGGCTTCCTCGGGCGTGATGTCGAACAGCGTCGCGGCATGGCGCCTGGTGGCGACGAGCACATGGCCCGGGTTCACCTGGCCGAGGTCCATGAAGGCGATCGTCAGCGCGTCCTCGTGCACCTTCTCGGCCGGAATCTCGCCGGCGACGATGCGGCAGAAGATGCATTGACCGGGCGGTGAGCGGTCGACGAACCCGGGCATGCACGAACTCCTTCAGGCGGGTGACGGTGGCCGGAGCATCATAGCCAGACGCCCCTCGGACTCCCGGCTCCGCGCGGTCGTCCGGCATGGGCGGATACGCTTCGAGCCCGGCCTATGCACGCCTCGGATCCCAGCCCAGGAGACTCACCATGCTCAGCAAGAACACCATCTGCCTCTGGTACGACGGCAGCGCGCTGGACGCGGCCACGTTCTACGCCCGGACCTTCCCGGACAGTGCGGTGGGCGCGGTGCATCGCGCGCCCGGCGACTTCCCGTCCGGCAAGGAAGGCGACGTGCTGACGGTGGAGTTCACCGTGATGGGCATCCCCTGTCTCGGCCTGAACGGCGGCCCGGCGTTCAGGCACACCGAGGCCTTCTCGTTCCAGGTGGCGACCGACGATCAGGCCGAGACCGATCGCCTGTGGGCCGCCATCGTCGGCAACGGCGGCCAGGAAAGCGCCTGCGGCTGGTGCCGCGACCGGTGGGGCCTGTCGTGGCAGATCACGCCGCGAGTCCTGATGGACGCGATCGCCGACCCGGATCGCGCGGCGGCCAGGCGCTCCTTCGAAGCGATGATGGAGATGGGCAAGATCGACATCGCCAGGATCGAGGCGGCACGTCGCGGCTGAATCGCCGCAACGCGGCGCGGCTCAGGCTGCGCGACCCTCGTCCCACACCCCCGTGCCTTCCAGCGCCGGCGACGGTTCGGTCAGCCGCCAGCGCAGCGGCCACGCTGCCGGGCGATGCAGGACCGTGTCGACCTGAAGTCGCAGCAGCCGCTCGGCGCCGGCAAAGTCGCGCAGGCTGGCGCCGTCCCAGACGATCTCGGCGCGGCCCTCGACGTGCAGCAGCGTGCCGCCGGCGAAGTCGGCGAACACGAGGCCGGCGCGCGGCTCGGCATGCAGGTTGCCCAGGGTGTTGAAGAAGCCGTTGCCGTTGAAGTCGGGCCAGGTCAGCACGCGCCCGTCATCGCTGATCTGCACGAAGCCGGGGCGGCCGCCGCGGTGCGAGACGTCGCTGCCGTGGTGGGCCGCGTCGCCGCCGGCATGCGTGGCGATGAAGAAGGTGTCGGCCGCACTCACCAGCGCCTCAGCCTCGTCGCCCAGGCGTGACTGCGTCTGCGCCGGGGCCACGGTCTCCGGCACCGCATCGACCGCGACCCGCGCGCGCCGCTGGATGTAGCGCGGACAGTTGCCGAAGCTCTGCGTCACGTCGACATCGAAGCCCTGCGCGTCGATGCCGGCGACCTGCCCGTTGGCGCGGTTGCGCCGCCGCGTCGGCAGCTCGATGCCCAGCAGGCCGATCGAGGCGCCGGGTTGCAGCAGTCCGGCGAGCGGGTCGTCGGCGGGCGGCAAGGCGTCGATGCGCAGCCGTGTCGCGCTGGGCGACCGCACGAAGCCCGGCCGCGGGCCGGCCAGCAGCGTGGCGCGCGGCTGGCCCTCGGCCGTCACCGCACCCAGCGCGATGAAGGGCAGCAGTTCGAAGAACTGGCGGTGCTGGTCCGGCATCTCGGCGCGCATCACGCGCCGCCCGATGTCGGCCATGTGCGCCTGCGAGCCGGCGCGCGCCTGCACGGCGCGCTCGCCGTCGTGGAAGGGATCGGCTTCGTGCGGCCAGCGGGGCAGGTCCATGGCCGTGCCTCAGGCCGCGAGGCCGATGCGGCTGGCCTGCATGGGCGCAAAGCCCGGCAGGGACTCGACGCGCTCCAGCCAGTCGCGCAGCTTCGGGTAGTCGTCGAGCGCCACGTTGCCTTCGGGCGCGTGCTTCGTGTAGGTGTACAGCGCGATGTCGGCGATGGTCGGCGCGTCGCCGACGAGCCAGGCCGCGCCTTGCACGTCCAGGATCCCCTCGACCTGCCGGTACAGCGCATGCGCGCGATCGATGGCCGGTTGCGCATCTTCGGTCAGCTTGAACAGCTGCACGATGCGCGCCCGCGCCGCGCCGAAGGCCAGCGGCCCGGCCGCGACCGACAGCCAGCGCTGCACCGCCGCCGCCCCCTGCGGATCGCGCGGCAGCCACGAGGGCGCCGCGTAGCGCAGCGCCAGGTAGACCAGGATGGCGTTGGAGTCGGCGACCACCACGCCGTCATCGTCGATCACCGGCACCTGGCCGAAGGCGTTGAGCGCCAGGAACTCGGGCCGCCGCTGCTCGCCGCGCGCCAGGTCGACCGGCACCACCTCGAAGGGCAGGTCGAGCAGGCGCAGGAATAGCTCGACGCGGTGGCAGTGGCCCGACAGCGCAAAGCCGTGCAGCCGGATCGGGCGGGAGGGGCGAGCTGCGGTCATGGCGGTCTCCATCGATGAAGTGCAGTGAGATGCGTGGGGTGTGGAGGCATTCTTCGACGAACGCCCGCCGACATAAAGACGTCCAAGAGGATTTGACTGCTCCGCTTCGCGCAGCAATCATCGGGCCATGGACAAGCTCAAGGCGCTGCAGAACTTCATCGCGATCGCCGACCACGGCAGCCTGACGGCGGCCGCCGCAGCGCAGGACCTGTCGCTGCCGGCCGTCGTGCGGTCGCTGGCCGCGCTGGAGGCCTCGCTGGGCGTGCGGCTCCTGCAGCGCACGACGCGCCGCCAGTCGCTGACCGAGGACGGGCGCCAGTACCTCGAGCGGGCGCGCCGCATCGTCGCCGACGTCGACGAGGCCGACCGGCTGCTGGGCGAGCAGCGCGCCGATGCGAGCGGCTCGCTGAACGTCACCGCGCCGGTGCTGTTCGGCCAGTACCACGTGGCGCCGGCCGTCACGCGCTACCTGCAGCAGCACCCGCGCATGCGCATCGACCTCGTGCTGCTGGACCGCGTCGTCAACCTCGTCGAGGAAGGCCTGGACGTCGGCGTGCGCATCGGGCCGCTGCACGACTCGAGCCTGATCGCGCAGCCGGTCGGCGCGATCCGCCGCGTCGTGCTGGCCAGCCCGGCGCTGCTGCGGCGGCGCGGCACGCCCCGCCACCCGCGCGAGCTGGCCGACGCGCCCTGCCTGCGCTTCAACGGCAGCGACGGCTCGCACTGGAGCTTTCGCGACCAGGGGCGCCGGCTCAGCGTGGCGGTGTCGGGGCCGCTCGACAGCAACCTGAACGCGCCGCTGCTCGACGCCTGCGCGGCCGGCCTGGGCTTCGCGCATTGCCTGCTCTACCAGGCGGCGGCGCTGGTGAAGGCGCGGCGCCTGCGCATCGTGCTGGCCGACTACGAGGCCGAGCCCTGGCCGGTGAGCCTGGTGTATCCGAGCGCGCGCTGGATGCCGTTGCGCACGCGCAGCTTCATCGACTGGATGAAGCGCGACCTCGGCGCACTGCGCTGATCAGGCCTTCCACTCGACCCAGCCGCCCCAGGCGCTCAGCAGCACCAGCCCGCCGAAGGCGATGCGGTACCAGGCGAAGACCGTGAAGTCGTGGGTGGACACGTAGCGGATCAGCCAGCGGATGCACAGCAGCGCGCTGGCGAAGGCGAACACCAGGCCGACGGCGAACACCGGCGCGTCGGACCAGGCCAGCAGCTCGCGCTGCTTCCACACCGAATACGCCCCCGCGCCCATCAGCGTCGGGATGCCGAGGTAGAAGCTGAACTCGGTGGCCGCCTTGCGCGAGAAGCCGAACAGCATCGCGCCGATGATGGTGGCGCCCGAGCGGCTGGTGCCGGGGATCAGCGCGAGGCACTGCACCAGGCCGACCTTCAGCGCGTCGAGCGCACTCATGTCGTCGACCGTCTCGACGCGCGCGGTGCGCTGGCCTTCCAGGTCGCGCTCGCCGAACAGGCGGCGGTGCCGGCGCTCGACCCACAGGATGATCAGCCCGCCGACGACGAAGGCCAGCGCCACCGGCACCGGATGGAAGAGATGCGCCTTGATGATGCTGCCCAGCGCCAGGCCAAACACCACCGCCGGCAGGAAGGCGATCGCCACGTTGCGCGCGAAGCGTTGCGCGACGGGCTCGCTGGCGATGCCGCGCACGGTGGACATCAGGCGCACGCGGTATTCCCACACCACGGCGAGCATCGCGCCGGTCTGGATCGCGATCTCGAAGACCTTGACGACGTCGCCGGTGAAGTCGAGCAGCGACGCGGTGAGGATCAGGTGGCCGGTGCTGGAGATCGGCAGGAACTCGGTGAGTCCCTCGACGATGCCCATGACGGCGGCCTTCAGCAGCAGTGCGATGTCCAAGGAGCAACCTTCGTCGGGTCGGCAAAGCGGGGCATGTTAGCGGCACCACGTTCGTGGCTTGCGGAGCCGGCGGGTTCGCGCGAGCATCGCCTGGCGCGGCGTCCGCGCCAGCCCGAGGAGAGCCCGATGACCCGCAGCGCGAACCGCGTCCTCTTGCTGGTGGCCGCAAGCCTGGCCGGTCTGCTGGCGACGCCGGTGTCCGGCGCCCCGCCCGCGGCCAAGCCCGGCACGGTGGAACTGGCGACGCTGGTGCTGGCGCTGATGCCGCCGGCCGACAGCCGGGCCCCCGTGGGCTGGCAGGTCGGCAGCGACCAGCCGATCCGCTGGAAGACGCCGGGTCCGCAGCCGCTGCCCCGCTCGCCGGTGGCGCGGCCCGACACGCACCAGCGCTACGGCACGGTCATGGCCGTCGTCGACGGTCAGCCGACCCACTGGCTCTACGCCGACCGGTCGGGCCAGGGCAAGAAGACGGCGGGCGGCTGGGTCGTCCGGCTGGCCGGCACGCAGGCCGCGCCCATCGAGGCCAACCTGGGCATGGACGCGACCACCGACAACCAGGCGAACCCGATCGGCGCGCTCGAACGCGCCGGCTTCAAGCTCAAGGCCCTGTGCCAGCCGCAGGGTGCCGGATCGGCGGTCACGCTGTACCGCATGGACGCGCCGGGCCGCCACACGGTGATGCTGGTGCACGGCTACTCGTCGGGATCGGCAGGGTCGTCCCAGGACCTGACGCTGATCTACACCAAGGAGCATGCACGCCGGCAGTCGTGCATGTGAGCGCGGCGCAGCGCGCCCGTCAGCTGCGCCTGGCGGGCGCAGCGGGGGGCGGGACCGGGGGCGCCACGGCGGGCGCCGGCGGGCGCGGCCCGCCGCGCGTCAGCACCATCAGGATGTCGGCGTACCAGGCGCAGTTCAGGCCCAGGGCCTCGTCGAGGCCGAGGTCGCGGCCGTCGACGTCGAGCCTCGCCGAGTGCACGCCCAGCAGCAGCCAGGGCAGTTGCTGCAGTTCGCCCCCGGCAGGATCAGGCAGCGGCGCCGGCAGCCGCGCGACCACCGGCGCGCCGCTGGTGCCGCGGTGCGTGCGCGCATCGGTGAGGAAATAGCCCTCGCCCTTGAAGCGCATGCCGTAGGACGAGGCGATGACCGCCTGGCGCACCACGGGCAGGTGGTGCAGCGTGTCGTGGAAGCCGAGCGGAAAGCCCACGATCAGCAGCGAGGTCCCGACCTCGACCGCGGCCGCCTGCACCGCCTCCAGGTGCTGCGGCGTGAAGGCGCGGATGATCGCCGTGGCCGGCAGCGCAGCGCGCTCCAGCTCGACCACCGCGACGTCGATCTCGCCGGACCCGTCGAGCCCGTCGATCCACACGCCCTGGCCGTCGCGGTAGAGCGGGATCGAGAAGCCGATCGAGTCGGTCATGTTGCCGGCGTCGGTGTGCAGCTCGATCTCCAGCCGGTCCGGATGGTGGCCGCTGGGTTCGTCGAAGCAGACGTGCCGGCTGGTGACGAGGTAGAGCCGCTCGTCGCGCTGGAAGAAGAAGCCGCTGGCCTGGGTCAGCAGGCGCTGCTGCAGGAAGGTCGAGACGCGGGTCGCGGCCAGCAGCAGCGGCTCGATCGCGGGCTGCGCGGCGGCAGCTATCGCAGCGCCACCTGGCGGCACACGTTGCCGCCGACCACCGTGAGGCGCAGGCTGCCGCCGTGCCATTCCAGCCAGTCGAGCGCCACGTAGTCGGCGATGAAGCCGTCGCCGATCAGGTCGGCGCGGTGGGCCTTGAGGTGTTCGACGGCGCGTTGCAGACCTTCGCGCAGCGCCTCGCGCCGCAGCATCGGCATGGCCAGCGACACGGCTGGGGCCTTGGACCGCTTCGAACGGCTCGCGCGCGGCGAGGAGGCGGGGCGGTGCGTCGGCGAGGGATCGTTGGCGATGGCGGACTCCGTGGCTGCCCCGACCATAACAGGCCGCGATGTCCCGCCGCCGGCAGGGGCTGCCGTCAGCGCGCCGTCGTCAGCACCAGCGCCGCGGCGGTCGCGGACGGCGGCGTGCGCGGCACGCCGTCGGCCAGCGTCGTCGTCGCGGGCCGGCGCAGGCGCGGCGGCTGCTGCAGCAGCGCGACATGCGGGCTCTTCAGCGCGATGGCCTGCGTCGTCACCGACTGCTGCCGGCTGTGCGGCAGCTTCTGGCGCGGGTTGGCGCCGTAGGCCAGCAGGAACTCGATGCTGTCGCGCTGGCGCTCGGGATCGTCCAGGAAGCTCGGCACCAGCACGCGCGCCAGCGGCAGCCAGGGCAGCTGGTCGCCCTGCAGCGGTGGCACGCTGTTGGCCAGCGTCGGCACGCGGGTCAGCCACCAGTCCAGCGCCACCCAGTGGCTGCTGCGCAGCGCTTCCTCGAAGCCGGGACGCTGCTTGCCTTCGTAGGGCGCCAGCGCGGCCTGCGCCGTGTGGCCGCCGGACTCCAGGCGGCGCGCGAACGGCGAGTCCAGGTAATCGGGATGCAGCGCGCCCAGCACGCCGAAGCCGACCGCGTCGGGATGCAGCGCGCCGGCGGCCTGCCAGCGTTCCAGCACCTGGTCCAGGCCGGCGCGGCGCGCGCTGGGGCAGCTGAAGGCGCGCACGACGTCGTGGCGGATCGCGCGGGCGTCGGCCTCGGCCATCCACGTCATCGCGCGCAGCACCTCGGGCGACGCGGCCGAGAAGTCCGGGCAGCCCGGCTGCTGCGCCAGCCTGGCCAGCGGCGACTGCAGACAGTTCTCGGGCTGCGCGCCCTTGTCCAGCAGTTCGGGCAGCACCGGCCACAGCTGCGGATCCTGCGCCGCGATCGCGAGCGGGCAACCCTGCAGCTGCGCGCTGGCGACATCCGCGCGCTTCAGGCTGCCGGGGACGTGCGGACCGCAGCGCGGGCTGAGCGCACGGCTGACGCTGTCCAGCCGCATGCAGGAGACCGGATCGCCGTCGGTCAGCTTGTCGTGCACATGCTTGACGATGGCCCACGACATGCTGGTGTCGGTGGCCACGCCGACCGCACCGAGCACCAGCGAGGTGGTGGTGCAGCCGCCCGCCAGCAGGGTGGCGGCCAGGCCGGCCAGCAGGGTCAGGCGACGTTGCAGGGACTTCATGGGCGGGGGCGGTGTGGGCGGGTGGATCGAGGTCGCGGCGGACGCGCCTCGACACAAGTACGCAGGCACCCGCAACTAGCGCGCCAGCCCGCGCGGGCCTGCCGCCAGGTGCCAAACAGTTCACGATCCGGCGGTGGCGCCCGGCCGGTGGCCCGGCCCGGCGGGGCGTCGGCGCGAGCCCGGGTGACCAGGCTGCGACGGCGCGTCCCGGGCCGCCCCGCGGCCGCTGCCGCAAATGGGCGCTCCGGCACCTGCAATCGTGACTTGCGGTATCGGACGGCCGGTCCGGGCGGGCACTGCACAATCGGCCCACCCCGCCCCCTTCACGGAGCCCCATCGCGATGTCGCAGATCCCCACGCTCGAAGCCGGCAACACGTCGAAGGTGCACCTGATCGGCGGCGAGAAAGGCGGCGTCGGCAAGTCGCTGGTCGCGCGCCTGCTGGCGCAGTACTTCATCGACCACCAGCTGCCCTTCGTCGGCTACGACACCGACCGCTCGCACGGCTCGCTGATGCGCTTCTACTCCGGCTACGCATCGCCGGTGCTGGTCGACCGCTACGAGGCGCTCGACGCGATCGTCGAGTCGGCGATCGAGCAGCCGGGCCGCCGCGTGCTGGTCGACCTGGCGGCGCAGACCCACGACCCGCTGGTCAAGTGGATGGACGAGTCCGGCGTGCTCGACCTGGCCGACCTGTCGGGCGTGGCGATCCACTACTGGCACGTGATGGACGCCGGCAAGGACTCGGTCGACCTGCTCAAGCGCCTGCTCGACCGCTTCGGCCAGCGCCTGCGCTACGTGCTGGTGCGCAACCAGCTGCGCGGCGACGACTTCAGCCAGCTCGAGAAGTCGGGCGAACTCGCGCGTGCGGTGGCGCTGGGGGCGCGCGTCGTCGACATCCGACGGCTGCACGACGCGCTGGTGCAGAAGATCGACGCGAGCAACAGCAGCTTCTGGGCGGCCAAGAACGTCGGCGGCAAGGAAGGCCCGGCGCTCGGCCTGATGGAGCGGCAGCGGCTCAAGCTGTGGCTGAACCACGCCTTCGGCGAGATCGCCGCGGCGGGGGTGTGAGCCGGGGCCGCTACAGCGGCTCCAGCGAGATCCGCACGCCGTCGGCCAGCACGGTGATCGTGCCCGGGCGATAGCCCAGCAACTCGGCGGTCTTCAGGTCCTCGGCGCGCGGGCGGTAGACCGCCTGGCCCTCCAGCAGCTGCTCGGCGAGTTCGCGGCCGACGCGGTTGACCGTCGCGGCGAATTCGCCGGGCAGGCTGTCGAAACGGAAGCTGCGAACGCGAGCCTGCGACAGGCGGACCGCGGGATCGGCCGCGTCGTAGCGCAGGCCGGCGTCGAAGGCCATGCGGCCGCGGTAGGCCGCGCCGAGCACGCGTTCGGTGAGCTGCAGGTCCACGTCGAGCGCGAGCCGGTTGGACTGCGGCAGCAGCCGCAGGCGCGGCTGGGTGGCGCGCGCGTCGGCGAGGTCCGGCACGCGCAGTTCGAAGGGAAAGCGCTGCGCGACGAGGCGCGCCAGCTCGGCCTCGCCGACGCTGAGGCTGCGCGCTTCGCCGAGTCCGGCGGCACGGGCCGGCGCGCGATGCAGCCCGGCCGCAGCCAGGCCGCCGAGCGCCAGCGCCAGCACGCGCCGCCGCGCCGGCAGCGCGACGCGATCAGTCGTCGTCCGACGCCTCGCCGTCACGGTCCTTCGGGCCCTTCGCCTTGGCGGGTTTGAGGCCGATCACCGTGCCTTCGCGCCGCAGGTCCGCGCCGCCGTACTGGCGGCCGCTGCGCAGGTCCATGACCACGCCCTGCACCGAGCCGATGGTCGCGAGGCAGCCGTTGCTGCCGGCGGCACCCAGCCCCAGGTGGCCCAGCGCCCGCAGCGCGTCCTGCGTGGCGAGGTTGAACCTGGGCTGCATGAAGGGCTCGACGCCCTCGCACGAGATCGTGCCCGCCGCGCTGGTGACCGACAGCCGCGGCGCGTTGATCGCCTGCTGGATGCTCATGCCGTGGTCGATCAGGTTCAGCGTCACGTTGAACACCGAGTTGATGATGGTCGCACCGCCCGGCGAGCCATAGGCCGCCACCGGCTCGCGGCCCTTGAAGACGATCGCCGGCGCCATCGAGCTGCGCGGCCGCTTGCCCGGCGCGACGTCGTTGGCGCCGGGGTTGCCGGTCGTGGCGTTGAAGGCCGGGTCGAAGTTGAAGTCGGTCAGCTCGTTGTTGAGCAGGAAGCCGTAGCCCGGCACCGTGATGCCGGTGCCCCAGGTCGCCTCGATGGTGGTGGTGAAGCTGACCACGTTGCCCCACTTGTCGACCACCGAGTAGTGCGTGGTGTGCGAGGGCCGGTGCTCGTCGTCGTCGTGCCTGGGCGTGAAACGCCGGTCCTTCCTGCCGTCGACCGCGGTGTCGTAGGGCAGCGGGTTGCCGGCCGCGGGCGTGGCCATGCGCGACGTGGTACTGATCATCGCCGAGCGGCTGGCCACGTAGTCGGCGTTCAGCAGCCCGACCTTGGGCACGGACACGAAGTCCTCGTCGCCCATCCACACCGCGCGGTCGGCGAAGGCCAGGCGCATCGCCTCGGTCATCACGTGCAGCGTGGTCGCGCTGCCGAAGCCGAAGCCCTGCGCGGCATCACCGATCGGGAAGCGCTCGACCATCTCGAGCATCTGTCCCACCGTGAGACCGCCGGACGACGGCGGCGCCATGTCGGCGACGGTCCAGCCGCGATAGTCAACGCGGATCGGCTCGCGGATCACCGTGCGGTAGTCGGCCAGGTCCTTCAGCGTCATGCGGCCCGCGCCCTCGGCCGCGACCGGCGTGCGCGTGCGCTGCTGCGCCGCGACGATGGCCTCGGCGATCTCGCCGCGGTAGAAGACGCGCGGCCCGTGCTTCGCGATCAGGCGGAAGGTCTTCGCCAGGTCGGGCTGCACCAGCAGCGCGCCTTCAGCCAGCGGCACGCCGCCGGGACGGAAGATCGCCGCGGTCTCCGGCTGGAAGCCGGTGCGACCACCGTCGCCGGCGATGTTGGCGGCGAGGAAGCGGTTGATCGCGAAGCCCTTCTCGGCCGCTTCGATGGCAGGCGCCAGCGCCTCGGACAGGCGGATCGTGCCCCAGTGGCGCAGCGCGTGGTCCACGGTCGCCAGCGTGCCCGGCACGCCGACCGCGAGCCCGCTGGTCGACGCGATGGTGAAGCGCTGAGCCACCGGCACGTCGGTCAGCACGAACTGCGTCGGCGTCGCCGCGGCGGGCGCCTTCTCGCGGCCGTCGATCGCGAAGGTCTTGTTGCCCCGCGCCAGGTGGATCATCATGAAACCGCCACCGCCGATGCCCGAGAACTGCGGCTCGACGACGTTGAGCATGAACTGGATCGCCGCGGCCGCGTCGATGGCATTGCCGCCGCGCGCCAGCACGTCGGCACCGGCCTTCGCCGCGAGCGGGTGCGACACCGACACCACGCCGCCCTTGTAGGCCACGCCGTCCCAGGCCGGTGGCGGCGGCACGGTCTCGGTGGTCGGCGGCAGCGTGATGCCGGGCGGCGTGCCGGGGGTCCTGAGCGGCGCCGGCCCATGCGCACCGGCCGTGGCCAGCAGCGTCGCGGTCGCGGCGCCGAGCGCCAGGCGACGCAGCATCGTCGCGGAAGGAATCGACTTCATGCGGGGCTCCTCGATCGGTGGCGGCACGGGTCGTGTCGCGGACGATGATCGGACTGCACCCGCCATGCGTCAATGCGCGGGGCCGCTCTACGTGTCGCGAGTCTGTAGGAAAGAGTAAGCCAGCGGCGATCGGACTGGCGCCGCCACAGCGTGGTGGCGATCACCCCTCGCAGCATGGGCATGGCCGTCACAGTTCTGGGCTCTTGCGAGCGCCGCTCCCCGCTCATTGAGGCGTCCATCGTTGCCAGAAGGAAGGCTCCGTGGTGTCTATCGAACCCTGGTCGACTCAGATCAACAGGGGCTCATTCCCATCGTGCTGGTGTCTGCTTGTCGGAGCTTGAGAGCGACAACGTCGATCCATTCAACCCCAGCCCGGCGGTACAGGCCAAGACAAGTCCGCGGAACGCAGACCGTGCTATCCGAGGGCTCTGGCGATCAACCCCGCCACTGCACACGCCCCCAGCAGCGGCATCACGCCGACCTTGAAGCGGAACAGCGCCACGCCGGCCGCGACGGCGATCGCGGCGGCGATGAGGTCGAAACGCCCGCTCCAGCCCTGCGGCCACAGCACGTGCCACGCGAAGAACAGCGCCAGGTTGAGGATCACGCCGACCACCGCGGCAGTGATCGCGGTCAGCGGCGCGGTGAAGCCCAGCTTGCCGTGCGTGCTCTCGACCAGCGGCCCGCCGCCCAGGATGAACAGGAAGGACGGCAGGAAGGTGAACCAGGTCGCCACCGTGGCGGCGAGGGCCGCACCGAGGAAGATCGCGTCGGGCCCCAGCACCTGGCGCGTCCAGCCGCCGACGAAGCCGACGAAGGCCACCACCATGATCAGCGGGCCGGGCGTGGTTTCGCCGAGGGCCAGTCCGTCGATCATCTGCGTGCCGCTGAGCCACTGGTGGTGGTCGACCGCACCCTGGTAGACGTAGGGCAGCACCGCGTAGGCGCCGCCGAAGGTCATCAGCGCAGCCTTGGTGAAGAACCAGCCCATCTGCGCCAGCGTGCCCTGCCACCCCTGCACCGCGACCAGCGCCGCCATCGCCCCGCCCCACAGCACCAGCCCGGCGAGCACCAGCTTCGCCAGGCGCCCGCGCGAGAAGCGCGCATGCGCCGGCGTGGGCGTGTCGTCGTCGATCAGCGCCGGTCCGTAGCCGGCCTGCGCGGCCGCGTGGCCGCCGCCGGGCGCGAAGAGCTGCGGTGCGTAGCGCGACCCGACCCAGCCGATCAGCGCCGCCGCCGCCACGATGGCCGGGAACGGCACGTCGAAGGCGAAGATGGCGACGAAGGCCAGCGCCGCGATGCCCCACATCCAGCCGTTCTTCAAGGCCCGCGTGCCGATGCGGTGCGCGGCGTGCAGCACCAGCGCCGTCACCGCGGGCTTGAGGCCGTAGAAGATGCCGGCCACCAGCGGCACGTCGCCGAAGCGCAGGTAGATCCAGCTCAGCGCGATCAGGATGAACAGCGAGGGCAGCACGAACAGCGCCCCGGCGACGATGCCGCCCCAGGTGCGGTGCATCAGCCAGCCGATGTAGGTGGCGAGCTGCTGGGCCTCGGGGCCGGGCAGCAGCATGCAGTAGTTCAGCGCGTGCAGGAAGCGCCCTTCGCTGATCCAGCGGCGGCGCTCGACCAGCTCGGTGTGCATGATCGCGATCTGCCCGGCCGGCCCGCCGAAGCTGATGAAGCCGAGCTTGAGCCAGAAGCGCAGCGCCTCGCGGAACGACACCGGCGCCGGCCGCTCCGGCGGTGCGCCGCCGCCGACCGCGGCGGTCGCGCTCAAGCGAGGGCCGCCACGATCTCGGGCGGCGCCTGCACCAGCTCAATCAGCACGCCCTCGCCCGACAGCGGGAACTCGTCGCTGGCCTTCGGGTGGATGAAGCAGATGTCGTGGCCGGCCGCGCCGCGGCGGATGCCGCCAGGTGCGAAGCGCACGCCGTTGGCCGTCATCCACTCGACGGCCTTCGGCAGGTCGTCGACCCACAGGCCGACGTGATTGAGCGGCGTGGCGTGCACCGCCGGCTTCTTGTCGGGATCGACCGGCTGCATCAGATCGACCTCGACCTCGTGCGCGCCGCGGCCGATGGCACAGATGTCCTCGTCGACGTTCTCGCGTTCGGAGACGAAGTTGCCTTTCACGGCCAGGCCCAGCACGTCGACCCACAGCGCGCGCAGGCGCTGCTTGTCGGGACCGCCGATCGCGATCTGCTGGATGCCGAGGATGCGGTAGGGCTTGCGGGCAGGGTCGCTCATCGTCGGGGCCTCACGCAAAACGCAGGATGGTCTGGTCGACCGCCAGGCTCTCGCCGGGTCGGGCCACGATCTCGGACACGGTGCCGTCGCGCGCGGCGACGAGGATGTTCTCCATCTTCATCGCCTCGACGACCGCCAGCCGCTCGCCGGCATGCACCTGCTGCCCGGCCGTGACGGCGATGCTGGCCAGCAGGCCGGGCATCGGCGACAGCAGCAGCTTGCTGGTGTCGGGCGGCGCCTTGTAGGGCATCAGCTTCTTCAGCGCGGCCGCAGGCGGCGACAGCACCAGCGCGTCGATGCGGCGGCCGTTGTGCGCCACGCGGATCCAGACGCCGTCGCGCTCGACCTGGGCCGCGAAGGGCTTGCCGTTGCACTGGCCCAGCGCGCGGATGCCGCGGAACAGCCAGCTGCCCGACAGCTCGTAGCGCCGCTCGCCGACCTGCACGCGGATCGCGCCGTCGGCCACCTCGACGGTCGCCGGGTGGTGGGTGTGGCGGCCCTCCTCGCCCTTGACCACCACCACGTAGTCGCTGCCGATGCGCACGCCGTGACCGGCCAGCTGGCCGCTGATCGCCGAGGCGCGCTCGAGGTAGCGGCGGTTGGCGGCGGCGGCCAGTGCGATCAGGAAGTCCGGATCCTCGTGCGCAACATCGGCCGCGTCGAAGCCCTTGGGGAAGTGCTCGGCGATGAAGCCGGTGTTGAAGTCCCCGGCGGTGAACTTCGGATGCGCCAGCAGCGCCGACTGGAAGGGGATGTTGCTGTGGATGCCGCGGATCACGAAGGCGTTGAGCGCCTCGCGCATCTTCGCGATCGCCTCGGCGCGGTCCTTCCCGTGCACGATGAGCTTGGCGATCATCGAGTCGTAGTGCATCGGGATCTCGCCGCCCTCGTAGACGCCGGTGTCGACCCGGACGCCACCCTCCGCGGGCCGCGGCTTCGCCGCCTCCATCGTCGTCGCCGGCGGCTGGTAGCGCACCAGCCGGCCTGTCGACGGCAGGAAGTTGCGGTACGGATCCTCGGCGTTGATGCGGCACTCGATGGCCCAGCCTTCGCGCTTGATCTGGCCTTGAGTGAACGGCAGCTTCTCGCCGGCGGCGACGCGGATCATCAGCTCCACGAGGTCGAGGCCGGTGATGCATTCGGTGACCGGGTGCTCGACCTGCAGCCGCGTGTTCATCTCCAGGAAGTAGAAGCCCTGGTCCTTGCCGACGACGAACTCCACCGTGCCGGCCGACTGGTACTTGACCGCCTTGGCCAGCGCCACCGCCTGCTCGCCCATGGCTTTGCGCGTGGCCTCGCTGATGAAGGGCGACGGCGCCTCCTCGATCACCTTCTGGTGGCGACGCTGGATCGAGCATTCGCGCTCGTGCAGGTAGACGGTGTTGCCATGCGCGTCGCCCAGCACCTGGATCTCGATGTGGCGCGGCTCCTCGACGAATTTCTCGATGAAGACGCGGTCGTCGCCGAAGCTGTTGCGGGCCTCGTTGCGGCAGGACGCGAAGCCCTCGTGCGCCTCCTTGTCGTTGAAGGCCACGCGCAGGCCCTTGCCGCCGCCGCCGGCGCTGGCCTTGATCATCACCGGGTAGCCGATGTCGCGTGCGATCCTCACCGCGGCCTCGGGCGACTCGATGGCTTCGTTCCAGCCCGGGATGGTGTTGACCCTGGCTTCGTTGGCCAGCTTCTTCGAGGCGATCTTGTCGCCCATCGCCGCGATCGAGTAGTGCTTGGGGCCGATGAAGACCAGCCCTTCCTCCTCGACGCGCCTGGCGAAGGCCTCGTTCTCCGACAGGAAGCCGTAGCCGGGGTGGATGGCCTCGGCGCCGGTTTGCCTGGCTGCCGCGATGATCTTGTCGGCGACCAGGTAGCTCTCGCGACTGGGCGCCGGCCCCAGCAGCACGGCCTCGTCGGCCAGCTCGACGTGCAGCGCGTCGCGGTCGGCTTCCGAATGCACTGCGACGGTCGCGATGCCGAGCTTCTTCGCCGTCTTGATGACGCGGCAGGCGATTTCCCCGCGATTGGCGATCAGGATCTTCTTGAACATGGTCCTGGCCTCGTTCACAAAGGAATGTTGCCGTGCTTGCGCCACGGGTTCTCGAGCTTCTTGTCCTTGAGCATCACCAGCGAGCGGCAGATGCGCTTGCGCGTCTCGTGCGGCTGGATCACGTCGTCGATGAAGCCGCGCGCGCCGGCGACGAAGGGGTTGGCGAAGCGCGCCTTGTACTCGGCCTCGCGCGCGGCGAGCTTGGCCGGGTCGCCCTTGTCCTCGCGGAAGATGATCTCGACCGCGCCCTTGGCGCCCATCACCGCGATCTCGGCGTTGGGCCAGGCGAAGTTGACGTCGCCACGCAGGTGCTTGGAGGCCATCACGTCGTAGGCGCCGCCGTAGGCCTTGCGGGTGATGACGGTGATCTTGGGCACCGTGCACTCGGCATACGCGTACAGCAGCTTGGCGCCGTGCTTGATGATGCCACCGTACTCCTGGCTGGTGCCGGGCATGAAGCCCGGCACGTCGACGAAGGTGACGACCGGGATGTTGAAGGCGTCGCAGAAGCGCACGAAGCGCGCCGCCTTGATGCTGGACTTGATGTCCAGGCAGCCGGCCAGCACCTGCGGGTTGTTGGCCACCACGCCGACGGTCTGGCCTTCCAGCCGGCCGAAGCCGATGACGATGTTCTTGGCGTAGTCGGGCTGCAGCTCGAAGAAGTCGCTGTCGTCGACGACCTTGAGGATCAGCTCCTTGATGTCGTAGGCCTGGTTCGGGTTGTCGGGCACCAGGGTGTCGAGCGAGTGGTCCAGCCGATCGGCCGGGTCGCCGCCGCGCGGATCCATCCGCACGGGCGCCTTCTCGCGGTTGGACAGCGGCAGGTAGTTGAAGAAGCGCCGCAGCATCAGCAGCGCCTCGACGTCGTCCTCGAAGGCGCGGTCGGCCACGCCGCTCTTGCCGGTGTGGGTGGCGGCGCCGCCCAGCTCCTCGGCGGTGACCTCCTCGTGGGTCACGGTCTTCACGACCTCGGGGCCGGTGACGAACATGTAGCTGCTGTCCTTCACCATGAAGATGAAGTCCGTCATCGCCGGCGAGTACACCGCGCCGCCGGCGCAGGGGCCCATGATCATGCTGATCTGCGGGATCACGCCCGAGGCCATCACGTTGCGCTGGAACACCTCGGCATAGCCGCCGAGCGAGGCCACGCCTTCCTGGATGCGCGCGCCGCCCGAGTCGTTGAGGCCGATCACCGGGGCGCCCACCTTCATGGCCTGGTCCATCACCTTGCAGATCTTCTCGGCATGCGCCTCCGACAGCGCGCCGCCGAAGACGGTGAAGTCCTGGCTGTAGACGAACACCAGGCGGCCGCTGATCATCCCGTAGCCGATGACGACGCCGTCGCCGGGCACCTTGTTGTCCTGCATGCCGAAGTCGGTGCAGCGATGCTCGACGAACATGTCCCATTCCTCGAAGGTGCCTTCGTCGAGCAGCAGCTCGA
>NZ_CADEFR010000036.1 GCF_902826655.1 uncultured Methylibium sp. | reverse complement strand
GCCATCACGTCGCTCCAAACTGCACCGCGCGGCGCGTTGTGCAGACGTTCCCTAACCTAGTGGATCATGACCCTCAGACGCACTTCGTCCTGCCAGATCTCGCGTTTCTAGAGATGACAAAGAGCGCGGAGTGGGAACGCACCCTCAAACAGTCGCTCTCAACTCTGTCCCGCGCGCCGCAACGAGTCCACGCAGCTCACTCCGTCAATAGCGCTCTCGGAGTCGAACTTCGGACTCATCGCTCCGCCGCCAAGCAGATGATGTTCCCTGTTGCCACTGCATTCATCAGGCGCCTTCTTGCCTGGGTAGCAACAGGAGAAGAGAACGAGGCAATTCAGAGAATCCGCGACGAACCCGAGTCACAGCGGGCATCCCTACATGCTGACTACCTCAATCACCCCGAGA
Source organism: uncultured Methylibium sp. (assembly GCF_902826655.1). Lineage (GTDB taxonomy): Bacteria > Pseudomonadota > Gammaproteobacteria > Burkholderiales > Burkholderiaceae_C > Methylibium. The sequence goes on along the minus strand of NZ_CADEFR010000036.1, from coordinate 38,180 downwards.
ACAAGCTCCAACTTGCCGGCCTCATAGAAGGCATTGACAGCTCGATTCCCGCTGCGATTCAGAAACGCATGCGTGCCAATCAGGTAGAGCCCACCGAGTATCTGCGGATCGCCCGTACGCTTTGGGCTGATATCGCATACGGAGTCCTTCTAGATCGCAACGTGGACAGCAACAAGGCCCGCCTGTATCTGAAGCAGCAGCCCGTCTACTCTCGATACATCTTTCTCAACGTCTGGTACTGCATGGGCTGGCTCGCGCGAGGAGGATTCGACTCTCTGCCTGAGAAGGGCGTTACCAACGAGTTCCTTGACCATCAGTACGTCATCACTGCCTCCTCGTTCCATGGGCTACTCACGAAAGAAACCAAGACAAATGAAGCATACGCAGCACTTACCGCTGCCCTCCGGGAGGCTAACCCCTCGCTCGAGCGGACCTGGAGCTTGTATCGGTTTCGTTGAAACGCCGAACTAGCCGAACCACCGCTGTACGCCCACAAGCAAACGGCGCCCCGCAGGGCGCCGTTGCGCGAGAGTGGGGCGCAGCCCCGCTCAGAACTGGAACGCCAGCCTCACCCCGCCCCAGTGCTTGCCTTTCACGACGATCGGCGCCGCCGCTTCCTTCATCAGCACGAAGTTGCCGCCGCCCATGTCGCGGCGGTAGGTCTGCAGCAGGAAGGGGCGCTGGTTGCGCGCCGACGCGAGGCCGGTGCGGTCGTTGAAGACGCGGCGATGGCGGCTGTTGGCGGTGTTCCAGGTCAGGTCGCCGGGACGCTGCGGCTTGCAGTACTGCTGGTTGTGCGTGGCCACGTAGCCGTTGCGGTCGACGGCGATGCAGTAGACGACCTTCCTGCTCAGCCCCAGCATGCGCTCCTGCACCTGCGGGAACAGGCGGTCGGCCAGCGCGACGAAGCGCGTGGTGTGCTGCGGCGGGTTGGTGCCGGCCATCGGTTGGTAGTTCTCGTCGAACAGGTCCGCCAGGCCGATGCTCTGCGTGCGCAGCGCGTCTTCCAGCAGCTTGGAGATCTGGCCGGCCGCGTCCTGCACGCCGCGGATGTAAGGCGTGTCGTCGGTGTCGATGCCGCAGTCGGCCACGACCTCGATGAGCTTCTCGCTGACCTTGAGGAAGGCTTCGCTGCGCGTGGTGGCACCGGCCAGGGTCTGGCTGGCGCGCTGCATCTCGCGGTCGATGGCGGCCATCTGCTCGTTGAGGCCATCGCAGATGGCGCGACTCTGCTGCGCGGCGCTGCTGATGCTGCCGACGCCGCCCTGCACCTCGGCCAGCGCGCGGTGGAAGGCGCCTTGCTCGCCGCCTTCGCGCACCTGGATCTCGCGCGCCAGCGCGCCGACGCGCGTGTCGAGCTCGGCCACGGTGCTCATGATCTGCTTGGACGACGCCTCGACCTTGGCCGACAGGTCCTTCACCGCATCGGCCACGACCGCGAAGCCGCGACCGGCCTCGCCGGCACGACCCGCCTCGACCGACGCGTTGAAGGCGACCAGCCGCGTCTGCAGCGCGATCTGCGTGATCTGTCCGGCGGCCGCGGCCACCTGGCGCAGCGTCTCGACGATGCCGCCGACCTCGCTGCCGACCTGGGCCACCGCGGCGCGGGCGCGCTCGACGGCCTTGAGGCTGTCGGTCGTGGTGCCGGCGATGCTGCCCTGGGCGCGCTGCACCTCGGTGAGCTGGCTGCCCAGCGCCTGCACGGCCTGGGTCTGGCGCTGGTTGAGCTGGTTGCTGTCGTCGATCAGGCCGCGCACCTCGGCGGCGTCGCGCCCCAGGTGCGAGGCCTGCTGGGCGATGGACTGGACGGCGCCGCGCAGGTCGGGCGCGGCCTGCACGGGCGCGGCCTCGGCCTGGACGTCCGGCGCGGCCTTCTTGCTGAAGAGCTTGAGCATGTGGGGACCCCGGCTCGCGTCAGTGGTCGCGCAGCTTGGCGCGCAGGCGGGCGATCGACTGGCTGTGCAGCTGGCACACGCGCGACTCGGTGACGCCCAGCACGGCCGCGATCTCCTTCAGGTTCATGTCCTGCTCGTAGTACATGCTCATGACGAACTGCTCGCGCTCGGGCAGGGTCTTGATCGCGTCGATCAGGGCCAGGCGCATGCGCTGGTCCTGCAGGCGGGCGAGCGGGTTCTCGTTCTCGTCGGCGACGTGGCGGTCCAGGAAGTCGGCATCGCCGTCGTCGCCGGACATGTCTTCCAGGTAGACGAGCTGGGTGCCGCGCACCTTGCCCAGCAGCTCCTGGTAGTCGGTGAGCGACAGGCCCATCTGCCTGGCGATCTCGCCCTCGCTGGGCGCGCGGCCCAGCGTCTGCTGCAGCTTGTGCACCGCGGTCTCGATCTCGCGCTGCTGCTTGCGGTTGCCGCGGCTCATCCAGTCGCTGCCGCGCAGCTCGTCGAGCATCGCGCCGCGGATGCGCTGGGTGGCGAAGGTCTCGAACTGCACGCCCTGCGCGCTGTCGAAGCGCGTCATCGCGTCGGTCAGGCCGATCAGTCCGACCTGGATCAGGTCGTCGATCTCGACGTTGGCCGGCAGCTTGGCAATCATCTGGTGCGCGAGGCGCTTCACCAGCGGGCTGTATTGCTTGAGCGTCGCGTTGGTATCGAGTCGGCCGGCGGCGGTGTACATGACGGGGCTCCTGGCGGGGCGTCGTTCGTTTCGGGACGGATTCGGTTCAGCGCGACCAGGCCATGCGGTCGGCGTGGCGCGGGCCTTGCGCGGGCAGCACGCTGCGCAGGCCGTCGCTTTCGGTCGTCAGCGCGGCGAAGGCGCTGTCGCTCAGCGGCTGGGGCAGGGCGCAGGCCAGCTGCTCGCGCGCCAGGCGCTTGAGGCGCAGGCTCGGGGCGTCGGTGGCGGCCTCGGCCGGGTCGACGGCGACCCAGTCGTGCTGCACGGCCCCCAGGAAGTCGTCGGCGCAGCGCGCCAGGCGCTCGGCCACGCGGGCGGCGCGTTCGGACTCGGGTGGCGCGCTCAGCAGCAGGTCGTGCGCCATCAGGCCGGCGCGCATGGCCAGCAGCTTGATCGCGGCATAGGCATGGGTCACGCTGTCGGCCTGCTCGTCGCACAGCACGACGGGGCGCAGCAGATGGGCCTGCAGCTCCTGCACGCGGCGCGCGAACAGGCGCGCCAGGTCGGAGGCGCTGGCGTGGACCAGCAGCACGTCGGTGTCGGGCGCGGCCTCGGCCACGGCGTCCAGGAAGGCGGAGGTCGAGCCGCTGGCATCGACGTAGCGCAGCGGCAGGCCGCGTGCGGCCAGGTAGCTGACCTGCGAGCTCAGCATCTCGACGCCCTCGGCGAGGTCGAAGTTCGCCAGCTCGACCGGCGCGCGGGCGTTCTCGCCCGCATCGACGACCAGCGTGCGCAGGCCGAGCTCGGCGTAGGCGGTGCACAGGCGCTCGAGCAGCGATCCGCCGAAGGCGATCAGCGGGTTGGAGACGATCGGGATGCAGCGCAGCGTGTGGCTGGTGAAGAGGCGACGCAGGCCCTGGGCCTGGTCGACCGGAGGCGGGGTGATGCGCGTGGCCGGGCCGGGCGGCAGCTCGTCGAGCTGGTTGAACCAGCTGTCGGTGGCGGGGCGGACGGGACGGGAGGCGTGGGACATGGCGCGGAGGGCGGCGTCGGGGGCAGGGGCAGGAAGCCGGGAGCGCGATCAGGCGCGGGCCGCGGTGGCCGGTGCGCGGCGCACGCGCTGCGGCGCGGCGAACACCAGGTTCATCTCGTCGGCGTCGAAGTGGTAGGCCGGGCTGCCGCCCGCGCGCAGCGCGCGGTGCACCAGCGCCTGGCCCGACAGGCGGTGCCAGTCCTCGGGCACGCGCTGACCGTTGGCGATGGCGACGACCTTCTGCTTGTGGCGGATCACCGCGTCCAGGGCCGGGGCCAGCTTGACGGCCTCGTCGAGCTTGCTCAGCACCACGCCGCGGCAGGTGGACGCCCGGTAGGCCGTCATCACGTCGTCGATGGTCTCGCCCTGCGCGGCGGCATTGATCACCAGCAGGCGGTTGATCGACGGATGGGCCAGCATGTCCAGCAGGTCCTTGGTGCGCGCGTCGCGCTGCGCCAGGCCGGCGGTGTCGATCAGGACCATCTTCTTGGCCGACAGCAGGTCGAGCAGGTCCTCGAGCGCGCTGCGGTCGTGGGCGGTGTGCACCGGCACGCCGAGGATGCGGCCGTAGGCGCGCAGCTGCTCGTGCGCGCCCAGGCGGTAGGCGTCGAGCGTGATCAGGCCGAGGTTGGACGCGCCGTGCCGGGTGGCGAAGGCGGCGGCCAGCTTGGCGGTGGAGGTGGTCTTGCCGACGCCGGTGGCGCCGATCAGTGCGAAGACGCCGTTCTGGTCCTCGATCGGCAGCTCGCGCTCACCGGTCATCAGATTGCGTTCCAGGATGTCGGCGGCCCAGGTGTTCTCGTCGATCACCTCGGGCGTCAGGCCCGCCACCAGCTTGCGGATCAGCACCGGCGAGAAGCCGCATTCCAGCAGCTTCTGCGTCAGGCGCGCCTGCGCGGGCTGGCGCTGCAGCTTCTCCATGAAGGCGAGGGCACCGAAGCGCTCCTCGATCAGGCCCTTCATCGAGCGCAGCTCGGACAGCATCTGGGCATCGGCCTGGGCCTCGCGCAGCGCCGGGGCGGCGGCCGAGACCGGCGCGGCGGCGGGCGCAGCCACCGGCGCCGGGCGGGCGTAGGCGACTTCTTCCTGCAGCATCGGCGGGGCGCGGCGGGCCGGCGCCGGGCGCTGGGCCGCCTGCGGCACGGCGGCCGGGTCGGTGTCGAAGCTCGGGGCGTGGACCGGCGCCTGCATCGCGGCGCGCAGCGTGGCGGCCTGCGGCGGGGCGAGCGTCGGCTCGGTGCGCTCGTCGGCGCGCATCGCGGCTTCGCGCTTGCGCAGCATGCGGTCGCGCACGTAGTCCTGGAAGGACAGGGTGCTCATCGCCAGTTGCTCGGCGTCCTGCTGCACCTCGGTCATTGTCGCGGGCGCCTTGGCCGGGGCCTTGGCGGCGGCCGCCGGCTCGGGCAGGCGCGACTCGGGGAAGCGGGACTCGGCAAAGCGCGACTCGGGGAAGCGCGATTCCTGGAAGCGCGACTCGCCGAAGCGCGACGCGGCGTGTTCCTCGACCGCAGCCAGCGCGCCCGGCGCCATCGCCAGCATCTCGATGCCTTCGAAGCAGGGCTTGGTGGACAGCACGACGGCGTCGTCGCCGAGCGCCTTGCGCATCTTCTGCATCGCCTCGCGCGAGGTGCGGCCCGTAAAGCGTTGGACGTTCATGCGGCTGCTCCAATGATCGAACCGATGCGGATCGAATGCGTGTCAGGGATCTCGCTGTGCGACAGCACGCGCAGTCGCGGCGCGGCGCGCTTCAGCAGGCGGGCGATCGGTGCGCGGATCGCGTCGGGCACCAGCAGGCAGGCCGGGTGGCCCAGGTCTTCCTGGCGCTTGGCGGAATCGGCGGCGTGGCGGGTCAGGGTGTCGGCGACGCCGGGGTCCAGCACCGGGCCGTGCGGCGAGCTCAGGGCCTGGGCGAGCAGGCGCTCGAGCTCGGGCTCGATCGCGATCACGTCGAGCTCGCGCACCGGGCCGTAGATCTGCTGCACGATCGACGGGGCCAGCGCGACGCGGATGCGGCGCGCCAGCTCCTGCGGGTCGTTGGCGAGGTTGGCGTTGGTGCCGACGTGCTCGGCCAGCGCCTCGATCACCGAGCGCATGTCGCGGATGTGCACGCCCTCTTCCAGCAGGAGCTGGAGGAGCTTTTGCAGCGCGGCGATCGGGACCATCTTGGGGACCACGTCTTCGATGAGTTTGGGTGCCAACTTCGTCACATGCTCGACCAGCTGCTGCGTCTCGACGCGGCCCAGCAGGCGAGCTGCATTTACTTGCATCAAGTGTGAAAGGTGGGTCGCCACGACGGTCGAGCAATCAACCACCGTATAGCCGGCCAATTGCGCCGCTTCTCGCTGGCGCTCCTCGATCCACGTGGCGGGCAGGCCGAAGGCCGGGTCGGTGGTGGTGTTGCCGAGCAGCGGCGTCGCCACCTGGCCGGGGTTGATCGCCAGCAACATGCCGGGGAAGGCCTCGCCCTCGCCGATGACCGCGCCGCGCAGCGTGAGGCGGTAGACGCTGGGTCGCAGCTCGAGGTTGTCGCGGATGTGCACGGCCGGCGGCAGGAAGCCGACGTCCTGCGCGAACTTGCGGCGCACGCCCTTGATGCGCGCCAGCAGGTCGCCCTGGCGGTCCTTGTCGACCAGCGCGATCAGGCGGTAGCCGACTTCCAGGCCCAGGGTGTCGACCGGCTGCAGGTCGTCCCAGCTGGCCTCGGCGTCGGGCGCCGGGCCGGCCGCGGCGGTCGGGGCGGGCGCGTGCTTCGCGCGCTGCTCGCGCTGGTGCATCCACCAGGCCAGCCAGCCGAGCAGGCCGCCGATCAGCAGGAACACGAAGTGCGGCATGCCCGGGATCAGGCCCAGCAGGCCGATCACGCCGGCGACGATCGCGACCGACTTCGAGGTCTTGAACATCTGGCCGAGGATCTGCTCGCCGACGTCTTCTTCCTTGCCGACGCGCGACACCACCATCGCCGCGGCGACCGAGATCAGCAGCGCCGGGATCTGCGCCACCAGCGCGTCGCCGATGGCCAGCAGGATGTAGCTGTCGGCCGCCTGCCCGGCCGTCAGGCCGTGCTGCACCACGCCGATGACGAAGCCGCCGACGACGTTGATGAAGAGGATCAGCATGCCGGCCATCGCGTCGCCGCGCACGAACTTGCTGGCACCGTCCATGGAGCCGAAGAACTCGGCCTCGTTGCCGACCTCGGCGCGGCGGCGCTTGGCTTCCTTCTCGTCGATCAGGCCGGCGTTCAGGTCGGCGTCGATCGCCATCTGCTTGCCGGGCATGGCGTCCAGCGTGAAGCGCGCGCCGACTTCGGCGATGCGCTCGGCGCCCTTGGTCACCACGATGAAGTTGATGACCACCAGGATCGCGAAGACGATGATGCCGACCGCGAAGTTGCCGCCGATCAGGAAGTGGCCGAAGGATTCGATCACCGCGCCGGCCGCGCCGGGGCCGGTGTGACCCTCCAGCAGCACCACGCGCGACGAGGCCACGTTGAGCGACAGCCGCAGCAGCGTGGTCAGCAGGATCACCGCCGGGAAGGCCGAGAAGTCCAGCGGCCGCACCATGTAGGCGCCGACCATCATCACCATCAGCGCCAGCGCGATGTTGAAGGTGAACAGCAGGTCCAGCAGCAGCGGCGGCAGCGGCAGCACCATCATCGCCAGCACCATCAGCACCAGCATCGGCACCGCGAGGCTGCGGATGGCGCGGGCGTTGGGACCGAGCCAGCGTTGCAGTTGACCAAGCAGGGGGTTCATGCGGCGGCTCCGGCGGCGTTGGGCTGGTTGTGCGGATCGAGTTCTGCAGGCACCGGCAGCTCGGGCAGGGCGCCGGGCATCGGCACCTGGCCGGCGAGCGCGGCGCGCAGCTGGTAGACGTAGGCCAGCACCTGGGCGACGGCGCCGTACAGCGCGACCGGCACCTCGCGGTCGAGCTCGGCGTGGGCGTACAGCGCGCGCGCCAGCACCGCGGCCTGCAGCACCGGCACCTCGGCGGCCCTGGCGGTGTCGCGGATGCGCATGGCCATCAGGTCGGCGCCCTTGGCGACGACGCGCGGCGCGCCGCCCTTGTCCTCGTCGTACTTCAGCGCGACGGCGTAGTGGGTCGGGTTCATCACGACCAGGTCGGCCTTGGGCACGGCGGCGAGCATGCGGCGGTTGGCCATCTCGCGCATGCGCGCCTTGACCTTGCTCTTGACCTCGACGTTGCCTTCCTGTTCCTTGTGTTCCTGCTTGACTTCCTGGTGGCTCATCTTCAGGCGCTTGGCATGCTGGAAGCGCTGCAGCGGCACGTCGACGACGGCGAAGCCGGCCAGCGTCAGCGCCAGCAGCAGCAGGCCGAACATCACGTCGCTGCCGGCCTGGGCGATGGCCGCCGGCAGCGGCAGCTCCAGCGTCGCGGCGAAGGCCGGCATCTGCCGCGCCAGGTAGAAGGCGCCGACCGTGCCCAGCACCAGCGCCAGCAGGCAGCTGCGCAGGGTGTCGATCAGGCGGTCGGCGGACAGCAGCTTGGGCAGGCCGGTCAGCGGATTGAGCTTGCCGAAGTTGGGCATCAGCGGCTTGGTCGTGAAGTTCCAGCCGCCGATCGCGAAGCCGGTCGCCATCGCGACCAGGATGGTCACCGCGCCGACCGGGAGCACGGCCCACAGGAACTGGCCGCCGAAGCTGCCGAAGCGCTCGCCCATGCTGGCGGTCGTCGACAGCGTCTGGGCGTCGAAGCGCAGGCCGCGCTGCAGCAGCGCGGTCAGCCAGCCCAGCGCCGACGGCGCCATCACCGCCAGCAGCGCGATGCCGGCCGCCACCGCGCCGAAGTGGCCGAGGTCGCGCGAACGCGGCAGCTGCCCGTCCTCGCGAGCTTTCTGGAGCTTGCGGGGCGAGGCGGGCAGGTTGCGGTCTTGGGCGCCTTGGTCGGCCATGGGGGGGTCACAGAGGAGGGATCCTTGGCGCCCGATTCTTCCGGGCCAGCCTGCAAACTTGAGCGGGAAAAGCGGCGGCGGGACCGTGCTTTTCTCGGGGCGCGGGCGCGCTGCGGCATGTGCGTGGCGCGCACGGCCGGGCCCCGCGGAGCGTGACGGATTGCACGCCGGCCCCTAAACTCGGTGCCTTCGAAGTCAGCGAGATGCAGCCGGAGAACCAGCCCTTGCTCACCGCCACGCTCGCTGCCAGCCCCTTGCCGACCGGCGCATCGGGCGACCCCGTGGCCCTGTGGCACGACTTCCTCGACACGCTGAGCGATGCGCTGGTCGTGCTGGATCCGGAGTCGCGGGTGCGCTATGCCAACACGGCGGCGCTGTCGCACTGGCAGTGCGAGCCGGCGCTGCCGCTGGCCACGCTGCTGCCGCGGCTCGACGACGACCTGCTCGAGTGGGTCTACGCCGTGCTCGACGGCCGCGCCGACGCCGACGTGGCGCCGCTGCCCGGCCTGACGCTGAGCCCGCTCAGCAACCAGCGCTGGGTGCTGAAGCTGCCGCTGCCGTCGTTCGCGGCCGACCCGCTGCTGCCGCTGCGCGGCCAGCCGCTGGCCGAACTGCAGCGTCTGTACTGGCGGTCGCCCTTCCCGGCGGTGCTGCAGGACGAGTCCTATCTCATCGTCGACGTCAACGAGGCCTTCGTCGACTACATCGGCGTGACGCGCGCCGACCTGCTGGGCCTGGACCCGCTGGCGCTGGTGCCGGCCGAGGACCTGGACCTGTGGGAGGCGACGCGCGAGCAGCTGGCCTACGACCACGAGACGACGGACCTGCCGCCGCTGGTCGAGCGCCGCCTGATCGACGGCCAGGGCCGCGAGCGCTGGTACCGCGGCGCGCGCCGCAACGCGGTCGCGCCCGACGGCCGCCTGCTGCGCCTGACGGTGATGCAGGACTGCACCGCCGAGCACGCCGCGCGCGCCCGCGCCGAGCGCTCGCTGCGCGAGCTGGACCAGTGGTTCGATCTCAGCCCGGTCGGCATGCTGGCCTTCGACGGCGCCGGCCTGGTGTTGCGCAGCAACGCGGTGTTCGAGGCCCTGGTCGGGCGCGTGCCGGTGCTGCTGGGCGAGGCGCCGTCGGCGTTGCGCGACCTGCTGGGCTGGCAGGGGCCGGGCAGCCTGGACGACCTGCAGCCGGGCGGCGACGCGCTCGAGCGCCGCGGCTGGATGGCCGCACCGCGCGGCACGACGCGCCACCTGCGCGCGCGCGTGCGCTGCACCGAGGCCGGCGGCGGCGAGCCGCGCTACATCGCCGTGGTCGAGGACCTGAGCGCCGAGCAGGCGCTGGACCTGGCCGAGGCGCGTCTGGGCGCGCTGGTCGACGCGGCCGGCGTCGAGGTCGCGGTGCACGACGTCGCGCGCGAGCAGATCCTGGCCGACTCGCTGCCGGCCTTCGACCGCCTGCAGGCCGCGCTGCGCGCCGGCGAGGCCGTGCAGGCGCGCTACGCGGTGCGCCATCCGCAGCTGGGCACGCGCTGGCTGCTGACGCGCATCGAGCCGCGCGAGGGCAGTGCGGCGTCAGTCGTGACGCTCGATGTCACCGAACAGGAGCGCAACCGCTCGCGCAGCGAGGAGCTGCTGCGCGAGCTGTCGAGCATCCTCGAGAGTTCCACCGCCGGCATCGCCTACCTGCGCGGCAACATGCTGGTGCGCTGCAACCGCCGCTTCGAGCGCATGCTCGGCATCGCGGCCGGCGCGGTGGCCGGCTGCAGCGTGCGCGAGCTGTTCGCCGCCCAGCCGCAGGCGCGCCTGGTGGTCGACGAGGCCGAGCAGGCGCTGGCCGACGCCGGCCTGTACGAGACCGAGGTCGAGATCCTGCTGCCCGACCGGCCGCCGCAGTGGATCGCGCTGTCGGCGCGGCGCATCGGCCCGGTCGGGCCCGGGCAGGAGGTCGTCGCGGTGCTGTCCGACATCTCGCGCCTGAAGCGCCAGCAGGGCGAGCTCGAGCGCCTGGCCGGCGAGCGCGAGCGCACCGAGGCCGCGATGGGCCAGCAGGCCGAGATGACGCGCGCCATCCTCGACTCGGTCTTCGTCGGCATCGTCACCGTCGGGCCGCTGGGCATCGAGTGGATGAACCGCTCGGCGCGCCGCATGTTCGGCGGCGACCTGGCCGACTTCCATCACCAGCCGCTGGCCTGTGTCGCCACGGCCGAGGCGCAGCACCCGTTCCGGCGGGCGCCGGCGCAGCTGGCGGCGCCGGCGCTGCCGATCGAACCGTCGGGCGCGAGCTTCGAGTGCCGCGTGCAGGCGCGCGACGGCCGGGCCTTCTGGGTGGTCGGCAACGCGGTCGCGACCGGCGACGCCGAACAGCCGCAGCTGACCTACGCGCTGCTCGACATCGACCGGCGGCGCGAGGCCGAGGCGCGCTCGCTGCAGGCCCAGGCCTCGCTGCAGCGCGTGATCGAGATGTCGCCGGTCGCGATCACGCTGTTCGACGCCGGCAGCGGCGCGCTGCGCCAGGTCAACGCGGTGGCCGCCGAGGTGATCGGCCTGCCGGCCGAGCAGATCGTCGGCCGGCGGCCCGAGGAACTGCCGCTGCCGGTCGAAGGCCGCCTGATCGTCGACGACCTGCGCGCCGCGCTGGCCGCCGGGCGCGAGGGCGAGGTCACGCGCCGCGAGTACCGCTACGAGCGCGACGGCCAGACCCAGGTCTGGGACGCCCGCTACCTGCCGCTGGCCCAGCCCGGCCAGCCGCCCGACGCGGTGCTGCAGGTCGCGAGCAACGTCACCGAGCAGCGCACCGCCGAGGCGGCACGCCTGCAGGCCGAGATCGCGCAGCGCGAGATGCTGGTGAAGGAAGTGCACCACCGCATCAAGAACAACCTGCAGGGCGTGGCCGGGCTGCTGACGCAGATCGCGCAGCGCCAGCCCGAGGTGGCCCCGGCCATCCAGGAGGCGGTCGGCCAGGTGCAGGCGATCGCGCAGGTCTACGGCCTGCAGGTCGGCAGCCGCGGGCCGCTGCGCCTGGCGAGCCTGGTCGAGGCCATCGCCGCGGGGCTGTCGCGCGGCAGCGGTCGGACCATCGCGGTGCGGCTGCCCGACGAGCCGGCGGAGGCGCCGCAATGGGCGCTGCCCGAGGCCGAGGCCATCCCGGTCGCGCTGACGCTGAACGAGCTGCTGGGCAATGCCCTCAAGCACGGTGCCGACGGCGCGGTCGACTGCACGCTGGTCGCCGGCCCCGACGACGTGCGCATCGAGATCCGCAACGACGGCCGGCTGCCCGAGGGCTTCAGCCTCGACCGCGTCGGCGCCGGTGTGTTCGGGCTGGGCCTGGTGCGGGCGCTGCTGCCGCGCCGCAGCGCCAGCCTGACGCTGACGGGCGAAGGCGGGCGCGTGCTCGCGAGCGTGACGCTGCGGCCGCCCGGGCTGACGCGGCTGGGCACGCCGGCGTGAGATCCGGCCGGCCCTGATGCCGGGCCGCCACGGAGGGCGGGTCGGCCCGCTTGCGCGCGGCGGGGGCTGATCGAGAATCGGTGCCACAACAACAGGCGGTCCGGGGCGTTCGATGGGAAGCAAAGGCAAGATCCTGGTCGTCGACGACGACCGCCTGGTGCTGGCGACCCTGGCGCACGGCTTGTCCCAGGCCGGCTACGAGGTGATCGACGCCGACAACGGCGACGAGGCCATCCTGCAGGCCCGCGAGCGCCGCCCGGACCTCGCGCTGCTGGACATCCGCATGGAAGGCAAGAGCGGCTTCGACGTCGCCGCCTACCTGCGCGACCACGGCGCCGTGCCCTTCATGTTCCTGTCGGCGTTCTCGGATGCCGCCACCGTGGCGCAGGTGCAGGCGCTGGGCGCGCTGGACCACCTGATCAAGCCGGTCGACATGCAGCAGATCGTGCCGGCGGTCGAGGCCGCCTTCGCGCGGCTGCGCGCCGCCGCGCGGCCCGCCAACGAACCGCTGGCCGTGCACGGCGATCCGCTGACCGACGTCGTGGCGATCGCGATCGGCGTCGTGATGCACCGCTACTCGCTGGCCCGCGCCCCGGCGCTGGACAAGCTGCGCAAGCTGGCCGAGAGCCAGGGCCGCACGATCGAGGCCGAATGCGAGCGCATGCTCGCCGCGGTCGAGCTGCTCTCCGCGCCCGCCAGCCTCTGAATCAGCCGGGCAGGGTGAAGTAGAAGCGGGCGCCGCGATCCGGCTCGGCCTCGGCCCAGATCTCGCCGCCGTGGCGCTGCACGATGCGGCGCACCGAGGCCAGGCCGACGCCGGTGCCGGGGAAGTCGCTGCTGCTGTGCAGTCGCTGGAACACGCCGAACAGCCGGTCGGCGAAGCGCATGTCGAAACCGGCGCCGTTGTCGCTGATGCAGTAGGCGCTGCGCCCTTCGTGGGCGATGCGCCCGAACTCGATGGTGGCGATGCTGCGCTGGCCGCTGTACTTCCAGGCGTTGCCCAGCAGGTTCTCGAGCACCACGCGCAGCAGCGTCGGATCGCCCGCGGCCTGCAGGCCGGGCGCGACGATGACCTCGGCGCGGCGCTCGGGCGACTGGCGCCGCAGGTCCTCGATGACGTAGGCCGCCAGCTGCGACAGGTTGACCGACTGGCGCGCCAGCGGTTGCGCGCCGAGGCGCGACAGCGCCAGCAGCGCGTCGATCATGCTGTTCATGCGCGCGGCTGCGCCGAGCACGCGCTCGAGGTGGTCGTTGCCGACGCGGTCGAGCAGGTGCGCGTAGTCTTCCTTCAGGATGCGGGTGAAACCCTCGACCACGCGGATCGGCGCGCGCAGGTCGTGCGACACGGTGTAGCCGAAGGCGGCCGCCTCGTCGCCGGCCGTGGACGGCAGCGCGGCCTCGACGAGCGGCACCGCGGGTTCCGGCTCGACGGGCACGGCGCTGCCCTCGAAGCCGTCGAAGCGACCGGCGTCGTCGTGGCAGGGCAGGGCGCGCAGTCGCCAGCGTTGCGACACGCCGGCCAGGGCCAGGTCGAGGCCGTCGAAGGCGGCCTGCGCCTGCAGCCGCTCGCGCAGGCGCTCGGCCGAGGCGGCATCGAACAACTGCCACAGGGGCGCACCGACGGCCGGCGGCAGCGAGGCCGCATCGCCCGACGCCGCGGGGCGCAGGTTCACGACGTGGTGGCTGGCGTCGGTGCGCCACAGCGCGCCGTCGACGAGCGCCAGCAGGCGCTGCACGCGCAGCCGCTCGGCGCGCAGGCCGGCCACGTCGGCCTGGCGGCGCCGCTGCCAGCTCAGGCCGGCGAGTGCCGCCACCAGCGCCAGGGCCGCGCCCAGCAGCAGCAGGGCCATCGCAGCGCCGCCCGCCGGCACCGGCAGCTCGGCGGCGCGGGCCGAGGGCGCGATCAGCAGCGTCGCCGCGCCGGCCCACCCCGCCCGTCCCGACGGCCCCGGGACACCGCGCCGCCAGGGCAGGTTCGAACGCGCGGGCGGGGCCGTCATGCGATCGATTCTAGGAGTCGTCCGTGCTCAAGCCGGCGCTCGGTCGGCCGACATCCTTCACGGGGGGTCGAGGCAGCGCTTGGCGAAGGCAGGCGGGCTGCGCCACACTTGCTGCCATGCATCGTCAGGTCCCGGTTGTTCCGCAGACGGCCCGCATGCCGTCTTTCGAGGGCAGGGCGGCGCCATGGCGAGCCGGCCGGCGCCAGGTGAGCCGATGAGCGCCCACGGGCCCGACCCGGTGCCCGCGCAGCCGCAGATGCTGCCGCGCGGCGCCGCGCTGCGTGACATGGCGGTGGCGCGCAAGCTGGCGCTGATCGTCGTGCTGTTCGTGGTGGTCGTGGTCGGCCTGGTCGCGCTGGGCAAGATCAGCTCCGACATCCACTCGGGCGTGCGCGCCTACGTGGCCGGCGAAGGCTACTGGGCCAAGGCCCACCGCGACGCGCTGCAGCACCTCAAGCGCTACGTCGAGACGCGGGCTCCCGAGGATTTCCAGGCCTACCAGCGCGCCCTGCTGGTCAACCAGGGCGACAAGCAGGCGCGGCTCGAGCTGGAGAAGCCGTCGCCCGACCTGGGCGTGGCGCGAGCCGGTTTCCTGGCCGGGCGCAACCACCCGGACGACGTCGACAGCCTGATCTGGCTGTTCCGCACCTTCCGCGACCTGAGCTACCTCGACCGCGCGATCACGCTGTGGGCCGAGGGCGATCGCCTGATCGGCGAGATGAGCGGCCTGGCCGACGCCCTGCGCGCCGAGGTCGAGGGCCGCGGCGACCCGGCACGCATCGCCATGCTGGCCGCCGAGATCGACCAGGTGCACGAGCGCGTCCTGCCGCTCGAGGATGCGTTCTCGGCCACGCTCGGCGAGGCCAGCCGCTGGATCGCCGGCCTGCTGTTCACGGTGCTGCTGGCGACGGCCGGGCTGATGCTGACGCTGGGCCTGCTGGGCGCCAACTACCTGATGCAGCGCATCAACCGGCAGATCGCGAGCCTGCGCGAGGCGGCGCTGCGGGTGGCCGACGACGACTTCGAGCACGAGGTCGAGGTCAGTTCGGCCGATGACCTGGGGCGCCTGGCGACGACCTTCAACGCCATGCTGGCGCGCCTGCGCACGCACCGCGAGGACCTCGAGGCCGGCGCCGGCGAGCTGCAGCAGGCCACCGCCGCCGCCCAGGCGATGGCGCTGAAGGCCGAGACCGCGAGCCAGGCCAAGAGCCAGTTCATGGCGACGATGAGCCACGAGATCCGCACCCCGATGAACGGCGTGCTGGGCATGACCGAGCTGCTGCTGGGCACCGAGCTGGACGCGCGCCAGCGGCGCTTTGCGCAGGCCGTCTACCGCTCGGGCGAGAGCCTGCTAGACATCATCAACGACATCCTCGACTTCTCGAAGATCGAAGCCGGCAAGCTGGAGCTGGCACCGACCGACTTCCGGCCGCGCGCGCTGGTCGAGGACGTGCTGGAGCTGCTGGCGCCGCGCGCGCAGGAGAAGGGCCTGGAGCTCAGCTTCCGCGAGCAGGCGGGCCTGCCGCGCGTGCTGCACGGCGACGCGCTGCGCCTGCGCCAGGTGCTGACCAACCTGGTGGCCAACGCGATCAAGTTCACCGAGCACGGCGAGGTCGTCGTCGAGCTGCGGCGCGTCGGCGCGGTGCCCGAGGGCGAGGAGCCCGAGCCTTCGCGCTGGGTCGAGTTCTGCGTGCGCGACACCGGCATCGGCATCTCGGCCGAGGCGCTGCCGCGGCTCTTCACCGCCTTCACCCAGGCCAGCAGCGGCATGGCGCGGCACTATGGCGGCACCGGCCTCGGGCTGGCGATCTCGCGCCAGCTGGTCGAGCTGATGGACGGCACGATCTCGGTCGAGAGCCGGCCCGGCATGGGCTCGACCTTCAGCGTGCGCCTGCCGCTGGCCGCCGCCGAGGCGGAGTTCGGGACCCAGCCGGCCGACCTGACGCCGCTGCCGGGGCTGCGCGTGCTGGTGGTCGACGACAACGAGACCAACCGCACGGTGCTGGCCAACCTGCTGGGCAACTGGGGCATGGGGGTGGTGACGGCGCTGGACGGCGTCGACGCGCTCGAGCGCCTGCAGGCCGAGCAGGCGGCCGGCAGGCGCTTCGACATCGCCCTGATCGACATGGAGATGCCGCGCATGGACGGCCTGCAGCTGGCGCGCCGGCTGTCGTCCGACCCGGCCCAGGCCGACCTCAAGCTGATCATGCTGTCCTCGGTGAGCGCGCCCGACGAGGCCCGCAAGGCCCAGGCGGCCGGCTTCCAGCGCTTCGTCCACAAGCCGGTGCGCCAGGCCGAACTGCGCCAGGCCATCCTGGGCGTGTCCAGCGGCAGCCCTGCGGTCGGCGGCTTGACGCCGCGCATGGACGCTCACATCCTCGTGGTCGAGGACAACCCGGTCAACCAGGAAGTGATCGCCCAGATGCTGCGCCAGTTCGGCTGCCGCGTGCAGCTCGCCTCGTCAGCCCTGGAGGGCCTGCGGGCGCTGTGCCAGCAGCGCTTCGACCTGGTGATGATGGACATCCAGATGCCGGGCATGGACGGCGTCGAGGCGCTCGGCTGGTTCCGCCGCGGGCCGGGCGAGCGCTTTGCCTTCGTCACGCCGCCGCATACTCCGGTGGTGGCGGTGACGGCCAATGCGCTGGGGGGCGACCGCGAGCGCTTCCTCGGCCTCGGATTCGACGACTACCTTTCCAAACCCTTCCGCCAGAGCCAGCTGCTGCATATGTTGTCCGACCGCCTGAACCCCGGACCGGCCTCGGCCGCCGGCACTCCTGCCGCCGCGCCCGCCGCGTCGCCCGCATCGCCGCCGGCCAGTGCGCTCGACAGCGAGGCGCTGCAGCGCCTGCGCGACCTCGACCCGACCGGCGCCAACCACCTGCTCGAGCGCGTGGCCCAGGCCTTCGACAGCTCGACCGGCCGCCTGCTGCCGCAGCTCGATGCCGCCCATGCCGGCGGCGACCTGGACGGCGTGCGCCACGTGGCGCACACGCTGAAATCCTCGTCCGCCAGCATCGGCGCGCTCAAGTTGTCGGCCCTGTGTGCCGACATCGAAGGCATGATCCGCAGCAACGACGTGCAGGCCCTGGGTCCGCACGTCGCGTCGCTGCGCGACGAGATCGCCATCGTGCGCGAGAACCTGCGCGCGCTGCTCAGCAGTGCCTGACCTGTCGAAACGTACGAGCCCTGTCATGAATCCCGGTGCCGACCCCGCCGCCGACGACGCGCTGCACAGCCCGCGGGTGCTGCTCGTCGACGACGACGAGGTGAACCTGCTGCTGACCTCGATCGCCCTGCGCGAGCGCGGCTTCGCGATCACCGAGGCCACCAGCGGCGACCGCGCGATCCGGCTGCTGGCCGACTGGTCGCCGGACGTGATCGTGCTCGACGCGCTGATGCCGGGCATGGACGGCTTCGCGACCTGCCGCGAGCTGCGCTCGCTGCCGGGCTTCGAGTCGATGCCCGTGCTGATGCTGACCGGCCTGGACGACGACGCCTCGATCACGCGCGCCTACGAGGCCGGCGCGACCGACTTCTTCGTCAAGTCCACGCAATGGAGCCTGCTGGCCGGCCGGCTGCGCTACCTGCTGCGCTCGTCGCGCACGCGCCTGGAGCTGGAGCGCAGCAAGTCCAAGCTCGCCCGCGCCCAGGACCTGGCGCGCATGGGCAGCTTCGACTGGTGGCGCGGCCGCAGCGACCTGCTGTTCTCGGTCGAGGCGCTGCGCGTCTTCGGGCTCGGGCCGGGCGACCGGATGGGCCTGCGCGACGTGATGCGCATGGTGCCGGTCGACCACCGGCGCGGCTGCATGGCGCTGCTGCGCGAGACGCTCGAGCGCAATACCGTGCTGGCGACCGACTTCCCGGTGCAGCTGCTCGACGGCCGCCAGCGCGTCGTCCACGTCGAGGCCGAGCCCGAGTTCAGCGAGCAGGGCCAGCTGATCGGCTACACCGGCATCGTCCAGGACGTGACCGACCGGCGCCAGGCCGAGGACAAGATCCGCCACCTGGCCAACTTCGACGCGCTGACCGGCCTGCCCAATCGCCGCCAGCTGATCTGGCGTGCCGAGCGCGCGATGGAGCAGGCCAAGCGCCTGAACCACCAGGTCGGCCTGCTGCTGATCGACCTGGACCGCTTCAAGGTCATCAACGACACGCTGGGCCATGGCGCCGGCGACGAGCTGCTGATGGAGGTGTCGCGGCGCCTGCGCTCCTGCGTGCGGCACTCCGACCAGGTGGTCGAGCACGGCATCGAGTCCGTCGGCCAGCGCGCCCACCGCTCGCTCGAGGCCGTGGGCCGGCTGGGCGGCGACGAGTTCGTCGCGCTGCTGCCCGAGGTCGGCACCGACCAGGACGCCGAGCGCGTCGCGCTGCGCATCCTGGAAGTGATGCGCGAGCCGATCTTCGTCGGCGGCCAGGAATGCTTCGTCACCGCCTCGGTCGGCATCGCGCTGTTCCCGCGCGACGGCGTCTCGGTGGCCGACGTGCTGCGCAACGCCGACGTGGCGATGTACTCGGCCAAGGCGGCGGGGCGCAATGCCGCGTCGCTGTACCGCCCGCACCTGGCCGGCAAGGGCCGCGAGAAGCTGGAACTGGAAAGCGCGCTGCACAAGGCCATCGAGCGCGAGGAGCTGGTGCTGCACTACCAGCCCAAGATCGACGTGCGCAGCGCCCGCATGATCGGTGCCGAGGCGCTGATGCGCTGGCGGCGCGGCGACAAGCTGGTGCCGCCCGGCGACTTCATCCCGCTGGCCGAGGAAACCGGCCTGATCGTGCCGATGAGCGAGTGGGCGATCCGCGAGGCCACGCGCCAGGCGGCGCTGTGGCAGCAGCAGCACGGCATCGAGACCTCGATCGCCGTCAACCTGCCGAGCCGGCTGTTCGAGCGCACCGACCTGGTCGCGCACCTGCAGCAGGCCGCGGCCTCGCACGGCATCTCGCACCGCTGCATCGAGCTCGAGATCACCGAGACGGGCCTGATGAAGGACCTGCAGAACGTGATCCCGGCGCTGCACCGGCTCAACGAGATCGGCGTCGAGATCTCGATCGACGACTTCGGTACCGGCTACTCGTCGCTGGCCTACCTGACGACGCTGCCGATCAGCGAGCTGAAGATCGACCGCAGCTTCGTGCGCGACCTCGGCGTCACGCTGCAGAGCTCGGCGGTGGTCGCCGCCATCATCGCGCTGGCGCGCTCGCTGGGCATCCGCGTGATCGCCGAGGGCGTCGAGAACCTGCGCCAGATGGAGGTGCTGCACCGCCTGGGCTGCAGCACGATGCAGGGCTTCCTGTTCAGCAAGGCGCTGCCGCCCGACGAGCTGGAGCAGTGGCTGTCGCAGACCGTGCTGCCGCGCAAGGCGCCGTGGATCGGCCAGGTCGAGGAGGCCGACGTCGTCGACCCGCAGGCCTCGCGCGGACCGCGCGCGCTGGGCAACCTGCCGCCGTCCGGCTGACGCCAGGGTCCCCGCCGTGAGCAAGGAGGCCGCCGCGCGCGGCGTCGAACCCACATCGCCGGCCTCGACGGCGCCGGCCCAGCTGGCCAAGGCGGCGCTGCGCCGGCTGGCGATGCAGCGCCAGGAGCCGACCCCCGAGAACTTCGCGCGGGCCTACCAGGCCGAAGGCGGCCCGGCGCCGTCGGCCGCGGCCGCGCCGGCCGAGGCTGCGGCGTCGCACGACGGCGAGGCCTGGGCCGCGCTGATCGAGCGCACGCTGCGCGGCATCGAACGCGGCGGGCGCCAGTGGACCGCCGCGCGCAAGAAGGACAGCCTGCAGCGCGTGCTGAGCGGCAGCCGCAGCGACGCCCGGCGCCTGCAGCAGCGGTTGGGCCAGCTGGTCGCCAGCTGGGACAGCGACGCGCCGGGCGAGGCCCCCAGCGACCTGGCGCCGCTGGACGCGCTGGAGCCCGCGGGCAGCCCGCCCGCGTCGGCCGCCGAGACGCCGGTCGCGCCGGCCCCCGTGCCGGCGTCGGCCGACGAGGACGACAGCTGGCCGCAGATCGCCGGCGAGCTGGGCATCACCGTGCAGGCGGCGCTGCCGGTCGGCGAGCCGCGCGGCCGCGAGGTCGCCGAGCGCCTGGCGGCTCTGCAGGCGCGACTGCTGCCCGAAGGGCCGCAGCACGTCGCCGAAGCCATCACCGCGGCCTGCGCCGAGGCGCGGCGCGTGCTGCAGCATCGCCACCACCTGCTGGCCCAGCTGGGCAGCCTGTGCCACGAGCTGACCGAGGGCCTGGCCGACCTGGCCGAGGACGACTCCTGGGTGCAGGGCCAGTGCACCGTGATGCGCGACCAGCTGTTCGACAGCGACGCCGGCCTGACGGCGCGCGGCGTGCGCTCGGTCAGCCAGCTGCTGGCCAGCACGCGAGAGCGCCAGCACCGCCTGCGCGCCGAGCGCGGCGCGGCGCGCGAGGCGCTCAAGGACTCGATCCACCAGATGCTCGACGAGATCGCCGCGCTGGGCGCGCAGACCGGTCGCTTCTCCGACCGCCTGGACGGCTACGCCGAGGCGATCGACCAGGCCGACTCGCTGGAGAGCCTGGCCGGCACGGTCCGCGAGATGGTGACCGAGAGCCGTGCGGTGCACGAGGGCGTGAGCCAGACCCAGGCGCGGCTCGCCGCCGAGCACGAGCGCGCCAGCACGATGCAGACGCGCGTGGTCGAGCTCGAGGCCGAGATCCGCCGCCTGTCGAACGAGGTCTCGACCGACCCCCTGACCCAGGTGGCCAACCGCCGCGGGCTGATGCAGTCCTTCGAGACCGAGAGCGCCAAGACCGCGCGCGCGCTGCAGGACGGCAGCCCGGGGCTGGCGGTGGCGCTGATCGACCTCGACAATTTCAAGAAGCTCAACGACCGCCTGGGCCACGCCAGCGGCGACGCCGCGCTGCAGTTCCTGACGCAGCGCGTGCAGCAGGCCCTGCGACCCGGCGACACGCTGGCGCGCTACGGCGGCGAGGAGTTCGTCGTGCTGCTGCCGGCCACGGCCGCGGCCGAGGCCCAGCAGGTGCTGACGCGCGTGCAGCGCACGCTGAGCGCGGAGCTCTTCATGAGCGACGAGCAGGGCCAGGTCTTCGTCACCTTCTCGGCTGGCGTCACGCCCTACCGCGCCGGCGAGCGCCTCGAGCAGGCGCTGGAACGCGCCGACGAGGCGCTGTACGAGGCCAAGCGGACCGGCAAGAACCGCACCTGCACGGCCTGAGCGGCGCCCGCCGCTTGCTGCGGCGCCGCACGGCGCCTGTCGCCTGAGAGACAGGGGAAGTCTCAGGGGTCGCCGGCGTGCGCCTTCATCAGAATGTCTCCAGCGCCTGGGCACGATCCGGGCGGCGGTGTTTGCCATCACAACGAGCATCTGGAGACAAGCATGCGGTCCATCCTTTCCGTTCGTCGTCTCTTTCCGGTACGCGGGGTGTCGGCGCTGATCGCGCTGGCGCTGGCCCCGGGCCTTGCACTCGCCAACGGCGCAGGGGCAGGCGGCAGCAAGCCGCAGGACGGCGGATCGGGCGTGCACGTGCGCTTCGACCTGTCCGACCCGTCCGGTGCGCCCTTCCCGAGCGACCGCTACACGCAGTGGGACTGGACGCAGAAGACGCTCAAGCGCGTCAAGCTGCCCAAGCCGGACTGCGCGGCCTTCCCCTCGGACTGCGCCGACATCGACGTGATCAACACGCTCGACGGCTTCAACACGCAGCCGCGCATCACCGTGCCCTTCAGCGGCGACATCGACCCGGCCTCGGTCACCAGCGACACGGTGTGGCTGGTCAACCTGGGCGACACGCTGACCGGCCAGGGCTTCGGCCAGAAGGTCGGCATCAACCAGGTCGTGTGGGACCCGGCGAGCAAGACGCTGGCCGTCGAGTCCGACGAGCTGCTGGAGGAACACTCGCGCTACGTGCTGGTGGTGACCAACGGCGTGCGCGACGCCCAGGGCCGGCCGATCGAGTCGGGCGCGTACGGCCGCTTCCGCCATGACTTCAACTACGGCCAGTCGCGCGACCGCGACCTCGCCGACTACCGCAAGTCGCTGCTCGACGGCGAGCACGCGGCGCGGGCCACCAAGCAGCGCATCGTCGCGCTGAGCCTGTTCACGACCCAGAGCGCGAGCGCCGACCTCGAGAAGATCCGCAACCAGATCAAGCGCAGCAAGCCCGCGCCGGTCGACTTCGTCATCGGCAACTCGGCCGCCGGCCCGGTGCGCGCGGTGTTCGCGCCGGGCGCGCTGCTGGGCATCCAGTTCAGCCGCCAGACGGGTGCGGCGCCGGCCTTCACGACGTCCTTCCTGCCGACGCCGGCACTGAACGTCGTGGCCGGCTCGGTGGGCCGGATCGCCTACGGCCGCTACACCTCGCCCGACTACCAGACCGCGGGCAAGTACATCCCGGCCACCGGGACGCTGAGCGGGCAGCCGCAGCCGCAGGGCAGCAACCAGCTGACGGTGCAGATGTTCCTGCCGGCGGGCGCCAAGCCGGCCGGCGGCTGGCCGGTCGCGATCTTCGGCCACGGTTTCACCGACAGCATGTACGGCGCGCCCTGGACCGTGGCCTCGGTGCTGGCCTCGCAGGGCATCGCGACGGTGTCGATCAACGTCGTCGGCCACGGCGGCGGCGCGCTGGGCACGCTCAACGTGCTGCCGGCGGGCGGGGCGCCGGTGGTGGTCCCGGCCGGCGGCCGCGGCTTCGACCAGGACGGCAACGGCGCGATCGACTCGACCGAAGGCGTCAACGCCGCAGCGCCGCGCAGCATCATCGGCAGCCGCGACGGCCTGCGCCAGACGGTGGTCGACCTGATGCAGCTGGTGCGACAGATCGAGGTCGGCATCGACGTCGATGCCGACGGCAGCGTCGACCTCGACGCGGGCCGCATCTACTACGCCGGCCAGTCCTTCGGCGGCATCTACGGCACGATCTTCCTGGGCGTCGAGTCCAACCTGCGCGCCGGCGTGCCCAACGTGCCGGGCGGGTCGATCACCGAGGTGGCGCGGCTCGGCGCCTTCCGGCCGCTGACCGGCATCGCGCTGGCCACGCGCCTGCCGTCGCTGATCAACGTGGCCGACCCCAGCGGCATCGTCTTCAACGAGAACATCCCGCTGCGCGACGCGCCTCCCGTCACCAACACCGTGGCCGGCGCGATGGCGATCCAGCGCCTGCTGGACCGCAACGAGTGGGTGCAGCAGTCGGGCAATCCGGTCTCGTACGCCGCGCTGATCCGCAAGCAGCCGCTGCGGGGCAACGCGCCCAAGCCGGTGATCTTCCAGTTCGCCAAGGGCGACCAGACGGTGCCCAACCCGACCAGCAGCGCGATCCTGCGCGCCGGCGACCTGACCGACCGGGCGACCTATTTCCGCAACGACCTGGCCTATGCCGCGACCGGCGGCGCGATCCCGAAGAACCCGCACACCTTCCTGACCAACATCGGCGTCGCGGCGGCGGCGCCGTTCGCGGTCGGTGCGCAGAGCCAGATCGCGGCCTTCTTCGCGTCGAACGGCGCGCTGGTGATCGACCCCGACGGCCCGGGCGGCCCGATCTTCGAGGTGCCGATCGCCGGGCCGTTGCCGGAAGGACTCAACTACATCCCCTGACCCCAGGGGTCCGGCCACGAACTAGGGGCCGGGGCTGGTCGGCGAAGGGGCAGTAGGCTAGTCTTACTGCCCCTCCTCGCCGCGAGACGGAGGCGCATATGGCGTCGTTCGGAACCAAGCCCCATCGCTTCATCATCCGCCCGCTGCGGCCCTTGCAGCCGGTGGCGTCCATGCGCAACGTCGATGTCGACCTGACCGGCCCCTCCGGCACGGGCGGCGACCCCGATGCCGACGAAGAAGGCGGCTGGCTGGCGTCGTCCTTCGACCTGATGCGCGGCTTGCGCGTCAGCGAGACGCCGCTGGACACCTTGCCCGGCGACCTCCAGGACGCGTTCTTCCGCAAGCGTTGAGCCGGCGCATCGTCCCGTCCGGGCGGCGGAGGCGGTGAGATTCGAACTCACGGAAGGGTTGCCCCTTCGGCAGTTTTCAAGACTGCTGCCTTAGACCGCTCGGCCACGCCTCCGTGGCGTCCGAATTCTAAGTCGCGCGTGGTTCCGAGCCGTCCTCAGCCCGGCGCCTGGGCCTGATCGCAGGCGACCTGGCTCACCTCGCGCCGGCCGCCGTCGATGCGCACGGCCGTCAGCGCGCCGCCCCAGACGCAGCCGGTGTCGATCGCCAGCAGGTCGGGGCGCTCGACCAGCCCCAGCGTCGACCAGTGCCCGAAGGCGATCGGCACGCCGGCGGTGCGCCGCCCCGGGGCGTCGAACCAGGGCACGAGGCCCTCGGGCGCGGTGTCGGCGCCTTCCTTGAGCTTGAAGTCCAGCGTGCCGCCGGCGTCGACGAAGCGGATGCGCGTCAGCGCATTGACCGCGAAGCGCAGCCGGTCGTGGCCGCGCAGGCCGGGGCTCCAGCGGGCCGGCTCGTTGCCGTACATCACCTGCAGGAAGTCGCGCAGGTCCGGACCCGCGAACGCAGCCTCGAGCTCGGTCGCGAGGTCCAGCGTCAGCGCCAGGTCCCATTGCGGCGCGACGCCCGCGTGCACCATCAGCCAGCCGTGCTCGTGCACCGCGAGCTTGCGCGTGCGCACCCAGTCGAGCCAGGCCTCGCGCCGCGGCGATGCCAGGATCTCGTCCAGCGTGTCGTTGCGGTGCGCGCGCCGCACGCCGTGGGCGACGGCCAGCAGGTGCAGGTCGTGGTTGCCGAGCAGGCAGGTGGCGGCATCGCCCAGGCCGGCCAGCCGCTCCAGCACCGCCAGCGACGCGGGGCCGCGATTGACCAGGTCGCCCAGCACGTAGAGCCGGTCGCGCGAGGGCGAGAAGCCGATCTCGGCGAGCAGGCGCTCGAGCGCGTCGCAGCAGCCCTGCAGGTCGCCGATGAGGTAGTTCATGCAGGTGATTCTGCTACCCTCAACGCCCCGCGGCCCGCCCGCAACCCGTGCCCGAACGGTCGGTGCACGCCGGCATGGACGTTCTGCTGCTCGCTTTCCTGATCCTGGTCAACGGCGTGTTCGCCATGTCCGAGATGGCGCTGGCCGCCAGTCGCAAGGCGCGCTTGCAGGTCATGGCCGAGACCGGCGACGCCGGGGCCCGCGCGGCGATGGAACTGCACGAGAACCCCACGCAGTTCCTGTCCACGGTGCAGATCGGCATCACCTCGATCGGCATCCTGAACGGCATCGTCGGCGAGGCGGCGTTCTCGGCCCCGCTGGCCGACTGGCTGGAGGCGCAGTTCGCGGTGCCGCAGCGCATCGCCGACTTCGGGTCGCTGGCCGGCGTGGTGATCATCATCACCTTCCTCACCATCGTGTTCGGCGAACTCGTGCCCAAGCGCATCGGGCAGATGTTCCCGGAGGCGGTCGCCCGGATGGTGGCGCTGCCGATGCGCGCGCTCAGCGTGGTGGCGGGGCCCTTCGTCAAGCTGCTGTCGGCCAGCACCGGGGCGATGCTCGGCCTCGTCGGTCTGCGCGACGGGCCCAACCGGGCGGTGACCGAAGAGGAGATCGCCGCGAGCCTGGAAGAGGGCCTCGACGCCGGCGTGATCGAGGCCCACGAGCACCAGATGGTGCGCAACGTGTTCCGGCTCGACGAGCGCCAGGTCGGCTCGATGATGATTCCGCGCGGCGAGATCGCCTGGCTCGACGCCACCGCGCCGGCCGACGAGGCGCTGAAGGTCATCGCCGCGCACGACCATTCGCGCTACCCGGTGTGTCGCGGCGGGCTCGACGAGGTGCTGGGCGTGGTCGGCACGCAGCACCTGCTGCAGCAGGTCACCAGCGGGCGGCCGCTCACGCTGACCGAGGCCCTGCAGCCGCCGGTGTTCGTGCCCGAGACGCTGACCGGCATGGAGCTCCTCGAGCAGTTCCGCGGCTCGGTGACGCAGATGGTGTTCGTGGTCGACGAGTACGGCGAGGTGCAGGGCGTGATCACGCTGCGCGACGTGCTGGAGGCCATCACCGGCGAGTTCACGACGCCCAGCGCCGAGGACTCCTGGGCCGTGCGGCGCGAGGACGGCTCCTGGCTGATCGACGGGCTGATCCCGGTGCCCGAGCTGAAGGACCGGCTGGGCCTGAAGGAGCTCCCGGACGAGGACCGGGGCCGCTACAACACCCTGGCCGGCATGACCATGCTGCTGCTGGGACGGCTGCCGCAGACCGCCGACGTGGTGGAATGGGGCGGCTGGCGTTTCGAAGTCGTCGACCTCGACGGCAAGCGGGTCGACAAGGTGCTGGTGAGCCGGCTTGACGATCCCGAGACCCTCACCGGCTCCCTTCCCGGAATGGATTCATGAGTTTCACCGCCCTGTATCGCCAGCCCGTGCCGCTGGACCGCAAGCTGCACCTCGGCAAGCGCCTGAAGAAGATCGCCGGCTCGCGGGCGGCGGCGCAGATGAACGCCTGCCTCGTCACCGCGAGCGAGTTCGCCGACGTCGCCAAGGAGTACGTGATCGGCTTCGTGCCGTCGCGCGCAGCGGGCACGCCGGGGCCGCTGGAGGTCAGTGCCGTGGCGCTGCTGGGCCTGCGCGCGCAGGAGAACCTGTTCGTCGACGCCGACGGCCGCTGGGACGCGCGCTACGTGCCGGCCTTCGTGCGTCGCTACCCCTTCGCCTATGCCAGCGACGGCGAGGGCCGCCCGGCGGTGATCGTCGATGCCGCCTGCGAAGCCTTCAACGACACCGAGGGCGAGCGCCTGATCCAGGACGACGGCGAAGCGACGCCCTTCCTGAAGGACACGCTGCAGTTCCTGGATGCCTTCGAGCAGGACCTGCAGCGCACGCGCGCGCTGTGTGCGCGGCTGGTCGAGCTGGACCTGCTGAAGTCGGTGCAGATCGACGTCACGCTGGCCGACGGCAGCAAGCTCAGCGCCGACGGCGTGCAGATGATCGACGAGGCCAAGCTCAAGGACCTGCCGGAGGCCGTGGCGATCGAGTTCCTGCGCAACGGCGTGCTCGGGCTGCTGTACGCGCACGTGATCTCGACCACCAACGTGCAGCGCCTGACCGAGCGCCTGGGCGCGCAGCTGCAAGTCCCGCCCGCCGCCTGAACGGCGGCTGACGACACGCGGCCCGCAGGGCGCGCGCGGCTATCGCACAGCGGCCGCGGCCGGGGTGAAAACCCCGTCGTCGGCCGCAGGAGCGCGCTGCCATCATGTCCGTACCGCGACGGCCGGTGGCCGATCGCCCTCCGACGGAGACCGCCATGAACCTGATCGCCTTGCGGCGCGGCTGCGCCGCTCTGGCCCTGCCGCTGCTGGCCGGCACCGCCTTCGCCCAGGACGTGACCCTCAAGGTCCATCACTTCTGGCCGCCGCAGGCGATGCCGCCGACCAAGATCCTCGCGCCCTGGTGCGAGCGCATCGCCGCCGACTCCGGCGGCCGCATGAAGTGCCAGGTGTTCCCGGCGATGCAGCTCGGCGGCACGCCCAGCCAGCTGATCGACCAGGCCAAGGACGGCGTGGTCGACATCGCCTTCACGCTGCCCGGCTACACCGCGGGGCGCTTCCCGGTGATGGAGGTCTTCGAGCTGCCCTTCCTGACCAACTCGGCCGAGGCCGCCGCCAGGGCCGCCTGGGACTTCTACGGCAAGTACGGCACGAAGGAGTTCGCCGGCATCAAGCCGCTGATGTTCAGCGTGCACGACGAGGGCTACCTCCACACGCGCGACAAGCAGGTCAAGGCACTGGCCGACCTCAAGGGCATGAAGCTGCGCGCGCCCACGCGCATGACCAACAAGCTGCTGGCCGCGCTGGGCGCCACGCCGGTCGCGATGCCGCTCCCGGCCGTGCCCGAGGCCGTGAGCAAGGGCGTGATCGACGGCTTCCTGCTGCCCTGGGAAGTGATCCCCTCGGTGAAGCTGCATGAGATGGTCAAGTACCACACCGAGACCGACGCGAAGCATCCGGCGCTGTACTCGGCGACCTTCATCCTGGCGATGAACCAGGCGCGCTACGACGGCCTGCCCGCCGACCTGAAGGCGATCATCGACAAGCACAGCGGCGCGGGACTGTCGGCCCAGGCCGGCAAGATCTGGGACGAGAGCCAGGCGGTGGGGCGCAAGCCCGCGGTCGACCGCAACAACACCTTCTACACGCTGCCCTCGGCCGAGACCGACCTGTGGGTCAAGGCCTCGGCACCGCTCTACGACGAGTGGGTCGCCAACATGGACAAGGCCGGGCTGCCGGGCAGGCAGATGCTGCAGGACGCGCGCCAGCTGCTGCAGAAGTACGCCAAGTGAAGTTCCTGGGCCGCATCGCGGCGGCCTTCGCGCTGCTGGGCGGCGCGGTCGGCTGTGCGGTGGCGCTGCTCACGGTGGCCAGCATCGCCGGTCGTTCGCTGGCGTCGCGGCCGATCGCCGGCGACGTCGAGCTGACGCAGTTCGGCGTCGCGCTGTGCATCTCGCTGTGCCTGCCGTGGTGCCAGCTGCACGGCGGCAACATCATCGTCGACTTCTTCACCCAGAAGGCCGCGCCGCGCACGCTGCGGCGACTCGACGGCCTGGGCTGCCTGCTGGTGGCCGTGATGATGGGCCTGCTGGCGTGGCGCACGGCGGTCGGCGCCGTGTCGGTCCGCGCTGCCGGCGAGACGACGATGATCCTCGACCTGCCGATGTGGATCAGCTACGCCGTGCTGGCCCCGGGCCTGGCGCTGGCGATGTCGATCGCCCTGGCGCAGGCGGCGGCGCACTTCTCGGGGCGCACGTCCGCATGAGCAGCGGCACGATGGTCGGCGTGTCGATGTTCGGCGCGATGCTCGTGCTGATGGCCCTGCGCGTGCCCATCGCGGCGGCGATGTTCATTCCCGGCGCGGTCGGCTACTGGGCGCTGACCAACGACGTGGCCTTGCTGAACATGCTCAAGGGATCGGCCGTCGCGCGGCTGTCGGTCTACGACCTGTCGGTGATCCCGCTGTTCCTGCTGATGGGTCAGTTCGCGACCCAGGGCGGGCTGAGCAAGGCGCTGTTCCAGGCTGCGGCGGCCTTCGTCGGCCACGTGCGCGGCGGGCTGGCGATGGCGGCGGTGCTGGCGGCCGCGGCCTTCGGCGCGGTCTGCGGATCGTCGGTCGCGACCTCGGCGACGATCGCGCAGGTCGCCTACCCCGAGATGAAGGCGCACGGCTACCACGGGCGACTCTCGACCGCGGTGCTGGCGACCGGCGGCACGCTGGGCATCCTGATCCCGCCGTCGGTGCCGCTGGTCGTGTACGCGATCCTCACCGAGCAGAACATCGCCAAGCTGTTTGCCGCGGCGCTGGTGCCGGGCCTGCTGGCGATGGCCGGCTACCTCGTCGTGATCGCGCTGGTGTGCCGCTTTCGTCCCGGCCTGGCGGCGCCGGCCGAGCCGCTGCCCTGGCCGGCGCGCTGGCGCGCGCTGCTGCGCGTGTGGCCGATCGCGCTGATCTTCGTCGTCGTCTTCGGCGGCATCTACGGCGGCGTGTTCACGCCCACCGAGGGCGCGGCGGTCGGCGCGCTCGGCACCTTGGTCGCAGGCCTGGCGGGACGCGAGCTCGGCGTCGAGGGCATCAGGCGCAGCTTCCTCGGCGCGGCCGAGACCTCGGCGATGGTCTTCATGATCTTCCTCGGCGCCGACATGATCAACTCGGCGCTCACGCTCACCCAGCTGCCGGCGCGCCTGGCGGAGTGGGTGGGCACGCTGCAGGTCGCGCCGCTCGCGATCGTCGGCGCGGTGCTGGTCTTCTACGTCATCCTCGGCTGCGTGATGGACGAGCTGTCGATGATCCTGCTGACCATTCCCGTGCTGTTCCCGGCCATCATGGGCCTGGACCTGTGGGGCCTGGGGCCGCAGGAGAAGGCGATCTGGTTCGGCATCCTGGTGCTGATGGTGGTGGAGATCGGCCTCATCGCGCCACCGGTCGGCCTGAACGTCTACGTCGTGAACAGCATCGCGAAGGACGTGCCCATGGCCGAGACCTACAAGGGCGTGCTGCCCTTCCTGGCCAGCGACGCGATCCGCGTGCTGCTGCTGCTGGCGTTTCCGGCGCTGAGCCTGTGGCTGGTGCGGCTGCTCTTCCCATGACCGCGCGCGCTCCTTGAGTTTGCGCCCGGCGCTAAGCTGCCCGGCATGGACCGCAGGCGCTTCGTCGGGACCTCGCTGGCGGCATCGCTCGCCTGGCGCGGCGCGGCCGCGCAGCCGGCACCCGGGCCCGCGATCCTGCGCGCCTTCGGCCGCAGCGGCGAGCGCATCCCGGCCATCGGCATGGGCACCTGGCTCACCTTCGACGTCGGTGGCGCGCCGGCCGAGACGGCGCAGCGCGAGCGCGTGCTGCAGGCCTTCTTCGATGCCGGCGGCGGCGTCATCGACTCCTCACCGATGTACGGTCGCGCCGAGAAGGTCGTCGGCGAGCTGCTGCCGCGCGTGCGCGGCGGCAAGCTCTTCGCCGCGACCAAGGTCTGGACGCCCTTCGACGCGACCGGCCGCCGCCAGCACGCCGACTCGCTGGCGCTGTGGAAGCTGCCGCGGCTGGACCTGCAGCAGGTGCACAACCTGCTCAACACCGACGGCCACCTGAAGACGCTGCGCGCAGCGCGCGAGCGCGGCGAGGTCCGCTACATCGGCATCACCACCTCGCACGGCCGCCGGCACGACGAGATGCTGGCGCTGATGCGGCGCGAGCCGCTCGACGCGATCCAGCTGACCTACAACATGGCCGACACCAGCGCCGAGCCGCTGCTCGACGAGGCCGCGGCGCGCGGCCTGGCCGTGGTGATCAACCGGCCCTTCGATGCCGGCGTGCTGCCCGACCGGCTGGCCGGCAAGCCGCTGCCGCCCTGGGCGCGCGAGATCGACTGCGACCACTGGGCCGCGTTCCTGCTGAAGTGGGTGATCGGCCATCCGGCCGTGACCTGCGCGATCCCGGCGACCAGCAACCCGGCGCACATGGTGCAGAACATGGCCGCCGGCCGCGGGCGCCTGCCGGATGCCGCCCTGCGCCGGCGGATGCTGGCGCTGGTGCGGGAGCTGCTGTGAACGAGGGGAAGAAGGTGGTGCCGGTGAAGAGAGTCGAACTCCCGACCTTCGCATTACGAATGCGCTGCTCTACCAACTGAGCTACACCGGCGCCTACCGGCGACTTTCATAGGCAAAAGCTGCGAGCCTTCACGGTCAACTGCCTTGCCAACAACAGGCCATTGGCGGGAACTGTGTCATTGAATGCTCGGCGATGCCATGCTATCTGAGCGCATCGGGGCAGTGCAACAGACCTTTGCGGAAACTTCAATCTGCCAAGCCCTGCATGACCACCTGCCGTTGCAGTGTCAACCGCACCAAGAGCATTGAAGGGTCGATGTGCCCCTCGGCCCACCCTGCCCCGGGTCAGTTCACCTACACACGCATGCTGTCGTGGCGGCGCGGTGGCGCGGCGCGGCGGCGCGTGCCCGCAGGGGCGGCGCGCGCCACCGATGCCAGCGGCCGTGCGTTCTGTGCTCCCTTGACGGGGTGGCTTTCGTAGCGTGGGCGAGGAGCGGGCGCTCCCCACATCGACTCGACAAAATTTTGTGATCGCCAAACTTTGGAATCAGGGCTGCACGCTCAGCGAACCGCGTTGAGGATGTCGCGTTCCAGCGCCCCCGTTGGCACGCATGTCGGAGTGCCCTGCGGGTTCGACGGAAATTCACCGAAGCCGCCCGTGTTGAACGAGACACTGTGCGACTGAGTCGTCTGCTGGTTGCTGATGTTCCGTATCGTCGTGTTGCGCTGGACGACATAGCGCGTGTTAGCTGTGACGCGTGTATGGGTGGGCGACACCTCTTCAAAGACCAGGTTGACGCGGCCTTCCAGTGACATGCGTCGGTCGAGGAAGAACAGTCCGTTGCCGGGGTCCATGACTTCGTAGTTCATCTGAGCGCGCGACCCTGCGAAATCATAGGTGCGCTCGCCGCGCGCGTTCTTCACGTAGCTGATGATGCGGCCACAGTCGATGTAGCGCTCCGGGTCGCCGCTGTAGCTGATGTTGATGAGGCCTGAACTCTTGTCCAGGTTGTTGATCACGAAGAACTGCTTGCCGAGCTCAGGCACGCTGGTGTTCCAGACGGCGTCACGCGGCCGCTCGATCACTTTGGTGTTAGTCGGCACGGTGTAGTGTGACGGCCGGACGTAGTCGAGTTTGCCGGCGCAGGCGGTCAACAGGACCGACACGGCCAAGCCGATAGCAGCAGATGCACGCATGGAATCTCCCTCGTAGAGGCCCGGGCTGTTCAGCGCCCGTCGGCCAGAGTGTCGCCTAACGAGCGCGCACATGTCTCACCAGTTCAAGGGACTGGAGTTGGCTCCCTCTCGCGGAGGGGTACGGGCTGAGGTCTTCAGCCCTTTCGAAGTGCGCGGGCGCAGGGTTGGCCGCCGGCGGCGTGGCGCATGCCACGCAGGCGCCAACGGTGGGTACCCGTGTTCACCGCGCGGCGATGGTGATGGGTCGATGTGCTTGGTCTCGTAGTTCATCGGCGACAGGTAGTTCAATGCGCTGTGCCGCCGGCGCGGGTTGTACCAACCCTCGATCTAGGTGAACAGCGCCAGGCGCGCTTCGGTCTTTGTCTGCCAGCTCTTGCGGTCGATCAGCTCGCGCTCGAGGCTGGCGAAGAAGCTCTCGGCCATCGCGTTGTCGTAGGCGTCGCCCACGCTGCCCATCGACGGGCGCACGCCCATCTTCTTGCAGCGCTCGCCGAAGGCGATGCTGGCGTACTGGCTGCCCTGGTCGCTGTGGTGGATCACGCCTTCGGGTCTGCGCTGCTGCAGCGCCATGTTCAAGGCACTGAGCACCAGTTCGGCGGCCATCGTCTCGCCGATGGCCCAGCCCACCACGCGCCGGCTCCACGCGTCGAGCACGACAGCCGGTAGATGAACCCGGCCCAGGTGGGCACGTAGGTCATGTCGGCCACCCACAACTGGTTCGCACCGTCGGCTTCGAACTTGCGCTGCACGAGGTCGGGCGCCCTGGTGCCGTTGCTGCTGCGGCGGGTCGCAACCTTGAAGCCGCGGCGTCGGCTGATGCCGCGGATGCCGTGGCTTCTCATGAGGCGCGCCACGCGCTTGCGACTGACGACGGCACCTTGGTCGATGAGCTCAGCGCGTACGCGCGGCATGCCGTAGGTGTCGTGTGAATCGGCGTGCACGGCACGGATGCGCTGGGTGAGCACCGCGTCGGCCAGGGCGTGAGCGCTCGGCGCGCGATCACACCACGCGTCGTAGCCGCTGGTGGACACGCCCAGCACACGGCACATCGTGGCGACCTCGGTGTCGGCCTGGTTCGCGTTCACGAGTTCGTAGACCCGACGGACGTCTTGCCGTCCTTGCCGGCGAACTAGGCCGTAGCCTTTGCCAAGATGTCGCGCTCCTGTTCGAGTTGGCGCACGCGTCGTCGCAATCGGGCGAGTTCCTCGCGCTCGACGCTCGTCAGCACGTCCTTGCCGCGCATGGGCTTGCTGGCATCGGCCGCGGCGCGCGCCACCCACGCGGTGATGCTCTGCGCGCTGACGCCGAACTCTCGCTACAGCTCGGTCGGCGTGCGACCGGCCATGTGCAGTTCGACGATCTGCTGCTTGAATGCCTCCGCTTACGGCGGCTTGGTCTTGGGCATCTCGGACTCCTTCCTTGGTCACGGTAAGGTGTCCGCGAAAGTGGGTCAACTTCAGTGAAGCCTTGACCCCCTGCAGAATGTCAAATACTGGTGCCGGTGAAGAGAGTCGAACTCCCGACCTTCGCATTACGAATGCGCTGCTCTACCAACTGAGCTACACCGGCGAGGCGCGAAGTATAGCCGCCGCTCGCCGCCGGACCGGGGTCGCCGGTCCGGGCGCGGGTCACTTCATCGCAAAGGGCGGCAACTTCTTGGCGACCGCGACGTTCTTCAGCGTCGCGTAGACCGGCAGGCCGTCGCGGCCGTACTTCGGGTAGTCCTCGCCCTGGATCAGTGGGCGCAGGTAGCGCTTGCACTTGTCGGTGATGCCGAAGCCGTCCTTGGTGATGAAGTCGCGCGGCATGAACTTCTCGACGTTGGCGACCTTGGACAGCGGCGCGACGCCGATGCGGTACTTGTACGGCGCGTCGGACAGGCGATCCACCGTCGGCATCACCGCGTTCTCGCCCTTGAGCGCCAGCTCGACGGCCTTCTTGCCCAGCTCGTAGGCCTGCTTGACGTCGGTCTTCGACGCGACGTGGCGCGCAGCGCGCTGCAGGTAGTCGGCCACCGCCCAGTGGAACTTGTGGCCGAGCGCCTGCTTGATCATGTTGGCGACCACCGGCGCGGCGCCGCCGAGCTGCGCGTGACCGAAGGCGTCCTTGCTGCCCTGCTCGGCAAGGAAGCGGCCGTCGGGGTAGTGGCAGCCCTCGGACACGACCACCGAGCAGTAGCCGTGCTGCCTGACCAGCGCATCGACCCGGGCGATGAACTTCTTCTCGTCGAACTCGATCTCCGGGAACAGCACGACGACCGGGATGCCGTGGTCCTCGACCAGGCCGCCGGCCGCGGCGATCCAGCCAGCGTGCCGGCCCATCACCTCGATGACGAAGACCTTGGTCGAGGTCAGGGCCATCGAGCGGACGTCGAAGCTGGCTTCCAGCGTCGACACCGCGATGTACTTGGCCACCGAGCCGAAGCCCGGGCAGCAGTCGGTGATCGGCAGGTCGTTGTCCACCGTCTTGGGCACGTGGATCGCCTGGATCGGGTAACCCATCGCCTCGGACAGCTGGCTGATCTTGTAGCAGGTGTCGGCCGAGTCGCCGCCGCCGTTGTAGAAGAAGTAGCCGATGTCGTGGGCCTTGAAGACCTCGATCAGGCGCTCGTACTCGCGGCGGTTGGCCTCCAGCGACTTGAGCTTGTAGCGGCACGAGCCGAAGGCGCCCGACGGCGTGCTGCGCAGGGCCGCGATCGCGCTCGCCGACTCCTTGCCGGTGTCGATCAGGTCCTCGGTCAGCGCGCCGATGATGCCGTTGCGGCCGGCGTAGACCTTGCCGATCCGGTCCTTGTGCTTGCGGGCGGTCTCGATCACGCCGCAGGCCGAGGCGTTGATGACCGCGGTCACGCCGCCCGACTGGGCGTAGAAGGCGTTCTTCTTCTTGCTGGCCATGGCGATGGGTCTCCTGCTGAAGGGTTCGAGGCTCAATCCTGCAACGCGCGCGTGACGATCTCGCGCGTGTCGTCGGACAACTCGGGTCGAGAGGCGACGCGGGCGATCGCCTCGCGCGCTGCGCTGCGGTAGGGCTCGGCCAGCACGCGCCAGCGGTCCAGCGCCCGCGCCAGGCGCGAGGCCAGCTGCGGGTTGATGGCGTCGAGCTCGATCACGCGGTCGGCCCAGAACACGTAGCCGGCCGCGTCGGCGCGGTGGAAGGCGGCGGGGTTGCTGAGGCACAGCATCGCCAGCAGGCTGCGCGCGCGGTTCGGGTTGCGCAGCGAGAAGTCCTTGTGGCCCAGCAGCGCCTTGGCGCGTGCGAACACCAGGCCGTCGTGCTCGCTGGCGCCGGCCTGCAGCGCGAACCACTTGTCGATGACGAGCGCCTCGCCGCGGAACATCGCATGAAAGCGCTCCAGCGCCGGCGTCGCCAGCTCGGCGTGGGCGTTGACCAGCGCCGACAGCGCGCCGAAGCGGTCGGTCATGTTGCCGGCGTCCTTGAAGCGCTGGTAGGCGCGACCGGGCCAGACGGTGTCGCCGCCGTGCGTGGCGTCCAGGACCAGCATCGCCAGCGCCAGGTTGGCCAGTGCGCGCTGGCCGCTGCTGTGCGCATCCGGCGTGTAGCCGCCGGCGGGCTGGTGGGCCTCGAAGGCCCAGGCCCAGTCGTCGTGCAGGGCCCGGGCGAGCTGCCGCTTCATGGCTTCGCGCAGCGCATGCACGCGCTGCGGGTCGATGTCCTGGCCGAGCTGCTCGCTGACGTAGGTCTCGCTGGGCAGGGTCAGCGCCAGGCTCTTGAAGGCGGCGTCGAGCGACGGGTCGCGCAGCAGCGCGCGCATCGCCTCGATGAAGGGCGCGTCGAGCCGCAGATCGTCGCCCTGGCGCAGCGCCGTCAGCAGGCGCTGCAGCGCGAGCTGCTGGCCGGCCTCCCAGCGGTTGAACGGATCGCTGTCGTGGGCCAGCAGCGTCAGCAGCTGGGCGTCGGACAGGTGCGCGTCCAGCACCACCGGCGCCGAGAAGCCGCGCAGCAGCGACGGTACCGGCTCGGCATCGACGTTGACGAAGGTGTAGAACTCGCGTGCCGTGTCCAGCACCAGCACGCGGTCCCGGGCCGGCAGGCCCGTCGTCGAGTCCATCACCGGGGCCGGTTCGCCTTCCAGCTGCAGCGGCAGTGCGCGGCCATCGATCGCCACCAGCCCCATCGCGACCGGCAGCACGGTGGGCTGCATGTCGGGCTGGCCGGGCATCGGCAGGCCGTGCTGCGCGAGCTCGAGCGTGTAGCTGCGGCTCGGCGCGTCGTAGCGGCCGCGCGCGGCGAGGCGCGGCGTGCCGGCCTGCGCGTACCAGCGCTTGAAGGTGTCGAGCCGGCTCGCCAGCGCGCTGCCGGGGTTGGCGTCGGCGATGGCCTGGGCGAAGTCGTCGCAGGTCACGGCCTGGCCGTCGTGGCGCTCGAAGTACAGCGCCATGCCGCGCGCGAAGCCCTCGCGGCCGACCAGCGTGTGCATCATGCGCACGACCTCGGCGCCCTTCTCGTAGACGGTGGCGGTGTAGAAGTTGTCGATGGCCTGGTAGGCGTCGGGCCGCACCGGGTGCGCCATCGGACCGGCGTCCTCGGGGAACTGGACCTGGCGCAGCAGGCGCACGTTCTCGATGCGCTTGACGGCGCGGGCCGAGGCCTCGCCCGCCATGTCCATGCTGAACTCCTGGTCGCGGAACACCGTGAGGCCTTCCTTCAGCGACAGCTGGAACCAGTCGCGGCAGGTCACGCGGTTGCCG
This sequence comes from uncultured Methylibium sp., assembly GCF_902826655.1. Lineage (GTDB taxonomy): Bacteria > Pseudomonadota > Gammaproteobacteria > Burkholderiales > Burkholderiaceae_C > Methylibium. The sequence goes on along the minus strand of NZ_CADEFR010000036.1, from coordinate 1,339 downwards.
GTCCAGTTGTGGAAGTACTCGTGCGCGACGACGCTCTCGATGTCCTCGAAATCGACGTCGGTCGCGGTCGCGGGGCTCGCCAGCACGAACTTGGTGTTGAACAGGTTCAGGCCCTTGTTCTCCATCGCGCCCATGTTGAAGTCGCTGACCGCGACGATCATGAAGCGCTCCAGGTCCAGCGGCAGGCCGAAGCGCGCCTCGTCCCAGGCCACCGACGCGATCAGCGAGTTCATCGCGTGCTCGGTCTTGTCCAGGTCGCCGGCGCGCACGTAGACCTGCAGCAGGTGGTCGTGGCCGGCGCGGCTGCGGATCTTCTGCTCGCGCGCCACCAGCTGGCCGGCCACCAGCGCGAACAGGTAGCTGGGCTTGGGGTGCGGGTCGTGCCAGGTAGCGAAATGGCGCCCGTTGTCGAGCGGACCCTGCTCGACCAGGTTGCCGTTGGACAGCAGCACCGGATACTTCTTCGCGTCGCCCTTGAGCGTCACCTTGTAAACCGCCATCACGTCCGGCCGGTCCAGGAAGTAGGTGATGCGCCGGAAGCCCTGCGCCTCGCACTGCGTGAAGAAGCCGCCCCCCGAGGTGTACAGGCCCGACAGCTGGGTGTTCTTCTCGGGCGCGCAGGTGTTGCGGATCTCGAGCGAGAACGGCCCGGCCGGCAGCTCGGCCACCGCGTCCAGCACCAGCTGGCTGCCTTCGACGCGGAAGCTCACGCTCTCGCCGTTGACCAGCACGCGCGTCAGGTTCAGGTCCTCGCCGTCCAGGCGCAGCGGCTCGGCCGGGCGCCCGGCATTGCGCTCGAGCTGCATCCGGTTGATGACCACGGTCTTGGCCGGGTCCAGGTCGAACGTCAGGTCGACGCTGCGGATCCAGTAGGCCGGCGCGGTGTAGTCCTCGCGACGCACGACCGGGGCGGTGCCTTCACGCATGGGTTGGTCTCCTGTCTTGTCGGTGGGCGTCTGCGGTTCAGACGCCCTGCTTCAGGCTCGCCTCGATGAAGGCGTCCAGGTCACCGTCCAGCACCTTCTGGGTGTTGGAGATCTCGACGTTGGTGCGCAGGTCCTTGATGCGGCTCTGGTCGAGCACGTAGCTGCGGATCTGGTGGCCCCAGCCGACGTCGGTCTTGCTGTCCTCGAGCTTCTGCTGCGCGGCGCGCTGCTTCTGCATCTCGTGTTCGTACAGGCGCGAGCGCAGCATCTGCCAGGCCTCGTCGCGGTTGCGGTGCTGCGTGCGGTCGTTCTGGCACTGCACGACGATGCCGGTCGGGATGTGCGTCAGGCGCACCGCCGAGTCGGTCTTGTTGATGTGCTGGCCGCCGGCGCCGCTGGCGCGGAAGGTGTCG
>NZ_CADEFR010000035.1 GCF_902826655.1 uncultured Methylibium sp. | reverse complement strand
CCGAAGTGAAGGCGCTGGCCTCGGGCAACCCGCTCGTGATCGAGAAGGCCGGCGTGGATGCCGAGGTGACCAAGCTGTCGACGCTGTTCTCGGTGTGGCGCAACCAGCGCTATGCCAACGAGAGCGAGGTGGCGCGGTTGCCGATGCTGATCGAGTCGCTGGAGCGCAAGCTGGCGTTGCTGGAGCAGGACTGCGAGCGTGCCGAGCCGGTGTCGGTCAACGACATGCGCGTTGAACTGGCTGGCCAGGTGCTGGTCGGCTCGGAGGCGGTCGGCGAAGGCCTGCGGCAGCTGGTGCGTGCGGCAAAAGCCGCGCAAGGCAGCGTCGAGCAGCACGTCGGCCGGTTCGCCGGCTTCAAGCTCGGACTGCGCGCCAGCCGCGACGACGGCGTTCCCGGCATCTACCTCGAAGGTCACTGCCGGTACGACGCCGACGTGTACCGGACGGCCCAGGGCCTGGTGGCGGCGCTGTTCGCGGTGCTGGCCTCGGTGCCCAAGGAGCGCGATGCGACACGCCAGCAGTTGGCGGTGCGCGGCAAGCGCCTGGCCGATCTGAGGATCGAGCTCGAACGCCCGTTCGAGCATGAGGGTCGCCTGGCGGACCTCCTCGCGCGGCAGCGCCGTCTGCAGCGCCAACTCGACCTCGACCAGGACTCGGCGGGCGCCAGCCGCATGGATGCCGAAGACACGAAGCTCGCCGCCTGACAGCGACTTTGGCCCCTCCCCCACCCGGGAGGGGCCCTCTACATCGGCTCAGGGGGGACCTTCGTGCACTCCTTCAGGTGCGGTTCGTTGGCCGGTTCACAACGACCCGATCCAGCACTTCGGGCGCCAAGATTGGACGGAAAAGCAGCCGTTGGGCAATTCAGGCTACTTCGCTTCAAGCTTTCCGTAGCCGTGCGCCTGAACCGCCTTATGGATCACGCCATTGGTCTCCTGCAACCCTCTCCGTGGTCGCACCCGGCCAAATGCTTGCTACCCTAGCGGTACGAACAGGGTCGTGGTCAACACATTGAGACCCGCTACCCTTGCCCGCTGCCCCCAGGTTGGACCAGTTGGGAACGGGCTTGCGGGCAGGGGGCGGGATGAACGAACTCCTTCAGGCGTCTGCGGGCGTCATTGCGAAATGGCTCGCGGCGAAGCTGCCGGGCCTCAGCGCGAACTGGTGGCGCGAGCACGTCGTCGACCGACTGACCTTCCAACAGCAGCGCTTTGCAGAGGACCGGCGAATTCAGAGCCTGAGTGGCCTCGACCTGGCGGCAGTGCTACGTGTCCTCGACCAGAACTGGAACGAGTTGGCCGCTGTGAACCCGCTGCCGCGGGAAGCCCGCAACTGGGTGAAGGAACTGCAAAGCGCTCGGAACCGCTGGGCACATGCACCAGCCGGAGGGGTGGGGCCGACAGACGCCTTCCGCGACGCGGACACCCTGGAGCGGCTGCTCGCCGTCGTGGGAGCGAGCCCGGACCTGATGGAGCGCCTCTCGGCGTTCAAGGCGGAGACCCTGGGTAGGCTCGCTCCAAACCTCGAGCCTCGGGGCGCGCCTGCCGTGGGAGCAAGCGAAGCCGCGGCTCCGAGGCCAGCGACTGCCTCCGCACCGGCTCCAGCGTCCGCGAGCAAGTTCGCTGTGGGTCAGTTGCTTTGTCTTCGGTCGAACCCGGCGGCGGTGTTCCCGGTGCTCGAGGTCCTGGCAGGTGGGGCCGTAGAGACGCGGTACCGCGTCTTCGAGAACGGCGCGCGGCAGGTGTACTACGAAAGCCAGCTTCAGGCCCTAGAGGAGCCTGAGGCCGACCGCAAGACGTTGACGGCAGCCGAGTTGTCGTCTCTGCTTAGTGCCGCCCAACTGTCTTCGCCGTCCGCGTCGGCGCTGTACTCCTTGAACTCCGGTCGAGTTCGCTTCGTCCCGTATCAGTACCGACCGGTGTTCAAGCTCATACGAGCAGACCGACCCCGTCTGCTGGTCGCTGACGAGGTGGGCGTCGGCAAGACCATCGAGGCCGGCCTCATCCTCAAGGAACTGCAGGCACGAAGCGACATCAAGTCGGTGCTCATCATCTGCCCCAAGGCGCTTGTCACCGAGCGCAAATGGGAACTGGAGATGAAGCGCTTCGACGAGCACTTCGTGCATCTCGATGGCTCGTTGCTCCGACACTGCATCAAGGAGACACATCTTGGCGGAGAGTGGCCCGCGCAGTACGAGAGGGCAATTCTGCCCACGTCACTGTTCGACAACGACCTGCTCTTTGGTAGGTCAGGCAGAGGCAAGGCAAGGGACCCAGGCCTGCTGGAGCTAGACCCTCCGCCAAAGTTCGACCTCGTCATCGTCGACGAAGCTCACCACATCCGGAACAGCGAGACGTTTCTTCATCAGGCGGTTCGGTACTTTGCTGACAACGCGGAGGCCGTGGTGTTCCTTTCGGCGACGCCAGTTCAGCTCGGCCGGGACGACCTGTACACGCTGCTTAACGTCCTGCGTCCCGACGTCATCATCGACCCGGCCAGCTTTGAGCAGATGGCCGAGCCCAATCAGTTCATCAACGCCGCGATTCAGGCGTGCCGCCGAGGCGAGACTGGTTGGTCAGAGCTGGTCAGGGAGCAACTGCGAGAGGTGGCTGCAACGACGTGGGGCCGCGAGGTGCTGGCCATCAACCCTGGCTTTCAGCACATCTACGATGGTCTGGCTGAGGGCGCCGAGGACGGCGCGTCGCGTATCAAGACCATCTACTCATTGGAGGGCCTGTTCACCTTCAGTTCACTCATCAACCGCACCAGGCGCCGAGACATCGGTGAGTTCACGACTCGGAAAGCTGAGACGGTCAGCACAGAGTTCACCCCAAGCCAGAAGGAACTCCACGACGACCTGTTGAGCGTCATCGCCCGAATCCTCGCAAGGCTCCATGGGAACCTGAACGTCAAGTTCATGATGTCGACAGTGAGCCGGCAGGCCGCAAGCAGTCTCTATGGTCTGGCACCCGCGCTGCGGGACATTCTGCGGGGCAAGCTCGCGAGCCTTGAAGAGGCCGATGACCCAGACGACGGAGTTGAGCGCGAGTTCGACTTTGTTGAGCAAATTCGCGGGGACATCGAGTCGCTGCTTCGGCGAGCAAGTAGCTTGGACCCCAATGACCCGAAGGCCGCGGCGTTCATGAAGGTGGTGGCTGACAAGCTGGCCATGCCGCGCAACAAGGTGCTGGTCTTTAGCACCTTCCGCCACACGCTCCGCTACTTGGTGGGCAAGTTGACGGCGGCCAACGTTCGGTTCGGCCTCGTCCATGGCGGGATACCCGATGAGGAGCGGTCGGCACTTCGACGGCGCTTCGCGTTGCCCAAGGAGAGTGAGGAAGCTCTTGACGTCCTGCTCTCGTCCGAAGTTGGCTGCGAAGGCCTCGACTTCCAGTTCTGCGACTGCCTTGTCAACTTTGACCTTCCGTGGAATCCAATGCGCGTCGAGCAGCGCATCGGCCGGATTGACCGCTATGGGCAAGCCAGCGAGGCAGTCGGCATCTTCAACTTCATAACCCCAGGCACGATAGACGCGGAGATTTTTGACCGCTGTCTCAGTCGTATTGGCGTCTTCCAGCACGCCATCGGCGGCAACGAGGAAATCCTCGGCGAAATCACCAAGGAACTGCACAACATAGCCGAGTCGTTCACGCTCAGCGATGAGGAGCGACAGCAGCGCCTTCTCCAACTGTCGGACAACAAAATTCGGCAGATTGAGGAGGAACAGCGCTTGGAGGAGCGTCAGGGCGAACTGTTCGGACTCAACCTCGCTGCTGCGTCTTGGGAGCAGCGGCTGGCGAGGTCGCGTAGCCATTGGCTAGAGCCCCGGGCCCTCGGCTTGGCGGTCGGTTCGTACTTGGCTCGTCGGCTAGGGAAGGAGCAGGACTACCTTCTCGGAGAAAAGGCTCTGAAGACGTTGCGGTTGGGCCAAGAAGCGCGGGCGACTCTGTTGGAGGACTTCCGCAAGCTTCCTCGTTCCACGGACCCCATGCACAGGGCGTGGGAGCGATGGCTAAAGGGAACATCTCCAACCCTCTCGGTAACCTTCGAGCAGGAGGCGGCGGTCGAGAACGCTAGCGCCGCACTACTTTCCTTGGGTCATCCGCTGCTTCGCCAGGCCGCAGCGTTTCTCCAGGAAGCCGACGCTATTGCCGTACGTCTATCCGTCGTCAACGAGGTGCTGCCGGAAGGTGTCCATCCCTTCGCTCTCTATCGTTGGGCCAGACAAGGGGCTAAGCGCGACGAGGACCTGATTCCCGTGACCGAGAGCCCGGCGGTAGCTGACGCGTTGCTGGAGGTGCTTCCGTCTGCCGTTGACGCGTCAGGATTGGAACTTCCAGGTCAACAGGTGTGGGATGACCTGGACAAGGTACACCACCAGTTGTGGCTGCGGGAGTCCACGCAGCACGCAGAAGACAACCGCCAGCTTGTCGGGGTTCGAATCCAGAGTCTGACTGCGAGCTTCACCGCGCGACGTGCCCTTCTGGAGGAGCAAATCGGACGGGCCACGAACGACAAGATTCGCGTGATGAAGCAGGCGGAGTTGGAGCGCGCTCAGGTGGACTTTGACGTTCGCGTGGCTGCGCTCAGAAAGGCTGCCGAGAGCGGAGACATCAAGGCGACGCCCGCGGTGTTCGGCGTCCTTGAAGTGCGGAGGGCACAGTGACCAGCCTGGAGGAACTTGCCGCCCAGCGGCGGGAGTTCTTGGCCGCGCTTGCCAAGAACAAGGGCATCAACCTCGACATCTTCGACGACTTCTATCCGGACGAGGCGCACTTCATCTACGAACTCCTTCAGAACGCCGAGGACACAGGTGCGACGGAGGTGATGTTCGAGCTCTCCGATTCGAAATGCGTGTTCGAGCACAACGGAGAACGGCAGTTCAACCTGGACGACATTGACGCCATCACAGGCATCAACAACAGCACCAAGAAGGATGACCCCGACCGCATCGGCAAGTTCGGCGTCGGCTTCAAGTCCGTCTATACCTACACGAGCAGCCCAACCGTCTACTCGTCGAAGTACAGCTTCCAGATTGAGCGGCGCTTTCTGCCCGTGCCGGTGCCAGGGCGGGAAGCACTTGGGAAGCGAACGCGCTTCGAGTTCCCTTTCAACAATCCGAAGAAGAACAAAGAGACAGCTTATGCCGAGGTGAAGGCCGGGCTGCAGCAACTCTCTGAGACCACGCTGCTCTTCCTTCGAAGCCTCCAGTACATCCGGTGGCGAGTAGAGGGTGTTGAAGGCGCGGTACTTCGCCATGAGTACTCGCCATCGCACATCGAGGTACTCAAGCAGGTCGAGGGTCGCGATGTACAGAGCTCCCAATGGCTGCGGTTCGCGGCCACCGTCTCCGACGTCCATCAGTTCTCGGCCCCGATAGCTGGCATCGAGAAGCAGGCCGTCGCCATCGCCTTCGAACTCGCCTTCCGTGGCGAACAGAAGTCCTTTGACCCCAAGAAGCCAATCGCCGACCAGCTACGCATCATCCCGTCGGAACGAGGAATGGTGTCCGTGTTCTTTCCGGCGGACAAGGAGGTGTCGGGGCTTCGCTATCACCTGCACGCACCCTTCGTTCCAGAACTCAGTCGCGCAAGCATCAAAAACACTCCCGAGAACACACCGCTGTTTGAACAGCTGGCACGCCTCAGTGCCAGGGCGCTGCACGTCATCAAGGACCTCGGTCTGCTGAGCGGCGACTTCTTGGCAGTACTCCCGAACAACGACGACTCTCTGCCGGAGCGCTACAAGGTCATCCGGGCGGCCGTCGTCGCGGAGATGAAGGCACAGGCGCTCGTGCCAACATTCGCGGGCAGGTACGCGCCAGCGTCACGTCTCTGCCAAGCGCGAGCGTCGCTCAAGGCGTTGCTGTCTGATGAGGACTTGGCATTCGTCACAGGCCGGAGCGACCAGCCCACTTGGGCAATCACGGCGCCGCAAAAAAGCCAGGCGCAGGACAAGTTCTTGGCGAGCCTTGGGATAGCAAGTTGGGATGCCGAAGACCTCAAGGACTTCTTTGAGTCTCGAGCTCGTGTGAGTTCTCGCTATTGGACCGGTGCACGTGTGGACCCGCTCGTCTTGAAATGGATGGCGGCGAAGCCGCTGGAGTGGCACCAAGCGCTCTACGCCATCCTCGGCAAGTACTGCGATGACGAAGGGGACGTATTCGACCTGCACGAGGCACAAATCGTGCGAACCGTCGATGGGTCCTACCGGCTTGCCAAGGACGCCTTCTTCCAGACAGGCGTTCCAAGCAAGAAGGATCCGTTGCCTCGTATCGACGAAGAGATTCTCACGGTCGGGACGAGGAAGGGTCAGCAGTCGGACGCGCGGAAGTTTCTCGTCAGCATTGGCGTCAAGGTGCCCGGAGAACTCGAGGAGGTGACGCTGCTGCTGAAGGCTCGGTACGGGCCTGATGGAGACGCTCCCTCTGACAAGGTGTACCTCTCCGACCTTAAGCGCCTGATGGCCTTTGCCGAGCGAAACCCGCACAGCCGAAGCCTGTTCGAGTCAGCATTCCTCTTCCGTGTCGACGCGCCTGAGTTCGAATGGGCCCAGGCAGGACACGCCTACATCGACGCACCCATCTTGAGCACCGGCCTTCGAGGGTTCTACGAGTCCATCAAGGACGAAGGTGACCGCCGTTGGCCGCTAAGCGCCTGGTACAAGGACCAAGGACTCTCGCTCGACAAGTTTGCCAAGTTCGCTCTGTTCGTGGGAGTCGAGCAGGACTTTCAGGGTCTGTGGCTGGAGGTTGACTGCAGCAGGAACGAGAAGTACGGCTATCTCCTTCAAGTGGGAGGTGAACGGTACTCCTCACCAGTCAATCGAGATTTTGCAGTGACGAAGCGCACGGGCGACATGCTGCGTCTGAAGACGGTGGAAGGCTCTCGACTTGTCTGGAGTGCGATGAGCAAGGCACCGTCGCAGGTGCTGAAGGCTCGATTCCAAAGAAACGCCAGCCACGGTTCGCACTATGCGAACTCCCAACTCGTCTGCTGGCTGCGTGACTCCGCGTGGGTGCCGCAAAGAGATGGCACGTTTGTGACTCCGAAGCAGGCGACGACTGCCAAGCTTCCGGAAGGGTTTCCCTACGACCTTTCGTATCAGTGGCTGCAGCTGGTCGAGTTCGGCTCGGATGAGCGAAAGCGTAGCGCCGAGTCGATTGCACGGGCCGCTAAGCGCGCGGAGCTTGGATTTGAAAGCGACGAGGACTATCAGCGGGCGCTCGAGTTCTCAAAGCTTCCGAAGGACGAGCAGGTGAGAGTGCTCGACCGCGCCAGAGAGACCGCTGATGAGCAGGTGGAGCTGCCTGAACGTCCTGTACGAAACGCCGACCTCCGCGCCGCACGAGTCGGAGAACAAGCCCGCCTCACGCCGGCAAAGGAGGCTGAGGTCCGAGCACGCTCCGTGCAACTAGGAGCGGATGCCGCGAAGATTGCGAGCAAGCAGTACCTGGAGGACCAGTATCGGGACAGCCGAGGAGATCTGATTTGCCAGGTCTGTAAGACCAAGATGCCGTTCAAGCTTGCTTCGGGGGCCTTCTACTTCGAAGCGGTCGAGGTCGTTGCGGATGCGAAGAAGCGATACCGCGAAGCCTACTTGGCGCTATGTCCCAATCACGCTGCGGCATATCGCCATGCAAATGCGCAGAGGGACAGCATGGAAGAACTGATTGCGACGGTGGCTGGCAGCGAGGTCGAGATTGAGTTGGGTGGTGTTGCGACCACCATCTACTTCACCCAGATGCACTTGGCTGACGTACGAGCTTGCTTGCTATCGGGGGAGGAAGCGTAGGTGGCTTCTCGATGCAAGCGCCAAGGCTTTGCCCTGTCCGGCAAGGAGCTTCCATTCGCTTGCGGCGCAGCGAACTTTCGCGAGCCCGTTGCTCGTGATCGGCAGTGTCTGGCCGATGCCAGACGGTGAGCCACCTCGCGACGCGATCACCTCACCGCACTGCCCGACGAATCGCGCAGCCCGGCCGATCCGAGGACGCGAAGCTCGCCGTCTGACAGCGGCTTTGGACCCTCCCCGCTACGGCGGGGAGGGTCTCTCCTCACATCGGCGTGGCCCTCGCCGAGCGCCGACTGAACGGCAGGTCAGTCCGCCGCCAGCGCGTGAATGATGGGGCAGCAGCTTTTGCTGTCGGGCGCATCGCACTGGCGCACCAGCTTGGCGAGCGCCTTGCGCATGGCCTTGAGGTCGGCCAGCTTGCTGTCGATGACTTGCAGCTTGCGGTCCGCCAGCTCTCGCGTTTCGGCGCAGGCGCGCGCCTCTTCGAGCCGCAGCAGGCCTGCAATCTCCTCGAGCGTAAAACCGAGCACCTGCGCGCGCTTGATGAAGCGTACGTGCTTGGTGAGTTCGGCCGGGTAGCGGCGCTGCCCGTTGAGCGGCCTTTCCGGCTCCGCGAGCAAGCCGCGCCGCTGGTAGTAGCGGATCGTCTCCACGTTGACACCAGCCTCGGCGGCCAGCCGCCCGATTGACAGTTCAGACGCCACGTCTCACCCCTTGACTCCGTACCATGGTACGGACTCTAGACTGCGTTCGTCGTGATAGGTTCGGAGGTCGCGGTGGCATCGCTCAACGTCAAGGGTTCGCTCGTTGCGGGCGCATTGGCAGCCATCGGGGCGTCGATCTGCTGCGTCGGGCCACTCGTGCTGTTGTTGATGGGCATCGGCGGGGCCTGGGTGGCCAACCTGGCGGCCTTGGAACCGATGCGCCCGTTCTTCATCGGCGCGACCCTGCTCTTCGTCGCGCTGGCGTTCCGCCGCCTTTACCTCATGCCCCAAGTCTGCGAGCACGGCACGCCCTGCGCCGATCCGCGGATCGTCACGCGACAACGACTGGTGTTCTGGATCGTCGTTGTCGCCCTGGCCAGCTTGCTCGCGGTGCCATGGATGGCGCCACTCTTCTACTGAAGGAACCCCACGATGCGCAAGATCCTCGCCGCGGCCCTCGCTCTCGTCATTCCCGTCGCGGTGCTGGCCGGCGGCGAGCAGACAGCCATCCTCGACGTACAGAACATGAGCTGCAGCGTGTGCCCGATCACGGTCAAGAAGTCGCTGCAGAAGGTACCCGGCGTCACCGATGCCAAGATCGACTTCGAGCGCAAGACCGCGACGGTCCGGTTCGAGGCCGGCAAGGCCGACGTGGCGGCGCTGGTGAAGGCGACCACCGAAGCCGGCTTTCCGTCGACGCCCCGCAAGTAAGCGCATGGCCACCCTCGTCGTCGAGTCCGCGCTGACGTGCCCGCAGTGCGGCCACGTTGCGCACGAGACCATGCCGGTCGACGCCTGCCAGTTCTTCTACCAATGCGTGGCCTGCAAGACGCTCCTGAAGCCACGGCCGGGCGACTGCTGCGTGTTCTGCTCCTACGGCTCGGTGAAGTGTCCTCCGGTCCAGGCAAGCAGGTCGTGCTGCGGTTGACCCGCGGCGGATGCGCCCCGGCAGAATGGGGCGATGAAGACTTTCCTGCTGTTCGTCGTCACGGCCTTGGCCGAGATCGTCGGCTGCTATCTGCCCTACCTGTGGTTGAAGCAGGGTCGCTCGGTCTGGCTATTGGTTCCTGCCGCCTTGAGCCTGGCGCTCTTTGCCTGGCTGCTGACCCTGCATGCCACCGCCGCCGGGCGCGTCTACGCGGCCTATGGGGGCGTCTACGTGGGAGTGGCGCTCGCGTGGCTGTGGGCCGTTGACCAGGTGCGTCCGACACCGTGGGACATGGCAGGCGTCGCGGTGGCCCTTCTCGGCATGGGCATCATCATGTTTCAGCCGGCGCGCTAGCGCCGACTCAGCCGCAGCAGTTCGCTGCAACGGTGGATGGCGCCGAGCCCAGATCCCTGAGGATCGTGCAACGCGCGGCCGGACCGCCGGCGCACATCTCGGAGCAGGACTTCGCGAAGCGCGCCAGGCTGCGCTCCAGCGCGCTCAGTTCGGCGAGTTTGGCCCGCACGGTCTTCAGGTGTGCCTGTGCGATGTCCAGTGTCTCGAAGCAGTCGCGCTGTTCGCTGGCAGCAAGCGACACCAGTTCGCGGACTTGCTCGATCGGAAAGCCGAAGTCCCGGCAATGCCGCACGAAGGTGAGCAAGTCCACGGCGCTCGCGTCGTACACGCGGTGGCCACTGTCGCGGCGCCTCGCCGACGGGATGAGACCGATCTCCTCGTAGTAGCGGATCGTCGGTACGCTGCAGCCGCTGCGATCGGCCAACGCACCGATCGTCAGTGCCGCTTCGGTCTGCGGGGTTTTCATGGAAGGCCTCTTGCATCTCAAGTCACTTGAGGTTCTACAGTGAGTGTATCGGGGTGCCGCGCCCCGCTACCCATGAGGACACGATGAAGAAAGTCTGGGCCGTATTCGGTGTCGCTGCCGCCTGCGCCGCTTGCTGTGCCATTCCCCTTGCGCTGCCCCTGCTGGCGGGGCTCACTGCTTCCGGGCTTGGCCTGGCCGTACTGGGCTGGCAGGCTGCTGCCGCCGTGCTCATCGCCACAGCGGCACTGGGGATCGCCATCGTTCTTCACAACCGACGGCGAGCCCGTGCCCGCGAGGCCGCGGCAGCATCGGCTGCCGCTTGCGGCTGTCCGCCGTCCTCCTGCGCCGGTGGCGGCGCGAGGGCTTCGTCGTGAACGACCGGCACGCTGATGTCAGTGTGCCGATCGCCTGCACGCTGGAGGCACGGGAGCTGAGGTCCCGCTTTGCCGAAATCAGCGCACTGGCCGACCACGCGTTGCTGCACCATGAACAGGAAGGCCGCACGCTGCACCTTCGCTATGGCCTCGGTGCCGCGGCGCAGCTCGAGCGGCTCGTGGCGCGGGAACGTCAGTGCTGCGCGTTCCTGCAGTTCGACATGCACCGGACGCCCGATGCGGTGCATCTCGACATCACCGCGCCGGCCGAAGCCGGCGAGTTCGTACCGCTGCTCTACGCGCACTTCGTCGGGCAGGCGGCGCGGCTGGATTGCGCCTGTGGTCCATCCGGCGGTTGCAGCAGCGGCGGCCGCCGATGATGCGCACGCCAGCGCTCTTCGCTCAACGCTGCGCGAATGGCGCGCGACGGAAAGGCTGACCGTGCTGCGTGTCTTCAAGCGACGGCCATGTCGGCAAACGAACGCGAGTGCTCGCCGGGCTTGACCATCGATTCCGTCGTCGCTGACGGGGTCGACCGACTCCGCCACGTCACAGGACCGGCGAAGGCGCACATTTGCGCGTGGCGGTCATCGACGCCCGCACCAGCACCCTTGCTTCGGCAAGGCCACCGCCCAACACTGGTGGCGCTACCTGTGGGCATCGTGCCTGCAAAGCCTTCACCGGAGCCTCGGCTGCGCTGAAGTCCAGCCTTGCTGGCGTCGCGGTCGTTACCCGCCCTCGAGCACCAGGCCCTGCCTGGTCAGGCCGCCCCATGCGGTCCGTCAACGGCTCCCGCCACCGTGCGGGCGCCGGAGTGGATGAAGCCGCCGACGTGCTGGCTTCACCAGCGCCGACATGCGCTGCGCAAGCAGCGTCATGCCAGGCGCCGAGCAAGGCCCCGATCGAAAGACCGCGGGCCTTCCTTTCATGGCGAACCACACCCCTTACGGGGCCGTGGCTTGCCATCCAGCCGCTTCGACCCACGCGGGCCGAAGCATCCCAGACGGGGAACCATGTTCCCCGACGGGAGCGGCGTTCCCCTTCGCTTCACGAAGGAGAACTGCCATGTGTGCAAGTCAAGCAACGAGAGCGCCACGGCCCGTCGGCGTGCTGCTCGGAGGGTCGGGACGCGTTCGCGCGCAGGTCCCGCCGCCACCGCGACTGGCCGCCCTGCTGCGCCCTGCCGCGGCGTGAGAGTGCATTCGTCGGCGAGTCGCCTGGTCTCACGGCCAGACACTCGCCCGACGAGGCCGACAGGTCGCGTTCCGCGTCCCATCGCCAACGATGCCGATTCGTCGGCGATCTTCCAACCAGGGGAGTCCACCGTCTCCCCTCGGGGTGCCGGTGCGCTCGCCGACCAAGGAGTCCACCCCATGTTGAACGACAGACCCTACCCGGCTCCGCGCAAGGCGAAGCGCTCGGCCGTGGAGATCGAAGAGGAACGCGCCTGGGTCCGCTTCTACCGGCAGGTCGGCCAAGCCGACATCGCCGCCGAGGTGCTGGCCCAGCTCGATGCCGACGCGCAGGCGCGGCACGACCACCTCGCGCTGTACCTGAGCTGCCGCGAATCGCTGCGCGCGCACAAGGCGCGGACGCAGCGCAACAAGCGGATCGGGCAGTTCGTGCGGCAGGCTGGCCGCGTGCTCGTCGTCGAGCCGCTGCGTACGCTTCGGCTGAAGACCTCACGCGCGATCGATCTGCTCGTCGAGTGCCTGCCCGAGATGCGTCGCGAACCAGCGGCAGCGAAGGTGCGGGAACTCCGGCGCGACGCCGACGTCGCCCAGGCCCTTGCCGCTTTCGACCCCAAGGCCACGCGGCAGCCTTCGTCGGACACCGTGGCGCCAGCGCCCGCTGCGGCGCGCACGGCCTGACGCCACCCCTTCGCCCCGAAGCCCTCGTGCTTCGGGGCTCCCTTTCCTTCTCTACGCCGCGACTTCGAGTCTGGCTCGCTCCTGGTCGATCAGCCAGTGCAGGAACTGCGTGTCGCGCGAGCGGCCCCAGTAGTGCGCCTTGCAGCGGGCCACATAGGCGTCCAGGTCCGCCGCCGTGTGGATGTTCACCGGCTCGATGTCGGTGAGCCGGACCAGCCGTTCGGCCTCGGGCCGAGTCAGTCGAATGTGGGTTCCAAGGCGGATCATGGCGGGCGCGAACGAGGGTCTTGCCGCCATACTCGCGCCAAGCCGCGCACCCCTGCAAGCGCAAAACACGCGCTCGTTGGACTTTCTTCGCCAGTTCGACTCCAGTCGCGTCCCGCTGCGATTCGAGTCGCAGCCACATGGCGCCCCGTTGCGGGCACGCGACGCGACACCGGGCACTGGCGCCACGCAGAACTCTCCCATTCCTCCGGCTCGCTCGGGTGGCGTTCGCATCGCCACCCGGTCAGCCGAACCCCGTCCCGACGACACTGACGCGGCAACCGATCGCGAGATCGAACCCTCCGACAGGAGGTCCTGGCCCGGCCAGGCGTAGCAGTCGTCACCTGCCCCCTTCGGCGCCCTCGCGGCGCCACCCGCTCGGGAACCCGTTCCCGGCTGGGGCGGCGTTCCCGTTCGTCCTTTCGATGAACCCCATGGAGAACGCCATGCAGAACCTTGCTGCCATGTCGCGCGCCGAGCTGATCGGCGCCCTGCTCGCCCCCGTCCTGCCCAAGGACCATCCACACGCGGATCAGGTCAACGACCTCGAGTCCGCCTACTTCGGTACCGCGGCCGTCGCCGCCGAGGCGAGCGACACCTTGCTCGACCACAAGCTCGGCGTCGCGCGTGAATTGCTGATGCGCGACCTGCGCGCTCAACTGAGCGCCGGCCCGGTGATGAACTCGCCGCAGGCGCTGCGCGACTGGCTGCGCCTGCACTGCGCCGGGCTGCAGCACGAGGTTTTCATCGTGCTGTTTCTCGACGCCCAGAACCGGCTGATCAGTGCCGTCGAGATGTTCCGCGGCACGCTGACGCAGACCTCGGTCTACCCACGCGAGATCGTCAAGAGCGCGCTGGAGCGCAACGCCGCCGCGGTGGCGCTGGCGCACAACCACCCGAGCGGCTCGGCCGAGCCGAGCCGTGCCGACGAGTTCCTGACGCAGACCCTCAAGTCGGCGCTCGCGCTGGTCGACGTCCGGGTCCTGGACCACTTCGTCGTGGCCGGCGACCAGTGCGCGTCGTTCGCCGAACGCGGACTGATCTGACCCGCGGCAACCGCCGCCATCGACAACCCCGAGGGGGCGTATCGCCCTCGTGGGCGAGCGCCCCTTCCGAGAAGAGAAGGAGCAACACCATGTTCACCGGCATATCGCCGCAACCGCCTGCCTGCCCGGTCTGCCCGGGCCGGGGCGTGCCACTCGGCCAACTCGGCCGCCTGCGCTGGTACCGCTGCCGCGATTGCGGCATCGACTTCAACCGGCGTGCGAAAGCGCCGCCGAGCCCGTCTCTCCGGCCTGCCGGGAGGGCGTCATGAGCGAACTCGTCCTGGCCCGTCTG
The DNA here is from genome assembly GCF_902826655.1 of uncultured Methylibium sp. GTDB lineage: Bacteria > Pseudomonadota > Gammaproteobacteria > Burkholderiales > Burkholderiaceae_C > Methylibium. The sequence goes on along the minus strand of NZ_CADEFR010000035.1, from coordinate 24,772 downwards.
CGCGAGCTTGCGGAGCCCCTCGTCGCGCTGTCGACCGCGCACCTTTCACCGGCCACACGCCAACTTCTGCAGGAGGACCAGTTGTCCGTGAATGCCTATCCGACGCTCACCGGTGGCTTCGTCTACGTCGGCGCACCGCGCTATGACACACCGCTGGAAGCCGACCTCGCCCAGCTGTTCGGGCTGGCCGAACGCGCGGGGATCGTCTGGCTCAAGTTCGACGTGCACGGCGCCACGGTCGAAGGCATCGAATGCTTCGAAGACCCAGGGGAAGCGCCATGAGCCGGCACCATCTGCGCACGGTGCGCGGTACAAGCCCATTGCTCGTCGTGATGGGCTACGACCGGCCGCTCAACGAGTTCTTCCTGCAACTCTGGGACGATGCGCCGGGTGCCGAGGCCGAGGAGCCTGCGTACAGCAGCCTGGATGAGCCGGCGGCAGACTGGCGCGACATCGCCACGGTGGTACGTCAACTCGAAGAACTCGACGTCCCGGTGCCGCGCTCGATGATCGATGCCGTCGTCGCCGACGGCGTCCAGCGTGCTGGCAACCGGATCGTCGAGCATGCGCCCGACGGGCGCGCCACGGAGTTGTCGGCCTGACGCGGGTCGGCGTTCGAACCGGGGAAGCTCAGGCCTCCACAGGCCTGGCTTCCCCACTTTCGAAGCTCGCAACGGATGGCGCCGACTTCAAGCGCGCGGCTGCTCAGTGTCGGTGCGCGTGGTGCGCGTCAGGCACGTGCGCATGCCCATGCCGTTGTGGCTCGTGCCGATGCCGATGACTGTGTTCACCCGCCGGCATGGGCTGGTGCATGTGGGTGTGGTGGCCGTCGTCGTGGCGGTGGGCGTGCTCGTGCTCCAGTGCTTCGTGCTCGTGTTCGTGGCCATGCGATTCCACCAGGTGCAGCACGACGCCGGCCAGCATCAACCCGCTGCCGAGCACCATCAGGCCACTGGCGTAGCGGTCGCCCAAGGCAACGGCGAACGCGGCACCGATGAAGGGCGCGAACGCAAAGACCGACCCGGTGCGCGCCGCACCGAACGCCCGTTGCGCCAGCAGGTAGAAGCGCAGGCTGAGGCCGTATCCCGAGGCACCGACGGCGAACAGGGCCAGCGCGGTGCCGGCCGAGGGCACGGGCTCGCCGAACAGCACCGCCAGGGCGACGGTGGCCGACGCACCCAGCACCGCCTTGGCCATCACCACCTGCCCCGGATCGCGCTCCGCCAGCGCCCGCGACAGCGTGTTGTCCACGCCCCATGCCGCGGTGGCCAGCAACACGGCCAGCAGGCCCCACAGCTGCGCGCCCCCGGTGCGTCCCTGGTCGAGCACCAGCACCATGCCGCCGGCCAGCAGCAGACCCATCGCGATCCAGACCCGCCCGTCCATCGTCTCGCGGTACAGGCGCCAGGCCAGCACGGCAGTGAACAAGGCTTCCAGCGTCAGCATCAGCGAGGCGCTGGTGCCGCTGGTGTTCTGCAGCCCCCAGGCCAGCGCAACCGGGCCGACCACGGCACCGAAACCCGCCATCGCCAGCAGCCGGGGCAGATCGGCGCGCTGCAACCGTGCCTCGCGGTCGATGCGCTGGCGCGACAGCAATCCGACCGCGGCCGCGCCTGCGTAGAGCAGTGCGGCCGTGCTGAAGGCTCCGAGCCCGGCGCCGAACTGTTGCACCAGCGGCGTGCTGACGCCGAACAGCGCCGCAGCCAGCAGCGCGAGCAGGCCGCCGCGGAGGGCAGGCAAAGTCTGGACAGACAAAGTCATCTACTTGACGGTGAAGCGAGCATGTTCGCCTATTGCAGCCGGCGTCGCGACTGCGCTCAACCGATTCATCTTCACCGCTTCGATCTCCTTCCACGGCGCGACGGAGGCTGCCAAGCCCGAGTTGAACTCGGTGGACTGACCTCCCGGGCGACACGCACGAGCCGCGCCGCGCCGCGTCATCGAGGCTCCGAGCCCGCCCATCGCAGGTCCGCGACAAGGCGTGTGCCGCGCGCGCGCAGCTTCGCTCCGGCTGGATCGGCGTCCGACCAGTGGTACTCGCGGCCCAAGGGCACCGACGAGCCAGCCAGTTCGACCACGCGAAGTTCCCCCGCCTCCCCGGCGACGGTCAAGCCATGAACTCGCCCGTTCCATTCGAAGGCGAGTTGGTGCTCCCCTGGCGGCAGGCGCAGCCGGATCAGCGAACGCGGCAATGTTCCGACTTGCGCAGCGCCATCCACCGTCACGGTCAGCGGGCGAACCGCATCCGTCCAGGCAGATCGCACCACGTACACCGTGAGCTCGCCGGGAGTCACCCCGAAGCGCTTGGCGTCGGCCTCCGAGGCCGCAGAAGGGACAGGTTCGGGAGTACAGACCGTACGTCGCGTTCGAACCGTCGACATGCAGTAGGTCCGGCCGTCGACGCTGCGGGGCTCGGGCGCACTGGCACAGCCGATCAGCAAGGCGGGCGCTGCTGCAGCGCAGAAGAAGAGGCGTCTCCGAGAGATCATGCGATGCTCCTTGATCGAATCGATATGCGCGGCGCAGCCCGCAGGGGTCGCGATGGCCGTCGTGTTCATGCACGGACTCTTGTCGCGGGAAACCGGCGCTCAGTCATTCGCCAGATCCCAGACCAGTTGGGCGTCGATCAGCAGGCGATAGTTCCACCGCAAGGCCTCCGCGCGCGCCTCACCCGCGGCGCGCAGGGCGTCCAGGGACTGCCGGCGCACGAGCAGCAGCGATTGCAGGTCCACCTCGCCAAGGGTGTAGGCGCGTTGGGTCAGGCGGGCGCTCTCGCGCGCGGCCTCGGCGCCCCGCTCGGCGATGCGCCAGCGCTCGACGCCGCCTACGGCGTCCGAAAAGGTCTCGGCGATCTGGATCTCGATGCCTTGGCGGGTGCGGTCGAGCGCCGCGCGTGCCACCTCCACCTCTTGCAGCGACTGTTGCAGCCGCCGCTCACGCGCCGTGCCGCCGAAGGGGATGCTGACGCTGATGCCGACCACTCGCTCGTTGCGAAAGGCTTCGTTCGAAGTGAACACGCCCACGGTCGGATCCGCCACCTTGTCGGCCCGGGTCCGCGAGGCGGCCAGCTCGGCCCTGCGCAGCTGGGCTTCGGCCACTTTAAGCGGGCCGGCTCCAGAAAGAATGCGCTCGCGCCAGCGGGCCTCGGGCCATGGCGGATCGGTCGGATCAGAGAACGCTCCCGGCGCCAGCGAGGCCTCCGGGAAGCGCAGCTTCAACTTGGCGCGCGCCTTGGCCAGCGCAGAATCGGCCTGGCTGGCCTGGCGCCGCACCTCGGCCAGGTCGGACTGCGCGATGCTGAGGTCCAGCGCCGAGGCGTCGCCGGCACGTTTGCGCTTGTCGACGGCGGCCAGGTTGGACTCGACAAACGACAGTTGTTCCTTCAGCAGCGCTTGGGCGCCATGGGCTGCCTGCAAGTCGAGCCACAGATCCGACAAGGCGCGCGCCACCTCGCGACGCGCGTCGCCCACCCGGGCACGGCCGGTCTCGATATCGGCATCGCCCAGTTGGCGGTCGAGCCCGGCCTTGCCGCCAATGCGGATGCCGCGCTCGACCCCCACCGACCACTCGGTGGTGTTGCCGACACCGCCCACGTTGCGCCGCTGCGTGCTGGCGTTGGCCGTCCACTCATACGGGCCGGCGGCCAGCACGGCGGCGCCGTGGCCGGCGGCAGCCAAGGCGCGCCGCGCCTCGATCACGGCCGGATCCTTGTCGATCCAGGCCACGGCCAGTTCGGTCGAGGGCAAGTCTCTCGGTGTCGCCACGCCTTGTGCGGCAGCCGCCGTGCCGATCAGCAGGGCCACGATCCCCGCCAGTCCCTGTTGCTTCATGCGAACTCCCCTTCGAAGGCCAGCGGCGTGGCCCAGTAACGAACACCGGTGCCGGCAAAGTCGCGTTGCAGCAGGTCGCGCAGCTGCCCGAGTTCCTCGTTGGTCAGCAGCACGTTGATCTGGATCGCTCGGCTGCGGCCCATCACCTGCTCGGTGGCGCTGAGCCGCTGCTGGCCACTGCCGTGGCTGTGGGTCGGCGTGCTGGTGAAGACCTCGCCGCCGGCCTGCGCCAGCAACACGTCGAGCAGCTTCTCCTCCACCGTCGGCGGGCAGATCAGGGTCAGGCAAAAGTCAGCCATGGGCGACCTCCGTGGGCAAGGCAGCTTCGCGCTCGGCCGCGCGCGAACCCGGCCGCGGATGGGCAAAGCGCAGGTAGAGGATGGGCAGCAGGATCAGCGTCAGCGCGGTCGCGGTGATCAGGCCGCCGATCACGACGATGGCCAGCGGCCGCTGGATCTCCGAGCCCGGCCCGGTGGCAAACAGCAGCGGGATCAGGCCGAAAGCCGTGATCGAAGCCGTCATCAGCACCGGTCGCAAGCGCCTTCGCGCGCCCTGCGTCACGCTGATGAGCAGGTCATGCCCCTCCGCGTGCAACTGGTTGAAGTAGCTCACCAGCACCACGCCGTTGAGCACTGCGATGCCCAGCAGCGCGATGAAGCCCACCGAGGCCGGCACCGACAGGTATTCGCCTGTGACCCAAAGCGCCACGATGCCGCCGACCAGCGCGAACGGGATGTTGCTCAACACCAGCAAGGCCTGCCGGACCGAGCCGAAGGTGGAGAACAGGATCAGGAATATGAAGCCGATCGCCAGCGGCACTACCAGTGCCAGGCGCGCCGCAGCACGCTGCTGGTTCTCGAACTGGCCGCCCCAGCTGATGCGGTAGCCGGTCGGCAGCTTCACTTCGGCGCCGACCTTGGCCTTGGCCTCGTCGACGAAGCCCACCAGGTCACGCCCGGTGACGTTGGCGATGACCACGCTGTAGCGGCTGCCCATTTCGCGGTCGATCTTCACCGGGCCGCTTTCTCGGGTGAGCTTGGCCAGGGTCTCCAGTGGCACGTTCTGCCCGTCCGGCGTGGCGATGCGCAGCGCGGCGAAATCGGCCGGTGAGAGCCGGACCATGTCCGGCCCGCGGATCACGATGGGGATGCGCTGGTTGCCGTCGATCACGGTTCCGGCGCGCTGGCCCTCGACCTGCACGCGCAGCGCATCCTGCACGTCTTCGACCGAGAGGCCGTAGCGGCCGGCCGCGAGGCGGTCCACCACCACGCGCAGGTACTGCACGCCGTCGTTCTCGACCGTGTAGACATCCTGGCTGCCCGCCACCGTCTTCATCAACCCCTCGATCTGCGCCGCCAGCTCGTTGAGCTTGGCGAGGTCCGGGCCGAAGATCTTGATCGCAAGGTCGCCGCGCACCCCGATGATCATTTCCGACACGCGCATATCGATCGGCTGCGTGAAGCTGTAGCTGATGCCGGGCATCTGGTCGAGCACCTCGCGGATGCGATCGATCAGCGCGTCCTTGCTCGCCATCTGCCATTCCGCACGGGGCTTCAGCACCAGGAAGGTGTCGGTCTGGTTCAGCCCCATCGGGTCGAGGCCGATCTCGTCGGAACCGGCGCGCGCCACCACGCCGGTGATCTCGGGGATGTTCTTCATCAGCGTCTGGTGAACCATCAGGTCCAGCGCCGCGGTCTCTTCCAGGCTCACCGATGGCAGCTTCTCGATGCCGACGATGATGTCGCCTTCGTCCATTTCGGGCAGGAAGGTCTTGCCGACCTGGGTATAGACGCCGGCCGCGAGCACCAGCAGGGCCCCCGCCGCGACGAAGACCACCGTCTGCCGCTTCAGCGCCCAGGCGAGCACCGGTTCGTACAGGCGCAGCAACTGGCGCGGCAGCCAGGGTTCGTCATGCGACACCTTCTCTAGCAGAAACGAGGCCAGCACCGGGATCACCGTCAGCGACAGCACCAACGAACTCGCCAGCGCGAACACGATGGTCAGCGCCACCGGCACGAAGTACTTGCCCTCCAGGCCCTGCAGCGTCAGCAGTGGCAAGAAGACGGTCACGATGATCAGCACGCCCGCCGCCACCGGCACCGCCACCTCGCGAACTGCGCGCAGCACGATATGCAGCCGCGGCAGCTTGCCGCCGGCGGTCTCGCGGCCCAGGTGCTGCACGATGTTCTCGACCACGACGATGGCCGCGTCCACCAACATGCCGAGCGCGATGGCCAGACCACCCAGGCTCATCAGGTTGGCCGACATGCCATAGCCCCGCATCAGGATGAAGGTGCCCAGCGCCGCCAGCGGCAGCACCACCGCCACGGCCACGGCGGCGCGCAGATTGCCCAGAAAGGCACCCAGCAGCACCAGCACGATCAGGGTCGCCTCGAGCAGAGCCTTCGAGACCGTGCCCACGGCCTTCTCGACGAGCGAGGCGCGGTCGTAGAAGACCTTCAGCGTGACGCCTGCCGGCAGCGTGGGTTGCAGCTCGGTGATCTTTGTTTTCACGCCATTCACCACCTGCTGCGCGTTGGCACCGGCGAGGCCCAGCACGAGGCCCTGCACGGCCTCGGCCTTGCCATCCATGGTGACGACGCCGTAGCGCGTGGTGCTGCCGTCTCGCACCAGCGCCACGTCGCCCAGGCGCACGGCCGTGCCGTTCTTTCGCGCCACCACCACCGCACGCAGATCGTCCTGCGTCTTGATGCTGCCTTCGGTGCGCACCAACAGCACCTCGCCGCCCTCACCGAGGCGGCCGGCGCCATCGTTGCGGTTGTTGGCTTCGACGGCGGTCTTGATCTGCGCCATCGACAGCCCCAGCGCCTGCAGCTTGGCCGGGTCGGGCAACACCTCGAAACTGTGCACCTTGCCGCCCAGGGCGTTGACATCGGCCACGCCGGGCACGGCTCGCAGCGCCGGGCGGATGACCCAGTCGAGCAGGCTGCGCCGCTCCTCCAGCGTGAGCTGGGGTGCCTCGATCGTGAACATGAACATCTCGCCCAAAGGGGTGGTGATCGGCGCGATGCCGCCGGTGATGCCCGAAGGCAGGTCGCCGACGATGTTGTTCAGCCGCTCGGCCACCTGCTGGCGCGCCCAGTACAGGTCGGTGCCGTCCTGGAAGTCGACCGTGACATCGACGAGGCCGTACTTCGTCACCGAGCGCAGGATGCGCTGCTTCGGGATGCCCAGCATCTCGACCTCGATCGGCACCGCGATGCGGCTCTCGATCTCCTCCGGGGTCATGCCCGGCGCCTTCATGATGATCTTCACCTGCGTGCTCGACACGTCGGGGAAGGCGTCGATGGGCAGCGTGCGGAATGCATACCAGCCGAAACCGGCCAGCAGCACGGCAGCCAGCAGAACGAACAGGCGCTGCGTGAGCGCGAATTGCACGAGACGGTTCAGCATGGCCGGGCTCCCGTCGTGGAAAGCGGCGTGTGGAGGGTGTTCATTTGTCACCTCCGCTCTTGCCCTGCCACGCCGCCTTCAGCGCGATGACCGAGGCGGTCGCCACCTCCTGTCCGGGCTTGAGCTCGCCGGTGACCTGCACCGAAGCGCCGGCACTCGATGCCACGCTCACCGGCCGGGCGATGAAGCCCTTGTCGGTGCGCACGAAGACGTAAGCCTGGTCGTCCTGCCGTGCCAGCGCCTGCAGCGGCAGCGCCCAGCCGGCAGCGTTGGCCGCAAACGGCACGCGCGCCTGCACCACCTCGCCGGGGCGCAGCCGGTCGGCGCCGCGCGTGACGCGTGCACGCAGGGTCACGGTCTGGCTGTCGCTGACCATGGCGCCCACGGACAAGGGCATGGCCACCGCATCGCGGCCCACGATCTCGATCGCCGCGGCCTTGTTGTCCTTCAACAGCGTGGCCGGCTGGCGGTCGGCCGGCATGGCGATGTCCAGCCACAAGGTCTGCAGGCTGGCCAGGCGCAGCAGTGCATCGGCCTCCTGCACGCGCTGGCCGGGCTTGATGTCGACGCCCAGCACCACGCCGGCGGCACGGGCCCGAACCACCACGCCGTCCTGCACCGTGCCACCTGCGGCGATGCGTCGGATCGAGCCTGCGTCGATACCCGCCAGCCGAAGCGCCGCCTCGGCCTGGCGCTGGCGCGCGGCATCGTCCTGCGCCGCAGCCTCGGCCTCCTGCACGCGCCGCTCGGGGATGATGCCTTCGGTCAGCAGCGCCTTCTCGCGCTGCAAGGTCTGCTGCGACAACCGGGCCCGGCTGGCGGCTTCGAGCAGCTTGAGCTGCATCTCGCCGAACTGCGGGCTGTTCAGCCGCAGCAGCGGCTGGCCGGCCTTGACGGCCTGCTGCTCGCCGACGAGCAACTGATCCACCACACCGGCTACCGGCGCACTGACCATCTGTTCCTGGCCCGGGGGCAACGTCACCTTGGCGGCATAGGCGATGCCGGCGATGGCGGCGGGTTGTTCGAGTTTGAGCAGCGTGACGCCCAGCGTCTTCATCTGCGCGGCGGAGACGGCGAACTCGGCATTGGGTTCGGCGGCCAGGGCAGACACCAGCACGGCGTTGCTCAGAGCAAGGGACAGGCAGACAGCGGCGCGCAAGGCGCCGCGCGAACAAAGGTGGGCAGACATAGGAACTCCACGGGCAGAAGGCCTCGCCCCGATGGCAGGGCGAGTGCTAGCGCAGCGCCGGCGGCGCTGCGGCGGCTTCAGGCGTGGAGAGGCGGCGCCCTGCCGTGGGGCGGCAGGCTCTTGAAGGCATCAGCTCCCGCTCGGTGCCCGTCTGGTGGCCAGACCCATGCAACGGCATGACCCGGCGACGACTGGTCCGGAACGAACCAGTGCGCCGCAGGAGCAGATTCATCCGAGGGCTGCGCATCGACCATCACGTCGGTCGGACTGCGCAAGGCCGAAATCGAATGCGAGATACCAGGCCCCTCGTCCGGGTCGGCATGCGTGGGGACGCCGACGCTGTCTGCACCGAACAGATCGCTCGGATGTTCTGCGGACGCCACCAAGCCTGCACCGGCCGACCACTCTCCGTCGTGGCGGTGCGCATGCAGCGGCGAAGTGACCAGATCGACAGCCAGCACCGCCACCAGCAGCCAACAAAATACCAGACGCAGCAGCGCCGCGGCGTCGCGGGGACGCTGGTGCTCGGGCGGCTGGGCTGTCGGTGTCATGGCGGACGCGGGTCAGGTGGTGAGCGCGGTCGGCTCAAAGGTACTTGGTGATGAGTTTGAACTCCCCCAGCGCCTGCCGCGACGACGTAGCGGGTGCACCCAGGGCGTGGTCGAGACAATGATCGATGTGGTCATGAATCAGTTGCTTCTTTGCCGCAGCGACAGCACGCTCGACAGCATGCAACTGCTGCGCCACGTCAAGACAGGCACGATCTTCCAACAACATGTCGATCACGTTCTGCAAATGACCATGGGCCCGCTTGAGGCGTTTTGCGACAGCGTCATGCGAAACGTGGAGTCCGGTTTCCGCCATATCGATATCCTATCCTAGTGGAGAGGATACGGCGTGACAGATTCGCGACGGGCAGCCCTTGCCCTGCCATGCATACGACGGCGCCGCCAAGCATTCCCGAACCGTGGCTCAGCGCACCGTGAAGCGCACGGTGATGGCCTTTGCCGCCGGCGTCACCAGCGCCGCGACGACCTTGGCACCCTTGACCAGCTTCACGCCCTTCGCTTCGAGCTTGTCGCCCGCGACCACCAGTTCGGCCTCCGACTTCTCGGCGCCGTTCAGCACGGTGAGCTTGCCCTTCATGCCCGCGGGCGCCATCGGCTTGCCATGGTCCTCGACGTAGATCACGGCGTTGCCGCCATCGGCGACGAGTTCGAACGACAGGTCGCTGGAGGTCGCCACCACGCCACCATGCTTGGCAGGGCCGCCACCGTGGGCGAATGCGGCATTGAAAGACAGGGCCGACAGGCCCAGCACGACCGCGGTCAACAGTTTCTTCATCATCTCTTCGATCTCCTGCGAGGGTGCGGCGCTCTGGAACAGGCGGCGCCGCCGGGCCTGATGTCATCTCAATAGGCTTCCTGGGTGCCGGCGGCGCCCTGCGGCGCCTCGGCTTCAGGCTGGGTCAGGCGCTGCGTCGCCTTCTCGCCGAACAGCCAGAACAGCACCGGCGTGAGCAAGGTGTCGAGCAGCGTCGAGCTGACGAGGCCGCCGAAGATCACCACCGCCACCGGGTGCAGGATCTCCTTGCCCGGCGCGTCGGCGGCGAGAAGCAGCGGCGTCAGCGCAAAGGCCGCCACCAGCGCCGTCATCAGCACCGGCGTCAGCCGCTCCAGCGAGCCGCGCACGATCATGGCCTGGCCGAAGGTTTCGCCTTCGAACTTGCACAGGTTGATGTAGTGGCTGATCTTGAGGATGCCGTTGCGCGTGGCGATGCCGGCCAGCGTGATGAAGCCCACCATCGACGCCACCGACAGGCTCACGCCCGCGATCCACATCGCCACCACCGAGCCGATCAGCGCCAGCGGGATGTTGGCCATGATGATGCCGGCCAGCACCACCGACTGGTAGCGCGAGTACAGCACGAGGAACATCAGCGCCAGTGACACCACCGACAGGCCCGCGATCAACCGGGTGGCCTGCTCCTGGGCCTGGAACTGCCCCTCCAGGCTGACGAAGTTGCCGCTGGGCAGCGGTGTGCCGTTGATGACCCTGCGGATGTCGGCAATCACCCGCCCCATGTCGCCACCATCGGTGTTGGCGTAGACGATGATGCGGCGGCGGCCGTTTTCGCGCCCGATCTGGTTCGGCCCGTCGGTCTCTTCCACGGTCGCGATGGCCGACACCGGGATGCGCCCCGCCGGCGTGTCGATCAGCGTGCGCGCCAAATCCTGCGGCGTGCGCTGGTTGTCGGGCAGGCGCAGCACCAGTTCGTAGCGGCGCGGCCCGTCGACGATCTGCGCGCCATGCGCGCCATCGGTCAGCGCTTGCAGCACGCGGATCGCCTCGCCCGGCGCCAGGCCCACCTGCGCGGCCTTGCGGTGGTCCAGCCGCACGCTGATCTGCGGAATCAGCACCTGCTTTTCGACCGTGAGGTCGACCAGCCCGGGCACGGCCGCCAGCTGGCCACGCATCTGCTCGGCCAGGCCGCGCAGCGTGTCGGTGTCGTCCCCGAAGATCTTCACCGCGATCTGCGCACGCACGCCAGAGAGCAGGTGGTCGAGCCGGTGGCTGATGGGCTGGCCGATGGTCGCCTGCACCGGCAACGACGAGAGCCTCTCGCGGATGTCGGCCATGATGGTCTCGCGGTCACGCTCGCTGCGCTTCAGGTCGACGTCGATCTCGGCCGAGTGCACGCCTTCCGCATGCTCGTCGAGCTCGGCGCGGCCGGTGCGGCGGCCCACCTGAGTGACTTCGGGCACCTCGCGGATCAGCGTCTCCGCGACGGAGCCGACGCGGTTGGCTTCTGCCAGTGAGGTGCCCGGCTGCATCACCAGGCCCAGCACCAGCGAACCCTCGTTGAAGGCAGGCAGGAAGGCACGCGGGAACAAGGGCACCGTGGCCGCGGCGCCGGCCACCGCCAGCACGGCGATCGCGATCAGCATCTTCGCGTGCGGGAACGACCAGGCCAGCAGCTTGCCGTCCTGGCGCTTCAGCCACGACACCAGCGGGCTGTCGCCGTGGTCGAGCCGCTTCATCTTCGGCAGCAGGTAGTAGCAGAGCGCGGGCGTCACCGTCATCGAGACCAGCATGGACGCGAGGATCGACACGATGTAGGCGATGCCCAGCGGCGAGAACAGCCGCCCTTCGATGCCCGGCAGCGCAAACAGCGGCACGAACACCAGCACGACGATGATCGTCGCGTAGAGGATGCCCGAGCGCACCTCGACACTGGCCCGCTCCACCACGTCGAAGACCGGCAGCGGGCTCGGCGCGCTGCGGTTCTGGCGCAGCCGGCGCACGATGTTCTCGACGCCCACCACCGCGTCGTCGACCAGCTCGCCGATGGCGATCGCCAGGCCGCCGAGCGTCATCACGTTGATCGACTGCCCGAGCCACTGGAACACCACCGCGGTGACGGCCAGCGACAGGGGGATCGCGACCAGCGAGATCACCGTCGTGCGCGCCGACAGCAGGAAGGCGAACAGCACGATGGCGACCATGATGGCGCCGTCGCGCAGCGCTTCGGTCACGTTGCCGATCGAGGCCTTGATGAAGTCGGCCTGGCGGAACAGCACGCGCGGCGCGGCAAGCCCCGGCGGCAGGCCCTGCTTCAGTTCGGAGAGCGCCGCCTCGATTTGCGCGGAGAGCTTCACCGTGTCGGCATCGGGCTGCTTCTGCACGCTGACCACCACCGCCGGGAGACCGTTGTAGCCGGCGTCGCCGCGCTTCAGGCCGGCCGCGAACGAGACTGTCGCGACCTGCTCGAGCAGGATGGCACGGCCCTCCTTCCAGGCCACGGCCACCCCACCCAAGTTCGCCGCCTGGTCCTCGGCCCGGTTGCTGCGGCCCAGATGGCGGATCAGGTACTCGCGGCTGTTCAGGTCGATGAAGCCGCCGCCGGCGTTGCCGGCGTAGCCCTTCAAGGCCTGCTCGACCTGGGACAGCGAGACGCCGAACTGCGCCATGCGCGCGGTATCGGGTGCCACGCGCAAGGTGCGCACCTCGCCACCGATGGGAATGACCTGCGACACGCCGGGGATCGACAGCAGGCGTGGGCGCAGCACGAAGTCGGCGTACTCACGGGCTTGCATCGGTGTGGCCACCGGCGACTTGCCGTCGCCGGGAATCAGCGGCAAGGCCACCAGCATCACCTCGCCCATGATCGACGACACCGGTCCCATCACCGGCGTGATGTCGCCCGGCATCTGCTCGCGCACCAGCGCCAGCCGCTCGGCCACCAACTGGCGGTTGCGGTAGATATCGGTGCCCCAGTCGAACTCGGCATAGACCAGCGACAGGCCCACGCCGGAGGTCGAGCGCACGCGCGTCACGCCCGGCATGCCGTTGAGCGCGGTCTCGAGCGGGAAGGTGACGAGCTGCTCGACCTCTTCCGGCGCCATGCCGCCCGCCTCGGTGAGCACGGTGATCAACGGCTTGTTGAGGTCGGGGAAGACATCGACCGGCGTGCGCCAGGCCGTCATCGCGCCGTAGACCATCAACAGCGCCGCCACCGCCAGCACGAACAGGCGGTTGCGCAGGCTGTAGCGAACGATCCAGTTGAACATGATCGTTCCTCGCTCAGCGGATCTGCGCGATCAGCGGCGCGCCCTGGACCACGACGCGGTTGTCCGCGCTCAGCCCTTGCGTCACCACGACCGTGCTCGCGTCCAGCGGCCGGTACTGCACCGGCTGCGGGATGAAGCGCTCGGCGCCCGACTTGATCCAGACGATGGGTTCGTTGGACGGGTTGCGCACCACGGCCTGGGCCGGCAGCACCACGCCCTTGATGCGCTCCTTCGACTGCGCCACGACGGTGACCGGCTGGCCGATCGCCAAAGGCAGGGATTCGCGCTGAGCTGCGCCCGGCTCTGCCGGCGTGACGGCGAAAGTCAGCGGCAGCACGCCGTCGCGCAGCGAGCGCGATACCCCGAGCAGGCGCAGCGTCACCTCGGGCACACCCTGCAGCGATGCACCGGCGACACGCGCAGCCACCGCCGCATCGGCAGTGGTCGCCTCCACCAGCATGCGCGCCGGGTCCACCACCTCGAACAGCACGTCGCGCGGCTCGACGACCTGGCCGACAACGAGATCCGCGCGGGCGATGACGCCGCTGACCGGCGCGGTCAGTGTTTCGCGCGCCACCAGGCTGCCGCCGATGCTGCGCTCGCGCTCGGCCAGGCTCGTCGCTTCGCTGCGCGCGGCCTCGATCTCCTTGCGCGGCACCGTGCCTTCCAGGCCTTCGAGTCGCTGCACGCGCTGCTCGGCCAGTTGCCGCTGCGCACGCAGTTCGGCCAGCTGGGCCTGCTGCGTGCCCACGGCGTAGGGCTCGGCGCTGGGGCGTACGTAGGCCAGCACCTCGCCACGCTTGACGGACTGGCCAGCGACCGGCAGCCCTCTCGGCCCAGGCTCGATGCGCCCGCCGTACACCGCCTGCACACGCCCGCTGGCGTTCGGGTCCATCACCACCCTGCCCGGCATCTCGACCGTGGCGGCCGCGTCGGACTCCGGCGCCAGCACCGTGCGGATGGCCATGCGCCGCTGCGCGAGCTTGGGCACGTTGACGCTGCCGTCGGGCAGCCGCGCCAGACCGGAAGCGTTGACCGCGGCGCCGGGTGCGTCGAGGTGCTCGCCGTTCGGGCCATGCGCGCCCGGGGCTGCATACGCCAGAGACACCAGAAGCATCCAGGCGACGAGCGCCGCGAGAACCAGCAGGCCAAGGCCGCCGCCGAACCACCAGGACTTGTGCTTCATCACAGGCCCCCCTGCGGCTTGCCAGCATCGCGGCGGCGTCGGCGCCACCAGGCGATGCCACCGATCAGAGCCAGGGCTGCGGCACCGGCGCCGATCCAGGCTGCGCGCTCCAGCTCATGGCTGTGTCCGTGGGCATCGTTGCCTGGGGCGTGTCCGTGATCGCTCGTCGCAACGGCGGCCGCAGCGCGACCTCCGGTGTTCACCAGCGTGCCATCGAGCAAGTCGCTGTCCTTGCCTGCCACCAGCGTGAACACGAGGCCGTGCTCGCCGGCAGCGCCCAATGCCTTGAGCATGGCCGCATCGGTGACGACATAGTCGCCTTGCTCGGCGCGGAACACGCCCGCGGCCTTCAGCGATCCGCTCTCGACTTCGAGCTTTGCACCCAGCACGGGCTCGTTGGTTTCGTAGCGGTCGACCACGATGACCAACTCGCCGGCACGCAATTCGGCGACCAGCTCGAAGGCTTCGGACTTGGCTTCGATGCGCGGCAGGGCCGATGCGGCCCGCATCGTCGTCGGGCTGTCCAGATGCTCGCCATTGGGGCCGTGGGCACCCGGCGCTGCGATGACGAACGCGCTCGTCATCAGCAGCATGGCGCAGAACGCCCTGGGTGCCCTGGGCAGTGGGTGCCGCGAGGCAATGCGATCGGTGAGTGAGCTCATGGAAGAAGTCCGAGGGTTTGTTGGAGTCGGGCGCGGGCCAGGCCCAGCGCGCCGGTCTGGCGTGCCACTGCGCTGTCGGCCTGCGCCGCGGCGGCCAGCGCACGCAGCAGGTCGGGCAACGGGGTCTCGCCGGCACGGAAGGACTTGTCGATCAGGCTGGCGCGCTCGCGCAGCAGGCCCGCACGCGCGGTCTCGGCATCGAGTTGGGTCTCGGCCGAGCGCTGCGCCTCCCGGGCGGCGGCGATGTCGCTGTCGATGCGCTCACGCAGGCGTTGCTCGTGGGTTTCTGCGACGTCCAGTTCCGCGAGCGCCGCCGCTTCCAGCGGCCGGTTGCGGTCGTCGGTGCCGAAGGGCAGGCGCAGGCCGACGACCAGGCTGCCTTGCGAGCCCTCGGCCCGGCCGGGGACGTCCTGCCGCACTCCCACGCTCAGCTCGGGCGCATCGCGCCGTGAGTGGCGCATCAGTTCCACCCGCTTGCGCGCCAGTTCACGGGCCTGGCCTGCCAGTTGAAGCTCCGGATGCGGCGACGTGCCTACCGGCGCTGCATCGGCCGGCGTCGCAGCCGACAGGTCCGGCCCGGCGGTCAGCCCGGTGAGCAAGGTCCAGCGGGCTCGCGCCGCCTGCAGGCGCTGGCGTGCGTCGGACTGCAGCGCGGACGCCGACAGCTGCTCGGCGTGAGCGGCCAGGGCGTCCGCACGTGCGAGATCGCCGGCGCGCACGCGACGCTCGACATCGTCGGCCAGTTGCTTCAGCGCCTGAGCCTGGGTGTCGGCTTGAGTGAGCTCGGACTGCGAGGCCGTCAGTTGCCATGCGGCTTCACGCACTTCGCCGGCCAAGCGCAGGCGCGCCGCCTGTTCCGCGGCGAGTGCCTGAGCCACCGCGGCCTCGACGGTACCCGAGCGGGCGGCCCGCTGGCCGGGCAGCCACAGCGGAACGGCGACCCCGATCTCGGTCTCGCGCTTGCCGGCGTTGCTTTGCAGGCGGTCGTCGCGGTGGCCCAGTGCCAGCGACGGTGGCGCAGCCCAGAAGCTGCCCGTGGAGGCACGATCGGCCTCGGCGCGGCGGCGCTGGCCATCACTCTCGCGCGCCGCGACGGCGCGCTGCCATGCGGCGTCCAGGGCCGTGCGAAGGCTGACGGTGCCGGCCGCCGGGCCGGATGCGGAGGGGAGCGCCGCGCTCGGGCCTCGTGGGATGTCGGCAGGCTGGGCCCTGACGAGCCCGCCGGCCAGGCTGCCCGCGATGACGCAGGCAGACAGCCAGAGAGAAGACTTCACAATGATCCTGACGATTCAACGGCCTGGACCGGCGGTGAGCGCGTTCGGTGCGCGCCAGGGGCGGCCGAGAACGTGCGCGGAGTGCCGGTTCAGCGGAAGGCCGGGCGCCCATGAGCGGACGCCCGCCGCGAAGGCGGGTCAGGAGCGGGACCGAGGTGGCCTGAGCAGGCCGTCGAGCGTGGGGTCGGGCACGAGTCTGTCGTGCAGGCCGCCAGGCGCGGCCGACCCCGGGGGTGGGAAGGTGTGTGAGGCCGGGACCATCAGCGCGGCTGCCGCACTCACGTGATCGCTGAGCACGTGCTGCGCCGATTCCTTCGACTCGTCCAGGTGGTACGAGCCATCCTCGTGGTGGTGATGGCCCTCCTCCTGCCAGTGCAGCGCGGCGTGCCCCAGGTCGGCCAGGGCATTTGCCGTCGAGCCGGCGCGGGCGAGCGCCACCGATTGCCAGAGCATGGCAAACAGCATCACGAAGAGGACGGTGGATCGGCGCATCAGCCCGTGAGTGTATCGAAGCAAGCGACACCCGGCCGTTGCGCTGGGACATTGGCGTGCATGGCGTCCAGATCGATGACTGCATCCGCCATGGCCGTCAGCTCGGGGGTCTGCGACACGAAGAACTCGCGTTCGTACCCACCGAGCTTCAGAACCTCGCGTTTCATCGCCATGAACATGCGCTTGCGGTCGGCATCCAGTGCGCCATCGGCCTCGTCGCAGAACAGGGTCATGCAACGCCGGCCCGACTGCTGCGCGAGGTACAGCGCCACCGCGCGTGTCAGGCATTCGTTGATCCACACCCGTTCGCCGCCGCTCATCAGCACAACGCTCTTGGTATCGCCCGACTCGCTGTCATTCACTTCGATGTCGAAGCCTTCGCGTGCCTCGCCCTTCGCCGTTTCGACCTGGGTGCGGATGGCCACCGTGAAGCGCGCGCCGTAGCAGGCCAGCAGCAGATCGTTGGCCAGGCCCGACAGCGCGGGGCCTGCATCCTCGATGGCCAGCGCGATCAGGCCATCGTGGCTCATGCAGCGCGCAAACAGCAACCAGTCGGCCAGGCGGTTCTGCACGCGGTCGATGTGCGCGCTGAGCGCAGATCGCCGTGCCTCGTGGCGCGAACGCTCGGCTTCGGTGGCCTGGCGTTTGTGTACGTCCGCGAGCGCGGCGGAGTGGGCGCGCTCCGCTCCGTCGAGGCTGCGCTCGGCCGATGTGACGTGCGCCGCCGCTTCCACCAGCCGTTGCACGTCGAATCGTGGCGGCAGCGACGCCAGCATTTGTTCGATGGCGACGGTTTCGGCGCGATGCGCCTCGCGCCGAGCTTGCCTCTGCTGCGCGGATGCTTGCAGTCCGCCAGCGATGGCCTGCCGCTCGGTCCGCTCATCGTCCGATTCGCGGATCGACTCGACCAACTGCAAGGCCTTCACTTCCTCCAGCAGTGCCGCGTGGTCCTCCTGGGCGCGCACCAGCTCGGCTTTGCGCCCGGCCAGCGCGCTCAGGGCGGTCTCCCTGCTCGCGGCGGCGGCGACACGCCGCTCGGCGTCTCGGAGCGCATCCGCGGCGCCCTGCCACTGCGCCGCCTGCCGCTCGAGCGGCTCGATATCGCGCAGGACCTGCGCGCGTTCTTGCGCAAGACGTTCGATCTCGCCGCGCGCCGATGGCATCAAGGCGGCGGCCTCGCGGGCGTCACCCAGCAGCTGGCAGCGGCCTTGCAGCGGCAGACCACTGCAAGGCACCGACCCGACAAGGCCGAACCGACGCGTGAGTTCCTGCGCCCGCAACGCAGCCTTTCCCGCTGCCTGCTCGATCGCGCCGAGCCGTTGCCTTGCGTGGCTGCACGCATCGCGCGCCCGTGTCCCCTGCTCGACCCCGACTCGCGCCTGCGCCAAGCGCGCTTGCCATGAGGCTAAGACTCGCCGGGCGAGTGGCAGTCGCCGCTCCGCGCGGGCGACATCGGACGCGTCGGCCACAAGTGCGGCACAGCGACGCAGCCGGACCTCTGCTGCCTCGCGCCGCGTCTTGGCGCTTGCGATGCGCTGAGCGACCCGCCGATTCAGCCGTTCGGTCCGCTCGCGCAGATCGTCCTGCAGTCGTTGCCACTCGGCTTCGGATCGCTGCAGGGTCGCCGCGGCAAGGCGCAGGCGGTCTTCGAGCCGCGCACGTTGCTCACCGATGGCAGACGACTGTGATTGCTCGGCCAGCAGGCGAGCGTGGGCCAGCCGGGCCGCATCGCATCCGATCCGTGCCGCGTCGCGGGCCTTCACCGCCACGGCCACCGCCTGATCGGCGCCGTGTAATCTGGTGAGGTCGGCTTTCAACCTCGCCTCGTCGACGGCCAGTTCGGACTGCCGCATCCGCAGCGCGCTCAAGCCCGCCTTCAGTCCGCGAACGACCTCCTGCGCCCGGCTGCCGAGTTGCCCGATCTCGTCCAGGCCGAGCAGGTCGGCGAGCAGCCCTTTGATCTCGGCGTTGCGGTACTGGCTCAGGTGGCGCCGTCCCTGCGCGGCGAACGCCGAAGTGAAGAAGGTCTCGGCGCTGCCGCAGATCGACTCCACGCAGCGCGTGTAGCTGTCGCAGCGGCCGTCCGACACGGTGCCGTCGGCGATCACGGCGGGCCGCCACGCGCCGTCATCCCAGGCGAACAGATAGGCCTCGGTCCGGCGCCGCCCGCCGGACCGGATCACCAGCTGCGAGCGGTAGCGCCGTCCGTCCATCTCCCACACCAGAGTCTTCTCGCTCTCCGGCAGCACGACATGCTCGTAGTACGAGAAGCCGCCGGGTGCGCCCGTGGACGCCCGCGACGGCATCAGCAGATAGGGGTGCAGGTTGTCCATCACGGTGGTCTTGCCGCGCCCATTGGCGCCCGCGATAGCCACGAGCGCGGCGCCGGGCGCCAGGCTCTCGAAGTCCAGTTCCAGCACGTCCTGCCCCATGCCGTCGCGGATGCCGCGAAAGCCCTTGAGCATCAGCGAATGGACTCTCATGCGTGTGCTCCTGTTGAAACCTCGAGACAGTCTCCCGCCAGTTCCACTTCCTTCAAGCCACTCGCCGCGTCGATGCCGGGGCGTTGTGCGTCGCCGCCTGCCACCGCCTCGGGTTCAGCTAACGCGGCGTCCACGATTAGTTGGGTTTCGTGCGCCGCGAGCTCATCGAGACACGACCACACCGGCTCGGGTCGCGCCCCGACCACGCCGGCCCAGGCCGCCACCTTGTCCCGCATCGCGCCGGCCTGGCCGATGCCGCCGGAACGCACTCGCACCACCGGCAAGATGCGCCCTTCGAACTGCACGCCCGCGGCGCCGGCCAGCAGTTCGCGCATCGCGGCACGGTCGACGTCGTTGCGCTCTTCTTCGGGCACGCTCCAGCGCAGGCGCACCCAAGCCCCCTCGACCGGCTGTGCCGCGAGCGCGGCGCGCAGCGCGGCGAGGTCGGGCTTGCCGTCGAAGCAGATATCGAGCGTGCGCCGCGCCGGCGTCGCTTCCAGGCGGCATGCAGCGGAGTCGGGGCCGACCTGCCAAAGCAGGAAGCCCTTGTCGCCAGCCTCGCCGTGGTGGAATCGGCCGATCGACCCTGCGTAGGCGATGCAGCGGCGGCCAATGCCATCGTCGCGTTCCCAGCACTGGTGGCGGTGAATGTGCCCCAGCAGCACCGCCTGCGCGCCCGCATCGAACAGGCTGCCGGTCGTGAACTCATGGTCGAAGCCGGCCATCGGCACGCCGTGCTCGGTGATGCAGCCGCACACCGTGCCGTGAGACACGAGCAAGGTCGGCACACCAAGCTGGCGTGCCATCGCGTGGCTCGGTGCGAGCCCACGCAGCAGTGTCGCGACATGTTCGCCGGTTGCGTCGGCGGCGTCGGCGGCTCCGAGCGCGGCGGCGACCGCCGCGCGGTTGACCGAGGGCAGGCATGTGAAGAGCGCCGCCAGCCCATTCGGCAGCACGTCGAAGCCCCATCCCGGTGACACGACCCAGTCGCCCGCGGTGGTCAGACCCACCTGCCCGATTCGATCAGCCACGTACACGGCATGGCGCCCGCCCAGTTCGCGGAACACGGACAAGGTGCCCGGCGGCTCGTGCGACCAGGTTCCCTGGAGCATCAGCACGGGGCAGTGATCCGCCAGCCGTCGAACACGCGACACGAGCGCCACCGCTGACGGTGAGTGCAGATCGAGCGCGTGATCGGTGCTGTCGCCGGAGATCACCGCCACGTTGACGCCGACCTCCACCGCGCGCTCGATCGCCGCGCCAAAGCACCGGTCGGCCTCGGCCAGGTTTCGCGGCCCGTAGTGCAGGTCGGAGAAGTGCGCCACCCGCAGCGCCGAGCGCGTGGTCATGACGTCTCCCGCAGCGCCGCGGCGACCTTGTCGGTGTAGCCCGGCGCGTCGTTGCGGTGGCGATCCAGTTCGTCCCAGGCCCGGCGCCGGCCCTGCGGGTTGAGTTTCCAGCCCGGCCCCCAGCGCCGCACCGCGTAGGCCTCGAAGTCGGCGGCGGAGACACCGAGCCTGCCGGCCAGGGCCAAGACCTTGTCCAGCGTCGGCTCGCCGCGCGACGGAGTCACTTCGGCGTCCGCGACCTCGGTGGCCGCCATGGCGGGCGTGGTGGATTCGCCTTCGAGCACGCCGCAGGCTGCATGGGCCTGCACGACCACGGCTTCGTCGTCCTCGCGGTCGCGCAGCAGCGCGCTCACGTCCACCGGGGCTTCGAGGTCGATGATCCACTGCGGTACCCGCACCGCCCGGCCCTGCTCGTCGATGTGGCTGACCTCCATCAGGCGCTTGGACAGGAAGAAGGGCGTGCGCTGCCGATCGAGAAATCCCGAGATGCGCCCGCCGCGCAGGAAGGCCACGGTCTCGAACTTCTGGATCGCCGCGTTCATCGCGTAGAAGCTGGTGGTGTGCAGTTCGAACGCGCTCAGCGAGCGGATGCCCGGCACGAAGAACAGGAAGCGGCCCGTCAGGTTGCATTCGCGCTGCTGATACTCGCGGCAAGCCTCGGGTTCGCAGACGCCGCCATTGGCCTCGCGCATCACCGTCTTGCGCCCGCCGAACAGGCGCACGGCGCGCCGCCCCTGTGCGTCCACAGGCACCGGCGCGTGGCACATGCAGTGCCGCACGCGGCCATCGGGCGCGTACTCCGACCAGTAGCGCTTGTCGTGCGTTCCCCAGGCCGCCAGTTCGTGCGGCATCACGGTCTGCCAGTGGTCGGACGGGAACACCACCGGGAAGCGGTACAGGTGCAGCCCCTCGCCGCGGTCCTCGCCGTAGGCCTCGATCAGCTCGCCCGCCAGCGCCGGGTTGCCGAAGTCCTGCGCGCGCACGGTGAACCAGGGCACGTTGCGCGGCACCAGCGGGTTCTTCAATTGAGGCAATGCTTCGGCGAGCGCCTGTTCGATGCGGTCGAACGAGTGGCCGTCGCGCAGGCCGCGCTCGTAGATCTCGCAGGCGCGCGGTTCGCCCGCGGCGCGCTTGGTCAGCACCTTGATGCCGGCGCGGATCTTCCCGGCGGTGGGGATGCGTGCGGGCGCCTGTCCGAGCAAGGTGGTCGGGGTCGAGGCGCCGCCGTGCAAGGTGACGGTGGGCAGTGCGGATGCGGCGGTCATGGCGGCGCTCCTTGGCGAGGCGTGCACCGGGACATCCCGGCGAGTTCATGCTCTCGCCGGAATCCGCCGCTTCAAGTGCGCTTGTCGAGGCGCGCCGCCCTCACATGCGCCGCAGTGCAGCCGGCGGCAGCACCGGCATCGGCTCGTCGGTGGACCACACCCAGCCACCGCCCGCTGCGCGCAGCGTGGCGGCCTTGGCCTCACGCTCGCGTGGGGTCATGAAGGGGCTGAGGACATGCAGCGGCAACGGCACGGCACCCGTGTCCAGCAGCAGAGCGTTGGCAAACGCGGCTGCGCAGCGCGCGTCGTAACGCAGCGGCTTGACGAAGTACCGCTCCGCATCGACGAGCGCCTGCAACAGCGGCAGTTCATGCACGCCCTCGACCGGGATCCACTGGTCGCTGGCGAGCAGCAGGGTCGCGGTGTCGATCTCGTAGGTGTGTTCGCGCCGCGCGCGGATCAAGGCCGTGATCACCGCGCGCACACGCTGGCCGTGGTCGGCATCGCGGGCCTCGAGCACTGCGGCATAGGTCCTCGCGATCCGTTCCCAGGTTTTCGCCGACGCCAGCAGCGGCGCGTCGGGCATGTGCTTCAGCCAGATTCGGTAGCCGCCCGGACAGGCCTCGGCTGCCTTGAACTCGGCCAGCGCCACCGCCAGCGGCGCCACGCCATCGTGGGGCCGCAGCACCCCCAGGCGTTCGCGCCGGCGCTGCGCTGCTTCCGCATGTGTCGCTTCGTTGAACTGCTCGGGTACGTACAGACGCTCGGCAAGGACGACGCCCTTCGCCCTCACCTGCTCGGCGGCGCGCTGCAGGTACTTGTGCAGCACCCCCTGCGATCGTTTGCCAGCCATCGCCGGTGACCAGCGGTTGAAGCCCGCTCGCTCGAACAGGAAGTGCGTCAACGCGCGCAGGCTCATGCGCCGCCGCGGCGCCTCGATCTCGCCCGGCTCTTCTTCCGTCCGCCCGCCCGGCGCGTGGCCGCCGGCCTGACGGCTCCACGCGAAGTCGACCCGCAGTTCCACCGCCCCCTCGGACTCCAGTACCGCGTCGCCCACCAACTCGCCCAGACCCGATTGCTGCGGTGAAGGCTCGAACGACACGCAGGAAGGATGGTGCTGGCTGCCGGTGTCGGGCATGCGCTTGGCGAGGTAGCGGCGGTGAAAGGCGACGTACATCTCGACGCCGCCGGGCACGCACAGACAGCGCGGGCGCTCCGGTGTTTCGTAGACAGCCGACAGCGCATCCTGAATCGCGGGGTCGTCGGGCTCCAGGATGCGGCCGCGGATCGACAATCGCTGGGTGTCCATGGGCCCGATCGTTCAGGGCCCTGCTCCCATGGCACCAGCCCGAAACACCACGCGATTGGCGGGCAATCGCCATCAACCGTCGCGGTGCGGCGCTGAGCCGTGAGAAAGGGAACGTATCCGTGTTCGACCGGCTGAAAGCATGGGCAAAGAGGATCAAGCGCGACGGCGTGACGCTGTGGTTCGCGTCCCGGCATCCCGCGGTGCCCTGGCTCGCGAAGGCGCTCGCCGTCTTCGTCGTCGCCTACGCGCTCAGTCCCATCGACCTGATTCCGGACTTCGTTCCCGTGCTGGGCTACCTTGATGACGTGGTCCTGCTGCCCGCCTTGATCTGGGCAGCCATCCGGCTGATCCCGGCTCCGGTACTCGGCGAATGCCGCGAGCAGGCGGACCACTGGATGAGCCAGCAGGGCAGAAAGCCGACCAGTCGGGTTGGCGCACTCCTCATCGTCGCGATCTGGATCGGCGCGAGCCTTGCCCTGTGGCAATGGCTCATCAAGCCCTGGCTGGGGTCTTGATTCGCACGTGCGGACTCCCCGGCGAAGCCGAGACGTCGCGCCGTCACCTTCACGCGACCGCCGGTTCTTCGCGCACCCCCCTGTTCTGCCGCTCACGCCGCCTGCGCATCAGCAGATACGCCGCCGGAATCACGAACATCGACAGCAGCGGCGCGGTGATCATGCCGCCCACCATCGGCGCGGCGATGCGCTGCATCACCTCGGATCCGGTACCGGTGCCCCACATGATCGGGAACAGGCCGGCCAGGATCACGGCCACGGTCATTGCCTTCGGCCGCACCCGCAGCACCGCGCCCTCGCGGATCGCATCGAGCAGGTCGGCCTCGCCGGTCTTGCCTGCGGCCACACGTGCGTCCCAGGCCTGCTTCAGGTAGAGCAGCATGATCACGCCGAACTCGGCCGACACGCCGGCCAGCGCAATGAAACCCACCGCGCCTGCCACCGACAGGTTGTAGCCCAGCAGGTACAGCAGCCAGATGCCGCCCACCAGCGCGAACGGCAAAGTCGCCATGATCAGCACGGCTTCGCCGAAGCGCCTGAAGGTCAGGTACAGCAGCACGAAGATGATCAGCAGCGTGAACGGCACGACGACCTTGAGCTTGGCCGTGGCACGCTCCAGGAACTCGAACTGCCCGGACCAGGACACTGAGTAACCGGGCGGCAGTTTGACTTTCTCGCCGACCACGCGCTGCATGTCCTGCACCGCGCCGCGCAGGTCGCGGCCGCGGATGTCGACATAGACCCAGCCCGACAGCCGCGCGTTTTCGCTGCGCAACATCGGCGGGCCGTCGGTGATGCGGATGTCGGCCACGTCCGACAGCACCAAGCGGGCCCCTCGCTCGCTGACGATGGGCAGCTTGCGCAGCTTGTCCAGCGAGTCGCGCGTCTCCCTCGGGTAGCGCATGTTGATCGGGAAGCGCTGCAGGCCTTCGACCGTCTCGCCGATGTTGTCGCCGCCCACCGCCGAGGTGATGATCGACTGCACGTCGGCGATGTTCATGCCGAAGCGAGCCGCCGCGTCGCGGTTGATCGTCACGTCCACGTAGCGCCCGCCGGTCAGCCGCTCGGCCAGTGCACTGCTCACGCCCGGGACGTCCTTCAGCGCCTTCTCGATCTCGCCGGTGATGCGGTCGATGGTCATGAGGTCGGCGCCGGCCACCTTCACGCCGACGGGGCTCTTGATGCCGGTGGCCAGCATGTCGATGCGGTTGCGGATCGGCGGCACCCAGATGT
>NZ_CADEFR010000034.1 GCF_902826655.1 uncultured Methylibium sp. | reverse complement strand
TGCTGCACGCCCTTGGGCTTGCCGGTCGAGCCCGACGTGTACAGCAGGAACAGGGGGTGCTCGGCGCCGACCCACTCCGGCTCGCAGGTGGCGGCCTGGCCGACCGTCTCCTCGGCCATCCAGCGGTCGCGCGTGCCGTCCCAGGCGATCTTGCCGCCGGTGCGCTTGTAGACGATGACGTTGCGGATGGTCTCGCAGCCGCCCAGCGCCAGCGCCTCGTCGACGATGGCCTTCAGCGGCAGCGCCTTGCCGCCGCGCGCCTGTTCGTCGGCGGTGATGACCATCACCGCGCCGGCGTCGTTGATGCGGTCGCGCAGGCTCTGCGCCGAGAAGCCGCCGAACACCACCGAATGGGTCGCGCCGATGCGGGCGCAGGCCTGCATCGCGACCACGCCCTCGATGCTCATCGGCATGTAGATGACGACGCGGTCGCCCTTCTTCACGCCGCGCGCCTTCAGCGCGTTGGCCATGCGGCAGGTCATCTCCAGCAGCGTGCGGTAGCTGACCCGGGTCACCTTGCCGTCATCGGCCTCGAAGACGATGGCGATGCGGTCGCCGCGGCCCGCCTCGACGTGGCGATCCAGGCAGTTGTAGGAGACGTTGAGCGTGCCGTCCTCGAACCACTTGAAGAACGGCGCACCGGACTCGTCCAGCGACTTCGTGAACGGCTGCTTCCAGCTCACGAACTCGCGGGCCAGGCGGGCCCAGTAGCCGGCGTAGTCGGCTTCGGACTCGGCCACCAGCTTGTCGTAGGCGGCGATGCCCGAAACGTGGGCGCCGGCCACGAGTGCCGACGGCGGGGAATAGACCTTCGACTCACTCATGCTCGTCTCCTCGATTGTTGTGCGGTGCACCATAAGCAGGCGCTCTTACGAAGCCCTTACTGCAGACGGCACGCCAACGACTCGGCGCAATGTAGCGCGAGCCGCCGCGCCGCGACCATTGCGGACAGTCACTAGCCGGGTCGTCCCACGCTGCGCCACAACGACACGCTCCCGCTGTTCGCCCGGCAGGTTCGCCGCTGGCCGCGGAGCGCTTCACTAGAATCCGCCCTCCCCGACCGGTACCCCGCCATGGCCCAGATCCCCGATCCCAGCACCGCCAAGCTCCGCCCCCTGCCCAACCTGATCTTCGCCAGCCGCTGGCTGCAGCTGCCGCTCTACGTCGGCCTGATCGCGGCCCAGGGCGTCTACGTCTGGCACTTCCTGCTGGAGCTGTGGCACCTGATCGAGGCCGCCTTCGGCAGCCAGACCGCCGTCACCGCGCTGATCAAGAGCATCGGCTACACGGGCGTGGAGACCACTGCGCTCAACGAGACCATCATCATGCTGGTGGTGCTGGCGCTGATCGACGTGGTGATGATCAGCAACCTGCTGATCATGGTGATCGTCGGCGGCTACGAGACCTTCGTCTCTCGCATGAACCTCGAAGGCCACCCCGACCAGCCGGAGTGGCTGAGCCATGTCAACGCCTCGGTGCTGAAGGTCAAGCTGGCCACCGCCATCATCGGCATCAGCTCGATCCACCTGCTCAAGACCTTCATCAATGCGGCCAACTACACCGACAAGGTGCTGATCGCGCAGACCGCGATCCACATCACCTTCCTGCTGTCGGCGATGGCCATCGCCTACACCGACCGGCTGATGTCCGGGTCGGCGCCGGCCGGCAGCCAGGCTCACTGAGCCCGGGGCGCGCGCAGCAGCACCAGGGTGCCCAGCACCCCGGCGACCAGCGAGCCGCCCAGCACGCCGAGCTTGACCTGGGTGTCGTAGTCCGGCCCCTGGCCGTCGAAGGCCAGCGCGCCGATGAACAGGCTCATCGTGAAGCCGACGCCGCACAGCAGGCACACGCCGAAGAACTGCCAGCGGCTCGCGCCGGCCGGCAGCTCGGCGCCGGCGTAGCGGATCAGCAGCATCGAGCTGCCGAAGACGCCGATCGCCTTGCCGAGCACGAGGCCGGCGGCGATGCCCAGCGGCACCGACTGGCCCAGCGTGTCGAGGCCGACGCCGTCCAGCACCACCCCGGCATTGACGAAGGCGAACATCGGCAGCACCAGGAAGGCCACCCAGGGATGCAGCGCGTGCTCGGCCGTCTCCAGAGGCGAACGTCCGTCGGCGCCGCGCAGCGGGATCGCCAGGGCCGTCAGCACGCCGGCCAGGGTCGCGTGCACGCCCGACTTGAGCACGAAGACCCAGATCAGCAGGCCGACGGCGACGTAGGGCCCCACCTGCATCACCCGCGCGCGATTCAAGGCGACGAGCAGCGCCCCGCCGACCACGGCACCGCCCAGCATGGCCAGCGACAGGTCTGCGGTGTAGAAGAGCGCGATCACGAGGATCGCACCGAGGTCGTCGATGATCGCGACGGCAGTGAGAAACACCTTGAGCGAGGCCGGCACCCGCGAGCCCAGCAGCATCAGGATGCCCAGTGCGAAGGCGATGTCGGTCGCGGCGGGAATGGCCCAGCCGCGCAGCGCGACCGGATCTCCGGCATTGAAGGCCGCGTAGATCAGCGCCGGCACGAGCATGCCGCCCAGCGCCGCGCCGGCCGGCAGCAGGGCCTGCCGCAGCGACGCCAGCTCGCCGGCCAGCAGCTCGCGCTTGACCTCCAGCCCGACCAGGAAGAAGAACACCGCCATCCACAGGTCGTTGACCCAGAGCAGCAGCGGCTTGGACAGCAGCAGCGCATCGCCGATGCGCAGCTCGCCCGGCATCTGCACGAAGCGCTGGTAGGTCTCGCCGAGGCCCGAGTTGCTGACCCCCAGCGCGGCGATCGCCGCCAGGGCCAGGACGACGCCGCCGGCGGACTCGGAGGCGATGAAGCGACGGATGCTGCCGATCAAGAGGAGCCTCCCGGTTCATTAAAATTCGCGCTTGGGGCCGTGCCGCCAGGCCCTGTTGCCAGACCCGCGCGAGGCCCCGAAGGTTCCCGCGCCGCCTCCAGCCTCCCGGAACCGCCATGACCACGATCCGCCACGCCGACTTCGTCGAGAGCATCGCTGCCGCGCTGCAGTACATCAGCTATTACCACCCGGCCGACTACATCGCCCACCTCGCGCGCGCCTACGAGACCGAGCAGAGCGTCGCGGCCAAGGACGCGATCGCGCAGATCCTCACCAACTCGAAGATGTGCGCCGAGGGCCGGCGTCCGATCTGCCAGGACACCGGCATCGTCAACGTCTTCCTGAAGATCGGCATGGACGTGCGCTTCGAGGGCTTTGCCGGATCGATCGAGGACGCCGTGAACGAAGGCGTGCGCCGCGGCTACCTCGACCCCGAGAACAAGCTGCGCGCCTCGATCGTGGCCGACCCGCACTTCGAGCGCAGGAACACCAAGGACAACACGCCGGCCGTCGTGCACATGACGGTGGTGCCCGGCAACACCGTCGATGTGCAGGTCGCGGCCAAGGGCGGCGGCTCCGAGAACAAGAGCAAGTTCGTGATGCTCAACCCGAGCGACTCGCTGGTCGACTGGGTGCTCAAGACCGTGCCGACCATGGGCGCCGGCTGGTGCCCGCCGGGCATGCTGGGCATCGGCATCGGCGGCAGCGCCGAGAAGGCGATGCTGATGGCCAAGGAGTCGCTGATGGGCGACATCGACATGCACGAACTGAAGGCACGCGGCCCGCAGAACAAGACCGAGGAACTGCGCATCGAGCTGTGCGACAAGATCAACGCGCTGGGCATCGGCGCCCAGGGCCTGGGCGGCCTGACGACGGTGCTCGACGTCAAGATCGCGATGTACCCGACGCATGCCGCCAGCAAGCCGGTCGCGATGATCCCCAACTGCGCGGCGACGCGCCACGCGCACTTCGTGCTCGACGGGTCGGGTCCGGCCTACCTCGATCCGCCCTCGCTGGACCTGTGGCCCGACGTGAAGTGGGCCCCGGACTACAACAAGAGCAAGTCGGTCAACCTCGACACCCTGACGCGCGAGGAAGTCGCGAGCTGGAAGCCCGGCGACACGCTGCTGCTCAACGGCAGGATGCTGACCGGCCGCGACGCCGCGCACAAGCGCATCCAGGACATGCTGGCCAGGGGCGAGACGCTGCCGGTGGACTTCAGCAACCGCGTCATCTACTACGTCGGCCCGGTCGACCCGGTGCGCGACGAGGTGGTCGGCCCCGCCGGCCCGACCACCGCCACGCGCATGGACAAGTTCACCGAGATGATGCTGGCCCAGACCGGCCTGATCGGCATGATCGGCAAGGCCGAGCGCGGCCCGGCCGGCATCGAGGCGATCCGCAGGCACAGGTCGGCCTACCTGATGGCCGTCGGCGGCGCGGCCTACCTCGTGGCCAAGGCGATCAAGTCGGCGCGGGTCGTCGGCTTTGCCGATCTCGGCATGGAAGCCATCTACGAGTTCTCGGTCACCGACATGCCGGTGACGGTGGCGGTCGACTCGACCGGCAGCTCGGTGCACCAGACCGGCCCCGCGGAATGGCAGGCGAAGATCGGCAAGATCCCGGTGGCGGTCGCCTGAACGAGACCCGGGTCACGACACCTTCACGCCCTTCCAGAAGGCGACGCGGCCCTTGATCTCGGCAGCGGCTTCCTTCGGATCGGCGTAGTACCAGACCGCGTCCGGGTTCAGCTCGCCGTCGACCAGCAGCGAGTAGTAGTTCGCCTGGCCCTTCCACGAGCACATCGTGCGGTGGTTGCTGCCGACGACGTACTCGCGCTTCAGCGCGCTCTCGGGGAAGTAGTGGTTGCCTTCGATCACGACGGTGTCGTCGCTCTCGGCGATCACGACGCCGTTCCAGACTGCCTTCATGCCTTGCTGCCTTCCATCGGGTTGCGTCAGGCGGGCAGCGCCAGCCAGTGGATGCTGAACAGCCGCTGCGCGTCGATCCACGCCGGCCCCGGCTCGTAGCCGGCCTGCGAAGCCAGCGCGCGGAAGCCGTCGACACTGTACTTGTACGAGTTCTCGGTGTGGATCGCGTCGCCCTCGGCGAAGTCGAAGTCGTGGCCGCAGCAGTGCACGCGCTGCTCGCGCCGGCTGACGAGGTGCATCTCGATGCGCTGCCGCTGCGGCGCGTAGAACGCGTAGTGCGCGAAGGCGGCCAGGTCGAAGTCGGCGCCCAGCTCGCGATTCGCGCGCGCCAGCAGATTGAGGTTGAAGTCCGCGGTGACGCCGGCCGCATCGTTGTAGGCGGCGTGCAGCAGCGCCGGGTCCTTGACCAGGTCGACGCCGACCAGCAGCCCGCCGCCGCGCAGCAGCTCCGACACCTGGCGCAGGAAGGCCACCGCCTCGTCGGGCGTGAAGTTGCCGATCGACGAGCCCGGGAAGAAGCCGACGCGCGGCCGGCCCAGCGGCGCCGGCAGTGCCAGCGGCCGCGTGAAGTCGCCGCCGATCGGCAGCACCTCGAGGCCGGGGAAGTCGCGCCGCAGCGCGGACGCGGCGCCCTGCAGGTGGTCCGCCGAGATGTCGATCGGCACGAAACGCTGCGGGCGCTTCAGCGCCTCGAGCAGCACGCGGATCTTGCGGCTGGAGCCGGCGCCGAACTCGACGATCTCGGCGTCCGCGCCCATGCAGGCCGCGATCTCGCCGGCCTTCGCGGCCAGCAGGGCCAGCTCGGTGCGCGTCGGGTAGTACTCGGGCAGCGCACAGATGCGGTCGAACAGCGCCGAGCCGGCCGCGTCGTAGAAGAACTTCGGCGCCACGCTGCGCGGCCGCCGCGCCAGGCCGGCGAGCAGCTCGCGAGCGAAGTCGCTGCTGACCACGGACGCACTGGCGGCCGCTGCGGGATGGACGAGCCGCTGCGGCCCCGTCATCCTGCATCCCTCGCCAGCCGCAGGCCCGAGAACTGCCAGCGCGCGCCGGGCGGGAAGAAGTTGCGATAGCTCGGTCGCGCATGGCCCCGCGGCGTGGCGCAGCTGCCGCCGCGCAGCACCAGCTGGCCGATCATGAACTTGCCGTTGTACTCGGCCACCGCGCCGGACAGCGGCTCGAAGCCCGGATAGGGGTCGTAGGACGAGCGCGTCCACTCCCAGACCTCGCCGGTGGCCGTCAGCAGGCCCTGCGCCGCGGCCGACTCCCACTCGGCCTCGGTCGGCAGGCGCGCACCGGCCCAGGCGGCATAGGCCGCGGCCTCGTAGAAGCTCAGGTGACACACCGGCTCGTGGAGGCGCAGCGGCCGCAGGCCCTGCAGGCCGTGGACCTGCCAGCCGGCCGGCTCGGCCTCGCTCCAGTAGAGCGGCGCACGCCAGGCCTCGGACTGCACGGCGGCCCAGCCGTCGCTGAGCCACAACTCGGGCCGGCGGTAGCCGCCGTCGGCCATGAACTCCAGGTAGTCGGCGCAGCTCACCGGGCGCTCGGCGATGCGATGCGCCGGCAGCAGCACGCGGTGCCGCGGCCGCTCGTTGTCGAAGGCGAAGGCCGGGCCATCGGCCGCACCGATCTGCACGATGCCGTCGGCGCGATCGACCCAGCGCATCGGCCCGTCGGCGATCGCGGCCGGATGCAGCGCAATGCCGTCCGGCGCCGTCGCCGCATAGGCCGGCCTCAGCGGGTTGAGCGACAGCAGGTGCTTGACGTCGGTCAGCATCAACTCCTGGTGCTGCTGCTCGTGCTGCAAGCCCAGCTCGATCAGCGGCGCGGCCGCGGCCCAGGTCGCCGCGTCGGCGCGCACGACGAAGGCCAGGAGCGCTGCATCGACGTGCCGGCGGTAGGCCTGCACCTCGTCGTGCGTCGGCCGCGTCAGCAGTCCGCGCTGCGGCCGCGGATGGCGCGGACCGAGCGACTCGTAGTACGAATTGAAGAGGAAGGCGTAGCGCGCGTCGTGCACGCGATAGCCGGGCTCGTGCGGCTGCAGCACGACCGTCTCGAAGAACCAGCTGGTGTGCGCGAGATGCCACTTGGTCGGGCTCGCGTCGGGCATCGACTGCACGCACTGGTCCTCGGCGCCCAGCGGCGCGGCGATCGCCAGCGAGCGCGCCCGCACGGCCGCGATGCGACGACGCAGCGCGTCGCGCGCATCGGCGATCACGGGATCGCCCTCGGTCCTGAGTGCCTGAACGATCTTCAAGTGCGCCTCCGCGGCCCGGGTGGACCGGCATTGTGGCCCTCGCGGCAAGCCCGAGGCTCCCGCTGCGGGATGTCCGGTCCGCGACCGGCGTCAGCCGGTCGGTCGCTGGCGCAGGCAAGACCTTACGCGTTCATCGGCACGGGCACCCTCGTCGGCACCGGCAACTCCAGGAAGTCGACGACGCGCCGGTTGAAGACCTCCGCATGCGTCAGCGGCGCCATGTGCCCGCCTTCGGGCAGATCCTCCAGCCGCCAGTGCGCGAAGTGCTGCCGCAGCAGCTCGGTCATCGCGCGCAGCGCCCTCGGCGATTGCGGCCCGCGCAGCAACAGGCAGCGCGCCGCGATGCCGTCGAAGCTGTCCGCACGCATCGGCTGCGCGCAGGCTTGCCATTCGTGCACGTTGGGCGGCAGCGCCGCGGCGATCGCCTCGCGGCGCTCGGGGGTGCTGGCGTCCCAGCTGCCGTCGCCGTTGAAGTAGTCGGTGAAGCGCCGGCCGAGCGCGAGCCAGTCGCCGGCCGCGCCGTGGCGCCGCACGTCGGCGTGCAGCGCCACGACGTCGCCGGCCGTCGGGTCCTCGTGCGCGTGCAGCAGGCCGGCCAGCATCGGTTCGTGCAGCGCCAGGTGCGAGACCCGCGGGCCGAGCGCGCGCGCCGCCCACAAGGCCACCGCCCCGCCCCAGGAGTGCCCGACCAGGCGGATGGGCCCGTCGAGCGAGGCGCACAGCGCCATCACGACCTGGGCCGCATCGGCCAGCGTCTGGCGCCGCGCCGCGGTCCACGGCGTGCTGCCGCCGCAGCCGCGCAGGTTGGGCGCCAGCACCCGGCAGCGGCCGGCCAGCAGCGCCGACAGCTTGCGCCACTGCCGATTGCTGCCGGCCGAGCTGTGGACCAGGATCACCGGCGGGCCGTCGCCCGCCACCTCGCAGTCGACCTGCAGTTCGCCGTGCTGGAAGAGCGGCATCGCGGGCTCCCGGCGGCTCAGGACGCGAACAGCACGTAGTCGGCCGTGTACGGCACGCGGGCCGTCGCGCCCAGGCTCGCGGTGTCGCAACCGCGCGCCGGCGCGGTGCCGCCCAGCGTGTTGACGCGCTGCACGCTGGTCACGTCGGCGAATCGCCCCTCGGTCCCGACCGAGCGGGCCTGCAGCAGCAGCCAGGGGATCGCCCCGCCGACCGGCGCCTCGGCGCGCGCCTGGACCTGCCCGACGATGCGGCTGCCGTCGGCCGCCGCCCAGTGCGGGCCGGCATCGTGCTTGCCGACCTCGTCGCCGCGCGCGTCGTAGAGCAGCGCCTCGGGCGCGACGAAGACCCAGCCGGGCGCCGCGGCGCCACCGCTGCGGCACTCGTAGACCTGCACCCCGCGCGCCGAGACGCGCTCGACGAAGCGCGGCGTCTCCTTCGGCTGCAGCTCGACCTGCACCGGCACGACCGCGAGCTGGTGCCGCGCGGCCGCCAGTTCACCGATCTGCCGGCCCATCGCCGTGCCGACCTCGGTCGAGAAGCGGAAGTGCACGCCGTCGTAGATGCGCGCGTCGCCGACTTCCTGGATGAAGTCCTCGACCTTCTTCCAGCGCCGCGTCGCGCCCTTGGCGGTCGGGCTGGCCGTCGACAGCTCGGGCATCACCGCCGCGCCGACCTCGGCCTGCAGCAGCGTGCCGACCGAGCTGGCCAGGATGCTGTGCGCGCTGGGGTACTCGGGGTGCATCGGCGTATCGATGAACGACGCCCACGTGGCCTCGGGTGCGGTGGCCGGGTTGCCGTCGGCATCGCCGTTGCGGATCGCCGTCACCGGACGCCAGAAGTTGTAGTGGTACTTGGCGTCGAACACCGCGATCATCGCGTCGTCCATCGCCTGGGCCACCGCGGCGTAGAGGCGTGCGTTGCGCGCCACGTCGCGTCCCGGCGCCAGGGCCACCGAGCGCACCACGCCGTGGTAGATCGCCGGCAGCGAGTACTCCCAGAAGCGCGCGATGTCGGTCTGCTCGGCATTGCGCTGCGAGCCGTCCTTGCCGCCCAGGGCCTTGATCTCGTTGTAGTCGCGGGCCCAGCGGGCGCTGGTCAGGGCCGGCGGGGCGATCGGCCGGAACTGCGCGGCACCGGACATCAGCCAGGGCTTGCGCTGTGGCCACTGCGAGGCCGCGACCGCGGCGGTCGGCACGTAGCCGCCCGGCACGGCGCGCGGCCGGAAGCTGTCGGGCGCACTGACGCTGTCGCCGGCACGTGCCGCCAGCACCGCGGCGGCGGCTTCCTCGCCGGCGGCGATGCCGGCCGCCCGCGCGGGACCGTCGGCGATCTTCGCCAGCGCGGCCTGGTAGGCCGCGGCGATCCCGGCCTCCTGGGCCGGCAGCAGCTTGACCAGCGTCGCGCGGTTGGCTGCGGCGATCGCGGCGTCGACGGCCGCCGGATCGGACGGCTTGCGCCGCTGCGCGCCCTGCACCGCATCGTGCGCGGCGGTCTGCACGACCGCCATCACGCGCACGGCCGGCGGCGTGCCCAGCTTGGCGTCGGCGATCAGCTCGCCGGCCTTCTGGTTCCAGTCGGTGATGGCGTCGGCCTGGGCCTGCGCCGCGAAGAGGGCCAGCACGGGGGCCAGCCAGCGGATTCTCTGGAAGTGGATCATCATGCTCTGCTCCTTGGCGCTTCAGCGCTTGGTGACGATGATTTCGAGGTAGTCGCTGGCGACGACCATCGCGCCGTGCTTGGCACGGTTGAAGCGCGCGATCAGGGCCAGGATGTCGTCGGCCAGGGCTTCCTGCCCGGCCGCGTCGAGCGCCGCGAAGGCCTTGAGTACCGGGCCGTAGTAGCCGCGGAAGATGTCCAGCATGTGCTGCGGCGAGCGGTAGCGGAAGCAGAACTGCCGCGTCTCGGTGCGGATCGCGACCGACTGCGTGCCGAACAGCTGCTCGATGCGGTCGCGCGTGCCCCACAGCGCGGGCGACTCGACGCCGGCCGGCGGCGGCACGTGCTTGCCGATGGTCTTGAACAGCTGGCCGATGAAGCCCTCGGGCGTCCAGTTGGCCAGGCCGATGCGGCCGCCGGGACGGCACACGCGCAGCAGCTCGGCGGCGGCGCGCTTCGGCTCGGGGGTGAACATCACGCCGAAGGTCGAGACGACGGCGTCGAAGCCGGCGTCGGCGAAGGGCAGCGCCTCGGCGTCGGCCTCGCGGAACTCGATCTCCAGGTGCTCGGCGGCGGCACGCTCGCGGCCGCGGGCCAGCAGCGCCGGCACGTAGTCGGTGGACACGACCTCGCACCAGCGGCGTGCGGCCGCCAGCGAGACGTTGCCGTTGCCGGCGGCGACGTCGAGCACGTGCTCGCCGGCGCGCAGGTCGAGCGACTCGCACAGCGTCTCGCCGACGATCTGCAGCGTGGTGCCGACGATGGCGTAGTCGCCGGACGACCAGGCCGCCTGCTGGCGGGTCTTGATCGCGGCGAAATCAGGGGCGGCGGCCGGCTTGGCGGGCGCCTGGGTGGCGGACAATGCATTCATGCTGAAGCTCCTTGGGTTCTAGGGGGGCGGCGATGCGCCGGGGCGGTCGGCCGCTGTCCGAAACTGTCGGTGCCTTGCGTGGTACCTGGCATGGAAGCCATCGTGGAAATGCCCGTTGAATCCGACCTGCAGCTGAATCTGCTGGGCCCTCTGACCCTGTCGCGCGGCCGGCGGCCGGTGGCGCTGCCGCCGTCGCGCAAGGTGCGGGCGCTGATCGCCTACCTGGCGCTGACCCCCCAGG
The DNA here is from genome assembly GCF_902826655.1 of uncultured Methylibium sp. Taxonomy (GTDB): domain Bacteria; phylum Pseudomonadota; class Gammaproteobacteria; order Burkholderiales; family Burkholderiaceae_C; genus Methylibium. The sequence goes on along the minus strand of NZ_CADEFR010000034.1, from coordinate 28,326 downwards.
CCGTGGCGCGCCGCCAGCTGTGCGAGCTGCTGTGGGACCTGCCGAACGACCCGCGCGGCGAGCTGCGCTGGGCCCTGAGCAAGGCGCGCGCGCTGCTCGACGCCCCCGGCCGGCCGCGCCTGCTGGCCGAAGGCGACGCGCTGCGGCTGGACCGCGAGGGTCTGGCCGTCGACGTGCTGGCGATCGACGCCGCGCTGCACGCCGGGCCGGCGACGCTCGACGCGGGGAGCTTGCGAACCCTGGCGGCCGGCTTCGGCGGCGACTTCCTCGAAGGCGTCGACATCGAGCGCAGCACGCCCTGGAGCGCCTGGCTGATCGGGCGCCGGCGGCACTACCGCGCGGCGCGCATCGCGATCCTCGAGCAGCTGACGCGCATGCTCGATCCGACCGACGACGAGACCCTCGCCGTGCTGGAGCAGTGGCTGCAGCTCGCCCCGTTCGAGCGCCGCGCCCACGAGGCCATGCTCGACGCGCTGGCGCGACGCGGCCGCCTGCGCGAGGGCGACGAGCACCTGGCCGCCACCGCGCGCCAGTTCGAAGCCGAGGGCCAGGACTGGGCGCCGCTCGGGCACGCCTGGCGGGCCGCGCGCCTGCGGCATGCGCCGGGCCTGACGGCGCAGGTGTTGCAGGTGCCCGACCCGGTCCCGGCGATCGCCATCGCGGAGGCCGTCGCGCCCGCGCTGCAGCGCCGCGCCTCGATCGCGGTCATGCCCTTCGCCGAGCAGGCGCGCGGCGTCGCGGCGCGCGGCGGGCTGGCCGACGGCCTGGTGCACGACGTCATCACGCGGCTGGCCAAGCTGCGCAGCGTGTTCGTGATCGCCCAGGGCACGGTGTTCGCGCTCGATGCGCGCAACGTCGGTGCCGAGGACGCCGGCCGCGCGCTGGACGTCGACTACGTCGCCAGCGGCTCGCTGCGGCGCGACGCCGGCCAGGTCAGCGTGAACGTGCAGCTCGCCGACACGCGCAGCGGCCGCATCGTCTGGGCCGAGGTCTTCGCGACCCGGCTCGGCGATCCCTTCGAGGTACTCGACGAGATCGGCAACCGCATCGTCGGCTCCATCGCCAGCCAGATCGAGGTCGCCGAGCGCAATCGCGCGATCCTGAAGGCGCCGAACTCGCTCGACGCCTGGGAGGCCTACCACCGCGGGCTGTGGCACATGGTGCGCTTCAACGGCGACGACAACGTGCAGGCGCGCCATTACTTCGAGCAGGCCGTGCGCCTGGACCCGGGCTTCGCGCGGCCCTATGCCGGGCTGTCGTTCACGCACTTCCAGGACGCCTTCCTCGGCTGGTCCGACCGCGAGCCGGCCGTCGAGGCCGCCTACCGCAGCGCGTCCCAGGGCCTGCTGGCCGACGACCTGGACCCGGCCAGCCACTGGGCGCTGGGCCGCGCGCAATGGCTGCGCGGCCGCATCGGCGAGTCGCTGGCCGAGCTGGACACCGCCGTCGCGCTGAGCCCCAACTTCGCGCTCGGCCACTACACGCTGGCCTTCGTGCACGCGCAGTCGGGCGATCCGCGCACCGCGATCCGCGCCTCGGACCATTCGCGCGACCTCAGCCCCTTCGACCCGATGCTGTTCGCGATGCTGGCCTCGCGCGCGATGGCCCTGATGCGCCTGGGCCGCCACGAGGAAGCGGCCGACTGGGCCATGAAGGCCGCGGCCCGGCCCAATGCCCACGTGCACGTCGTCAGCTTCGCGGCCCACAGCCTGGCGCTGGCCGGGCGCGTCGCCGAGGCCCGGACGCTGACGGCGTCGGTACGGCGCCAGCGGCCCGGCTACGGCGTCGACGACTTCCTGAAGGCCTTCCGCTTCGACGAGGATGCCGAGCGCCTGATGCGCGGCGTCGCGCCGCGCGTCGCGCTCGACTAGGCTCGTACCGCGCTGCGGCCCGGACCGAAAGGAAGAAAGGCGAGGCCCGCGCCGTCGGCGCGAGCCTCGAAAGGAAGGCGGCGCCGTTGGCGGGCGTCGCTTCCGGCTCGATGGTTCAGAACGAGTACTGCGCCGAGAGCTGCAAGCGGTTCAGGCTGCCCGAGCGGTCGTCCTCGACCACGCGCTTGGCGTGGATGTACTCCGCGCCGAGATTGACCTTGGGATCGGGGCTCCAGATCAGATTCAGGTGCGCCGACTCGGAACGCCGGTTGAGGCCGCCGAAGCTGCCCGTCGGGTTCTTCGCGCGCGCCGCCGACACCACCAGCGACGAACGCAGCCCCGGCGCCCAGAAGTGCCGGTAGGCGGCGTAGCCGCTGACGACGTCGGCCAGCTCGATCTCGCCGGCCGTGTTGACGATGCCGTCCGCGAAGAAGCCCAGCTCCTGGTAGCGGCCGATCACATTGCCCGCATTCACGTTGAAGCGGAAGTCGTCCTGGCCGAAGGTCGGCACGATGCCGGCGATGCCGATCGCACCGCCCGACTTCTGCGCCGCGACGGCCGGTGCAGCGGCGGAATCGGCGCGAATGTTGCGGATCAGCGCCTGCAGCGAGTAGCGGCCGACGCCGGTGTTGAAGCGCACGCGGGCGGTGAAGTCCGGCAGCTTGTCGTCGTCGGCCCTGAACAGCGTCGCCGAACCCGGCAGCGCCACCACGGACTCGGGGTTCTCGGCCGACACCGACCAGTCGCCGCCGGCGAAGGGCTGCGTCCAGCGCACCTGCGCCTGGCGCACGAAGATCTGCCCCACCGGACCACCGAAGTCCAGCGTCTCGGCATAGGCGGCCTCGTTCAGGAAGTTGGTCCAGAACTGGCCGCCCGACAAGTTGCCGACCGAGCCGTAGGCATGGCGCAGCCGCAGCGCGTGGCTGTTGCTGACGCTCTCGTTGCCGTCGGCGCCGAAGAAGTCGCCTTCGACCAGGCTCGTGACCTCGCCCCAGGCCGAAGGCGTGCTCGTGCGGAAGAAGAAGCGACTCTGCCGCGCGTGCAGCGTGACCTGCTCGCGCTCGTTGGCACCGGCGGCCGCTCCGACAGGGATCTGGCTGGGAAAGAGGAACTGGTCGCCCTGTTGCGCCACGCCGGCGCTGCGCGAGCTGTAGATGGCATCGAGCTTGGCATAGCCCCCGAGCGTGACCGAGGTGCGCGAGCCGGGCAGCCTGAACGAACCCGGGGTCGCTCCGCCGGTGACGGCCTGCCCCTCGGCGGGCGCGGCTGCCTTGACCTGCTCCTGTTGCCGCTTCAAGTCCTTCAGCTGCGAGTCGAGCGCATCGATCTTGGCCTCGAGGTCCGACAGCTTGTCGGACTGCGCCAGCGCGGGACCGGCACTGAAGGCCAGGGCCAGGAGGGTCGCGAGCGTTCCACGCAGCGGGGCGGCGGGTCGGTGATGCATGTCTCGTTCCTTGTCGTTGTGATCGCAGGCGACGTGCCGCGACACCACTAACTCGACAAGGAACGGTGCAACTTACGCGCAGGCCCCGACCGTCAGTTCGGGGCAATCCGGCGGTTATCTGGCGGTCATCTGCGCGGCCGAAGCTGGCCTGCCCGACAGGAATCGAACCTGTAACCCCCAGCTTAGAAGGCTGGTGCTCTATCCAGTTGAGCTACGGGCAGAGGGCCGGCGAAGTGTACGGCTGGCCTCGCCCGGCGACTCGGGCTTTCGGTCGCTGGTCGCTCAGCCCTTGGGGCGCTGATCGATCACCCGTCGTGCCTTGCCGACGAGCGTGCGCTCGATCGCGTCGGGGGCCAGCACGCTGACGCTCGCGCTGACGCCGATTAGCGTCTTGATGCGCTCCTGCAGCGCGCGGCCCGCCTCGGCGGCCTCGGACTCGGGTCGCTGCGGCTGGCGCTCGCAGCGCACCTCCAGCGTGTCGAGCGGCCCTTCCTTGCCGACGACCAGCTGGTACTGCCCGCCCAGGCGGCCGTCCTTCAGGATCAGCTCCTCGATCTGCGTCGGGAAGACGTTGACGCCGCGGATGATCAGCATGTCGTCGCTGCGACCGACGATCTTGCCCATGCGGCGCATGCTGCGCGCGGTGGGCGGCAAGAGCCGCGTCAGGTCGCGCGTGCGGTAGCGGATGACCGGGAAGGCTTCCTTGGTCAGCGTCGTGAAGACGAGTTCGCCTTCTTCACCATCGCGCAGCACCTCGCCGGTCAGCGGGTCGATGATCTCGGGATAGAAATGGTCCTCCCAGATCACCGGGCCGTCCTTGGACTCGATGCACTCGTTGGCCACGCCGGGGCCCATCACCTCGGACAGGCCGTAGATGTCGACCGCATCGATGCCGGCCTGGGTCTCGATCTCGGCGCGCATCGCCTCGGTCCAGGGCTCGGCGCCGAAGATGCCGGTGCGCAGCGAGGTGCCGCGCGGGTCGACACCTTGCTTCTGCATCGCCTCGATCAGCACCTGCATGTAGCTCGGCGTGACCATGATGATGTCGGGCTTGAAGTCGAGGATCAGCTGCACCTGCTTCTCGGTCTGCCCGCCCGACATCGGCACCACGGTGCAGCCCAGACGCTCGGCGCCGTAGTGCGCGCCCAGGCCGCCGGTGAAGAGGCCGTAGCCGTAGGCGATGTGCACCATGTCGCCGGCCCGCCCGCCCGACGCGCGGATCGAGCGCGCCATCAGGGCGGCCCAGCGGTCGATGTCGCCCTGGGTGTAGCCCACCACCGTCGGCTTGCCGGTCGTGCCCGAGGAGGCATGCACGCGCACCACCTGCTGGCGCGGCACCGCGAACATGCCGAAGGGATAGTGGGCCCGCAGGTCGGCCTTGGTGGTGAACGGGAACTTCGCCAGGTCGGCCAGCGACTTCAGGTCCGAGGGATGCACGCCCTTCGCGTCGAAGGCCTGGCGATAGTGCGGCACGTGCTCGTAGACGCGCGCCAGCGTCGTGCGCAGGCGCTGCAGCTGCGTCGCGGCGATCTCGTCGCGGCTGGCGGTCTCGATGGCCTCGAGCTCGCCTTCCGCGGGCACGCGCGGCGCTGGGCGGGGATGCATGGCTCGTCTCCTTCAGGCGCCGATCACGGGGCCCTTGATCTCGTGGCTCTTGCCGCGGAACAGCGCGACGCTGCGCCCGTCCTCGCCGCTCACGGTGATGTCGTAGACGCCGGTGCGGCCGCTGCGCGAACGCTCGACCGCCTCGGCGCGCAGCAGCTCGCCGGCGCGCGCCGGCGCCAGGTACTCGATGCTGCAGCCGGCCGCCACGGTCGCGCGGTCGTAGCTGTTGCAGGCGAAGGCGAAGGCGCTGTCGGCCAGCGCGAAGATGAAGCCGCCGTGGCAGGTCTGGTGGCCGTTGAGCATGTCGGGCCGCACCGTCATCACCAGCACCGCGCGGCCGGGGCCGACCTCGTCGATGCGCATGCCCAGGGCCTGCGAGGCGGCATCGCCCTTCCACATCGCGCGGGCGCAATCCTCGGCCAGGGTCTGGGCCTTGTCGTCGTCGACGACCGTCTCCACGGCACCGAAGGCGCGCGGGTCCAAGCTGCGGGGATCGATGCTCATGCGGTCACTGTCCGGTGAAGCGCGGCGTGCGCTTGTTCATGAAGGCGGCGACGCCCTCGGCGTAGTCGGCGCTGCGACCCAGCTCCTGCTGCAGGTCGCGCTCCAGATCGAGCTGCTGGTCCAGCGTGTGATCCCAGCTCGCCCGCAGCGCCTGCTTGGTGCGCGCCAGGCCGCGCGTCGGCGCGGTCGCCAGCCGGGCGGCCAGCGCGTCGACCTCGGCCGCGAAGCCGGCATCGTCGACGCACTTCCAGATCAGACCCCAGTCGGCCGCCTCCTGGGCGCTGAGCTTGTCGCCCAGCATCGCCAGGCCGGCCGCGCGCGCGTGGCCGACCAGCCGCGGCAGCATCCAGGTCCCGCCGGCGTCGGGCACCAGGCCGAGCTTGCAGAAGGGCTGGATGAAGCTGGCCGAGCGGGTGGCGATCACCAGGTCGCAGGCCAACGCCAGGTTGCAGCCGGCACCTGCGGCCACGCCGTTGACGGCCGCGATCACCGGCTTGTCCAGCGCGTGCAGGCTGCGCACCAGCGGCGCGTAGTAGGTGCCGATCGTTTCACCGAGGTCCGGCGGCGCGGCGCCCGGCGCCGTCTGGCGGTCGCTCAGGTCCTGCCCGGCGCAGAAGCCCTTGCCGGCGCCGGTCAGCACCAGCACGCGGATCGCGGGCCGCGCGGCGGCGGCGATCGCCTCGCGCACTTCCAGGTGCATCGCGACGTTGAAGCTGTTGAGCTTGTCGGGCCGGTTCAGCGTGAGCCGGGCGATGCCGTCCAGCTCCTCGTAGCGGATGTTCTCGTAGGTCATCGCGATCTCCGGCTAGCCGTTCTTGCGTTGATGCAGCGGTGCGAGATCCTCGCTGGCGATGCGCGGACGCCGGGGGTCGTCGCTCGCCAGCGGCACGACCTCGCGCAGCGTCTCGCGGCAGCGCAGTGTCAGCCGCTGATAGGTCTGCGTGCCCTCGATCTTCCAGGCCAGCTCGGCCTCGCTCAGCTCGCGCACCAGCTTGCCCGGGATGCCGGCGATCAGATGCCGCGCCGGCACCTCGAAGCCGGCGCGCACGAAGCACATCGCGGCGACGAAGGCGTGCTCGCCGACCACCGCGTTGTCCATCACCACCGCGTTCATGCCGACCAGCGCATTGCGGCCGATGCGGCAGCCGTGCAGCACCGCGCCGTGGCCGATGTGGCCGTCCTCGCCCACCACCGTGTCGGCGCCGGGGAAGCCGTGCATCGTGCAGTGGTCCTGGAGGTTGCTGCCGGCCTCCAGCACCAGGCGCCCGAAGTCGCCGCGCAGCGAGGCGCAGGGCCCGACGTAGACGCCCTCGCCCACCCACACGTCGCCGATCAGCTCGGCGCTCGGGTGGACGAAGGCGCTGGGGTGGACGACCGGCACGAGGCCGTCGATGGCGTAGCAGGGCATGTGGGTCGTGATCCGTGATCGGTGATCAGTGATCGGTGTCGAAATCGACGAGCAGCTTGTCGCTGGCCGGGAAGCTCTGGCAGCTGAGGCGAAAGCCGCGCGCGATCTCGTAGTCCTCGAGCGCGTAGTTGGCGTCCATGTCGACCTCGCCGTCCACCAGCTTGCAGCGGCAGGTGGCGCAGACGCCGCCCTTGCAGGAGTGGCGCACGTCCAGGCCGGCCGCAAGCGCGGCGTCGAGCACCGAGACGCTGCCGTCGCGCGGCATCGTGAAGAGACGCCGCGCACCGTCCATCACCAGCGTCACCTCGCAGCCGGCGTCCGTCGGAGCGACGCTGCGCTTGCGGTGCACGACCGGCGCGGCGGTGCCGAACAGCTCGACGTGGATGCGCTCGCGGGCCAGGCCGCAGGCCTGCAGCGCCTCGCGCACCTCGAGCATCATCGCCTCCGGCCCGCAGATGTAGGCCTGGTCGACGTCGTCGATGGACAGCCAGTGCGCCAGCAGGGCCCGGACCTTCGCGCCGTCGATGCGGCCGTTGAAGAGCTCGACGTCCTGGTGCTCGCGGCTCAGCACGTGGACCAGATTGAAGCGCTCCAGGTAGCGGTCCTTCAGCGCCGCCAGTTCCTCGCGGAACATCACCGTCGACGAGGCCCGGTTGCCGTAGACCAGCGTGAAGCGCGCCTGGGGGTCGGACTGCAGCGTCGTCTTGACGATGGACAGGATGGGCGTGATGCCGCTGCCGGCGGCGAAGGCGAGCTGGTGGCTGGCACCTTGCGCCGGCAGGCCGCGGAAGAAGCGGCCCTCGGGCGGCAGCACCTCGATCGTCTCGCCGGCCTTCAGCGAGCGGTGCGCCCACTCGGAGAAGGCGCCGCCCGGCACGCGCTTGATCGCCACGCGCAGGGCGCCTTCCTGCTGCGCGCTGCAGATCGAATACGAGCGCCGCAGCTCCTCGCCGTCGACGCGGTGCTTGAGCGTCAGGTGCTGGCCGGGCTCGTAGCGGAAAGCCGCGCCCAGCTCGGGGGGCACGTCGAACTGCAGCACGACGGCCTCGCGCGTGTCGTGTTCCAGGCGGGCGATGCGCAGCGGGTGGAAGTGGTTCATGGCGCCGCTTCGCTCAATGGCATTTGAAGTGGTCGAAGGGCTCGAGGCAGTCGTTGCAGACGTGCAGCGACTTGCAGGGCGTGGAACCGAAGGCGCTGGTCAGCCGGGTGTGGACGGAACCGCAGCGCGGGCAAGGCACGGCGGGCGCCGCGACCTGCAGGCCGACGATCTCGATCACCTTGCCGCCCGACGGCCCGGTGCGCGGCAGCGGCGGCGCGATGCCCCAGGCACGCAGCTTCTCGCGCGCCGGTTCGGCCAGCCAGTCGGTGGTCCAGGCAGGCGCGAGCTGCAGCGCGACCTTCACATCGGCGACCCCGCGCGCCTGCAGCGCCGCCACGATGTCAGCCTCGATCACCTCGGTCGCCGGGCAGCCGCTGTAGGTCGGCGTGACCGTCACCCGCAGCGCCTCGCCGGCCCAGGCCAGGTCGCGCACGATGCCCAGCTCGACGACGGAGATGACCGGGATCTCCGGGTCGGGTACCTCGCCGAGCCAGGCCCACAGCTGCGCGAGCGACGGGCGCTCCGTGGCGACAAGGGCCGTCACCAGCGCGCTCCCGGATGGGCGCGATGCACAGCCTGCATCTCGGCCAGGATGCGGCTCAGCTGCTCGGTGTGCACGCCGCGCTTGCTGCCGACCTGGGCCCAGTCGCGTGCCGGGCGCACGAGCGTCGCGTCGGCCAGCACCGCGTCGACCTGTGCGTCCCAGTCGCCGCGCAGCGCCGCGTAGTCGCAGCCGATGCCGCGCGCCAGCAGTTCGTCGACCGCGTCCATCGTGAACAGCTCGCCGACGTACTCCCACAGCGTCTCGACAGCCTGCTGCATGCGGCGGCGGCTCTCGTCCGTGCCGTCGCCGAGGCGGATCACCCAGTCGGCGCTGCGGCGCAGGTGGTAGTCGGCTTCCTTCAGCGCCTTGGCCGCGATGGCCGCGACGCGCTCGTCGTGCGAGCGTGTGAGCCGGTCCAGCACCAGACGGTGCCAGGCGTCGAAGAAGAACTGCCGCGTCATCGTCTGCGCGTAGTCGCCGTTGGGCTGCTCGGTCAGCAGGAGGTTGCGGAACTCGGGCGCATCGCGCCGGTAGGCCAGTGCGTCCTCGTCGCGGCCGCGGCCGTCGACCTCGCCGGCCAGCGTGAGCCACATCCGCGCCTGACCCAGCAGGTCGAGCGCGGTGTTGGCCAGCGCGATGTCCTCTTCCAGCGCCGGGCCGTGGCCGCACCAGGCGCCCAGGCGCTGCGACAGGATCAGTGCGCTGTCGCCCAGGCGCAGGGCGAGTTCGACGACCGCGTCGTCGCGCGTGACGGCCGCCGTCATAGGTTGTCGACGCCTTCCGGCACCGGATAGAAGGTCGGGTGCCGATAGACCTTGTCGGCGGCCGGCTCGAACAGCGGGGCGCGCTGCTCGGGCTCGCTGGCGGTGATGGCCTTCGACGGCACGACCCACAGGCTCACGCCCTCGTTGCGGCGGGTGTAGACGTCGCGTGCGTTCTCGAGCGCCATCGCCGCATCGGCCGCGCGCACGCTGCCCACGTGCTTGTGCGACAGGCCGTGCTGGCTGCGCACGAAGACTTCCCAGAGATCCCATTCGCGCATGTCGTCTCCTCAGGCGGCCTGCCGGCGCGCGGCCTCGCGCGCTCGGCGCTTGTCGGCATGGGCGACCGCCGCTTCGCGCACCCAGGCGCCCTCGTCCCAGGCCTTGTTGCGCGTGGCCAGGCGGTCGCGGTTGCAGGGGCCGTCGCCCTTGATGACGCGGTAGAACTCGCTCCAGTCGATCGCGCCGATGTCCCAGTGGCCGCTGGCGGGGTTGAACTTCAGATCCGGGTCGGGGATGGTGAGGCCCAGGTGCTCGGCCTGCGGCACGGTCTGGTCGATGAACTTCTGGCGCAGCTCGTCGTTGCTGAAGAGCTTGATGCGCCAGGCCGCCGACTGCGCCGAATGCACCGACTCGCCGTCCGGCGGACCGAACATCATCACCGCGGGCCACCACCAGCGGTTCAGCGCATCCTGCGCCATCGCCTTCTGCTCGGGCGTGCCGGCGCACAGCGTCGCGATCGCGTCGAAACCCTGGCGCTGATGGAAGCTCTCTTCCTTGCACACGCGCACCATCGCGCGCGCATACGGCCCGTAGGAGCAGCGGCACAGCGGGATCTGGTTGATGATCGCCGCGCCGTCGACCAGCCAGCCGATGGTGCCGACGTCGGCCCAGGTCAGCGTCGGGTAGTTGAAGATCGACGAGTACTTCATGCGGCCGGCCAGCATGTCCTCGTAGACGGCATCGCGCGAGGCGCCGAGCGTCTCGACCGCGCTGTAGAGGTACTGCGCATGCCCCGCCTCGTCCTGCACCTTGGCCAGCAGCACGCACTTGCGCTTGAGGCTGGGCGCACGGGTGATCCAGTTGCCCTCGGGCAGCATGCCGACCAGCTCGGAGTGCGCGTGCTGGGCGATCTGGCGCACCAGCGTGCGGCGGTAGGGATCGGGCATCCAGTCGCGCGGCTCGATCTTGATGCCGTCGTCGATGCGCGCCTGGAAGGCCCGCTCCTCGGGCGACAGGTCGGCGTCGGTGCGCACGCTCTTCACGCCGGTATCGACCAGCTGGGCATACATCGCGGTCTCCTCGCCGGCGCGAACGGCCGGACTGCACAGATCGCGTTTATAGCCCTGACCGACCGGTCGGTCAAGGGCGATTTCCCGCTGTCGGCGCCGGCAGCGGCCGGCACAATCGACCCGAGATGAACGATGCCGCCCCGCCCTCGCAGCGCGACCTGATCCTGGCCGAGGCGGCCGAGGCCTTCGCCGAACTGGGCTATGCGGCGGCGTCGATGAGCGACCTGGCGGGACGCTGCGGCGTGTCGAAGTCGCTGCTGTACCACTACTTCGACAGCAAGGAGGCGATCCTCTTCGCGCTGTTCGACGGCTACACCGAGCGCCTGCTGGCGCTGTGCCAGAACGTCGGGGCGCGGCGCCTGCCGCCCGACGCCCACCTCGACGCCCTGGTGCGCGAGTTCCTGGCGGAGTACCAGACCTCGCAGGCCGTGCACAAGCTGCTGCTGCAGGACGTCGACCACCTGCCCGAGGCGCGTGCCCGCGAGGTCAAGGCCCAGCAGCGCGCGGTGATCGAGGCCTTCCGGGCCGCGGTCCACGCGGCGCTCGCGCCGCGTCTGGACGGGACCGAGCTGACCGCCGCCACGATGATGCTGATGGGCATGATCAACTGGACCTTCACCTGGCTCGACCCGCACGGACCGCTCAGCTACGAGCAGTTCGCCGATGCGGTGCTGGTCGCCTGCCGCGGCGGGCTCGGGGCGCTGAAGCCGGCGCCGCGACGGCGCGCAAAGGCCGGCGCGGGCTGAGCCGCGGCGCGCCTACTTGCCGCGCCGCTTCAGGATGCCCTCGATCTCGTCCATGATCGAGTTCATGCGCGCCACCAGCGCCTGGTAGGGCGCGGGCGTGGCGAGGTCGACGCCGGCCCGCTTCACCAGCTCGTACGGGTAGTCGGAGCCGCCGGCCTCCAGCAGGCCGAGGTAGCGCTCCACGGCGCCCGGCTCCCTGGCCGCGATGCGGCGCGCGAACAGCGAGCCCGCCGAGATCGACGTGGCGTACTGATACACGTAGAAGGCACGGTAGAAGTGCGGGATGTAGGCCCACTCCACGCAGTAGCTCGGCTCGATCGACATCACGCCCTGCGCCGTGCCGTGGTAGCGGTTGAGGATGTCGCAGTAGGTCCTGGTGAACTGCTCGCCGGTCATCGGCTCGCCGGCGTCGACGCGCGCATGGATCGCGCGCTCGAACTCGGCGAACATGGCCTGGCGGAAGAAGGTGCCGCGCAGGTTCTCGAGCGCCGAGCCGAGGTAGAGCAGGCGCTCGTCGTCGCCCTGGGCCGCGGCCAGCATGCGGTCGAGCAGCAGCTCCTCGTTGACGGTCGAGGCGATCTCGGCGATGAAGGTCGCGTAGTCGGCGGTGACGAAGGGCTGCTTGCGGTTGGCCAGGTGGCTGTGCATCGCGTGGCCCCACTCGTGCGCCAGCGTCGACACCGACTCGTAGTCGCCGTTGAAGTTCATCAGCACGTAGGGATGAACGTCGTAGGCGTAGCCCGCCATGTGCGCGCCGGACTGCTTGTTCGGCCGCGGGTAGGCGTCCATCCACCGGCCGTCGAAGCCCTTGCGCATCGCCTCGACGTAGGCCGTGCCGAGCGGCACGCTCGCCTCCAGCGTCAGCTGCTTGGCCGTGGCCAGCGAGAACGGCTTCTCGCCCTTCACCAGCGGCGGGTAGATGTCGGAGTAGCGCATCGGCGCCACGCCCAGCATCTTGGCGCGCAGGCGGAAGTAGCGATGCAGCGTCGGCAGGCTGCGGTTGCTCTCGGCGATCAGCGCCTCCATGATGCCGACCGGCAGGCGATCGACGTCGAGCGCGCGGGCCAGCGAGTCGGGATACCTGCGCACCTTGGCGTAGACCGCGTCCTCCTTCAGCTGGCTGTAGAGGGTCACGCCCATCGTGCGCTCGTAGGCCTTGAAGGCGCCGAAGAAGGCGTCCATCACGCGCTTGCGGTCGTCGGCATCGGGCGCGGCGCGGTACTTCGTGTAGGCCGAGGCGTCGAGCCGCACCGACTCGCCGGTCGACAGCCTGATCGTCGGCCACGGCAGGTCGGCGTTGGCGAGGATCTGGTACGAGCCCTGCCCCGCCCCATTCATCAGCGCGAACTGCGCGACCAGCTTCTCGCCGGCGTCGTCCAGCGTGTGCGGGGCGGCGCGCAGGATGCGGTCGAGCGGGTAGCGATGGATCGCCAGCTTCGGGTCCTGCTTGAGGAAGCGCTCGACCCGGGTCTTGCCGACGCGCAGCACCTCGGGGCCGACGAAGGCGAAGGCCTCGCCGATCTTCGCGCCGATCACGTCGGCCTTCTGCACCAGCGCCAGGCTCGCGGCCACGCCGGTGTCACCGGCCAGCTGCTCGGACGCGTAGACGTAGAGCCGGCCGTAGCGCTTGGCGATGTCGGCCTGCAGGTCCAGGCACTGCCGCAGCCGCGACGCGCCTGTGCCGAGCTGCCCCTTGCAGCGCGCGAAGTCGGCGAGCTGCCGGTCCAGCGTACCGGCATCGGCGTCCCACGCCGCCGCGCTGGGGTAGAGGTCGGCGAGGTTCCAGCGATCGGCCTCGGTCTCCTGCGCCGAGGCCCCCGAGCCGGCCAGCAGGGCGAGGACCAGCGCCGCGCACCGCCGCAGCGAAGGCCGGCGCGCCATCACTTGACGTACTTCCAGGCGCCGTTGTCGATCTTGACCATCACGCGCGAGCGCTGGTCCAGGCCGAGGTGGTCGGTCGCGCTCATGTTGAAGATGCCGTGCGCACCGGGCAGGTTGGCAGTCTTCTCCAGCGCATCGCGCAGGCTCGCGCGGAAGGCCTTGCTGCCGGGCTGGCCGGCCTTCAGCGCGGCCGGGACCGCCGCCTCGAGCAGCCGGAAGGCATCCCAGGCATGACCGCCGAAGGTCGATGCGCTGCCCTTGCCGTGCGCCGCCTCGTAGGCGCGCACGTAGGCCGTGGCGGACTTCTTCACCGGGTTGTCGGCCGGCAGCTGGTCGGCGACCAGCATCGGGCCGGCCGGCAGGAAGGTGCCTTCGCAGTCCTTGCCGCAGACGCGCAGGAAGTCGGCGTTGGCCACGCCGTGGGTCTGGTAGATCTGGCCCTTGTAGCCGCGCTCCTTGAGCGCCTTCTGCGGCAGCGCGGCCGGCGTGCCCGAGCCGCCGATCAGCACCGCGTCGGGGTTGGCCGCCATGATCTTGAGGATCTGGCCGGTGACGGCGATGTCGTTGCGGGCGAAGCGCTCGCTCGCCACGACCCTGAGCTTGCGCACTTCGGCGATGCCGGTGAACTCGCGCGCCCAGCCTTCGCCGTAGGCGTCGGCGAAGCCGATGTAGGCGACCGTCTGGACCTTGTTGTCGATCATGTGCTCGACGATCGCGGTCGACATCTGCGCATCGTTCTGCGGCGTCTTGAAGACCCAGCGGCGCTTGCCCTCGACCGGCTCGACGATGGCCTTGCTGGCCGCCATCGAGATCATCGGCGTCTCGCTCTCGGCCACCACGTCGATCATCGCCAGCGAGTTGGGCGTGATGGTCGAGCCGATGACGACGTCGACCTTGTCCTCGGTGACGAACTTGCGCGCGTTGCGCACCGCGGCCGTCGTGTCGGACGCGTCGTCGAGCACGATGTAGTTGACCTTCTGGCCGGCGATCGTGGTCGGCAGCAGCGCGAAGGTGTTGCGCTCGGGAATGCCGAGCGACGCCGCCGGCCCGGTGGCCGACACCGTGACGCCGACGTTGATGTCGGCGCGGGCGGCAGCGGACAGGCCCAGCAGCACGAGGGCGGCAAGCAGGGTGCGTTTCATCGGGGAAGTCTCCTTCGGCGTCGTTCGATGACTGACCGATCGGTCAGGGGCTGCCGCAGTCTAGCGGCGCGCCCGCGACGCGGGGCCTGGGGACTTTCCGTAGGCCCGGGCTCAGGGCAGATGCAGGGTCAGGCCGAAGAAGTGGCCGTCCCAGCCTTGCGGGTCGTAGCGTGCACTCAGGTCGACCGCGAGCCGCCGCGACACGACCCACCAGCGCGCACCGACGCGCTGGTACTCCGCGCCCTGGTCCGACCCGGTCCACTCGGCGAACAGCAGTGCCATGCGCGTCGGATGCCATTGCCCGACCAGCGTGGCGCGTTGCTGCACCGCCGGCGTGATCTCGCGGCCGACATCGACCTGCAGCGACCAGGCTTCGGTGGTGCGCAGCATCGCGCCGGCGGCCAGCAGCGCGCGCTCGGTGCGCACGCCCTGGCGCAGGTCGTCGCCGCGCCCGGTCCAGCCGAACTTGACGCTGCCCAGCACGTCCGACAGCAGCGAGCGCGAAGCCACCGACTCCACCTGCGCCCGCACCAGGCTGGGCCCGATGTGGTTGGGCGCAGGGCGCGGCGCCTCGACCCGCCAGCCCAGATGCTCCTTGCCGCAGGACTTGTGCAGCACCAGCTCGCGGTCGGCCGGCGCCTGCATCGCGAAGGGGTCGAGCTTGCAGGCCGGACGCGAGTCGGCCCAGCTTGCGCCGGCGAACGCCAGCCCCAGCACGATCGCTGACGCAAGGCGATGCCAGGACGGCAGGGCAGGACGTGGATACATGGCGGGGAAGCGGACTGGCTCGATCATCGGTCGACCGGCGCGGGAAGGACCGGCATGGCGCGGCGATACGGCTCGAGCAGTGATCGATTGCGCGGTCGCGCGTCACGTGGACGGCGTCGCCATCGATGGTCGGGGCGGCGGGATTCGAACTCGCGACCTCCTGCTCCCAAAGCAGATGCGCTACCAGGCTGCGCTACGCCCCGACTGAGCCGCGATTGTAGTCAGCGCTCCAGCTGCTCCCACGCTTTCTGCAGGCGCTTGACGCTCACCGGCTGCGGCGTGCGCAGTTCCTGGGCGAACAGGCTGACGCGCAACTCCTCCAGCAGCCAGCGGAACTCGTCGAGGCGCGTGTCGCCGGCGCCCTTCAGGTCGGCCACGCGCCGCAGGAAGCGCTGCTCCAGCGGCCGCAGTTCGGTCAGGCGCGCAGCGTCGCGGGCCGGGTCGGCACGCCACTTGTCCAGCCGCAGCGTGACGGCCTTCAGGTAGCGCGGCAGGTGCTGCAGCGCCGCCCAGGGCGTGTCGATCAGGAAGCGCCGCGGCACGAGCCGCGCGAGCTGGGCCGTCACGTCGTCGGCCACCTCTTTCGCAGGCCGGCTGTCCTTGAGCTTGCGCGCAGCGATGGCTTGTTCGGCCAGCACGGCGGCGGCCTGGCGGGCCACCTCCTGCGCGATCAGGTTGAGGCGTGCGCGGCCTTCGTCGAGGCGCTTCGCGAAGGCCGCCGCGTCGGTCGGCAGCGGCTCGGCGAGGAAGGCGCGATCCAGCGCCACGTCGACGATCTGCTGGCGCAGTTCCTCGGTCGATCCGCCCATCGCCATGTAGGCCACGGCCATGCGCGTCAGGTCGGGGACGTTCTTCTCCAGGTACTTCAGCGGTTCCTTCAGCTGCAGCGCGACCAGGCGCCGCAGGCCGGCGCGGTGTTTGAGGGCGGCGACCGCGGGCTCGTCGAAGACCTCGATCTCGACCTGCGTGCCCTTGTCGATCAGGGCCGGAAAGCCCACCAGACTCTGCGCGCCACGCTGGATCTCCATCAGCTCGGGCAGCTCGCCGAAGGTCCAGGCGGTGTAGCCCTGGGCCGGCATCGTCGGCGCCGCGACGGCAACGCCGGGCACGCGCCCGGGCTTCGCTTCGGGGGCGGCCGGGGCCGGCGCCAGCTTCAGCGCGGCCAGCGCCTGGAAGGCCGATCGCGCCTGGCCGCCGAGCTCGGCCTTCAAGGTCGGCAGGTGCCGGCCCATGCCGAGCTGGCGGCCATCGTCGCCGACGACGCGAAAGTTCATGAACAGGTGCGGCGGCAGCGTCTCGAGCTTGAAGTCGTTGCGCTGCACGGCGATCTGGGTGCGCTCGCGCACGGCCTTCAGCAGCGCGTCCATCAGCGCGCCCTGCGCGAACGGCGTCAGCTCGCAGAACTCGGCCGCGTAATCGGGCAGCGGCACCAGCCGCGAGCGCGGGCGCTGGTGCAGGCTCTTCACCAGGGCCAGCACCTTGTCGCGCAGGAGGCCGGGCACCAGCCATTCGCAGCGTTCCTCGTTCACCTGGTTCAGCGCATAGATCGGCACGGTGACGGTGAGGCCGTCCTTCGCATCGCCGGGCTCGTGCAGGTAGGTCACCGCACAGTCGATGCCGCCGAGGCGGATGGTCTTCGGGAAGGCCGCGGTCGTGATGCCCGCGGCCTCGTGGCGCATCAGCTCGTCCTTGCTGAGCATCAGCAGCTTCGGCTGGCGCTTGATCTCGTCGCGGACCCAGCGCTCGAGACTCGCGCCGGAGTGCACGTCCTTCGGCAACTGCTGGTCGTAGAAGGCGTAGATCAGTTCGTCGTCCACCAGCACGTCCTGGCGACGCGACTTGTGCTCCAGCTCCTCGACCTGTGCGATCAGCTTCGCGTTGTGAGCGACGAAAGCCAGCTTCGTCTCCCACTCGCCGTTCACCAGCGCCTCGCGGATGAAGATCTCGCGTGCTGCGGCCGGGTCGACGTTGCCGAAGTTCACGCGTCTGTTGTTGTAGACGACGATGCCGTACAGCGTGGCGCGCTCCAGCGCGACGACCTCGGCGGCCTTCTTCTCCCAGTGCGGCTCGAGCAGCTGCTTCTTGAGCAGGTGCCCGGCCACGCCGGGGATCCACTGAGGCTCGATCGCCGCCAGCGCACGGCCGAACAGCCGCGTGGTCTCGACCAGCTCGGCGGCGATCAGCCAGCGGCCAGGCTTCTTGCTGAGGTGCGCCCCCGGGTGGCGCCAGAACTTGATGCCGCGCGCGCCGAGGTACCAGTCCTCGTCGTCGCTCTTGCAGCCGACATTGCCCAGCAGGCCGGCCAGCATCGCCAGGTGCACCTGCTCGTAGGTGGCCGGGCTGCCGTTCAGGCGCCAGCCATGCTCGGCGACGACGGTGTGCAGCTGCGAGTGGATGTCGCGCCACTCGCGCACGCGGCGCGGGCTGACGAAGTGATCGCGCAGGCGTTGTTCCTGCTGCCTGTTGCTGAGGCGCGGCGTATCGGTCCTGGCGCCGGCGTGGCCGTGGACGCCTCGGCCTTCCTCGAGCCACTTCCACAGCTTCAGATAGCCCATGAACTCCGACTTCTCGTCGTCGAAGAGCTTGTGCTTCTGGTCGGCGGCCTGCTGCTGCTCGAGCGGGCGGTCGCGCACGTCCTGCACGCTCAAGGCGCTGGCGATCACCAGCACCTCGGCGAGCGCCTGGCGGTCGCGCGCCGCGAGGATCATGCGGCCGACGCGCGGGTCGAGCGGCAGCTTGGCCAGCTCGATGCCGATGGCCGTGAGCTCGTTGTCGTCGTCGGTCGCGCCCAGCTCGTTCAGCAGCGCGTAGCCGTCGGCGATGGCCTTGTTGGGCGGCGGCTCGAGAAACGGGAACTGCTCGACCGTGCCCAAGCCCAGCGCCTTCATGCGCAGGATCACGCCGGCCAGCGAGCTGCGCAGGATCTCGGGGTCGGTGAAGCGCGGACGAGCAGCGAAGTCCTTCTCGTCGTAGAGCCGGATGCAGATGCCGTCGGCGACGCGGCCGCAGCGCCCGGCGCGCTGGTTGGCGGCCGCCTGGCTGACGGGCTCGACCTGCAGCTGCTCGACCTTGTTGCGGTAGCTGTAGCGCTTGACGCGCGCGGTGCCGGCGTCGACGACGTAGCGGATGCCCGGCACCGTCAGCGAGGTCTCGGCGACATTGGTCGCGAGCACGATGCGGCGGCCGTTGCCAGTCTGGAACACACGATCCTGCTCCTCCTGCGACAGCCGCGCGAACAGCGGCAGGATGTCGGGCTGCGGACCGCCGCGGTGTTGCTGGAGGAGGTGCTTGCGCAGGTGGTCGGCGGCCTCGCGGATCTCGCGCTCGCCCGGCAGGAAGACGAGGATGTCGCCGGAGCCTTCGCGCCAGAGTTCGTCGACGGCGTCGGCGATGGCGTCGTTCAGGTCATGCTCACGCGACTCCTCGAACGCGCGCCAGCGCTGCTCGACCGGGAACAAGCGCCCGCTGACCTGGATCACCGGCGCCGGCCCGAGCTTGCCTTCGAAGTGCTTCGCAAAGCGGTCCGCATCGATCGTCGCCGAGGTCACGACGATCTTCAGGTCCGGCCGCCGCGGCAGGATCTGCTTCAGGTGGCCCAGCAGGAAGTCGATGTTCAGGCTGCGCTCGTGCGCCTCGTCGACGATGATCGTGTCGTAGGCCTTCAGCAGCGGGTCGGTCTGCGTCTCGGCGAGCAGGATGCCGTCGGTCATCAGCTTGACCGAGGCACTCGGCGTCAGCCGGTCCTGGAAGCGGACCTTGTAGCCGACCACCTCGCCGAGCGGGGTGTTCAGCTCTTCCGCGATGCGCTTGGCGACCGAGCTGGCGGCGATGCGGCGCGGCTGCGTGTGACCGATCAGCCGCCCGCGCTCGCCGGGCCGGGCGTTGGCCCTGCCGCGGCCGAGCGCCAGCATCAGCTTCGGCAGCTGGGTGGTCTTGCCCGAGCCGGTCTCGCCGCAGACGATGACCACCTGGTGTGCCTGCACCGCCCGCGCGATCTCGTCGCGCCGGGCCGAGACCGGCAGCGATTCTGGGAAGGTGATGGGAGGCAGCGGCCGCGCGGCGGTCGCGGCAGGGGGCGCGTTCACGAGGCGCGCATTATCCGGCGGACCCTGCGGCACAATCTCTCCCGCATCGCCGAGCCCCCATGGACTTCGTCTTCCCCCACACCTTCGTCCCCTGGTTCCGCTCGGTCGCGCCGTACATTCACGCCTACCGCGGCAAGACCTTCGTGGTGGCGATCGCCGGCGAGCTGATCGCGGCCGGCAAGCTGAGCCAGTTCGTGCAGGACATGGCGATCCTGCATGCGATGGGCATCAAGCTGGTGCTGGTGCACGGCTTCCGGCCCCAGGTGAGCGAACAGCTGCGCGCCAAGGGCCACCCCGAGCGATTCAGCCACGGCCTGCGCATCACCGACGCGGTGGCGCTGGATTGCGCCCAGGAGGCCGCCGGCCAGCTGCGCTTCGAGATCGAGGCCGCGTTCTCGCAGGGCCTGCCGAACACGCCGATGGCCAATGCGACGGTGCGCGTCGTGTCGGGCAATTTCCTGACCGCGCGGCCGGTGGGCATCGTCGACGGCGTCGACTTCATGCAGAGCGGCCTGGTGCGCAAGGTCGACGCCGCGGCCATCCGCAAGGCGATCGACATCGGCGCGGTGGTGCTGCTGTCGCCCTTCGGCTTCTCGCCGACCGGCGAGGCCTTCAACCTGACGATGGAAGACGTGGCGACCAGCACCGCGATCGCGCTGCAGGCCGACAAGCTGCTGTTCCTGACCGAGGTGCCGGGCATCCGCGAAACCCCCGGCGACCCCGAAAGCCCGATCGACACCGAGCTCGCGCTGGCGGACGCGAAGCGCCTGCTCGCCGCCCTGCCGGGCCCGACGCAGCCCACGGATACCGCGTTCTACCTGCGCCATTGCATCAAGGCCTGCGAGGGTGGCGTCGAGCGCTCGCACATCCTGCCGTTCGCGGTGGACGGCGCGCTGCTGACCGAGGTCTACACCCACGACGGCATCGGCACGATGGTCGTCGACGAAAAGCTCGAGAGCTTGCGCGAGGCCACCGCCGACGACATCGGCGGCATCCTGCAGCTGATCGAGCCCTTCGAGCGCGACGGCACGCTGGTCAAGCGCGACCGCACCGAGATCGAACGCGACATCGGCCACTACACGGTGATCGAGCACGACGGCGTCATCTTCGGTTGCGCCGCGCTCTACCCCTACCCCGAGGCGCGCACCGGCGAGATGGCGGCGCTGACGGTGAGCCAGAACGTGCAGGGCCAGGGCGACGGCGAACGCATCCTCAAGCGCATCGAGCAGCGGGCCAAGGCGCAAGGGCTCGACAGCATCTTCGTGCTGACGACGCGCACGATGCACTGGTTCATCAAGCGGGGCTTCCAGCAGGTCGATGCCGACTGGCTGCCCGAAGCGCGCAAGCGGAAGTACAACTGGGACCGGCGCTCGCAGGTGCTGGTCAAGAAGCTCGGTTGAGCTTCATCCCGACGATCCTGGAGAGACAGCGATGAGCCGTACCGTGAACTGCGTGATGCTGAAGAAGGAGGCCGAGGGCCTCGACCGGCCGGTCTACCCGGGCCCGCTGGGCCAGCGCATCTGGGACAACGTCAGCAAGGAGGCCTGGGCCGCCTGGCTGAAGCACCAGACCATGCTGGTCAACGAGAACCGGCTCAACCTGGCCGATGCCCGCGCGCGGCAGTACCTCGCCCGCCAGATGGAGAACTACTTCTTCGGCGACGGCGCCGAGAAGCCGGCGGGCTACGTACCGCCGGCGGCCTGAGCGCAGGGGAAGCGCCGACGACGGAGCAGGGACCGATGAACGCCACCGAGATGCTGGTCGATTCGGTCCACCGGCAGATCGTGGCCAAGGTCGAGCCGATGACCCGGTTCGATCGCTCGTCGTTCCGGATCGAGAGTTCGCAGACCGCGGCGCTCGCCGTCGTGGCGCATGAGCGGCATGACGTGGCGTTCCGGCTGGAGTTCGAGGCCGCCAACGGCAAGCTCCCGTCCGACGCCAAGGCGCTATCCAGCGACGAAGCGGTGCGCAGCCACATGGAGGACTGCCTCGCGACCGCCGAGGAGGAGTTGCCGCAGCGCCTGCGGGCGTGGCACGAGGATCAGGCCTCGGCATCGGGTTCGCCGCTCCTCGCGCTCCACTGCTACCGCCCACCCGGCACGTACGGATCACAGACGCGCTGCGACAAGTGCGCAGGCACCGGCAAGATCGAATGCCACTGGTGCCGCGGACGCGGCCGTCGCGACGACGGGATGTGCAACTACTGCATGGGGGTCGGCGACTCGGGCTGCGACCCTTGCGGCAAGACCGGCTACCGCCACCGGCTCGCCAGACTGCGCTGCACCGTGGAATCGAAGTTCCGCCTCGAACTGCCGGAGACGGCCGACAGCGTCCGCCGCGGCCTGCAGGCGGTCGCCAAGCTGCAGCAGCTCTCCGACCTGGCCCCGGTCGGCTTGCGCGAAGTCTCGTTCGGCGCCGCGCGCGTGGAGCGCGAGTTTCGCGCCACGCTGCCGGTGATCCAGGTCGACGTCGTCGCTGCCGGCGAGCGCTTCGTGGTGCACGGCGCCGGCGTGCAGGGCCGGGTGTTCGACTTCGAGAACATCGTCGGCAAGCTGCTGCAAGGCGATCTCGAGCGACTCGAGCAGGCGCTGAAGACCGCCCCGCGCTGGCCGTCGAGAGCGCTGGCCGCGCTCGACGCCGCGCTGGGCGCGTTCCTGAGTTCCGGCGTGAACGAGTCGATCGGCCAGATCGACCCGAGGAAGACCGCGGCCGTCGAAGCCTATGCGCGGAACCGCTTGCGTGGCGCGGCATCGGTCGACTACGCCGTCCGCGCAGCCAGGGCAGTGAGGGCGGCGGCATCCAGGGTCTACCAGAGCGCCGTGCTGCTGCCGCTGGCGACGACCTTGATCGTGCTCGTGCCGTGCTGCGTGCTGCTGATCGCGAGCTTGGTGGACATGCTCAAACACGCCGCCCCCTTGGCAGGACTCGCCGCGGCTTGCGTTGGCGTGGCCGGCGCCGAACTCTGGGCCCGTTTCCGGCTCGGGCGCCGCTTCGACGCCGAGGTAGCGTCCCGGCTCGACCGCGTCCTCCTGTCGACCTGGACCCTGTGGGCGTGGCGCGCGGCACTCCTGATCGCAGCGATCGCCGCGGTGATGCCGTGGCTGTACGTCATCGTCTTCCTGGTCGACCTCACCGGCCCTCGACGGCCTTGACCGGCCGTCTGGCGCTGGTTCTCGGCAAAGCGGACGAGAATCATTCTCGTTCCGCCTATACTCCGCGCGTCTTCGATGCAAGGAGTCCGCATGCTTTCCCTTCGTTCGATCCGGCGCGCCACCGTGGCCGCCGTCGGCCTGCTGGCCGGCTTCAGCGCCCTCGCCCAGGAGCAGGTGCTCAACCTCTACTCGGCCCGCCACTACCAGACCGACGAGGCGCTGTACGCCGACTTCACCAAGGCGACCGGCATCAGGATCAATCGCGTCGATGCCGACGACGCCGGCATCCTGGCGCGCCTGCGCAGCGAAGGCGCTTCCAGCCCGGCCGACGTGATCCTGCTGGTCGACGCCGCGCGCCTGTGGCGCGCCGAGGCCGAGGGGCTGTTCCAGCCCTTGAAGTCCGCCACCCTGGAAGCGCGCATCCCCGCCAAGCTGCGCGGCAAGGACAGCGGGTCGGGCTCGCAGTGGTTCGGCTATTCGACGCGCGCGCGGGTCGTCGTCTACAACAAGATGTCGGTCAAGCGCGAGGACGTCGACACCTACGAGGAACTGGCCGACCCGAAGAACAAGGGCAAGGTCTGCACCCGTTCCGGCTCGCACCCTTACAACCTGTCCCTGTTCGGCGCGATGTACGAGCACCTCGGTGCGGCCGGCGCCGAAACCTGGCTCAAGGGCGTGGTCGCCAACATGGCGCGCGAACCCAAGGGTGGCGACACCGACCAGATCAAGGCCGTGGCCAGCGGCGAATGCGGCATCGGCCTGACCAATACCTATTACCTCGCCCGCATGCTGCGCTCGGACAAACCCGAGGACCGTGCCGTCGTGGAAAAGGTCGCCGTCGTGTTCCCCAACCAGAACAGCTGGGGCACCCACGTGAACATCGCCGGCGGCGCCATCGCCAGGAACGCGAAGAACCGGGATGCCGCCGTCAAGTTCCTCGAGTATCTGGCCAGCGATCCCGCCCAGGCCTATTTCGCGAACGGCAACAACGAATACCCTGCGGTGCCGAGCGTGAAGCTTGCCAATCCGGCGCTCGACGCGATGGGACCGTTCAAGGCCGAGTTGATTCCGATCTCGGTGGTCGGCGCCAACTCGGTGGCAGTCCAGCAGATACTGGACCGCGTCGGCTACAAGTAATATTTGCAGGGCTCGCACGAAACCCGGCCACGGCCGGGTTTTCTCTTGGGCTGTCGCATCTGGATATTCGGCGGGGCGACCTAGAATCTCTTCGGCACTTCGACCACCCGATCGATAACCGGAGGAGATCCCAGGATGGCCAGCTACCAGGACCTGATGGCACAGAAGGCGGCGCTCGAGAAGCAGGCCGCCGCGCTGACCCAGCAGATCGAGACCGCGCGCCGCAGTGAACACACGGCCGCCGTCGCCAAGATCAAGGCCTTGATGGCCGAACACGGCGTGACGCTGGCCGAACTGGGCAACAAGGCGACCGGGCGCCCCGGCACGAAGAAGAGCAAGGGCACGACGGCCGGCCGCAAGGTCGCTGCCAAGTACCGCAATGCCGCCACCGGCGACAGCTGGAGCGGTCGAGGCCTTCAGCCCAACTGGCTCAAGGCGGCCCTGGCCAGCGGCCGCAAGCTCGACGACTTCGCGGTCTGAGACGGCACGATCGCCAGCATTTCCGGCGATCGTCGGGCGTGATTGCGCCCGACACTGGGCGCATGCAGCGCCACGTCATCGTCATTCGCCCCGACGCGCCGGCCAAGCCGGCGCCGGGTGCGGCCTGCAACGGCTGCGGCGTGTGCTGCCTCGCCGAGCCCTGCCCGGCGGCCATGCTGCTGACGCTGCGGCGACGCGGCGCCTGCCGCCTGCTCGAGTGGAGCGACGCGCAGCGACGCTATCGCTGCGGACTGCTGACCGGTGCGCGGCGCCCGGGCGGGCCGGCGATCTGGGCCCGCTGGCTGCAGCGGCGCGCCAGCCGCTGGATCGCGGCCGGCAGCGGCTGCGACGCCCACCTCGAGGTCGAAGCGGCAGCGCCCGGCTAGCGACGGCGCGTCGGTCGACTCAAGCCGCGACGCGCGATCGGGCCGACTGATATTCGCGGCGCAGCCGCTCGATCAGCTCGCGCGCCGGCACGATCTGCTTGACCGCGCCAATGCCCTGGCCGCAGCCCCAGATGTCCTTCCAGGCCTTCTTGGCGCCGTCGCCGCCGAAGTTCATCTTGCTCGGATCGCTCTCGGGCAGGTTGTCCGGGTCGAGTCCGGCGTTGCGGATCGACGGCTTGAGGTAGTTGCCGTGCACGCCGGTGAAGAGGTTGGAGTACACGATGTCATCGCTGCTGCTCTCGACGATGGCCTGCTTGTAGGCATCGGCGGCGCGCGCCTCGTCGGTGGCGATGAAGGCCGAACCGATGTACGCGAAGTCGGCCCCCATCGCCTGCGCCGCCAGCACGGCGCCGCCGTGGGCGATCGCACCGCTGAGCGCCACGGGTCCGTCGAACCATTCGCGGATCTCCTGGATCAACGCGAACGGACTCTTCACGCCCGCGTGGCCGCCGGCGCCCGCGGCCACGGCGATCAGGCCGTCGGCGCCCTTCTCGATCGCCTTCTTCGCGAAGGCGTTGTTGATGATGTCGTGCAGCACGACGCCGCCCCAGGCATGCACTGCATCGTTGACGTCGGTGCGCGCGCCGAGCGAGGTGATGATGATCGGCACCTTGTACTTGGCGCAGACCTGCATGTCGTGCTCGAGCCGGTCGTTGCTCTTGTGGACGATCTGGTTGATCGCGAACGGCGCGGACGGCCGCTCCGGATGGGCCTTGTCGTAGGCCGCGAGCGTCTCGGTGATCTCGGCCAGCCACTCGTCCAGTTGCTCGGCCGGTCGGGCGTTGAGCGAGGGCATCGCGCCGACGACGCCGGCCTTGCACTGCTCGATCACCAGCTTGGGGTTGCTGATGATGAACAGCGGCGAGCCGATGATCGGCAGCGGCAGGTTCTGCAGGACACGGGGCAGCGGCATCAGAAGGCCTCCAGGGCGAGGGCGGTCACGGACTCGCCGCCCTCGAGAATGCTGTCACGCAGGCCGGGCACGCGCGCCAGGATGTGTTCGGCGTAGAAGCGCGCCGTGGTGATCTTCGCGTTCATGAAGGCGGCATCCTCGCCGGCGGCGACCCGATCCTCGGCGGCCATCAGCGCGCGCGCCATCTGCCAGCCGGCCATCACGTTGCCGGCCAGCATCAGATAGGGCACCGAGCCGGCGAACACGGCGTTGGGGCTGGCCTTGGTCTGGCCGGCGACGAAGTCGACGACCTGCTCGAAGGCCTCGCGCGCGGCCTTCAGGCGCCTCAGCATCGC
This sequence comes from uncultured Methylibium sp., assembly GCF_902826655.1. Taxonomy (GTDB): domain Bacteria; phylum Pseudomonadota; class Gammaproteobacteria; order Burkholderiales; family Burkholderiaceae_C; genus Methylibium. The sequence continues at coordinate 2,713 of NZ_CADEFR010000034.1, read as the reverse complement.
GCGGGCCGCGACGCTCGGGCGATCGGACAACTGGGCCTCCGTGGCCGCGATCTGCTTCGCGATCGCCTTGGCGGTGCTGCCGCCGTCGCGCGCGGTCTTGCGGCCGACCAGGTCGTTGGCCTGGATTGCGGTCGTGCCCTCGTAGATGGTCAGGATCTTGGCGTCGCGGTAGTGCTGGGCGGCGCCGGTCTCCTCGATGAAGCCCATGCCGCCATGCACCTGCACGCCCAGCGAGGTGGCGTCCAGGCTCATCTCGGTGCTGTAGCCCTTGACCAGCGGCACCATGAACTCGTAGAAGGCCTGGTGCTGCCTGCGCTGCTCGGCGTCCGGGTGGGCGTGCGCGGCGTCGAAGGCCGCAGCGGCGACGATCGCCATCGCGCGACAGCCTTCGGTCTGCGCGCGCATCGTCATCAGCATGCGCTTCACGTCGGGGTGGTGGATGATCGCCGCGCTGCCGGGCAAGGAGCCATCGACCGGGCGGCTCTGCACGCGGTCCTTCGCGTAGGCCACGGCCTGCTGGTAGGCGCGCTCGGCGACCGCGATGCCCTGCACGCCGACCGCGTAGCGCGCGGCATTCATCATGATGAACATGTACTCGAGGCCGCGGTTTTCCTGGCCCACGAGGTAGCCGACCGCTCCGCCGTGGTCGCCGTATTGCAAGACGGCGGTCGGGCTGGCCTTGATGCCGAGCTTGTGCTCGATGCTGACGCAGTGCACGTCGTTGCGCGCGCCGAGGCTGCCGTCGCCGTTCACCATGAACTTCGGCACGATGAACAGCGAGATGCCCTTCACGCCCTCGGGCGCACCGGCCACGCGCGCCAGCACCATGTGCACGATGTTGTCGGCCATGTCGTGCTCGCCGTAGGTGATGAAGATCTTGGTGCCGAAGATCTTGTAGCTGCCGTCGGCCTGCGGCTCGGCGCGCGTGCGCACCAGCGCGAGGTCGCTGCCGGCCTGCGGCTCGGTCAGGTTCATCGTGCCGGTCCACTCGCCGGAGATCATCTTCGGGATCCAGGTCTGCTGCTGCTCGTTCGTGCCGGCCGTCAGCAGCGCCTCGATCGCGCCGTCGGTCAGCAGCGGGCACAGCGCGAAGCTGAGGTTCGCACTGTTGATCATCTCGATGCAGGCCGCGCCGATGGTCTTGGGCAAGCCCTGGCCGCCGAAGTCCACCGGGTGCTGCAGCCCCTGCCAGCCGCCGTCGGCGAAGGCGCGGAAGGCCTCCTTGAAGCCCGGCGTGGTCGTGACCCGGCCGTCCTTGAAGGACGACGGCTGCTGGTCACCCGCCCAGTTGAGCGGCGACACGACGCCTTCGTTGAACTTGGCGCACTCCTCGAGCACCGCCTGTGCGGTCTCCAGACCGGCGTCCTCGAAGCCGGGCAGCGTCGCGACCTCGTCGAGGCCGGCGAGCGCCTGCATGCAGAACAGCATGTCTTTCACGGGGGCCTGGTAGCTCATGGTGGGTCTCCTGCTTGTCTCTTGTTCTGCGCGAAAGAAAGCGCCTGGACGCGGTGACGTCGAGGCGCTTGGGGAAGTCGGTTCGCTGATGCGATCAGAGCTGCTTGACCAGCTCCGGCACCGCCTCGAACAGATCGGCCTCGAGGCCGTAGTCGGCGACGCTGAAGATCGGCGCTTCCGCGTCCTTGTTGATCGCGACGATGACCTTGCTGTCCTTCATGCCGGCGAGGTGCTGGATCGCGCCGCTGATGCCGGCCGCGATGTAGAGCTGCGGCGCGACGATCTTGCCGGTCTGGCCGACCTGCCAGTCGTTGGGCGCGTAGCCCGCGTCGACCGCGGCCCGGCTCGCGCCCAGCGCAGCGCCCAGCTTGTCGGCCAGCGGCGTCAGGACCTCGGCGAACTTGTCGCTGCTGCCGAGTGCGCGACCGCCGGAGACGATGATCTTCGCCGCGGTGAGCTCGGGCCGGTCGTTCTTGGCGATCTCGTTGCCGAGGAACTTCGACGCGCCGGCATCGGCGACCGGAGCGATGCTCTCGACCGCCGCCGAGCCGCCGCTCGCGGCCGCCGGATCGAAGCCGGTGGTGCGCACGGTGATGACCTTGGTGGCGTCCAGGCTCTGCACGGTGGCGATGGCGTTGCCGGCGTAGATCGGGCGCTCGAAGGTGTCGGCGCCGAGGACCTTGCTGGCGTCGGAGATCTGAGCCACGTCGAGCAACGCGGCCAGCCGCGGCGCGACGTTCTTGCCCGAAGCCGTGGCCGGGAACAGCAGGTGGCTGTAGCCGGACGCGACCGCCAGGACCTGCGAGGCGACGTTCTCGGCGAGACCATGCTCGAAGCCCGGGGCATCGGCATGCAGCACCTTGGCCACACCGGCGATCTGCGCGGCCGCCTGCGCGGCCGCAGCCGCGCCGTGGCCGGCCACCAGCACGTGCACGTCGCCGCCGCAGGCCAGCGCGGCGGTCACGGTGTTGAGCGTGGCGCCCTTGATCGAGTTGTTGTCGTGTTCGGCAATGACGAGTGCGGCCATGTCAGATCACCTTTGCTTCGTTCTTGAGCTTGGCCACCAGCGTGGCGACATCGGGCACCTTTACGCCGGCGCCGCGCTTCGGTGGCTCGCTGACCTTGAGGGTCTTGATGCGCGGCGCGACGTCGACTCCGAGATCCGCAGGCTTCAGCACCTCGAGCGGCTTCTTCTTCGCCTTCATGATGTTGGGCAGCGTGACGTAGCGCGGCTCGTTCAGGCGCAGGTCGGTCGTGA
>NZ_CADEFR010000033.1 GCF_902826655.1 uncultured Methylibium sp. | reverse complement strand
CGGCAAAGCCGACCTGATGCCGTTGCGATGGCGCACCGTTCGACGGATACCAAAGACACTCCTTCAGCAGACCAGAGTTTGCGGCCGACTCATAGATTTGGTCGATGAGGTTCTTCACGCCACCGTCAGCTTCACCAGCACCCCAGGGCGATGGCACATCGGCAGCGGATTGGACTGCGTGTGCAGGTCGGTGCCCCGGTCGAACTTGCGCGGCTCCTGCTTGGCGTACAGCGGCTGGCCGACCGTGTTGACGGTCTCGTTGAAGTCCGCCGGTGCGAAGTAGGTGCCGAAGGTGTCGATGGTGCCCAACGGGAAGGCATGGGCCTCGCCAGCGGCGATGAAGCGGCGGGCAGTGCCGCTGGCATCGGTGGCCTGCCCCCGGTACTCCTCGAAAGTAATCCCGCCGTAGGTGAAGCCGCGACGCACGTCGTTGATGAGGATGGCCCCGTTCTGCCAGTTCTCGAAGGCCTTCTCGACCTTGGCATGACCGGTGAGCGCGGCGAAGAACTCCGGTGAGCACAGGCAGTGGACGCCGTTCATGAACTCGCCTTTGAGGTTCTCCTCGATGGTTGCCAGCACCGTGGTGCATTTGGCCTTGACGTTGGTGCCTGCCGTGCCCAGCTCGAAGGCCACCGCCTGTTGGGTGATATCGAAGGCATCGAACAGGTCGTAGAGCACCGAGCCGTCCGCGTCGAGGATCACGCCCTTGAGTGCGCCCATGCGCAGGTGCTCCAGCGTGATCGCATGCTTGTTGCGCATGGTTTCCAAATGGCGTGCGATCACGCCCGCGACCGTCTCGGTTTCCGTTTCCGAACCGAAGGCGCGGATGCCTTGCACTTCTTCGGGCAGCACGACGTCGTCGTGCGGAATGTGCGGCACCACGAAGGAGCGCAGCTTACGCTTGCCGCGCACGCCGACCGTGCCAGGCGAACCCGGCGGCAGCGTGGGCAGCAGGTTGAGCACGCCGTTCATTTCCTCGACGACGATCTGGCGCTGACGTACCGGCTTGGACGGCATCAGGTTCAGTTCTTCCAGACGCCCGTACCGGTTGGGCAGGATGTTGATGGCAGCGGTCAGCGCCGTCATCGAAAAGGCGGGATTGCTGAAGGGGTTGTTCATGGTCAAGCTCCTTGGCGGACGAGCACGCCCAGCGCCTTGAGCTGCGCAATGGCGGTGAGTTTTTCGGCGGTGGTGATGGCGTCGGGCCACGCGAGCGCGTGGTGGGCGACGATGGCGTGGCGCGCAACGACGAGACCGTCATCGCGGTCGATCAAGGTGGCGTCGCAGGTCTGCAGCAGCACGCCAGCGGCGACCTGCGAGCCATCCTCGGCGGAAGGGTCGATCTGTTTGAACTTCCCGGTGGCGGTAACGAGGCCGACGACCGTGCCCAGCGGCAGGTTCTGGCCCGATGCGACGGTGACACGGTCGCGCGAGTAAAGGTTTGAGGCTTCGTACTTGAGCAGGTCGCCCAGGTTCAGAAGTTCGGCAAGAGCGGGCATCTCAGATCTCCTTCTTGGTGGATTGCGCCGCGATCCGCTTGGCGGCGTCGATCAGCGGACTGGTGGCGGAAATACGCGCAGCATCGGCCGCCGAATCGGGTCGGATCAGGCTGGTGATTTCGGGACTGGCTTCGGCCTGTGCTGAGAGCAGTTGGCTGCGCACCTTGGCGGGCGAGGACTGGGCTTCGAGAAAGCCAGCGATCAGGTCAGTGCGCCCGGCCAGCGTGCAGGTCTGGGCGATTTCGACGGCGTCCGCCACGCTCAGCGCGGTGGCGGTGGCGGTGGCGGACGGTTGAGGATGACTGCCAGCAGGATCAGCAAGAGGCCGATCAGGAGCAGCGGGGTCGGTTCGATCATTCATGGAAGACTCCATCTGGTGGTTGCGAAGAAAGCCCGCTTGGCTGGCCGGAGCCACCTGAGTCGGGAGTGGGGAAAGCGATTGCGTGAGTTGCGTGAGCGCGTCGTCGAGACTGCCGACGGCATCGGCAAGACCGGTGGCGACGGCATCCGGGCCGAAGAACAGACCCGCTTCCGTGGCGCGCACGGTGTCCGCATCGAGGCCGCGATGGCGCGCGACCGTCTCGACGAACAGGTCATAGATGCGGTCCACCTCGGCCTTGAGGACGACGTGGGCTTCGTTGGAGATCGGTTCGTGCGGGTTGAGGTCGTTCTTGCGTTCGCCCGCGAACACGGCGGTGTAGCGAACGCCGTCCTGGGCGTCCTTCACCGACTGATCGACGTGCATGGCGATGACGCCGATCGAGCCGACGCCTCCGGTTCGCGCGACAAACACGCGGGTGGCGGCTGACGCCAGCGCATAGGCTGCAGAGAACGCCATGTCGTTGGCCACGGCCCAGACGGGCTTCACTTCCGACGCCGCGCGGATGCGGTCAGCCAGATCGAACACGCCGCCCGACTCGCCACCCGGCGAATCGATGTCGAGCAGGATCGCGGCGATCTCAGGGCTGGCCAGCGCCGCATCCAGTTGCGCGGCGATGCCGGTGTAGCTGGCGAGGCCCGATTCGGCTTCGATGCCCGAGGTTCGGCGCACCAGCGTGCCGTGGATCGGGATGACTGCGACCTTGCCGCTCGGAGGCCCGGGCGCGCGGGCCGCAGGCGTGTAACCCACGGGCGCGGCGAGGTCGGCGAGGCCGATGCGCGCACCGAGCACCGAAAGGATGACATCGAGTTTCGGGCGATGGATCGCCAGCGGCACGCCGAACAGGCGCGCCGCCAGATGAGGTAGCACGGTCATGGGAATCCTTGTGGAAGGCGGTCTGGCAGCCGTTCAGGAAGACGTTTGGCTGCCGGTGATGTCCGGCGCGTTGGCGCTGCGGTTGGGTTCGGCGCTGCCGCCGTCTTTGGACGTGTAGCGAGGGTCGGAGTCGAAGATCAAGCCGAGGTCGTCGGCGCGCTGGTTGTCGGCCGCAATCTCGCGGTCGACGTCTTCGGCGTCGTACCCATTGGCCGAGATGGCTTCCGAGCGGCTCATCAGGCCCGCGCGGATGGCCAGCAACATCGCCTTGAATTCCTTCTCCGGATCGACCCACTGCCAGCCCTGGGGAATCCACTTCACCTGCAGGTACTGGCGGCGACGCGCCGTCCCGCCACGCGCGAAGCCCGGCGCTTCGAGCGCACCAGCGAGCACGGCCTGCTTCATCCAGGCGGCCCAGACCGGGCGGCACATCTGATGTACCAGCACGCCGTGCTGCACCATCTCGCACCGACGCCGAAACTCCAGCATCCCGGCTCGGATGGACGAGTAGTTCACGCCCGTCAGATCGCCGGTCAGTTGCTCGTAGGTGATGCCGATGGCTGCGGCGACGGCCCGGAACTGCGTGCGCAGGAACTCGCCATACGAGCCGCCGACGTCGGCCGGGTCGGAGAACTTGATGTCCTCGCCGGGCTCCAGAATCTGCAGTGTTCCCGGCTCCAGCCCGGCCAGCGCGATGCCATCGCTGTCGGCAGCGCCTTCCCCCATCAGGTTGTCCTCTGGGTTCTGGCGGGTCACGAACCCGGCGAACATCGCAGCGGTTTTTTTGCGCACCAACTCGGCGTCGTCATACTGGTCGAGCTCGTTGAGCTTGACCAGGGCCCGCGACAACCACGGCTCACCTCGGATCTGGCCCGGACGCAGCACACGGAACAGGTGGATGATTTCCTTTGCATCGATGCGCACCGTGTCCATGCCACCCTGGCCCGACATCGGGGCCAGTCGCCCGTCTTCGGGGTGCGAGCGGTACAGGTGGTAGGCCACGCGGCGACCGAGGCTGTCGAACTCGATTCCGGAGCGCACCACGTTGCCCGAGGGCAGATCGGTGTTCAGATGGATCGGCAGGTGCTCGGGCTCCAGCAACTGGAGCTGCAGGGGCACCACCAGCCCATCTTCCGGACGGCGTGGCCGCAGGCGGATCAGGCATTCGCCGCCTTCGAGCATCGCGCGGCAGGCCAAGGCTTGCAGGCCGTAGAAGTCGGTCTGCCCGGCGGCGTCGGCCTCCGCCGTCCAGTCGCGCCACAGCGCCTGCACTTCAGCCTTGAACGCCTCGTCGGGCGACAGGCTCTGGGGCTTGATGCCGGTGCCGACCGCGTTGGCGACGAAGGCTTCGATACCGGCCTGCGCCCAGGCATTGCGGCGCACGAGGTCACGGCTCTTGCCACGCAGTTCGGCATTGGTCGCCAGCATTGCCGCGACCGCGCCGGGGTTGCCGGGCATCCACGCCAGCGAGCGACGGCCACGGCCCGCCGCTTCGTGAACCGGAGACTGACCGAAGAGGCTTCGAATCTTGGAATACCAAGCCATCAGAACCCCTTCGAGGTCGTGACCCGGATCTGGCGCGGTGCGCCAGGCAAGAGGCCGGTTTCGGCTGCCTGCTGCAACAGGCCGCGCTTGACCTCGCGAATCGCGGCCTTCAGGTCATCGACCGAGCGGTACTCGACTGTCTTGTCGCCGAAGGTGACGCGGTGTTCGCCCTTGGCGAGCGCGGATTCCAGCGCCTGGAGTTGGACTTCTGTGTAGGCCATCAGCGGTACACCACGAGATTGATTTCGGAGGAGTCGTCGAACGACGCTGCGGTCGTCGCGCAGGAGATGTCGACGTACTGGGCCGTCTTTAGGTCGGAGCTGGCGCGCACGACGGCTACGCGCTGCTGACCGGTGTTGGTGCTGCTGCGGGCGAGCGCCGTCCAGCAGTAGTTCGCATCCGGCATCGCCACGGCGAAATGCACGCGGTACCGGCCCGCCGCCGTGCGCACGACGCTGGCCACATTGCGCGCACTGGCGATCACGACCTGACCGCCCACGTAGCCGAAGCTGACCCACACCCGGGCGAGGCCTGGATGCGTGGCGTCGATCTTGGTCTTGACCTCGAAACCAATGCGCGCCGCCAGTGCGCCAATGCTGGACGCGAGGCTCATCAGGCCAGCGCTCCGTCAAAGATCACGACGAAGTCGGTATCGGTGTTCCCGACATCGCTGGCCGCCACCGCACCGATGTTGGTGCGGGCCTGCAGTTGCTCGGCCACCGTCAGGGTCTGCGCCGCGTCGAAACGCACGCGCAGATTGACTGCGGCCAGAAGCGCATCCAGTCCCGTGGTGCCGTTCTGCAGCAACTGCTGGATTTCCACCAGGGTGTCGTAGGCGGCGTCCGCGCCACCCAAAATGTCGGCCTTGAGCGCGTCGAGCAGCGACACGATCTTGTTCGACGAGTAGGTGCTGGAGGTGGCGATCTGGCTGTCGTCGATGGCGGTGGCGGACAGCACCGCCGCCTTCAGTTCGTTGATCGCCGCGACCAGACTCGACTTGTCGGTGGTGGACAGGCCAGCGAGATTGCCCGCCGTCGCCCGGACGTCGTTGAACTCCTGGGCGACCCGGATGACCAGGCTCTCGATACGGGTGGCAAGACTCATGAAAACTCCTCTGAAAATCAGGACAGCCAGCGGGGATCAGCGAAGCCAGCGGCTTCGGATGACCCGCCGCCGTGATGGGGTTGCAGAAACAGAAAGGCCACCTCGTTGGGTGGCCTCGTCTGGGTCGAATGCTTGAATCGGGGGTGGCTCATCCGGTGGCCGTTCCATCCCGAGTTGGCGCTCCAGTTCGCGCCAGTGGCGTTCCTCGAAGCGATCCAGGCCCGCCGCCGATGCGGCCGCCCGGGCGTACACGTAGCAGTCGAGCGCTTCATTGCGCTCGCGCATCTTTTGCCACTCGCGCACCGGGAAGCCGTTGCGGTCGCGGCGGGTAATCAACTGTTCGGCGCAGAGCTGCTGGATGAACTCGGCGTCGATCTTTGGCAGGTGGACGAACCCCGTCGGGTAGACGGTGGTCACGCCGTCCTCGCTGACGTCCGCGCCCTTGCGCAGGTTGTTGTAGAACTCCAACTTGGCGATGCCGACCGCCACCGAGAACACCTTGATGCCCCGGCGCAGCTTCTTGCCGCCTTGCGAAACATCGATGGCCGTCGGCGTGCCGATCAGGGCTGCGCCGCGCGGCACCCCTTTGACCGGCATCACGCGCGGGTCACGGCAGGCACGCACAAAGGCGTAGGCCTCCTGCGTCGCAAAGCCGGTGTCAAGGGCGAAACGGGCCAGCGGCATCGCCGCGCCCGAGGCGTGCGTCCAGTTTTCGGCAAGCAACTCGGCCAGTCGCTTCCACACTGCGTCGCGGGCGGTGTCGCCCATCAGCACGCGGTGTTCGACCAGCCAGGATTCCTTGCCGCGCCCAAACGCCCAGATCGATGCCTCGATGCGATCCTTCTGCACGTCGGCAGCGCCCACCAGGAGCAATCCACCCGGTGGCACCGTGCCGATCCGGTATTCCTCGCGGCGCTCGACCAGCCGTTGCCAGTCGGGCGCTTCGCCTTCCTCGACCCAGGTCTCACCCAGCTCGGTGTTCTTGAAGGTCTTGATGGCGGCCGCCGACCCCGATTCCTTGTTCACCGAGCTTTCCCACGCGGCGGCAATGTCGCGCCAACCGCGCCAGCCCACCGGGCTGTAAAGCGACGACAGGTGAAACCCCGCCGTCTTGCCGGTGCCGTCGCTGATCATCGCGCGCCATTCGCCGTGCTCCAGCATCCAGGTCTTGTGGTGCTCGGCAATCGACTCGTCGCACGATTCGCAGATGTACGCCGCCGTGTCCGGTTGACCCTTCTCCCATCGCAACTGCTCGAAGCGCAGCCACTGTCGATGCGAGCAATGTGGGCACGGCACGAAGTAGCGGCGCTGGTCACTGGCTTCGTACTCGCGCTCAATGGCCGACGCCCCCGAGATCGTCGGCGTCGACACGATGAAGATCTTGCGCCGAGCGAAAGTTCGCGTGCGCGCCTCCGCCAGCGAGATCGCATCGCCTTCGCCCTCGACGTCCAGTGGATAGCCGTCTACCTCGTCGAGGAACAGATACCGCACCGGCATCGAGCGCAGTCCGACCGCGCTGTTGGCCCCGGTCATCACCAGAACACCGCCCCGGAACTCCTTGGCCAGGATGGTGTTGCCCGAGTCGCGTGACCGTGCCGGGGAGATCAGTTCGCTCAGCGCCGCCGACTCCTCGATCAACGGATCGATCCGCTGCTTGGAATTGCGCTTGGCCATATCCACCGTCGGCCATACCGCCATCATCGGCCCCGGCGCGTGGTGGATCACGTAGCCGATCCAGTTCGAACCCATCTCGGTCGCACCGAGCTGTGCGGCTTTCATGAACACCACGCGCTCGACCGGCGAAGTCGGTGACAGGCAGTCCATGATCGCCTTCAGGTACGGCGTGCGGCTGGTGCGCCAGCGTCCTGGCTCGGCGGATGCCTTGCTGGAGAGCATCCGGTGGCGGTCCGACCATTCGGACACCGAGAGCAGAGGATCGGGCGTAAGCCCTTCACGCCACGCGCGCTCGATTTCGGCAGCGCCTTCGTATTCAACATCCAGCATCAGTCCACCCGGGGCCGCAGTTCGCCCAGTTCCTGCAGGTGCTCACGTACCGCCGCCTCCAGGGCGACGTGCATCGTGTGCGGATCGATATTGAGCTTGGCCGCCATCTGCGCCGAGATGCGCGCTGGCCAGTTCAGCCACGCATCGCGCTCGGAGCGCGCCAGCTTGAAAACGTGGGCGATGGCCTGCGGCCGATCCACCAACTCGCCCTTCAGCCGGGCCAGACGCACCTTGTTGGTCTGCGCCTTGACGACCTCATTGACCGTGCGCGCCTGAAGCAGGGACGCGCCGCCAGTGGGTAGGGCCGCAGGCCCATCACCGCCAACACCGGTACCGCCTTCCGGCACGGCGACCTTTGCGGCCTTGGCCCGCGTACCGGTCTTCGGCACATCGGAGTTGCGAGCCCACTCGCGATCAGCACGGTCGGCATCAATGGTGCCGTCAGTCTCCGGCGTGATCCGACCTGCGCGAATTGCCTTGTGAACAGCGGTGTCGGTCACACCACGGTGACGGGCGTAAGCGCGAATCGAAATGCCCATTTTGAGAACCGGTTGCCCCTTCAATCATTTGTTCGTCATTCACTCGAAATCAGCTTGGCTTCTCTCTGGAACAGCGCGTTCATACGGACGTCATCAACACCATCAAAGGACGCAGCAATGAGCAAGCTCGAACAACTCCTGACCCAGATCGCGCAAAGCAAGCTGGGCATCGAAACCCTGGAAACCCGCAAGTCGGACAGCCTCGACTTCCACGACGTGGCGGTTTGGTGCCTGCGCGACGCCCTTGAAGCCGCGTTCAACGCAGGCGTCGAACAGGGCCGCAAGGCGGCGAAGTCGGACAAGGCCAACAACTGATCAAGAACCGTCGAAGCCAAGCAGAAAGCGCTTGGCTTCACTCCCGAACAGCGCGTTCATCACGTCACCCCATCAACCCCTCCGAAGGAGAAGCAAATGACCACCACCCAACTGACCCCGGCGCAGCACGCGATCCTGGCCTACGCCCTCGAACACACCGACGGCAAGATCGACTGGTTCCCCGAAAACATCAAAGGCGGGGCACGCAAGAAGGTGCTCGATGGCCTTTTCAACCGCGCGCTGATCACCTCCGACGGCACCCACTGGTTCGTTGCAGCCGAGGGCTACGACGCGATGGGGCGCGCCCGGCCTGCGCCTGCGCCAGTGACCGCCGACTCCGAACTCGACGCAGCCGTGACGGCAGCCGAGGCCACGTGGGCGCAAGAAAAGGCGGCCGCCAAACCTCGCACCCGCGAGAACAGCAAGCAGGCCACCGTGATCCAGATGCTGCGGCGCCCCGAAGGGGCAACGGTGCAGCAGATCTGCGAGACCACCGGCTGGCAGGCGCACACGGTGCGCGGCACCTTTGCCGGAGCCTTCAAGAAGAAGCTTGGCCTGACCATCGTCTCGGACAAGGCCCAAGGTGGCGAGCGGGTCTACCGGATCGCCGCAGAAGCCTGATCGCCACGCCAACACCCAGGAGAACATCCATGAGCACCATGACCATCACCATCGAACGCACGCCTCGCACCCTTCAGTTTGGCGACACCACCTTGCAGGTCGAGGAGTTGAGCGTCCGATTGCCGTTTGCCCGCAAGCCTGCCGACTTGGACGAAGTTGGCGGCCAGGGTCAGACCAAGGTCTACGTCACCGAGACGAAGGAACTCACCGTCGACGAGTTCGATGCCTTTGCCCGCAGCCTGTTGGTATCGCGCGACTGGCTGCGTGGCAAAGGTGGCGGCACTTGTGACGGCTATCTTTGCGTCGAGGTCACCGCACCGGGTCGCCCCTACCTTTACGTGAATCCAGAGGGCGGCGACTACGCACGCTACGTGGCCCGTCTCGGGTGATCGAAATAGATTGAGAAAGAAGCCAAGAACAGCTTGGCTTCTCAATCGAACAGCGCGTTACTACGGGTGTCGCAACGATCAACCCCAAGGAGCCAGAGATGAACACCAACCAACAGATCCCCGCCACCCAGAACGAAGCCTGGGGCTTCTGGGGCACGATGAACGAACACGCCAGCACCGCGTGGCCCCTGGCGATGAGGGCCATCTCGGACGCCACCAGCCAGCCCCTCGAATCAGTCCAGGTCTTCCTCGACAGCCGCCACGGACGCCACTTTGCGGACGATGTGCAAAACGGGCTGTACCAGGGCCAGACCCTAGCGGACGCGATCAACGCCGCCACCCAACAGTGGATGGGCTGGACGATTGGCCGCCAGACCAGCAAGCAGTACGGCATCCCGCGCGGCCTGCCTTACCTGACGGGCTTTGTGATTCACTGCGAGATCAACGAGGAGTCGCTCGCCGCCTGATCATCGAACAGCGCGCCATCCGACTCGCGGGTGGCTTGCTTGCCAGCCCATTCCTGCCAGCGCCGCACGATCACGTCCACGTACTTAGGGTCGAGTTCGATCAGCCGTGCCAGCCGCCCTGACTTTTCGGCGGCGATCAGCGTCGTGCCGGAGCCCCCGAACGGGTCGAGCACCACGTTGCCCGGTCGGCTCGAATTGCGTATCGCGCGCTCGACCAACTCCACCGGCTTCATCGTCGGATGCAGGTCGTTCTTCTGCGGCTTCTTGATGTTCCAGACGTCACCCTGGTCGCGGTCGCCGCACCAGTGACGCTGCGCGCCCTCGGGCCATCCGTACAAGATTGGCTCGTACTGGCGCTGGTAGTCGGCCCGGCCCAGCGTGAAGGTGTTCTTGGCCCAGATGATGAACGTCGACCACTTTCCACCGGCGGCACGGAACGCTGCCTGCAGCACATCCAGTTCGCTGGACGACATCGCCACGTAGATGCCGCCCCGGCAGTTCCCGATGGTCGGCGTCAACGCCGCCAGCAGGAAGTCGTAGAAGCCGTCGCCGAGGTTGTCGTTCAGGATCGCGCGATCCTTGCCGCGCATCTTGTCCTTGGCGCTGTTGGCGTAGTTCACGTTGTACGGCGGGTCGGTGAAGACCATATCCACCGGCTCGCCATCGAGAACCCGGTCGTAGCTCTCAGCCACAGTGGAGTCGCCACACAGCAGACGGTGGCCACCGAGCAGCCAGACATCGCCCGGGCGCGAGACGGGTGTCTCTGACACCTCGGGCACCGCATCGTCATCGGTTTCGCCTTCGCCATCCGGCTCGTCGCCCGCCATCAATTCCGCAAGTGCATCGGCATCGAAGCCGGTCAGCGACACGTCGAAGTCGTCATCCTGAAGGGACGCGATCTCGATGCGCAGCATCGCGTCGTCCCAGCCCGCGTTCTCGGCGATGCGGTTGTCCGCGATCACCAGGGCCCGGCGCTGCGTCGCGCTCAGATGATCGAGCACCACCACCGGCACCACCGCCAGCCCGAGCTTCTGCGCAGCAGCAAGCCGTCCGTGCCCGGCCACGATGACACCATCGCTACCGGCGAGGATCGGATTGGTGAATCCGAACTCGGCAATCGAGGCAGCGATCTGCGCCACCTGATCGTCCGAGTGGGTGCGCGCATTGCGGGCGTAGGGCAGCAGTTTGGCGGTCGGCCACTGCTCGATCTTGTCGGCAAACCACGAGGCGGTCATTGCGCTACCTCCGTGGTGGCCAGACGTTCACTGGCGACGTCATCGAAGGATTGGCCGGTGGCCAGCAACGTGACGGGCACGCCGGAGTGGTTCTGCTGGAAGCGCTTGATGGCGACGTCCACGTACTCCGGCGCGATCTCAACGCTGCGACACACACGACCGGTGCGCTGCGCGGCCAGCATCGTCGTGCCGCTGCCGCCAAAAGGTTCGAACACGATGTCGCCTGCGTCCGTGTAGGCCTCGATCACGAACTCCGGCAACGCCACCGGGAACACAGCCGGGTGGTCGATGTCCTGACCGATCTTGCCCTTGTGACGCATCACGCGGATCACCGAGTCGGGAATCCGGGTGTCCTGCGTCGGCTGCCCCTTGTGCGTCCAGCCGCCGACCTCGCCGTCCTTGCCGCGCATCGCCGTGGACGAGCCATCGGCACGCAGGTGCGACTCCTGGCCCGCGTGCTTGCAGGGCACGATCTTGTTGGGCTTGCGGCTGGCGCGGTTGAAGTGAAATACGAACTCGAAACTCGGCGCAAAGCGACCAGCCCAGTCTCCGGGCATCCCCGGTCCTTGATCCCAGACGTACCACGCGAAGCGCCGCCAACCCTGCGTGCGCATCCAGCCAAGCCACGCATCCCAATACGGGATGACTTCGTTGTCGCGGTGGATCAACCCGAGGTTGACCAGCACCTGGCCGTCGTCGGCCGTTGGCACGTTGGCAAATACGCCGCGCATCAGGCCATCCCAATCCTTGACACCGCCGCTGGTGTAGTCACGCTGGTTGCCGTAAGGCGGTGAGGTGAAGCACAGCCGGGCCGCATCGCCCTGCATCAGCGTGGCGACTGCTGTCGGGTCGGTGGCATCGCCACAGATCAGACGGTGGGAGCCGATGGCCCAGACATCGCCGGTGCGGGACACCGGCACCACAGGGGCATCCGGCACATCATCAGCAGCGTCCGGTTCGTCGGCATCTGCCTCCTGGTCGGCGTCATCGGTTTCCACCTCGTCAGCGAGCAAGGCCTCGATCTCAGCATCCTCGAAACCGGTCAACGCAAGGTCGTACCCGGCCTCGGACAGCTCGGCCATCTCCAGCGCCAGCATCTCCTCGTTCCAACCGGCGTCGAGCGCCAGCCGGTTGTCAGAGATGACGTAGGCACGCTTCTGCGTGGGCGAGAGGTGCGCCAGTTCTATGACCGGCACCTGATCCAGCCCGAGCTTGCGCGCGGCGGCCAGACGACCGTGGCCCGCGATGATCCCGTTGTCGCCGTCCACCAGCACCGGATTCGTCCAGCCGTACTCGACGATGCTGGCGGCGATCTTGGCCACCTGCTCGTCAGTGTGCGTGCGTGGATTGCGGGCGTAGGGGATCAGCGCCTCGACCTTACGGTACTCGACGTTGAGCGTGTTCAGAATCGGTTCCTCAAAAAAAAACCCGCCGACGGGAAACCGTGGGCGGGCTCGTGATGGGTGCGGACTGGGGTGGGTGCAAACTGCAAACCCTGCAAACCTTGGTTTGCAGTCGGACGCTAGGCGAATGCCGCGCTCGCGCCCCCCGCATTGCGATTTGGGAAGGAAGGACCCCTTTTGCCTGGGCCTATCGCCTCAACCGTCACCGCTGTCCAGAAGATAGCCGAAATACTACCCCCGACCGGGCTGTTTTGTTGCAGGGCTGGCGGGCCTCGAAACGGACAAGCAAGGCAAAGCAGGGACAAGCGCGGCAAGCATTACCCTAAATTGCCCACGTTTTTGGAAGGCAACCGCACGCCTTCGCTGTTGAGGTTCGCAGCCACGATCTCCATTGCCCTCTGCCAACGCCGCCACGCCGTCGTCCGGTCGCAGGCAAAGCGAATCGTGATGTCCCTCCAGCCGTAGCGCTTGGCCCGCATCCACACGAGATGGCGCTGCTCGACCTCGAGCCACTGCACCCAGCGCATCGTCTCCAGCATCCGGTCGATGGCCTCGGGGCTTGGTGGGAAGGGTCGGTACACCTTCTCGTCGGCAGCAAAGGCTTCCCACTCCTTGCGAACGAAGGCGGGCCAACAATTGAAGTAGCCCTGCACACGTACAGGGGGCAGGCGTCGTCCGGTGGTGGCGGCCTCTTCGAAGCGTGCTGCCACGTCGTCGCTTGTCCACTCAGCCATGACGCGTCCCTCCCAGCCCGTACAGACGTTCACCAATGCGTCGCACGATCTCGCGTTCGATGAAGTCCAGACGGTCGTCGGACGCGTTGACCACCAGGATGTGTTGATCACGCCAGCCACGTTCCTTGATGACGTCCAGATCGGTGGCTTGTGGCTGCAGCCGACCAAGGGGGCAGCGGTATTGGGGTGTCGGAACCTTCACGTCACACCTCCTGCGTCTCGACTGCCCAGTGCAGCAGGGCCAGTGCGTCGGCTTCGTTGTCGTCGACTGGGGTGTGACCACGCTCGCGGACGGACGTGATCATTTCGTCCTTGCCCGCGTTGCCTTTGCCGGTTGCGTGCTTCTTGATCGTGCCGACCGGAACGCCCTGGTAGGGGATGTTGTGATGTTCACACCACGCAGTCAGGTGCCCCATGAATCCGCCGTAGGCGTGCGCCGCGTCAACGCCAGCGTGCCTCCGAACTTCCTCGAAGAACACCGCGTTGATGTGATTGCTGACCGACAGCAGTTCGTTGAGCCAGCGCTTGAATCGAAGGAAACGCATCCCGCCGCCTTCAAATCGCTGCGGCTTGAAGTGCTCCGTGCCGCTGGTGATGGTGCCGTCCAGGTGCTGCAGAGCCCACCCGGTGTGTGTGCCCAGATCAAGGGCCAGGATTGTCGTGTTCATGCTTTTTATCCTTTCGCGCTTCTGTCTGACGCAGCCGACGCAGTCAGTCGAAACACTCCATGAGGTGCGCGTCACGCACGCGTGTAGAGAGTTACGAGGAACAGCGTCAGCTGCGTCAGACGATGCGGTTTCCATAGAGATCAGTTGTCGGCATAAGGCGTGTAGGCGGCCGTGGGCGGGGTCTTGAGCCCGATCCCCTGAAACCCGCGCACGCCCATGCCGTTGCGCCACTTCTCCACGCCCCTGGTGATGAGCAGATCGGAGAAGCGGCGTTGCGAGCCGATGAATTCACCCGCTGCCTCGGCCCACAGCTTCCAGTCGTTGAACAGTTCGGCAGTCAAAGACTTCGCAGTGGCCACACGAACGCAGCGCTCATCCAGCCACCGGCCCAACGCGTCCTCGGCTTCGAAGTACTCCTCAGTGGCGTCGACGACTTGCTGCGGGAGATCGAGACGTCCCAGGCGTTGCCAGTCGAGGCATCCCTGTACCGCCCAGGCCAGGATGCCGTCGCGCTCGGCCAGCAATTTCTGCTGCAGGTGCTTGTCTCGTCGCTCGGGCGGCACGGTGATCGTGAAGGGGATCAGGTGCAGCCGTCGCTTCATCGCCTCGTCAATGTTGCGAATGGCAGGCTTGTGATTGCCCGCGACGAACAACTTGAATTGAGGGAAAAACTCGAAGAAGTCCTGCCGCATAAAGCGCGCAGAGATCTTGTCGCCCCCGGTCAGGTTCTTGACCTTCGACTCTGCCCAGCGCCGCCCCTGCTCGGTCTCAATTGCCGCCACGAAGCGCGCCCCACGCAGACCGGCCATGTCGGTCGGATGCCGGTCGGTGCGCGTTTCCATAAACGTGTCCATCGGCGCGTTGGTGGCGTAATCGCCGAGGATGGTGGCCAACGTGTTCACGAACACCGACTTGCCATTCGCGCCAGTGCCGTACAGGAAAAATAGGGCGTGCTCCCGGGTAGATCCGGTCAGCGCGTAGCCCACCATCCGCTGCAAATAGACCTGCAGCTCCTTGTCACCACCCGTGACCTCATCGAGGAACTGCCGCCAAGTTGGGCAGTCGCCACCGGGTGTGGCCGTGGTGATCTTGGTCATCCGGTCGGCGCGGTCGTGTGGGCGTAGACGTCCGGTCTTAAGGTCGACGACGCCACCAGGTGTGTTGAGCAGCCACGGATCTGCATCCCATTCGTCGGTCGTGGCCGCGTGCCTGCGATCCGCCCGTGCCAGCCGTTCGACACCGCCCACGGTGCTGGATGCCGCAAGTTTGGCCGCGACCTTGGGGTTGTTGGCGTTGATAGCAGCGTGACGACAGACGTGGCGGATGAGATCGGCGGCAGCCAAGGTGTCCTCGGTGCGCCAGCGGAGACCATCCCAGACCAGCCACCGACCCCAGCCCGCGACATAGCGCCAGTCGCGGTGATAGCGGCGCGTGAATGACAGCGCCAGCGCGTCCTCGGTGCCCCATACCGAGTCCTCGATTCCGCCACCAGCGCTTGTCGGATCGCGCTCGGGGTCGTCCGATATGAGATGCATCTGAAGGCGCGGGCCATGAGCAATGAAGCCCGCGACATCGAAGCCTTCGTTCTTGGCATCGGCCGCATCCCAGCCATCAGCAGCGTCCTCGGGCGGGTACAGGATGTAGCAGGACTTTGCACCAGCCAGCAGCAGCGCCTGGGAGGCTCGATCCGCGTATTCCCAACCCGGCTTGTCCTTGTCGGGCCAGATGAGCACAGATTTGCCTGCCAGCGGCGACCAGTCGGTTTTGTCAACCGGCGCGTTGGCTCCGTGCATCGCAGTGGTGGCACAAATGCCAAAGCCGATCAGCGTCTGTGCGCACTTCTCACCTTCAACCAGGACGACTGTGTCTACCGACAGGAGCCCCGGCTGGTTGTAAAGCGGACGTGTCTCAGGCGGAGCCATCTTGCGTCGCTTGGCATCCCACGGCCGGAACTCCTTCTTGCGACCGGGTGGGTCGTAGCGGTAGACGACCGCAATCAGCTTGCCTGTGGCGTCCAGGTAATCCCACTTGGCCGTGGCTGGACCGAGATCGTCGACCGGTACTTCCTTCTTGACTTTACGCATCGGTAGCGACCGCGAGCGCCCGAGCAGGTCAGCAGCGGCGTCCAGCACGCGGGGAAAGTCGCTGTGAACGTCGATGCCGCAGTAGCCGCCGATCAGCGCATAGATGTCGCCGCCTGAGTTGTCGGCACGATCCGTCCACAGACCGACCTTCTCACCTTCGAGCACCACCTCTAGGCTGTCACCTGGACTGCCGAGGATGTCGCCGATCAGGAACTTGCCACGGCGCTTCTTGCCAGCCGGAAACATCGTGGTCAGCACCGACTCCAGTCGCGCCAGCAGTTCGGTGCGAATCTCGTCTCGTTCAGACTCCCTGTTGCGCTCCGCAGATTGGGTTGTGTCGTTGAAGTCGATCATTCGGCTCCCTCGACAGGTGCGTCCGCGTCCTGGACATCACGGCCCTGGACGGCGGTGGTAAGCGTGGCCCACGCAGAGAGATCGGACAGGCGGTAGCGCACCAGACCGCCCATCAGGTAGTGCGGAATCCGGTACTTGGTGCGCATCGCGTGATCGGCGAACCAGTAGTACGGCAGGCGCAACGCGGCGGCCGCCTGCTTGGCATCGATCATCGGCTCGATGCCGGTGGCCGGGGTGTTGTTGTCGGTCATGCTTGTGTTCTCCAGCAGCGGTCTTGCCACGCGCACATCCGGCACTCGAAGTGGGTCGGATCATTGAAGGCGCGCGGCAGGAGTTCGCCTGCTTCGGTGGCCGTGATGACCTTCACCGCCCGATCCGACATGCGCTGGGCCAGGGCTGCGTCAAAGGGCACGGCCTCGGTGTAGATCTCCATCGTGTCGGCGTTGAGCGCCGTGAAGATCGCCGGGTGCTCGTGCAGTTCGAGATAGGCTTGGTAGATCGCCACTTGCGCGGCGTAGACGGGCTTGGCCACGGCGAGCCGGTTCTTCTCCAGCTCGCGCCAGGACTTCGAGCCCAAGCACTTGTTTTCCCAGAGCGCCGGGTAGGCAAAGCCCTCCGGGCCATCGACGATGACACCGTCGATGTGGCCCTGCAGACGGCCATCAGCCACGCAGAAGCCAAACTGCTCGCCATCGGCCCTGCGGGTACGCAGGTCGAAACCGGCGTCGCGCAGCCACGCGACCATGCAGTCCTCCATGACGTGGCCGCGCTCGAAGATGCGTAGCATCCGGCCCGGGGTGTCCCGGCCGTGATCGACGGGAGCCTTGGCGTACTCAAACTGCAGCGCACGCTCGCAGGCAGCGCCCAACCGCGAGGCACCAAGGTACTGGCGCTCGGACTGCTTGGCTCGGGCCCGCTGCATCCCGGCGTCGACCAGCGAGGTAATCTGCCCCGAGATGCTCGACGTGGAGTTGAAGTCCATCATGGCTTCTTCCCCTTCGGTTCTTCCCAAGGCAGGTCGTCCTCCAGATCCGCGAACGGATTGGCTGCACTCGGAGTCATGGGATCGGGCGTCTGCGTCATGCCGCGCACGGGCGGGTACTTGCTCGCCTCGTGGTGTTCAACCATCGCCTCGGTGTAGCAAGTGACGATGGCGTCGATCACCTGCAGCGCCTCGGCTTCGGAGTAGTTGCCCAGCGGTTTGGTGAAACCGATCTCGCCCGCCGCCTCGCCGAAGGACTTGAGGCACTTGCGCATGGCGGCCAGCTCGATATCAGAGGGATCGATCATGGTGACCCCCTTGATGTCGGTGCGACCATCCTTGGCGCGCAGCCAGTTGCCATACATCGCGTGGAACGCGGTCTGGCAGCGCTGCGAGCAGAACACCCAGTCGATGGGGTAGCGCCGAGGATCGCCGACACCGTGTCGGTTGTCGGTGTGACCGAATCCCCGGGCCTGTCGTTTGCAGACCCAGCATTTCACGCCACCTCCTCAAAGTCTTCCGCGAGCAGGCCCAACTGCAGCGAGCCGCCTGCGAAGGCCGCTTCGCAACGGCGGTCGAAGTCGCGGTAGCAGGTCGAGCTGCGCGCAATGGCGGTGACCGCGTGAATCTGCGTTTCCAGACGGGCGAGGCCCTGATCGGACAGCCACTGGTGGTGCTTTTGCGAGATGCCCTTGCGAGCACGGATCTCGTCAATCAGCGTGGCGGGCAACACCGGCCCATAGACCCAGCGCTGCGTGATCTGGCCAACAACGTGGGGCGGGTTCTGGTCGTGGCCCTGGTACTTCCAGCCAAACAGCCGGTAGAGGGCGCGGTAGTAATCCGGGTGGAAGCGGCGCTCCCACGAAGAGCACGACTGGCGCAGCAGCTCGGAGATCAGTTCCTGCAACGCGTCAGGCGCGCGGTGGTACTGGTAGCCCGTCGCCTCGTCGATCAGCGCGACCTCGCCGGTGGTGGCCAGCGCGCGCATGATCTTCATGCAGTTGGGCACGATGCCCTGGCGGGCCTTGTGCAGCGTGCCGTTGATGGCGGCGCTGACCACCGCCGACGCGACGTCCGCAATGATCCCCGCCGGGAAGAACTGCGCCTGCCGACCTGATGGCAACAGAATCGGCTCACGAGTTTTCTCCAATGCCGACAAGGAGTTAGGCGCGAAATCGGCCAGAAACCGGGCAAATCGGCCACCCTTGTGCGTCTCGTGGAAGCCCAGCAGCTTGGCCAGTTGGCGACGAACGTAGCCGCGCTCGCCGCCCTTGAGGACGACGGCCTCGCATTGCAGATCGCCGAAACGCACGACGCCGTAGTGGCTGGCAGTGAAGACGGTTGTATTCATGGCCGCTTCCTCACTGAGCCCAGGACGGTTTGCCCGTCACTGGCGCGCGTTGCGGGGTAGGCGCGGCGTAGGCAGGAGCCGCTTGCGCCGGAGCGCCGGAGTTGCCACCGCCCGGACTGCCCTTCGGCGGCACGCCCTTCAATTTGGCGTAGTCGGGGTGATCGGGCTCGACTGCCAGCTTGACCACGTTGCGGTCTTGGCCCTTGGCGTCCTTCTCGATGTCGACGCGCGCCAGGAACTCCAGACCATCCAGTTCGGCGAAGCCATTGATGCGGCGCGCGGCGGCGGCCTGCGGGCTGTTGTCCTGCGGGTGGACGTTGCGAGCACTGTTGAGCGCGGCGCGGATGAAGCTGCGCCCCATCTGGCCCCAGGTCGGACCCTTCTTCGAGAGAAGTCCGACGTTGCTCCACATCTTGCGTTTGACATGGTCGCCAGCGGTGACCACGAACTCGGCGGCCAGATAGATAGAACCTGTCTCGAACGACTCGGTGGCGTAGCCGCCACCCCAGCCTTGTTCGGGGTCGTCATAGCCACCCGGTTTGATGGTCATGCGCACCGGCACGACGGTGCCCTTGGGGATCAGATCGAAGCCGGATTGCTGAGAGTCGGCGTCATTGAAGTCATTCCATGCGGTCATTGCGATTACTCCTGAGATTCGATGTGTGCGGGGTTGGCGGCGCTGGCGGGCGTGGGAACTGCGCCCGCGCACTTGGCGATCAGCGCGCCGAGATGCGGCGGCTCCAGCAGGTCGAGACGACCGCTGCGGTCTTTGGCCGGGAAGCCGTAGGGATTGACGGTGTGCGTGACGAAGGCGCGGTAGGAGCTACCGTCCTCGGCCTTGATCTCGGCCAGCGTCACGACCTCATCGACGATGCCGGGCAGCTCCAGGCTGGTCTTGCTGCCTTCGATCTGCGGGACGAACACCTTGCGATTGAAGTCATCCAGTCGCTCATCGAGGATCGCCACGAACACCACGTTCTTGCCACGGGCGTGCTGCAGGTGGGTCAACGCGCCGATCATTTCCTGGCCGAGCAGCCCGTAGGCCGCGCGCAGATCGGGCTTGCCGGAACGATCACTGACCGCCCCGGGCTGCGTCTTGCACCACGCAAAGCACTGGCGAGACAGTTGCGTGATCGAGTCAAGGAAGAAGGTCTGGTAGCGACCAAGCTGCGTCGCATCGCCAAACTTCTCGATGACGTGGTCGTAGTGCGCCTGCGAGAACGCGCTCTCCGGCGGCAGCGACTTGTCCGGGCCTGCGAGGAACACGAAGAAGTCGCGGCTCTCGGGCCAGGACGCCGGGCGGATGGTGTCGCCCGGCCAGTCGGCGACCGCCAAGTCGCCTGCCTCGATGTCAAGGAACAGCGTGGTGGCGGGGTCGAGGTCTTTGAGCCGGGACGTCTTGCCGATGCCGGACTTGCCCAGCATCAGCAGCTTCACGCCCTTGCGCTCGGCCATGCGTTCGATGGCGGACACGATGGGGAGCTTTTTCATGCCTCACCCCCGTCGGTGCTCAAGGTGAAGGACGGCTTGCCGGAATCGACCGTGCGGGCGGCCGCGAACTGCTGCTGCAACGCAGGCGGCCAGTTGATGTACCGGGACTCGGACACGGAGAGCTTGACGTCGAGGTAGCCCTCGACCTTCTCGCCCGAGGCCACGATGCGCTCGGCGATTTCGCCCAACTGTTTCTGGTTCCAGCTGACCTTTTTGGGCAGCTCGAACTTGATGTGCATCGGGCCGTCGCTGATGTGGGCGGTACCAAAGTCACGGCCGGATTCACGCAGTGCGACACGGGCCTGCTCGCCGTAGCACTGTTCCAGCGCCGCATCGAACTTGGTGCGAGCCTTCTTTAGCCAGTCGATGGCAGCATCAAGGTTCTTGTCGACCTCGCGCTTCTGCTCGGCCGGCAGCGCGGCCAGTTGGCTCACAGACATCTCAGCGATGTCGACGGGGAAGATGGTCAGATCGCTCATGGCCGTCCTCCTCACTGGTACGCACGAGTGAAGCTCGAGTAGCGCGAGACGCGGCGCTCGAAGGCTTCGATTTCGTGCAGGAGGTAGGTGACCCGGCGACCGAGCTTGCAGTAGATCGGGCCGAGCTGCTCTTGACGCCAGCGGCGCAGCGTCTTGACGGAGAGCCCCCAGCGGATGGCGAGCTCGTTTTCGTCGAGCGCGATGCAGGCTGCACCGCCGGGATTCATCCGGCGGGGATTCCGACCGGATTCGATTGATGGAACTTGAGTTTGCATTTCGATGTGCCTCCTAGATGAAATGGGCACATCGAAGTCTCCGCACGGGTTTATGGCCCGTGTCTGGTTTGATTTATGGGCGCGTTTATGTGTTGCGTCGCAGTCGGTATTTGCCGCGCTTGACCAATGCGATCACGTCCTCGCGTTCAGCCTTTCCGCCGAAGGCGTCATCGAACGACTGGTAGCCGGTATTGGCGATCCTGTTGACCTCGGCCCAGGACACCTCTGGCGCGTTCTTCCCGTCGGCACTCCACATCTGCTTGACGATCTTGGCGCGCTCCGCAGACAGCTCACGCGACTCGGTGAAGTGGGGCAGCTTCAGTCGATTGCCTTGGAAGAACTCAACCGGCTCTGGCGCACCGCTGGGCGTGACGTAGCCACGCAGCACCCTGTCGAATGCGCTCGCGTCGAAAACGTCCTGGCCGTCGTCCACGCGAACGAACTCGTCCAGCACGCGCATGACATGGTCACGGGGCAGATCAACGGGATCTCGCTGATGCCGCAATACGATGCCGCCACGCGACCAGATTGGGTCGCTCAACACCGAGGTCATCGCGGCAACAGGAGCACGCTCCCACGCTCTGGCAACGAACACCGGGGCAAAGTCGTGTGTGCAAGCGATTCGTACTTCCCCGAGGTGCCACAGGTGGCCCGGCACGCGATGTCGACGGTCGGATCGTCGTCGATCTTCGATGCCGATCAAGGATGCCAAGTCGGCGAGCCACGCATCCACTTGGAAGGTATACAGCGCGATGTCGGCAAGAGGTCGCTCAACCGTTCGTGACCGCTGCTGGGGACTGCGGTACCGGTACACCGCCGCGTCGTGATCGATCTCAACCTCGACTTCCTGCTCAGAATCCAGGACGGGCACCATCAGATGTGTGAGGTAGTCCTCTTCCGTGATCCATCGTCGCTGCAGAAACGTTGGTCTGCATCGCCCGAGCTCGGCCGCCCTGACGCGGGAATCGACCCGGGGCAGCCGCTCCAGCGCTGCCAGAAAGCTCAGATGTGCCGACTTCGCGGTAGCGTCATCAGAACTCACGGAGCACCCCAATTCGCGTGAGCTGTTCCAGCACGCGCTTGCGGTCATCCTCGGTCTTGCTCTTGTCGTTCAGGCCGTTCGGCGACGTGATTTGGACAGCAACGTTGTGGGCCTTGCGGTGCGGCTGTTTGGCCATTCGGAACACCAGCTTCACCTGCGCCAGCGTGTAACCCGTCAGGTCGTCGATGCCATAGTCGTCGTAGGCGACCTGATAAATCTGGCGGGTGTCGCGCCGATCCTTGCCGATCAGCATCGTGCTCGACAGGTGCTGGATCAGATCACGCCCATTGGCGGCGTCGGTGGTTTGCTGCTCGAAGGGCCGGGCGACTTTGATCTGCAGGATCGAGATTTTTTCAATGCCCGCCACACGCTCCTGCTCAATGCGCTTGAGCATCGCTGGTGTCGAGAAGCCGAACAGGTCGAACTCGCGCATCGGCATGTCGTTGATCTCCCCGTCGCACGCCAAAACGACATCGCGGAAGATGGTCGCCAGTTCACGGCGCACCTCACGGTCTTCGCAGAACACACCGAGCGCACCGGTGCCGGGCTCCCACGAGAAGCTGGCCGACATCGCTGCAGGTTCTTCGTGCTCGACCACCTCGCCGTTGGCAACCTGCCGGAAGTGCGCCGTCGATCCGTTGAAAGTTGCAGTCAGGGTGTGCAAGAGCACGGGCGCGACCTCGTCGGTGTCTTTGCCGCCGCAGCGGTCGGCATGCGCAAGATCACGGCGCGTGAACTGCTCGATGAGGATTTGGTCAGAAGCCACTTGCGGGAACAGCGCCGAAATGCGCCCGCGCAACACACCCTCAACATCGGCATCAATGCTCGGCACCACGCCTTTCGGGCCGAGGTAGTGGCTGGAGTAGTTCTCGCTCTTCCACTGGCGATGCATCACCTGCAAGCGCTCGGCGTTGTCGAAGCGCTGATCGCGCTTGGCACCGACCTCCGGAAAATCCTGCCGCAGACAGAGGTGCAGGGCCCGGCTATACCGGTCACTGGGCGTGGCCAAGACGGCAGCGTCGCTGGCGTCTTGGTCGTCAAGGAGGGATTGGACGGCCTGCGTGCCGTATTCGTCATCGAGCAGCACCACGCGCTCGGCCGCACGCTCGATGTGCTGCTGGACGTCCGAGCCAAGTTTGGCGACGGCGTGGAACATCGCCTTGCGGGACTGCACCGCGAGGATGCCTTTGGCCGCATCCGTCAGCGCTGCCAGTTCCGGCAGCGAAGTGGCGCTGGCACGTTCGACCAGGAGCAAGGCGAGGCCGGGACGCTTGGCTTTGCGCACCACGGTGACGAAGTGCTCCATGCACGGCAGGATTTCCGGGCCATCGTCCGATTGACGGGGTCGCACCTGCTTCGAGGACTGCTGCTGCGCGGCAGTCGACTCGTCGTGTTCCTGGGCGGTGATCTGTTCGTCTGCTGGCATAGGCAATTTCCTTTTCTAAACGAAGTGCGCGATTGCGCGAGTGGTTAACTGAACGGTTCAAAAAATGCCGACACGCGGTCGGCGGCGAGATGAAGGCGTTGATCAGACGATCTTGGCCCCCGGCTTTAGAAGACCATAGCGCTCCATCCGTACCTGGATGAAGCGTCGGTTGACGCCGAAGCGCTTGGCCACGGCCTTCTGCAAACATTCGATGTCGAAGAACCCGATATCTCCATCAGCCGTCAGGTGAAGGCAGGTGCCGGGCAAATCGGGATCAAGCGACGGGCTGCGGTGGATCGTCACACCGTGTTTCGGAGCCAACTCTTCGACCGCCAGATTCAGGCGTTGGCGCGGCACCAGCAACGACCCCATGAACTCGTTGGCACGCAGCTCGGCGAAGTATTCTTCCTTGGTGGTGTGGCCTGGAATTGCCAGAGAGGGGCTCGCAGCCGCCTCGACGACGGGCTGGACTTTCGCCAAGTGCTCCACGTCACGGGTGGTCGTGCGGTAGGCCCGCCGCGCCGCGTCGCTGGGCTCATCGAACAAACCCGGCCCCTTGCTGGCATCCACGATCCATCCTGGCGCATCGAAGATGGCGTGGCCGAGCTCGTGCCCGAGGGTGCTCAGTACCAACTCCTCGCTGGCGTTCACGCCAACCGGTGACACCGACACCATCGCGGTGTCCGGCACGCCAGGATCGTACTCACAGATGCCCAGGACAGGGTTCCCGCGCTCGTCATGCACGACGTCACCGGTGCCGACGAACAGGTCGAAGACCACGCCGTTGATCTTCAGGCCGGAGATGGCGCTCAGGGTGGCGAGCGAGATGGCATCGGCAGCAGCATCCACCAGTTGCTGGCGGGCCAAGACGGCGATGCCCTCAATCTCGGAATTCTTGATGTAGCTGGGGCGTTTTCGGTCGCAATGCCGGTAGCCAAGAGTCAACACCGGCATTCACTTGTCCCCCGTCGCTTGCTTGCGATACATCCGTACCAGGCCCCCCACGTCGTCGCGCATGTCTGGCGGAAGGCGGCTGGCCTCAACAAAGGCGTCGTCGACATTCTCGCCAAGGATTTCTGCCGCCTTGCGGATCAGCTCGTCCTTGGGCGGCTTCTCGATGTCGCGCTCTATGCGCGACCAGTAGGCAGGGGAGATGTCCAGCTGCCGGGCGAAGTCATTCATCTGAATGCCCTTCGCCTCCCTCTTCTGTCTGATGTAGGCACCAAATGCCATGTTGTGACCCAATTGCGTGATTAGTTAATTGACGCCATCGTATCGAGCAGATCGGCGCCTGTCAACTGTTTCGTTAACGCGCAATCCGGTTCCCTGCCAGACAGGCACCACAGGCCTGCCGGGGCATCGAGGCCACGCCACCAGGTGTGCCCGATTACCCGGAATTGCCATCCGCTTCGGAACATCGCGCACATCATCTGTGACGGTTGCAATTCCTCGGAGCCGTCATGAAGAACCTCGAACTCGCATCTCCCTCGGAGATGTCCGCCAGCGCCCGCGCTGGTGAAATCACCGCCATCCTTGCGGCCGCCATCGTCCGCACCGTCGTCGCAGAAGCGCCAAAACAGAGAGAAGTTGGCCTTGGCTTCCTGCCCGACCAGCGCGTTCATACAACCCCCTATCAACAGGAGAGTTTGTGATGAACGAGAAACAAGCATCAGTCGCCGCGCGGATCGCGGAGCTATCGAGCCTGCCCATCGCCGAGTTGTGGCCAGTGTGGGATCGGTACTTCAGCAGCCGCCCCATCAACCCCAACCGCGTCTTCATCGAGTCGCGCATCGCCTACAAGATGCAGGAGGAAGCCTTCGGCGGTCTGGCGCACAACACGCGCCAGCGCCTGGAGGCCATCGGTGCCAAGCATTCCAAGATCAAGCTGCGGGCACGGCCGCGCGACACCAACTTCGCGCCCGGCACGGTGCTGCTGCGCGAATGGGGCGACCGCGAGCACAAGGTGGCGGTCACCGCCGAAGGTCTGTTCGAGTACGAGGGCAGCACCTTCAAGAGCCTGACAGCCGTGGCCCGGCAGATCACCGGCACGCACTGGTCGGGGCCACTGTTCTTCGGCCTGACCGGCAAGGCAGGTGCGCAATGAGCGACGCCACCCAAATCGCCTCTCCCAAGGCACGCAAACGTTGCGCCGTCTACTGCCGGGTGTCGTCGGATGAACGACTCGACCAGGAATTCAACTCCATCGACGCGCAGAAGGAGGCTGGCCACGCCTACGTCGCCAGCCAACGCGCAGAAGGATGGATTCCGGTGGCCGACGATTACGACGACCCCGGCTTCTCCGGCGGCAACACGGACCGGCCGGGGCTAAAGCGCCTGATGGCCGACATCGAGCGCGGCCAGATCGACATCGTGGTGGTCTACAAGATCGACCGCCTGACGCGTAGCCTTGCCGACTTCTCCAAGATGGTCGAGGTGTTTGAGCGCCACGGCGTGTCGTTCGTGTCGGTCACGCAGCAGTTCAACACCACCACCTCGATGGGTCGGCTGATGCTCAACGTCCTGTTGTCCTTCGCTCAGTTTGAGCGCGAGGTCACCGGCGAGCGCATCCGCGACAAGATAGCCGCCAGCAAGCGCAAGGGGATGTGGATGGGTGGCGTGCCCCCCCTGGGCTACGACGTCGACAACCGCCTGCTGGTCATCAATGAAACCGAGGCGGCGGTGGTGCGGCGCATCTTCGAGGAGATGTTGACCATCGGCTCGCCCACCCAGATTGCTGCCAACCTGACTTTGGATGACATCACCACCAAGGCCTGGACGACGCAGGACGGTCAGACGCGGGCGGGCACGCGCATCGACAAGAAGTACCTGCACAAGCTGCTGCGCAACCGCATCTACCTTGGAGAGTTGTCGCACAAGGGCAGTTGGTACCCAGGTGTGCATCAGGCCATCATCGATCCAGGACTGTGGGGCCGGGTTCACGAGGTGCTGGCCAAGGATGGCCACACCCGGTCGGTCGAGACCAAGATCAGGTCGCGCACCGACGCGTTGCTGCGCGGCCTGCTGTACGCACCCTCGGGCGAGCGGATGTACCCGACCTACTCGCGCAAGAACGGGCGCAAGTACCACTACTACGTGTCCAAGTCGGAAGCGCGGTTCGGCGCGCCGGGCAAGGGCTACGAGCGCCTGCCTGCGCTGGAGATCGAGGGGGCGGTGGTGGCCCAGATCCGCACGGTGCTGACCAGCCCGGAGACCGTGGCGTCGGTGGTGCGGCACATTCAACGCAACGGGGCCCAGATCGACGAGGCCACCACCGTGATGGCGATGGGACGCCTCAACAACGTGTGGGATCAACTGTTCCCGGTCGAGCGCCACCGCATCGCCAATCTGATGATCGAGCGCATCGACCTCGTCCACGCGGGCGAGGTGCAGGGGATCAAGGTGAAGTGGCGTGAGGTAGGTTGGAACGCGCTCATCGAGGAGTTCGCCCCGGACAGCATTGGTGCTGAACTGCTGGAGGTCGAAGCCTGATGGACGAGTCGATGGAAACCTTTGTGCCCCTAACGTTTCGCCGCCGGGGCGTCCAACGCGTGGCTGCCGACGACCGGCACATCCACGACGTGACACTGCTCGACGGTGTGGCACGGGCCTTCTACTGGCAGCACCTGCTGGACACCGGCGCGATGCAGAGCGGGTCGGCCATCGCCCGCGCCGAGAAGCTGCACCACTCGGTGGTCAACGAACTGCTGCGCCTGGCCCTGCTGGCCCCCGACATCATTGAGCAGTTCATGGCAGGCAAGCAGCCACGGCGGCTGACGCTGATGTGGTTTCAGCGAAACCGCCTGATGGTGGACTGGCACGCCCAGCGCCAGCTCATGGCCAGTTTTGAGGAGGATGTGTGAGCAAGAAGCATCGCGGCCACGCCAGGGGCGACCCAGTGACGTATCAGACGCCGCTGCCTGCTGGCGGCGTGCAGATGGAAACCTTCCTGCCCTGGACGTTGGTGCGCAGGGGTTTGAAGAAGCAGGTCATCACGCCGTTCGACGCGCCGCAGGAGTTCCTGGACGAGGCCCGCCGTGAGCGGCAGGTTCGCGAGATGGCGCAGGACACCCCCTTGATGCGGGCACTCGGCCTCGCGCACCACTGGCAGCGCCTGCTGGACGACGGACGGTTCAGTTCGATCACCGAGATCGCCGAGGCAGAGGGACTCGATCTCGGTCGTGCAAGCCGGATCGCCCGATTGGCGCAATTGGCACCGGACATCGTGGAAGCCTGCACCACTGGCGTGGCTGCGCACTTGACGTTGGAAAGCGTCGGGCGACGCGCCAACCCGCTGCGATGGGACGAGCAGCGCGAACGCCTGCGGTTCCGGTGATCAACCGGCGCAGCAACTCCCCTTGCCGCGCTCCTGAATCGGCGGGCACGGCACGGTACCGTAGGAGCAGTACACGCAGCAGTCGCCCTGCTTAGGCTTGAGTACGGCGTGACACTGCTCGCACTCGTAGAACCACTGGCAGGCGTCTGTGGGCATCGTCTCGGTCTTGGCGTGGCCGCACTCGGGACAGGTCAGCGTCGATTCCAAGATCACCGCAGTCACTTGGCACTCCCCACCACGGTCGAGGGGTACCCAGCATCCTTGGTGGCGCGCTTGAGAGCCTCGACGTCGGTCTTCGCGTCATCGAATGTCACCTTGGCTTCGCGGCTATCCAGATTCACGTCGGTCTTGCTGACGCCCGACACTTTGGTCAGCGCCTTCTTGACCGTGATCGGGCAGGTAGCGCAGTTCATGCCGGGCACGGACAGCGTGACGGTCTGGGTCGCAGCCCACAAGGGCGAGGCGAAGGCTGCAAAGGTGGCCAGCGCAACAAGCTTCTTCATGACAACTTCCTTTCAGTAGAACCAGGGCGCGATCAGCGGGAATCCGAGGGCGAGGACCACCAGCGCCACCACGATCCAGAACAGCACCATGTAGCTGCGGTTAACTGATGGCAGCGCACAGACCTGCCCCGGAGCGCAATCCGTGGCCGGTCGCCAGATGCGACGGTAAGCGAAGAAAAGCGCCACTACCGCCGCGCCGATGAACAAGGGCTGGTAGGGTTCGAGCAGCGTCAAGTTGCTGATCCAGGCTCCGGAAACGCCGAGCGTGATCAACACCAACGGGCCGAGGCAGCAGGTGGAGGCCAGGATGGCGGCAAGCCCGCCAGTCAACAGCGCGCCGCGTCCGCCGCCTTGTGTCTCTGTTGGTCGATCTGTACTCATGGGTTAAGCTTACCTCCGTACCTAAGTACGGAGTCAAGCACCATGAGCGAACCACTTGAAACACTGACCATCGGCGTCCTGGCCGATGCCGCCGGGGTCAACGTCGAGACGATCCGCTTCTATCAACGCAAAGGCTTGATGCAGGAGCCCGACCGGCCCCTGGGCGGCATTCGTCACTACGGTGAGCCGGATCTGGCGCGAGTGCGCTTTATCAAATCGGCCCAGCGCCTGGGATTCAGCCTGGACGAGGTCGGGGATTTGCTGAAGCTTGAAGATGGATCGCATTGCACCGAGGCGCGCGAGCAGGCCGAGCACAAGCTGGCAGACGTGCGAACACGGCTTACCGACCTGACGCGCATCGAGCGCGTGCTGGCGGATCTCGTAGAACGCTGCTGCGCCACGAATGGCAATGTCCGCTGCCCATTGATCGCAGCATTGCAGGATGCATGACATGGAACCCCTGAAAGTCGCTGTGCTGTTTGCCGTGACCGCTGTCACCGAGATCGTCGGCTGCTACTTGCCATGGCTAGTCATCAAACAGGGCAAATCCGCGTGGCTGCTGATTCCCGCAGCTCTATCGCTGGGACTGTTTACGTGGTTGCTCACATTGCACCCCACTGCGGCGGGACGTACCTACGCGGCCTATGGTGGGATGTACATCGCCGTGGCACTCGTGTGGCTCCACTTCGTTGACGGCATTGCGCTCACACGCTGGGATCTGGCCGGAGCAGGTATCGCGCTGGCGGGCATGGCCCTCATCGCACTACAGCCCACGGCAACGGCGTAGTGATCAGACAGTTTTTGCTCTCGGTCGCCTGGTCTTGACCAAGTGAAAACTACAACCCGAGGACTGCAAACCCGCGCCAGTGCAGGAATCGGGCAGTTGACCGGTCAAGAGGCCGGCAGAGAACAGAGAGGGAAAGTCGGGGAAGTCGCGGCCGGAAAAGGGCGCAATCGCAGGTTGGCGGTCAAGAGGCAAGGGCGCGAAACCGCGCCAACACTGGGGGAACGGGCAAAAAAAATCCCAACCGGATAAGGGTTGGGATTTCACATTATGGTGGAGCCGGCGGGAATCGAACCCGCGTCCGCAAGTCCTCTACAGACAGTTCTACATGCGTAGCCGGCCTATTTCGATCTCGACGCGGGCTTAGCCGACCGGCAGGCCGACCCGCATCCAGTCACCTTGGTTTTAACGGCGCGCCAAGTAACCCGGCGCGACGCGATCCGATTTGAATGACACTGCAGTCGGTTGCCCGACCCAACCTATCGGCAGGTTGGTGCAGCGCGCAAGGCCTTAAGCGGCCAGAGCGTAATCGCTGTCGTTGGCGATTGTGGATTTGCCAATGGATTAACGAGGAAAAGGCGCCTCGGCATGCCCTGCACTGCTTCGTTACCCACGTCGAAACCAGGTCGGCCCCGTGTCCGGGTGTGCGGGCGGTCGATTGCCCGCACACCCGAATTATAGGCTCAAGCCACGAAAACAAGGGGCCGACACCTTGCCGACTAGTTGCATTCCCGGCCCAGGTTGTAGAAGGGGCGCATGACGCCGTGGCTCATGTGCACCACGCGATCGTTCGTCACGAGCGCGGTTGTTCTCGCAACGAAGGCCGCCGGCGGGTTGTAGTCGAGCTGATATTCGACCTGACCGCCGGCCGGCACCCTGACCGATCCGGAATAGAACCGGGCCGGCGGGGGCAGCAGTCCGCCATCCGACTTGCTGCGGTCGTACGCCGCGATGCCGAACAGACTCGTCCGGGTTTCGATGTCGGGCGCGTTGAACGTCTGCTCGAGACAGCGCAGTACCGTCGGTTCGAACGCATCACCGATCTCGTTCTCGTGGAAGTACAACGTCCCGCCGAGGTCGTTGACCGTGTCGGCACCGGCCACGTCGCCCGTCGACCGGCTGTTGCGCGTGCATGCGACGCGAAGGATGCCGGGCAGTTCGACTCGCCAGCACAGCCGCATCAGCTCCGGCCGATCCTCGATCGTGCCGACGAAGAAGCGGATCGAACTCGGGGACGACCCGGTCACGTTCAACTGGTGCAAGGTCCGGTCGAACGGCACCGGGTCGGGCAGCGAGTAGGGGGCGGCACTGATCGACGTCTGCCCGGAGGGCGAGGTCACCGAGCCGGTGCCGGTGAACGCGTACCGCGTGGCACCGTCCGTGTCGATTGCCACCGACAGGACCACCTCGCGCTGGAACGTGTTCACCGCCTCGCGGGGCAGCGTGAATGTCGAGACGGCCGTCAGCCGGCCTTGTGCCGTCGCCGACCGGACCGTCGAGAAGGCCTTGCCGGTCACATCGTGTGACAGGTCGAATGCGCCTTGGATGTCGACCGTCAACTGGTCGGTGGCCTGCGACAGCGCTCGGATGACCGAACTCCGCGCGACGCCCGGCACTGGCGTTGCATCGACTGGAGCCGGTATCTCCACCAATGCCGGCGGCGGCTTGCTCGGCTCCGGAACCGGCGTGGCCGGCTCGGGGGCCGTCGTATCTCCCGCCACGGGTGACGGGGTGGGGGTCGTACCTGCCGAAATCGCGGTGTCGCCGCCACCCCCGCCACCACACGCGCCCGACATCATCGCAACGACGATCACCGTTGCGGCCTGGCCGATCCGCTGACGCTCGAGTCTCATGTCGCACTCCCGGTGCTGTGACCTCGATCACTCCGTCCCTGCACGGGACGGCGCCATCGCTGTTGCGTGTCTCCAGCACTGATGCGGGTCTGTCGCCAGCTTCTTCATCCCGCAACCGCATGATCATTGTCCGAGCGTCGCTTGTTGCATGGGCCGATACCCAACGAGGTCAGTCGACGCACGTGGCGCGCGGGCAACTGTGTCGACACATGCCTCGTCGCGCGGCTAGTTGCATTGCCGGGCCGTCCGGTAGGTGCTGCCGGTCGATCCATAGGTCACGCTCTGCACGCGATCGCCGGCGGTCAGCGCCTGCGTGCTCGCCGTGAAGTTGGCCGGCGGGTTGTAGTCGAGCCGATACGCGACCTGTCCCGTTCCCGGCACGCTCACCGATCCCGAATAGAACTGGGCAGGCGGGGGCAGCAGGCCACCGTTCGCCTTGTTCCGGTCGAACGCGGCGATGCCGAAACGATAGGTCGTGCTGGTCAGGTTGGGATCGCTCTGGAAGGTTTCAGTGCAACGAAGCAACGTCGGTTCGAATGCGTCGCCGCTTTCCGTGTCGTGGTAGTACAGCGTGCCTCCGAGGTCGTCGACCGTATCGCCGCCGACCAGGTCGCCGGACGTGCGCAGGTGACGGGTGCACGCCACTCGGAGGATGCCGGGCAGTTCGAACCGCCAGCAGACCCGCATCAGGTCCGCCCGATTGTCGATCGTGCCCACGAAGAAGCGCACCGAACTCGTCGTCGAGCCGGTCACGTTCAGCTGATGCAGCGTCCGGTCGAAGGGCACCGGATCCGGCAGCGAGTACGGCGTGGCGCCGATCGAAGTCTGTCCCGACGTCGACGTGATCGAACCGGTGCCGGTGAACGTGTAGTTGGTGACGCCGTCGGTGGCGACCGCGGCGGACAGGACCACCTCGCGCATTAACACGAACGAAGGCGTGGCGTCGTCGCCGGGCAGCGTGAGCGTCGACGCGGCGGTGAGGCGCTGCTGCGCGGTACCCGACCGGATCGTCGAGAACGCCTTGGTGGTGACGTCGTGCGACAGGTCGAACGCGCCGCTGCTGTCGATGGCGAACTGATCACTCGCCTGCATCAGGGCCCGGACCACCGCCGTTCGCGCGGCGCCCGGCGCCGGGGACGGTGTCGGTGCGGCCGGCGGCGGCGCCACGACCAGGCCGGGCGGCGGCTTCGACGGTGCAGGCACCGGTGTGGCCGGAACCGGCGTGGGTGCGGCCGGTGTCGAAGGCGCCGGGGACGGGGCGGGGGACGGTGATGGCGCCGGCGTCGTGCCGCCGGAGACCGCGGTGCCATCGCCGCCGCCACCGCCTCCGCAACCGCCGACCATCCATGCGACGATCGCCGCCATCGCGGCGTGGCTGTACTGGATCTTTCGAACCTTCATGGTTGCTCCTCTTCAGGATGTGTGCACCGGATGCCGTGTCGTGACATCGCGCCCGGCGCCTTTCTCGACACCGCGATGTCGCGCGGTGAACCCAGGCATCCTCTCGTGCCGGATCGTCGCCGTGAATCCGACTGAAGTCGTAGCCGTCGCGGATCGAGGCGGCCGGTTTATAGTTGGCCTGAAACGCCGAGGAGGGGCGATATGGCCGCGCACCGTACTCACCGGGTGTTCAACCAGCCCGATCCGCTCGTCGACATCAACCTGTTCGACACCGACCATGCGCTGGTCGACGCGGTCGAACGCGAGGGCGCGGCGGGCGCGGGCGACGAGCTGTCCGCCCTCGGCCGCACCCTCGGTTCGGCCGACACCCTCGCGCTCGGTCCACAGGCCAACGAGAACCCGCCGCGGCTGCGTTCCTACGATCGATTCGGTCACCGGATCGACGAGGTCGAGTTCCATCCGGCCTGGCACGCGCTGATGCGCCTGCTCGTCGGTCACGGCGCCCACAGCGCGCCGTGGGCGGCGCCCGGTCCCGGTGCCCAGGTGGCGCGCGCGGCCGGCTATCTGATGTTCGCGCAAGTCGAGAACGGCACGCAGTGCCCGGTCACGATGACCTACGCGTCGGTGCCGGTGATCGCGCGCCAGCCGTCGCTGGCCCCGACCTGGGTGCCGGCGATCCTGTCGCGTGACTACGATCCGTCGTCCGGTCCGGTCACCGGCA
Organism: uncultured Methylibium sp.; assembly: GCF_902826655.1. Taxonomy (GTDB): domain Bacteria; phylum Pseudomonadota; class Gammaproteobacteria; order Burkholderiales; family Burkholderiaceae_C; genus Methylibium. Next base: position 5,893 of record NZ_CADEFR010000033.1, on the reverse strand, counting down.
AGCGCGGCGCGCTGATCGGCATGGGGATGACCGAGAAGCAGGGCGGCACCGACGTGCGGGCGAACACCACGTTCGCGTTGCCGGCGCCGGATGTCGGTGGTGATGCCTGGCGCCTCACGGGTCACAAGTGGTTCCTGTCGGCACCGATGTGTGACGGCTTCCTGGTGCTGGCGCAAACCGAGCGCGAGACCGCCGGCGGCCTGACCTGCTTCTTCCTGCCGCGCTGGCTGCCCGACGGCAGCCGCAACGCGATCGCGATCCAGCGGCTGAAGGACAAACTCGGCAACAAGTCGAATGCCTCCAGCGAGGTGGAGTTCGATGGCGCGATCGCCTGGAGCGTGGGTGAGGTCGGCCGCGGCGTGCCCACGATCCTGGAGATGGGCAACCTGACCCGCCTGGACTGCGCACTCGGTTCGGCCGGCATGATCCGCTGGGCGACGGCGAATGCCTTGCATCACTGTGCCGGCCGCACCGTCTTCGGCCGCCGGCTGATCGAGCAGCCGCTGATGCAACAGGTGCTCGCCGACCTGGCGCTGGAGAGCGAGGCCGCGACGGCCCTCACGCTGCGGCTGGCTAGGGCCCTGGATCAGCGCGATGCCGATCCGCTCGCCGCGGCGCTGGTCCGGATCGGCACGCCGCTGGCCAAGTTCTGGATCTGCAAGCGGGGGCCGGCGCTGGCGTTCGAGGCGATGGAGGTGCTCGGCGGCAACGGGTACGTCGAGGAGGGGCCGATCGCCCGGCTGTATCGCGAGCTGCCGGTCAATTCGATCTGGGAAGGATCGGGCAACGTGATGTGCCTGGACGTGCTGCGCGCGCTGTCGCGTGACCCGCGTTGCCGCGAAGCGATCGAGGACGAGCTGGCGAAGGCGTCGGGCGCGAATGCGGCGTTCGACGGATTCGTCGAACGACTGGCGGGCATGACCGACCCGGCTGCGCTCGACGAGCGCGGTGCGCGCCGGCTCGCTGAACACCTGGCGCTGGCGCTGCAGGCGTCGCTGCTGATCCGAGGGGCGCCCGCCGAGGTCGCGGACGCCTTCTGCGCGAGCCGGCTCGCCGCCGACGCCGGCTGGGGTCGCACGTTTGGTACGCTTCCGGGCGGCGTCGACGTGGCCGCGATCCTCGCGCGTGCCCGGCCGACCGGATCGCTGGATGACTGATTCCCCGAATCGACCTGCCCCGGCTCGTCGCCGGTGTGACCGTACCGCGCGTGGTGTCGTCGCCGCACGTGGGGTCGCGGCGCTGTGCCTTGCCGTCGGCCTGTTCGGCGCATTGGCGCAGGCGCCGACGGCGTACCAGGGGTCGACCGGGGATTCACCTCGAGGCCCGACCTCGACGCCGGCATCACCGCCGACCTCGACGCCGGCGTCCCCGCCGGTCTTCGTGCAGCCGGCGACCGCCCCGCCGGTCTCGCCCGCCGCCTTGCTGTCGGATGCCGAGCGCGCGTTCCTGGCCGCCCATCCGGTGATCCGGGTCGCGGTGTCGCGGGACGACTACTACCCGTTCCAGTACATCGATGCGCAGGGACGGATCGCGGGTTTCTCGATCGAAGGCCTGATGACGGTGTTCCGCGCGCTCGGCGTGCGCGCCGAGCCGGTGCTTTTCGACACCTGGTCGGAGGTGCTGCCGGCGATCCGCGAGCGACGTGCCGACGTGGTCCCGTACATCGCCTTCACCGAGGAACGGAGCAAGGACCTGGCGTTCACACACGGCGTCACGCGCGATCCGAGTGCACTCATCGGCCGCGAGGGCGACACCGTCGCGCAGGACAATCCGTCGCTCGCCGGCGTGCGGGTCGCGGTCGGACGCGACTACGCGGCCGAGCAGCTGCTCGCCCGGGTGTATCCGAAGGCGGTCCCGGTGTCGTTCGATCAGGTCCGGCAGGGCATCCGGGCGGTCGCCGACGGGTCGGTGCAGCTGTACCTCGGTTCGATGCGGCCGGCACTGCACCGGATCTCGTCCGATCGCATCTCCAACCTGGAGATCAAGGGGCAGGTGGTCTCGCCGTCGTCCTGGGTGCACATGGCCGTGCGTCCGGACTGGGCGATCCTCGCGCGCATCGTGAGCAGGATGGTGTCGGGTGACCGGCTCGGCCTCGAGCGCGAGCTGACCGCGGCAGCCGCGCCGTACCTGGGGTCGGCGACGCTGATGACGACCGTGGCGCTGGATCGCGACGAGCTGTCGGTGCTCGACAGGTACCCGGTGCTGCGGGTGGGGGCACTGCGCGGCCAGCATGCGCTCAACGATTTCGGTGACGAGAGCGGGCATTCGGGCATCGCCGCCGACGTCACCAGCCTGATCACCCATGGCCTCGGCGTGCCGGCGGCCGTGATCGCGTTCGATTCCACTGCCGCGATGTTCGACGCGGCCCGGCGAGGCGAGATCGACCTGCTGCCGTTCCTGGTGCGCACCCCGGAGCGGGAGATGTTCCTGAAGTACTCGGCGCCCTACGTGCGCATGCCGTTCCTGCTGATCGCCCACGTCGACGCGCCGTTGTACTGGGGACTGTCGAGCCTCGACGGTCGCACCGTCGCGCTGACACCCGGGCATCCGCTGGTGCCGGTGCTGCGCGACCGGTATCCGAAGGTGCGTGTGGTCAAGGTCGCGAATGCCGCCGAGGCGCTGGCGAAGGTCGCCGACAAGGAGGTCGACGCGACGGTCGAGATCAAGGTCTACGCGAACCAGCAGATCAACGATCACTATCGCGACAAGCTGCGTGTGATCGAGCCGGTGAGCGAGATCCCGGCGGAGTTCGCGTTCGCGGCACCGGCCGCGTCGGCCGACCTGATCCCGCTGATCAACCGGGCGCTGGCGGCGATCCCGCCCGCGGAGCTGCTGCGCATCGAGCGGCGCTGGATCGCGATCGACCAGGAGCCGGTGCTGCAGCTGCGGCGCTACCTGAACATCGTGCTGCCGCTGGTGGGCGCGCTCGCGCTGATCGCGCTTGCGACGATCGTCTGGAACCGGCGTCTCTCGCGGGAATCCGCGCAGCGCCGGCTCGCCGAGGCACGGCTGACCAGCCTGACCGACCAGCTCCGGCTGCTGCTGGAATCGAAGGACGTGTTCATCGCGACCGCCAGCCACGAACTGAAGACGCCGCTGCACGGCATCTCGCTGACGCTGCAGTGGCTTCGCGGCCGCACGCGCGATGACGAAGGCCGACAGGCGATCGCCCGGGCCACCGAGGCGACGCGCTCGCTCGGCGTGCTGATCGACGATCTGCTCGATCTGAGCCAGGTGGAGACCGGCCGCATGGTGATCAAGCAGGCGCCGTTCGACCTGCTGCGGCTGGTGAGCGAGGTGGCCGAATCGTTCGAGCCGATGATCCGGCAGAAGGGGCTCGTGATGCTGGTCGACTTCTCGCCGTCGTCGCCGCGCCGGGTCTCGGGTGATGCGCTGCGGCTGCGCCAGGTGCTGGTCAATCTGGTCGGCAATGCCGTGAAGTACACGGCGCAGGGGCGGGTTGCCGTGCGGGTCGCGCCGCTGCCGGACGGTGCGCCGGACGGGCGTGTCGTCGGGCCGCCGGGTCGGCTGATCGAATTCGTCGTCAGCGACACCGGGCCGGGCATCGCGCCGGAGCGGCAGGCGCAGGTCTTCGAACCCTTCGCCGCACGCCAGGCGGCGCAGCCCGCGGGTTCGCCGGCGCTGCCGGGCGCGGGCAGCACCGGCCTGGGCCTGTCGATCTGCCGTCGGCTGGTCGAACTGATGGGCGGACGCATCGAGCTGGCGAGCACCCCGGGACAGGGCACCGTCGTCACGGTCCGGATCGCGCTCGACGTGCTCGACTCCGGCCAGGACGGCGGATCCTCGCATGGCGACGTTGCCGCGGCCACCGGCGGCGCCGATGCCGGCGACGGTGGGCGAGCGCCCGCACCGGTGCCCGCGGCGGCAGTCGTCGACGAAGCCGTGAACCTCGTCGCGGCGCCTGCGACGCGGCCGCTGGTCCCGGCCGACGTCGAGGCGGTCGCGCACGAGGCGCAGGATCTGGTCGCGACACCCGCTGCGATCCGGCCCGTCCGGGTGCTGCTGGTCGACGACGATCGCTTCAGCCGGAGCATGCTGGCGATGATGCTCGAGCAGGCGGGCCTGGATGTGGTCCAGGCCGACGACGGCGAGCACGCGCTCGAGACCTGGCGCGAGACCCGGTTCGACGCGCTGGTGACCGACCTGCACATGCCCGGCATCAACGGGGTCGAGCTCGCCCGCCGCCTGCGCGCGATGCCCCGTGCACCGGATGTTCCCCGGCCGCTGCTGATCGCCGCGTCGGCAAGCCGGACGATCACCCTCGGTGCCGAGGATGCCGAGGCGCTCTTCGACCGGGTGCTGGAGAAACCGCTGCAGATCCAGGACCTGGCCGACCTGCTGCAGTCCGCCGGACGGATCAGTCCAGCTTCAGGACCGTCAGCAGATCCACCGGGGTCGTGATGACGAAGTCCGCGCCCCACTCGTGCGGCGGCGTGGCCTCGCCGCAGAAGCCGTAGCTTGCGGCGATCGTCTTCATGCCGGCCGCCTGGCCGGCCTGGACGTCGCGCAGGTCGTCACCGACATAGACGCAGCACTCGGGCTCGATGCCGGTGGACCGGGAGGCGGCGAGCAGCGGCTCCGGATGCGGCTTGGCGAACGGCGTCGTGTCACCGCCGATCGCGACCCGCGAGCGCGCGAGCACGCCGAGATCGGCGAGGATCGGCCGGACGTAGCGTTCGAACTTGTTGCTGACCACGCCCCAGACGATGCCCCGCTCCTCCAGCCGGTCGAGCACGCGGTCCATGCCGGGGAACAGCCGCGTGTGCACACACATGGCGGCCTCGTAGCGGCGGAGGAACTCGTCGCGCACGTCGGCGAAGGCGGGGTCCTCGCGCTGCACACCCAGGCCGCGACCGATCAGACCCCGGGCGCCCATCGATGCGAACGGCCGCAGGATGTGCAGCGGCAGCGGCGCCATGTCGCGCTCGGCGCGCATCGCGTTGATCGGCGCGGCGAGATCCTCGGCGGTGTCGGCCAGGGTTCCGTCCAGATCGAAGAACACCGCCCGCGTCGCGAGCCGTCGGGTCATCGTTCGGGCCGGCGGAACGCCGCCAGGTAGTTGACCGCGAGGTCCCCCGGCGACAGCTGGTAGACACCGGTGATCGGGTTGTAGGTCAGGCCGATCATCTCGACCAGGTCGAGCCCGGCCGCGCGGCCGGCCGAGGCCAGCTCCGACGGGCGGATGAACTTCTCGTACTGGTGCGTGCCGCGCGGCAGCAGGCGCAGCACGTATTCCGCGCCGACGATTGCGAAGGCGAACGACTTCGGGTTGCGGTTGATCGTCGAGAAGAAGAGCCAGCCGCCCGGCCTCGCGAGCCGCGCGCAGGCGGCGACCGTCGACCCGGGATCGGGGACGTGCTCGAGCATCTCCATGCAGGTGACCGTGTCGAAGGACCCGGGCTCGCGCGCGGCGAGCGCCTCGGCGGCGATCCGTTCGTAGTCGACCGACACGCCGGACTCGAGGCCGTGCAGCTCCGCGACCTTCAGCGGCTTGTCCGCGAGGTCGATGCCCTTGACCGCGGCACCGGCCGCGGCCATCGACTCGGCGAGGATGCCGCCGCCGCAGCCGACGTCGAGCACGCGACGGCCGGCCAGGCCCGCGAGTGAATCGATCCAGCGCAGGCGCAGCGGGTTGATCTCGTGCAGCGGACGGAACTCGGATCCCGGGTCCCACCAGCGCGCGGCCAGTGCCTGGAACTTGGCGACTTCCGCCGCGTCGACGTTGCCGCTCGTTGATGCATCACTCATGACCACATTCTATGCGCGAAAAAAAACCCCGCCGAAGCGGGGTTTCGTCGGCACCGGGCGCCGGCTTATTTGCGGGTGCGCGTGCCCACCACTTCGATCTCGACGCGGCGGTTCTTGGCGCGGC
>NZ_CADEFR010000032.1 GCF_902826655.1 uncultured Methylibium sp. | reverse complement strand
GTGAGCTTGAGCGCCTGGATGGCGCTGCTGGCGGTCTTGCGGATCACGTAGAGCTTGCGCTCCAGCGCGTCGGGGACGATCACGTCGGCGCCGCGGCCGATGAAGATCTGGCGGATCACCGGTTCCTTGGCGCGGACCGTCGGCGACATCGGCATCTCGCGATCGACCGGCACGTCGCGCCAGCCCAGCAGCGCCTGACCTTCGACCCGCACCGCACGCTCCAGCGCCTGCTCGCAGGCCAGTCGCGAGGCGTGCTCCTTGGGCAGGAAGATCATGCCGACGCCGTACTCGCCCGGCGGCGGGAGTTCGATGCCTTGCTGCGCCATTTCGGCGCGGTAGTACTCGTCCGGGATCTGGATCAGGATGCCGGCGCCGTCGCCCATGAGCTTGTCGGCCCCCACCGCGCCGCGGTGGTCCAGGTTCTCGAGGATCTTCAGACCCTGGCTGACGATGTGATGGGCCTTCTGCCCCTTGATGTGCGCCACGAAGCCGACGCCGCAGGCATCGTGTTCGTTGGCGGGGTCGTAGAGCCCGTGCAGGCTGGCGGCGTCGATGTCGGGACGGGTCGGGGCGGGCAGCGACATGGCGCTCTCCTGTCAGGCAGACGGGCGTGAAGGCTACTGCAGCGCAGCAATGCTGACAACAAGAATTAAATGGTGACAGGCACCTATTAATCTAAAGCGGCATCGCAAGTGAATTTTATTGGGGACATATGACTATGCTGCCAACTTGCGAGGGCGTCCGCGACGTCTGGGAAGGATCGCCCTGCTCACGTCGACCGCGACACTCCGGCCGAAGTCGGCCGAGCCCAGGATCCAGCCACCGCGCAATGCAGCCTCGATCGCAAGGAGTTCTCCAGGAGTGAGCGCATGCTCTGACAAAGACCGATAGCTGGCACCGCGCTCGAACGGTGTGTTCCCCAAGGCCCAGTAGGCTGGCGGGTCGACGATCCAGGCCAGCGTTCCTTGTCCGGTGTGATGCCCGAGGCTGGATCGCGGGACGCCCATCACGGCGATCGCGCCACCGACGGAACCGTCACTCTGCTCGACGTAGCGCATGCAAGGCACGAGCCAGGCCGACGGATCGATCGGCGCCGCGCGGAAGCGCCCTTCCCACAGACTGCCCGACCGCCCATGACGACGATTGAAGTCATGCGCATGGCGACGCGACAAGGACTGCATGAAGCGACTCAGCGCCGACGCATCGACCGGTGTCACGACCAGATCGAAGCGGTCGTCGCGCAAGCCATAGGCGTGAACGGCGACGCCGCGCTCGTCCGCCATCTGCTGCAGGTACTGCACGAAGCGCATCCGGTCCTCGTCGTCGCGAACCATGGGCTGCTGGTGCTGGGCGCGCTGGCTCACCAGGTGCGGCAAGCCGGCGATCGCGAGACGGGGCAGACGGGCCACGGGGCTTGAAAGGAGAAGCGGAAAGAAAAAGGGCACCTTGCGGTGCCCTGGAGTTGTACCCGGTCGCCCGGGTGACGTCGATCAGAAGCGGTGGCGCACGCCGACCATGAAGGACGTACGGTCATCGGCCGGGCCACCGACCGCAGCCTGCGTGCCGTTCACGATCATGCCGCCCTTCAGCTTCACGTAGTCGACCACCGCATAGGCGTCGGTGCGCTTGGAGAAGGCGTAGTCGACCAGGAAGGCAAACGAGTCGATCTTGCCGGTGTTGACGCCGGCGGTGTTCGATTGCTCGATGTACCAGTACTGGCCGCCGATCAGCAACGCCGGCGTGATGTTGAACGTGACGCCAGCGGTCGTGAGCTCGCGTTCCTTCGTCTGGCCGGCGATGGTGGGCAGCGCCACGGTCAGGCCGGTGCCGAGCAGCAGCGTCGGGATCTGCGTCACCGGGTAGCCAGTGTCCCACTCGTTCTTGTAGTAGGCCACGTTGGCGTAGAACGGGCCCGACGTGAACGAACCGCCGATGTTGTAGTTGTCGGCCTTGGTGCCATTGAGGGCTTCGGTCTGGATGTAGCCACCGCCCAGCGCGAAGGCGCCGAAGGTGTAGCGGCCCGCCAGGCCCATGGACTTGGCGACGTCGGGGCTGCCCTCACCAGCGCTCACCTGGGCCGCCAGCAGCAGACCGCCGGTGGCCAGCGTGTACTTCACGCTGTTCGGGAAGCGCGCGTAGTAGTTCGTCGCGGCCGCGCCGGCATTGGTGCCGCCGTTGCCCATGAACACCGTCTCGTGCTTGAAGGTCTCGATGTAAGGCGAGAACTTGAACGACGGGTAGGTCGACGTGACCACGTCGAAGATCACGCTGTACTGACGCCCGAGGGTGACGCGACCCAGCGTGCTCGACTGCAGGCCGACCCAGACTTGCGACCACTGGGCGACGTTGGCCAGGGCGCCGTCGTCCGACGTGAAGCGCTGCTCCATGTTGGCCACCGCACGGAGGCCACCGCCGAGGTCCTCGTTGATCGTCATGCCCCAGCGGCTCTGCGACAGGCCGCCACCCACCATGCGGGTCACGGTGTCCTTGCCAGCGCCTTCGTTGTCCGAGATACGAACCGCAGCATCGACGATGCCGTACAGCGTGACGCTCGACTGGGCCTGCGCGGCGCCAGCGATGGCCGACAGCGCGGCAAGAGCGAGCAGGGATTTCTTCATCGAGCTATCTCCTAAGGTTCTTGGAATCGTCTACAGCGGCCCTTGGCGGGTCGCACGGCTCAGCCACAGTGCGGTAGGCAGCTGTCTGGCGGCAATATATCGACGGCCTTCCAGGGACAACATCGGGGCAACACTCGATGTTGCAATTTGTTGACACGACGTGGAGCAGCCTGTCTCAGCCCATTGAGGGAAACACCCGATGCCCGGTCAGGCGGTGATGCTCCCGCAACGCGTAGCGATCCGTCATGCCGGCGATGTAGTCGGCTACAGCACGTGTCGGCTCGACATCGGGCCGCAGGGCGCCGGCGGGAGCGAGCCCCCCGGCATAGGCGGAGAAGAGGTCGCCGATCACGGCCTGCGCCTGCGCGCTGGTCTCGTGGACCTGCGGATGCCGGTACAGCTGCGCAAAGAGGAAGCGCTTGAGCTCGGTGCTCTCTGCACGCATGGCGTCCGAGAAACGCAGCAGCGCGGGCAAGGCACGGACCCGCTCGACGCTGTGCGGCGCATGGTCGGACAGCGCAAGCCGCGTCGCGGCGATCACATCCAGCACCTGCGCCGACAGCAAACGCCGGAGCATCTCGTAGAGCAGACGCCGACCGACCAGGCCCGGATGCTCCGCGCGCGCAGCGGCCAGATGGCGGGCCACGAGCGGCACGCCCTCCAACTGCTCGACGGTGATGAGACCGGAGCGCACACCGTCGTCCAGATCGTGCGCGTTGTAGGCGATCTCGTCGGCCAGGTTGCACAGCTGAGCCTCCAGCCCGGGCTGGCTGCCGTCGAGGAAGCGTCGGCCGACGCCACCGGGCTCGTCCGCCTCGAGCGCAACGGCGTTGCGTCGCGAGCAGTGCTTGAGAATGCCCTCGCGCGTCTCGAAGCTGAGGTTCAGGCCGTCGAAGGCCGCGTAGCGTTCCTCGAGGCGATCGACCACCCGCAGCGACTGCAGGTTGTGTTCGAAACCGGCGCTGTCGGGCGCCGCCTTGCGCAGGCAGCGATCGAGCGCTTCCTGTCCGGCATGACCGAACGGGGTGTGACCCAGGTCGTGGGCCAGTGCGATGGCTTCGGTCAGGTCCTCGTTGAGCGCCAGCGCGCGAGCGATCGACCGGGCCAGTTGCGCGACTTCGAGCGAGTGCGTCATCCGCGTGCGGAACAGGTCGCCTTCGTGATTGAGGAAGACCTGCGTCTTGTAGACCAGACGCCGAAACGCCGTCGAGTGCACGATGCGGTCGCGATCGCGCTGGTAGGCGTCGCGCGTCGGTGCAGGAGGCTCGGCATGGCGCCGGCCGCGGCTGACCTGGCTGTGGCTGGCGTAGCGCGCGAGCTCCATGCGCCAGCGATGGGCCGTGCTCAGTCGCCGTGTTGCGCGAGCACCTGGCGGACGATGTCGTCCGGTGCACCGCGCAGGACCGCACGACCCAGGCCGTCCAGCACGACGAAACGGATCTCGCCGGCTTCGGCCTTCTTGTCGGCCCGCATCAAGGCGAGATAGCGGTCGGCGCCAAGAGCCGGACCGCGGACCGGCAGACCCGCGCGCTCGATCAGCCGCACCAGGCGTTGCGCATCGCTTTCGGCCAGCAGACCCAGGCGGGACGACAGCGCGGCCGCCATCGCCATCCCGCAGCCCACCGCCTCACCGTGCAGCCACACACCGTAGCCGAGCCCTGCCTCGATCGCGTGGCCGAAGGTGTGGCCGAAGTTCAGGATCGCGCGCAGGCCGGATTCGCGCTCGTCCGCGCCGACGACCAGCGCCTTGATCTCGCACGAGCGCCGCACGGCGTGACGCAGGGCGGCCGGATCCCCGGCCAGCAGGTCGTCGAGATGCGCCTCGATCCAGTCGAGGAAGGGCACGTCGGCGATCGGCCCGTACTTGATCACCTCGGCCAGACCGGCCCGCAGCTCTCGTGCCGGCAGCGAGCGCAGGCTGTCCAGGTCGGCCACCACGCACAAGGGCTGATGGAAGGCGCCGATCATGTTCTTGCCGCGCGGATGGTTGATGCCGGTCTTGCCGCCCACCGACGAGTCGACCTGCGCGAGCAGGGTGGTCGGCACCTGGACGAAGGGCACGCCGCGCATGAAGCTCGCCGCGGCAAATCCCGTCATGTCACCGACCACGCCACCCCCCAGCGCGTAGAGCACGGTCTTGCGGTCGGCCCCGACGGCCAGCAGCCGGTCGAAGATCAGGTTCAGCGTGGTCCAGTCCTTGTGGTCCTCGCCATCCGGCAGCGTGACCAGCTCCACCTGGCGATGACGCGACTTCAGGGCAGCCTCGAGGGCCGCCGCATAGAGCGGCGCCACGGTGGCATTGCTGACGATGACGGCCATCGAGCCACGCGGTACGGCGTCGTAGCTGCCCGGGTCGCCGAGCAGACCCTGCCCGATGTGAATCGGGTAGCTGCGCTCCCCGAGATCGATCGACACCGTCTCGATGGAAGGGGCGCGGAGCTTCGGCGTGGCCAGCACTTGCATGCCGCTATTTTAAGCGGCGCCCTCTTCGCCTCAACGCGGCGGTTCGACCGGAGAGGGCACGCGGGCCGGATCGACGATGCCGGCGAGCTCGAGCTGCATCAGGATCATGCCGACGAGCGTATGGACGGTCGGGCGACCGGTCTCGATGACGAAGTGGGCCGTCTCGCGGTAGAGCGGATCGCGCTCCCGATAGAGCTCCTGCAGCTTGGCCCTCGGGTCCTTGACCTGCAGCAGCGGGCGTTGTGTGTCGTGCCGCAGGCGGCGCTGGAGCTCGTCGGGCGACGACCTCAGGTAGATGACCGTCGCAGAGTCGTGCAGGGCGCGCCGGTTGGCCTCGCGCAGGACCGCCCCTCCTCCGGTGGCCAGCACCCCGTCATGGTCGGCGCAAAGCTCGGCCACGACGGCCTGTTCGATCTCGCGGAAACGCGCCTCGCCGGCACGGTCGAAGAAGCTGCGGATCGGCTCACCCAGGCGCTTCTCGATGACGCTGTCGGTATCGAGGAAACCGACGTCGAGCCGGCGGGCCAGAAGTCGCCCCACGGACGACTTTCCGGATCCCGGCAGACCGACGAGCGCCAGGCGCATCGGCGGCCTCCGGATGGCGGCCCTGGAGGGTCAGCGCTGGGCGGCAGCCGACGAGCGGTCCATCACCACCTTCGGGGTGAGGAAGACCAGCAGTTCGGTCTTGTTCGCGGTGCGCGTCTTCGTGCGGAACAGCGCGCCCAGATACGGCACGTCGCCCAGCACCGGCACCTTCGTCGTGTCGGTCTGCTCGGTCTGCTCGAAGATGCCACCGATCACGACCGTGCCGCCGTTGTCGACCAGCACCTGCGTCTTCACGTGCTTGGTGTTGATCAGGATGCCGGCCGCGGTCGTCGCGCCCGCACTGTCCTTGTTGACGTCGACGTCGAGGATGATGTTGCCCTCGGGCGTGATCTGCGGCGTGACTTCGAGCTTGAGCACGGCCTTGCGGAACTGGATCGCCGTCGCGCCGCTCGAGGTGGCGGTCTGATAGGGAATCTCGGTGCCTTGTTCGATCAGGGCCTTGACCTGGTCGGCCGTGACGATGCGCGGGCTGGAAACGATCTTGCCCTTGCCATCCGCCTCGAGCGCGGAGATCTCCAGGTTCAGGAAGCGCGTCATCGCACTGTTGAACAGGGACACGGCGAACGAGCCCGCGTTGTAGCCGTTCTGGCCGATGGCCGGCAGATTCACGAGGTAGGTGTTCGGCACGTAGCCGCCTGGATTGGGCGGGGTCTGGCCCGTCGTCTCGCCGACGCCGAGATAGTTGCCGCCGTAGGCCACGTTGCGCGACGGCACGACCTGGTTCACGCCGAGCTTCACGCCGAGAGACTGCCCGAAGGTGTCCGTCGCCTCGACGATCCGCGCCTCGATCAGCACCTGCCGCACCGGGATGTCGATGCGAGCGATGATCTGTGCGACTTCCTCGAGCTTGGACGGGATGTCGCTGATGAACAGCTGGTTGGTGCGGCTCTCGTACACGAGGCTGCCGCGGGGCGACAGGATGCGGCTGTTGGTCGACTGCCCACCGCTGCCACCGCCGCCGCCGCTGTTCTGCCCGCTCTGCTGGCCGGTCAGTCCCTTGGCGACTTCCTCGGCCTTCACGTAGTTGAGCTGGAAGGCCTGCGTGCGCACAGGTTCCAGCGACGCGATCTGCGCCTTCGACTCCAGCTCGAGCTTCTCCTTGGTCGCGATCTCATCCTTCGGCGCGATCCACAGCACGTTGCCGGACTTGCGCACGCCCAGGCCCTTCGCCTGCAGGATGATGTCGAGCGCCTGATCCCAGGGCACGTCCTTCAACCGCAAGGTCACGTTACCGGTCACGGTATCGCTGGTCACGACGTTGAAGTTCGTGAAGTCTGCGATGACCTGCAGCAGCGCCCGGACCTCGATGCTCTGGAAGTTCAGCGACAGCTTCTCGCCGGCGTAGCCCGGGCCTTGGGTCAACTTGTTGGGATCGACCTTCTGCGGCCGCACCTCCAGCACGAACTGGTTGTCGGTCTGGTAGGCACTGTGTTCCCAGACGCCGGTCGGCTCCACCACCATACGGACCTTGTCACCGCTCTGGAAGGTCGAGACGGTGCGCACCGGGGTACCGAAGTCGGTCACGTCGAGGCGACGGCGGAGGTTCTCCGGCAGGTTGGTCTTCAGGAATTCGACCACCAGGTTCTGCCCCTGCTGGCGAATGTCGACGCCGACCTGGTTGCTGGGCAGCTCGACGACCACACGTCCGGCTCCATCCGGTCCGCGACGGAAGTCGAGCTGGCGCAGCACCTGAGGCGCCTGGTTCTGGCTGTCCGCAAAGCGCACGGGGGAAGGCGTCGCAGCCGTTGCAGCAGCGGGTGCCGACGGACTGGCCGCAGCGGCGATCCCGCTGCCGGTGGTCTGGAGCGTCAGCACGAGGACCTTGCCTTCGAGCGTCGCCGCATAGGTACCGGGCTGGCGGAGGTTGAGGACGAGTCGCGTGCGATCCCCGGCCTGCGCCACACCCACCGACCGCAGATTGCCCTGGTTGATGTCGACGGTGCTGCGCCCCATCGCGTTCGAGATCCCCGGCAGATCGATCGCAACGCGCGGCGGAGTCTGGACCGCGAAGCCCGTCGGCACGGCGGCCAGGGGCTCGCTCAGCTCGATGCGGACGACGTCAGCCGTTCCCTGCTGGGTGCTGTTGATCGACTGGATGGCGTTCTGCGCCGATGCGCCGAAAGCGGCCAAAAGCATCGACAGCGCGACGGCGGCAACTCGCCACTGGTTCATGGTCGTGATCTCCCAAGCTGTTCTCATCGCGCCTTCTCCTGCAGCTGCAAGGCAGAGGGACGCTCTATCCATTCACCCGCGGCATCCTGAACGACTTCACGCACGGACACCTCGGTCTCGGAGATCTTGGTGATCTTCCCGTAGTTCTGACCGAGGTAGTCCCCCACCTTGACCTGGTAGAGCAGGTTGTCGACGCGCAGCAAGGCGTAAGGCCGCCCCTGGCGGGCGACGCTGCCGACCATGCTCATCGAGTCGAGCGGATAGGCCTCGAGCGGCTCCTTGCGGCGGTTCAGTTCGCCGGCCAGCAGGGAATTCGGCTGACGCGCCTCCTGCTTGAGCGCCACGGTCAGCTTCTGGCTGCTGAAAGGCTCCACCGCCCTCGCCTGCTCATAGGCCTGCGGGTCGAAGCGCTTCGGGGGCGACAACGGCGCGATGTTCGGGCGCACCTCGCGCTTCTGCTGGTCCATCCACACGCGCAACTCTTCCTGCTCGGTCCCACAGGCGGCCACCAGCAAGGAAACCGACAGAACCGGCAGCAGCCGCGCCCGGGCAAGCCCTCGGATCAGCGTCTTCATTTCTTCGCTCCCGCCTTCTGCGCGGCGTCCTTCGCCTTGCGCTGCGACTCGACCTCGGCCGGATCGAGGTAGCGGTAGGTGCGCGCCAGCGCATCCATGCTCAGATTGCCGGTGCCCGCGGTAGCGGCAGTCGCCGGCGCCCCGCCCGGGCCGATCCCGGTGATGTTGAGGTTGTGCAGCGTGACGATGCGCGAGAGGTTGGCGACGTCGGACGCGAATGCGCCGATGTCGTGGTATCGCCCGGTCACCTTGATCGAGATCGGCAGTTCGGCGTAATAGTCCTTGACCGCCACCTGGCCGGGGCGGAACAGCTCGAACTGCAGGCCGCGGCCCAGGCCCGCCTGGTTGATGTCGGACAGCAACGCGTCCATCTCGGCCTTGCCGGGAAGTTGCTTCTCGAGCTGGGTCACGTACTCCTGCACCTGGATCTTCTGCTTGCGCAGCTCGTCCAGATTCACGGCCTGGGCCAGCTTGTTGCGGTAGTCCTGCCGCAGCCCCGGCTCACGCGCACGCTCGGCCTCGAGCTCGTCGGTGGTCGACGACAACAGCAGGAACCATCCGAAGACCACCATGGCCAGCGCGACGGCGAGGAATGCCGCCGCCTTCGGCAGCCACGGCCATTGCCCGGGTTCGCTCGTGTTCAGGCCGCGGAACTGCCCGGACAGCTCGTGCAGGACCGAGTTCAGATCGACGTTGATGTTCTTCTTCGATGCCATGGCTGCTCCCTCAGGACCTCGGCACCGCAGCCGGCGCCGAAGCACCGCCTGCACCTGGCGCAGCCTGCTTGTCGGCTTCCTGCGGGCGCTTGATCGTGATCCTCATCGAGAAGTCGAACAAGCGCTTCTGCTCGCGGTTAGCGGTCGTCAGGTTCGCAGCCTTGATCTCGACGAGCTCCGGACGCTCGAGCCAGGTCGAGTTGTAGGCCGTATTGCGCAGGAACTCCGACACCCGCTCGTTGGTCTGCGCGATGCCGTTGACCGCGACGACCTGGCCGTCCTGCTTGATGGCCGTCAGATAGACGCCTTCGGGCGTCTGCTTCACCAGCTCGTTGAGCAGGTAGACCGGCACGTTGCGATCGGTCTGCAGATCCTCGACCGCCTTCTGGCGCGCCTTGAGGCTGTCGATCTCGGCCTTGAGCGTGGCGATGTCCTTGATCTGCTCTTCGAGCTTCTTGATCTCGGCGCTCAGGAAGGCGTTGCGCTCCTGCTGCGTGCTGATCATCTGCTGCAGCACCAGGTACCACATGCCGGCGACCGCGATGCCCGCAGCGGCGGCAACGCCGAGGCCGGCGAAGAAGGCCTTCTTGCGGCGCTGACGCCTCTCCTCGCGGTGCGGGAGAAGGTTGATGAGAATCATGACAGGAATCTCCGCATCGCCAGGCCGCAAGCGGTCAGGTAGGCCGGGGCCTCGCGGCGCAGCTTGCTTTCGCGCACCGCCGAGCCGAGGCGCATGCCCTCGAAGGGATTCACGACCATCGACGCGAAGCCGGTCAGTTCGGTCACGCGTTCCTTCAGGCCCGGCAGCGTCGCCGTGCCGCCACCCAGCATCACGTAGTGCACCTTGTGGTGCGGCGTGCTGGTGAAGAAGTACTGCAGCGCCCGGCCGATCTCCTGGGCGAGGCTGTCGACGAAGGGCACCAGCAGGCTGGATTCATAGTCCTCGGGCAGGTCGCTCGCCAGCTTCTTCTGCTCGGCTTCCTCGAAGGAGAAGCCGTACTGGCGCGAGATCATCTGCGTGAGCTGCGAGCCGCCGAACGCCTGGTCGCGGTCGTACAGCAGCTCTTCATCGCGCAGCACCTTCAGGCTGGTCGTCTCGGCACCGATCTCGAACAGCGCCACCAAGGCGTCCCGACCCTCGTTCGGCAGCGCCGACACGATGCGCGTCATGGCCAGCCGCGACGCATGAGACTCGATGTCCAGCACGACCGGCTTCAGGCCGGCCGCCTCGGCCAGCCCCTGACGGTCCTGCACCCGGTCTTTCCGCGATGCAGCAATCAGCACCTCGACGTCGCCGGCCGAACTGGGGCTCGGGCCGACCACGCAGAAGTCCAGGCTGACTTCGTCGAGCGAAAAGGGGATGTACTGGTTGGCCTCGGACTCGACCTGGAGTTCCAGTTCCTCGTCGCGCAGGCCCGCCGGCAGCATGATCTTCTTGGTGATCACCGCCGATTGCGGCATTGCCAGCGCCACGCGCTTGGTCTTGGTACCGCTCTTGCTGACCACGCGCCGCACGGCGTCGGCGACCTCGTCGAACTTCTCGATCTGGCCGTCGGCGATCCAGCCCTTTTCAAAGCTCTCGGTCGCAAAGCGCTCGAGCACGTACTCGCCCGACCCGGATTGAGCCAACTCGACGAGCTTGACGCTCGATGAGCTGATGTCCAGCCCGACGAGCGGCGCTTGCTTGCCCCCCATCAACCCGTCAAGAAAGCCCACTCGGTCTCCCGCTCGCCGTGCTTCGGCTGTTAAGAAGTTACTTCAATGCTAGCAGTAAAGCCTTTGTGTCCCAATGCTTTAGGACCGCCTTGGGCAGGCGCGCCACGGCCTCCCGTTGCAAAACTCACACGCTGAACAAGCTGTCACTTCTGCGTGTGCGCAAGCACCTCGTCGACGCTCGGATTCCAGGGCCGGGACCGGACTCGGTGCGTTTCTATAATCGTTGACCCTAGCAGGAGGCTCATGAGCGCCCACGAAAGCACGCCCCCCGCCGGCCCGTCGAAGCCCCTGTTCTCCGGTTTCCTCTCCAATCTGCCGGCCGCCGTCCGGTGGCCGCTGCAGGCACTGCTGGCCCTGGTCGGCTTGGCGCTGGCCGCGGCCCTCGGCGGCCTCGCCCTCGCAGCGATCGCCTTGTCGGTCGCCTATCCCAACCTGCCCGAGATCAGCAGCCTGACCGACTATCGGCCCAAGCTGCCGATGCGCATCTACTCGGCCGACGAGGTGCTGATCGGCGAGTACGGCGAAGAGCGCCGCCAGTTCGCGCCGATCGCCGACATCCCCAAGGTCATGCGCGAGGCCGTGCTGTCCATCGAGGACGCGCGCTTCTATCAGCACGGCGGCGTGGACTACATCGGCATCGTGCGCGCCGGGCTCGCCAACGTCGGCGAGTCGCGCAGCCAAGGGGCGTCGACCATCACCATGCAGGTCGCGCGCAACTTCTACCTGCCGACCGAGAAGACCCTGACCCGGAAGATCTACGAGATCCTGCTGGCGCTGAAGATCGAGAGCCAGCTCAGCAAGGACCAGATCCTCGAGGTCTACATGAACCAGATCTACCTCGGCCAGCGCGCCTACGGGTTCGCGGCCGCGTCGGACATCTACTTCGGCAAGCCGCTCAAGGACGTGAGCGTCGCCGAGGCCGCGATGCTGGCCGGCCTGCCGAAGGCACCCTCGGCCTACAACCCGATCGCCAACCCGACCCGCGCGCGGCAGCGCCAGCAGTACATCATCGAGCGGATGTTCGAGAACGGCTACGTCACCGAGGAGCAGGCCGAGGCGGCCAAGGCCGAGCGCCTCAAGTACCGGCGCAACCTCGACGTGCCGCTGCACGCCGAGTACGTCGCCGAGGCGGCGCGCCAGCTGATCTTCGCGCAGTACGGCGAGAGCGCCTACACGCGCGGCCTGCACGTCTACACCAGCGTGCGCTCGGTCGAGCAGGAGGCCGCCTACCGCGCCTTGCGTCGCGGCATCACCGACTACGAGAAGCGTCAGGTGTACCGGGGCCCCGAAGGCTACGTCGACCTGCCCAAGGACCCGAAGGCGCTCGACGCACGCATCGCCGAGGCCCTGGACGAGCACCCGGACAACGACGAGATCAAGGCGGCCGTCGTGCTCGAGGCCGACCCGAAGAAGGTCGTGGCCGTGCTGCAGAGCGGCGAAACGCTGACGATCACCGGAGAAGGCCTGCGTCCCGCCACCTCGGGCCTGGCGCCCAAGGCCAAGCCGACGGTCCAGGTCCGTCGCGGCGCCGTCGTCCGCGTCATCAAGGGCGCGAAGGACGCCTGGTCGATCACCCAGGTGCCGGAAGTCGAGGGCGCCTTCGTCTCGGTCGACGCGCGCACCGGCGCGATCCGCACCATGGTCGGCGGCTTCGACCACGCCAAGAGCAAGTTCAACCACGCGACCCAGGCGTGGCGGCAGCCGGGATCGAGCTTCAAGCCCTTCATCTACTCCGCCGCGCTGGAGAAGGGCTTCACGCCGGCCACCGTGATCAACGACGCGCCGCTGTTCTTCGACGCCGCGACCACCGGCAGCCAGCCGTGGGAGCCCAAGAACTACGACGGGACCTTCGAAGGCCCGATGTCGATGCGGCGCGCGCTGGCGAAATCCAAGAACATGGTGTCGATCCGCATCCTCGAGGCCATCGGCACGGGCTATGCGCAGAGCTGGATCGCGCGCTTCGGCTTCGACGCCGAGAAGCACCTGCCCTATCTCCCGATGGCGCTGGGCACGGGCTCGGTCACGCCGCTGCAGATGGCGACGGCCTATTCGGTGTTCGCCAACGGAGGCTACCGGGTCAGCCCGCTGCTGGTGACGCGCGTCACCGACAACAAGGGCCGCATCCTGGTCCAGTCCGAACCGGCGCCGCCGGCCGAGAGCGCGCGCGTCATCGACGCCCGCAATGCCTTCGTGATGGACAGCCTGCTGCAGGAAGTCACCCGCACCGGTACGGCGGCGCGCGCGCAAGCCACGCTCAAGCGGTCCGACGTCTATGGCAAGACGGGGACCACCAACGACTCGCACGACACCTGGTTCGCCGGCTTCAGCCAGGGCGTGGTCGGGGTGGTGTGGATCGGCTACGACCAGCCGCGCAAGCTGGGAGACCGCGAGACCGGCGGCGGCCTGTCGCTGCCGGTGTGGATCGACTACATGGGCGTGGTACTGAAGGGCTCGAAGCCCAGCGAGTTCGTCGCGCCGCCCGGGCTGATCAACGTCGGCGGCGAGTGGTACTACGACGAGTACGGCCCCGGCAACGGCATCAGCAGCGTGGGCCTGGAGGAGCCGCCCGCGGTGCCGACCACCGAGGAAGAGCGCAAGAGCATCCTCGACCTGTTCAAGAACTGACTCAGCCGGCCGCCGCCTCGAACGTCAACGGCTTGCCGGCCTGTTCACTGGCGCAGCGCGACAGCACGGCGAAGAACTCCTCGCCGGTCTTGGTGTCGTGCCACCGGCCGTCGACATGGCGGTAGTGATAGCCGCCGCTGCGGGCAGCCAGCCAGATCTCCTGCAGCGGCGGTTGCGTGTTGACGACGATCTTGCTGCCGTTCGGAAAGCTCAACTCGAGCAGGCCGCCGGTGCGCGCGCCGTCGATATCCACCACATCCTGCTGCAGCCACCGGTCGATCTGCAGCTCGATGCCACTCAGCAGCGCGCGAGTCAGCGATTGGTAGTCGGCGTCGCTCAGCGACCGGGTCGGTGCGGAAGGGCTCATTCGTAGAATCCGGGGATGAAGACGCTCGCAAACATTCTAGGCAGCCGCATCACCGCGATCGCGTTGTGTGTATCGGCCAGTCTGCTCGCCGGTTGCGGTCAGAAGGGTCCGCTGTTCCTTCCCGCGCCGGCCTCCGCCGCGTCGGTGCCTTCGCCGGCGACGCGGTGATGAAGCTGCCGGGCCATCCCTTCGTCGCCTACCGCGGCGAGCAGCTCTGCATCGACGACTGCACGGCGACCGAGCTGGCGGCGCGCTTCGGCACGCCGCTCTACGTCTACTCGCGCGCATCGATGCTGGCCGCGCTGGCACCGTACCAGCGTGCGCTGACCGGGCGCGAACACCTGCTGTGCTACGCGATGAAGGCCAACTCCAGCCTCGCCGTGCTGCAGACCTTCGCCCGCGCCGGCTGCGGCTTCGACATCGTCTCGGGCGGCGAGCTCGAGCGCGTGCTGGCCGCCGGCGGCGACCCGGCCCGGGTCGTGTTCTCGGGCCTGGGCAAGACGCGCGCCGAGATGCGGCGTGCGCTGGAGGCCGGCGTGCACTGCTTCAACGTCGAGAGCGAGTCCGAGCTCGGCGTGCTGTCGGAGGTGGCGGCTGCCGCGGGCCGGCGCGCGCCCGTCAGCCTGCGCGTCAACCCCGACGTCGATGCGGGCACGCACCCCTACATCTCGACGGGACTGAAGGCCAACAAGTTCGGCATCGCGCACGACCGGGCCCTGGCCGCCTATCGGCATGCAGCGCGCCTGCCGGGCCTCGAGGTCATCGGTATCGACTGCCACATCGGCTCGCAGATCACCGAGACCTCGCCCTACATCGACGCGCTGGACCGCCTGCTCGATCTGGTCGAGGCGATCGAGGCCGAGGCCAGCCTGCGCATCCGCCATCTCGATCTCGGTGGCGGCCTGGGCATCCAGTACACCGACGAGGCGCCGCCGCCAGCCGACGTGCTGATCGGCGAGCTGCTGGCGCGCATCGACGCGCGCGGCCACGGGCATCGCGCGCTGGTCTTCGAGCCCGGCCGTTCGCTGGTCGGCAATGCCGGCGTGCTGGTCAGCGAGGTGCTGTACCTCAAGCCGGGCGAGGAAAAGAACTTCTGTGTCGTCGACGCCGCGATGAACGACCTGATGCGTCCGGCCATGTACCAAGCGACGATGGCCATCGTGCCCTGCACGCTGCGTGACGGCGCTCCCGTGGTCTACGACGTGGTCGGTCCCGTGTGCGAGTCCGGGGACTGGCTGGGTCGGGATCGTGGCCTGGTCGTGCAGGCCGGCGACCATGTCGCGGTGCTGAGCGCCGGCGCCTACGGCATGAGCATGGCCAGCAACTACAACACCCGCCCGCGCGCCGCCGAGGTCATGGTCGACGGCGCGCACGCGACGCTGATCCGAGAACGCGAAGTGCCGGCGGCCCTCTTCGCCGGCGAGTCGCTGCTGCCGGACGACTAGATCCGCCCCTCTTCCACGGCGTGGCAGGCGACGCGGATACCGCCGACCGCCTGCAGCGCCGGCCGTTCCGCCTTGCAGCGCTGGTTCGCATGCGGGCAGCGCGGGTGGAAGCTGCAGCCGGTGGGCGGATTCAGCGGATTCGGCACCTCGCCCTGCACCGGCGTGCGCGCGCGACCGCTGAGGTGGATGTCCGGGATCGCATCCAGCAGCATGCGCGTGTACGGATGGCGGGGTGCCGAGAACAGCGCGTGCTTCGGCGCCATCTCGACCAGCCGCCCCAGGTACATCACGCCCACCTCGTCGGCGACGTGTCGAACCACCGCGAGGTTGTGCGAGATGAACAGATAGGTCAGGCCGCGCTCGCGCTGCAGGTCCTTCATCAGGTTCAGGACCTGCGCCTGCACCGACACGTCGAGCGCCGAGGTCGGCTCGTCGCAGACCAGGAACTCCGGCTCGGTGGCCAACGCGCGCGCGATGGAGATGCGCTGGCGCTGCCCGCCCGAGAACTGGTGCGGGTACTTGACCGCATCCGCGGCACCGAGCTTCACGGACGCGAGCAACCCCGCCACGCGCTCGCGCAGCGCCACCGGATCGCGCTCGATGCCGTGCTCGACCAACGGCTCGGCCACGATGTCGTGCACGCTCCAGCGCGGATTCAGGCTCGCATACGGATCCTGGAAGATCATCTGCAGCCGCCGCCGCAGGCCCTGCCCGCGCGGCGACGCCAGGGCCTGAGTGGCGTCTTCGCCGTCGAAGCGCACCGCGCCCGCGCTGGGCGCATGCAGGCCGACCATCAGCTTGGCCACCGTGCTCTTGCCACAGCCCGACTCGCCGACCAGCGCCAGCGTCCGGCCGCGCTCGATCGCGAAGCTCACACCGTCCACCGCATGCACGATCTGCCGCGGCTTGCCCTCGAGCAGGCGATTGAGCCAGGGAGCCGAGACGTCGAAGCGCTTCGCCAGATCCCGAACCTCGACCAGTCCGGCGCTCAAGCCGCCTCCCCGACCGGTGCGGCGGCCAGCCAGCAGGCGGCACGCGTCGCACCGGCGCCGACGAGCTCGGGTCGCTCGCGCCGGCAGCGCTCGACGACCTGCGGGCAGCGCGGGTTGAAGGCGCAGCCTGCGGGAATCGCGTTCAGCCGCGGCATCGCCCCGTCGATCTGCACCAGCCGTTCGCGGTCCTCGTCCATCGCCGGGATCGATCCCATCAGCCCCGCGGTGTACGGATGGGCCGGCGCGTGGATGACGTCGCGCACCGGGCCGAGCTCGACGACGCGCCCCGCATACATCACCGCCACGCGGTCGCAGGCCTCGGCGATCACGCCCATGTCGTGCGTCACCAGCATGACCGCGGCGCCGTGTTCCTTGCACAGCCTCCTCAGCAGGCCGATGACCTGGGCCTGGATCGACACGTCGAGCGCCGTGGTCGGCTCGTCGGCAATGATCAGCTCGGGCCGGGCCGCCAGCGCCAGCGCGATCACCACCCGCTGGCGCATGCCGCCCGAGAACTGGTGCGGGTAGTGATCGATGCGCGCTTCCGGCGCGGGGATCCCGGTCTCGCGCAGCAGGTCGACGGCTCGCGCGCGCGCGCCCGCCTCGTCCAGGGGGAGGTGGGTGCGGATGGTCTCCACCAGCTGCCGGCCCACCGTGTACAGCGGGTTCAGCGACGTCAGCGGGTCCTGGAAGATCGCTCCGATGCGCCGGCCGCGGATGCGGCGCATCGCGGCCGGCGGCAGGTCGTCGATGCGCTCGCCGCCGAGGCGGATCTCGCCGGCCGCGATGCGACCGGGCGGCTCGAGCAGCCCGATGATGGCCGCGCCGGTGAGCGACTTGCCGGCACCGGACTCGCCGACCACGCCGAGGATCTCGCCCGGAGCGATGTCGAAGGAGACGCCGTCGAGGGCGCGCAGCGTGCCTCGGCGACCGGGGAACTCGACCACCAGCCCGCGCACCTCGAGCAGCGGCGTCCCCGCGCCGGCCGCACGGTTCACCGCTGCGCCACCTTCACGCTGCAGCCGCCGACCGGCTCCTCGTGCTCGACCCTGACCTCGAAGTCGCTGGCCAGCCGGTTGTCCTTGACGGCCACCAGGTAGTAGCGTGTGCAGGCCCGGACGTCCAGCGCGACCGTGCGCGTCTCGCGCAGGCCGGCGCCACCAGGCGGCGCCTGCACACGCACCATCCGCCGTCCCGGGTCGACCTGGACCGGGTTGCTGTTGACCGAGCGACCGTCGACATCGAGGATCAGCACCGGGTAGGTGTCGATCGGCGTCACGTGGTAGCGCCGCCCGTCGAGCTGCGCGTATTGATAAGGCGTGGCGCAGGCCGCCAGCAAGACGGTCGCGGCCAGGCAGGGCAAGGTCTTCATCGAGATCTCCTTGGCAGGGTTCGATCAACGCAGGCGCGGGTTCAGCGCATCGCGCAGCCAGTCGCCCAGCAGGTTCACGCTCAGTGCGATCAGCACCAGCATGGCGCCCGGAAAGATCGTAATCCACCATTCGCCGCTGAACAGGAAGTCGTTGCCGACGCGGATCAATGTCCCCAACGACGGTGAGGTCGGCGGCACGCCGACCCCCAGGAAGCTGAGCGTCGCCTCGGTGATGATGGCCGTCGCGATCTGGATGGTGGCGAGCACGAAGACCGGGCCCAGCACGTTGGGCAGCACGTGGCGCCGCATGATGCGCGCCGGCGTCACGCCGATGACGCGTGCGGCCTGGACGTACTCCTTCTGGCGCTCGACCATCGTCGAGCCGCGCACCGTGCGCGCGTACTGCACCCAGCCGGTGAGGGCGATCGCGAGGATCAGCACGCCGAAGGCGAGCGTCTCGTGCGCGTTCGGGAACAGCGCCCGGCCGACGCCGTCGATCAGCAGCGCGATCAGGATCGACGGGAAGGACAGCATGACGTCGCAGACCCGCATGATGAAGGCGTCGATCCGTCCGCCGAGGAAGCCGGAGACGAGGCCGAGGGTGACGCCGATGGCCATCGACAGCAGCACCGAGGCGATGCCGACGGCCAGCGAGATGCGCGCGCCGTACATCAGCGCAGAGAGGATGTCGCGGCCCTGGTCGTCGGTGCCGAGCAGGTAGGTCGACCGACCCTCGTCCATCCAGGCCGGCGGCAGGCGCGCGTCGCCCAGCTCGAGCGTCGCCAGGTCGAAGGGGTTGTGCGGTGCGACCCAGTTCGCGAACAGCGCGCAGAACAGGCAGGTGAAGGCGATCAGCGCCGCGACGATCGCCACCGGCGAGCTGCGGAAGCTGTGCCAGACGTCGCTGTCGAGGAATCGCTGCCAACCCGTCATGGCGGAGGCCGGCCTCAATGCGCACCCGCCGCGCCTTCGATGCGCAGCCGCGGGTCGACCGCGAAGTACAGCAGGTCGACCACCAGGTTGATGACGACGAAGATGAGCGCGATCAGGCACAGGTAGGCCGCCATCACCGGCACGTCGGCGAAGCTCACCGCCTGGATGAACAGCAGACCCATGCCCGGCCACTGGAAGACCGTCTCGGTGATGATCGCGAAGGCGATCAGGGAGCCGAGCTGCAGGCCGGTGATCGTGATCACCGGCACCAGCGTGTTCTTCAGTGCGTGCCCGAAATGGACCGCGCGGTCGGACAGGCCGCGCGCCCGCGCGAACTTGATGTAGTCGGTGCGCAGCACCTCCAGCATCTCGGCACGCACCAGCCGCATGATCAGCGTCAGCTGGAACACCGCCAGCGTCACCGACGGCAGCACCAGGTGCTTCCAGCCGTCGGCGCTGAGCCAGCCGGTGGTCCAGACCCCGAGCGCCGTCACCTCGCCGCGCCCGAAGCTCGGCAGCCAGTTCAGCCACACCGAGAAGACCAGGATCAGCAGGATCCCGATCAGGAAGGTCGGCAGCGACACGCCCAGCAACGACACCGTCATCAGCACCTGCGACACCCAGCTGTCGCGCTTGAGCGCCGCGATCACCCCCATCGGCACGCCGACGACGAGTGCCAGCAGCGCTGCGGTGAAGGCGAGCTCCAGCGTGGCCGGGAAGCGTTCGACGATCAGCGTCCCGACCTTGCGGCCCTGGCGCAGGCTCAGGCCGAACTCGCCGCGCAGGGCGTTGCCGACGAAGCGCGCGAACTGCACCGGCGCCGGCCGATCGAGGCCGAGGTCGGCGCGCAGCTGCTCGCGCTGCTCGGGCGTGGCGTCCTGGCCCAGCAGGTTGGTGACCGGATCGCCGACGTACTGGAACAGCGTGAAGGCCACGAAGGCCACCGCCAGCATCACGAGGACCGCCTGAAGCAGGCGGCGAACGATGAACGCGAGCATGCGCCGAGGTCAGTTGACCTTCACGCTTCGCATGTCGATGCGGTTGTCCGCGCGATGCACCATGTCGATGTTCTTCTTCATCGCCCACGGGATCACCTGGTTGTGCAGCGGCAGGTAGGCCACGTCCTCGTGAGAGAGCTCGAGCGCCTTCCCGATCAGCTCGGTGCGGTTCTTCAGGTCGATTTCCTTCTTGATCCGCTCGACCAGCGCATCCATCTGCGGGTTGCTGTAGCGACCGACGTTGTAGTTGCCGTCGCCCTGGGCACCGACCGTGCGCAGCAGCGACTGCAGCGAGTACAGCGCGTCGAACGTCGGCACGCCCCAGCCCAGCATGTAGATGCTGGCCTCGTAGCGCTGGATCATCGGGAAGTAGGTCGACAGCGGCAGCGTGCGCAGCTTCGCCTTCACGCCCAGCCGCGCCCACATCGCGCTCACGGCCTGGCAGATCTCCTCGTCGTTGATGTAGCGATTGTTCGGGCAGGCGAAGTCGACCTCGAAGCCGCTCGAGTAGCCGGCCTCGGCCATCAGCTTCTTCGCGGCATTCAGGTCGTAGGGGTAGCGCGCATCGACCTTCTTGCTCCAGCCGGCGACCTGCGGCGGCACGATGGTGCCGGTGGGTTCGGCCAGGCCGCGCATGATGTTCTTCTGGATCGCGGCGATGTCGATGGCCTGGTACAGCGCCAGCCGCACGCGACGGTCCTTCAGCGGATTCTTGCCCTTGACGCTGGCGCCGGGCAGCTCGTCGCGGAACTGGTCCATGCCCAGGAAGAGGCTGCGGTTCTCGACACCGTCGACGATCTTCAGCTGCGGGTTGGCGCGCAGCCGGACCAGGTCCGACGGCGACGGATCGAGCACCATGTCGACCTCGCCGGACAGCAGCGCCGCGACGCGCGTGGCCTCGGCCTTGATCGGCGTGTAGACGATCTCGGTCACGTTGCCCGGCTTGAGCCCGGCCGCCTTGCCCCACCAGGTCGGGTTCTCGACCAGCTCGAGCTTCACGTCCTGCTCCCAGCGCTTGAGCATGAAGGGGCCGGTGCCCATCGCATGGCGGTGCGCGTAGTTCTCCTCGGCGGTCTTGATGTCCTTGGGTGCGGTCGACTTGTTCTTCTCGGCCCAGGCCTTGCTCATCATGCGCAGCTCGGTCAGCTGGCGCAGCAGGACCGGGTTCGGTGCCTTGGTCAGGATGTCGATCGTCATGTCGTCGACCTTGACGACCTTGTCGATGCCCTGGGTGTAGACGCCGAAATTCGACGTCTTCTCCATCGCCCGTGTCAGCGAGAACACGGCATCGTCGGCGCTGAAGGCACTGCCGTCCTGGAACTTCACGCCGGGCCTCAGCGTGACGCGCAGCTGGGTCGGGCTCAGCAGCCTGGAGCCAGTCGCCAGCACCGGCACCAGCTCGAACTTGTCGGTGTAGTAATAGAGCGTCTCGTAGACCGAGGCGTGCACGCCGTTGGCGAGCGCGTTGTTCTGCGAGTGGATGTCCCAGGTCGGGATGTCGCTGGCGCTGGCCCAGCGGAAGGTCGCCGCGTGGAGCGGAGCCGTGATCGTCAGGGCTGCGAAGGCAGCCAGCAGCAGGGTGGCGCGGTGGCGCGTGCTAGGCATGGTCGGGATCGCCGAGTTTGCAAGGGCAGGATGATCTGCAATTCGCGGGCCTGGCGTCAAACGGGTCTACCCGGGCGCCAGCGTCATCGCTGGGGCTGCGGCGCCGCCCCGGCGGCGGCGGGTCCCAGGCAGACGGCGCCGTAGGACGCCGCCGCGGAGTTGCCGGTGTTGTCCGCGTCGGTCATCAGCGCCACGCCGATCAGCGGACCAGGCGCTTCGCCGAAGGCCCGCCGGTAGTCGGCCACGATGTCGCGCCGGTAGGCCTGCCAGCCTGCCAGGCGTTGCGGGCCCGACTCGACGACGATCTTGCGCACGCGCGAGCTGCGGTTGCCGGGCACCACGGACTCGAGCGGCGCCTGCGCATCCCAGACATACATCAGCGTCGCATAGGGCGGCCGCTCGCCCGTCAGCGTGTGCGCCAGGTCGAACAGCAGCTCGTCGCGGGCGTCCAGCCGCTCGTGATCGCCATCGAAAGCCAGCACGATGCGCGCCGGTGCATCCTCGAACTCGCGCTGTCGCACGTCGGCCCGCTCGATCAGTGCCGGCACCTGCCACGAGAAGCGCAGCTCGCCGAGCTGGGCCGGCTCGACGCGCAGCCGGTGGCGCAGCAGACTGGCCGACGCCTCGGCACGGGCGCGGACGAAGGGCCGGTCGCGATCGCCGGCGACGTCGTAGCGCGTGCTGCGCTTGCCCGGCAAGCGCTGCGGCTGCCAACGCTCGATGCAGAACTCGCCGGCCGACCGGGCCGCACCCGGCGTCGCCAGTTCGCCCGGCGACCGCCCGGCACAGGCCGCCAGCAGCAGCGCAAGTGCGACGGGAATGAAAAAGGCACCCCGAAGGGTGCCAGCAGCGTTCAAAACAAGGGGCCGCCTGTTGTTCAGAAGTTGTGGGCGAGGCCGAGCAACGTGATGTCGCGCTTGACCGCGAAATTCTCCTTACCGTCGCCGCTCCGTTGAGTGATCGCAGAGTACAGCATCGTCCGCTTCGACAGCTGATAGCGCGCCGAGACACCATACTTCGACGCGTCCTGACTACCTCCCGCCACGAGATCGTACTTGGCGCCCGTGTACTGTGCCCGCAGAGAGAAGGCACCGAACGGAACCATCACCGCCACGTTATAGGCGTCATAGTCTCGAATGGGCGAGGCGGCTCCCAAGTTCGCACCGAAGTCGGACGTAGTTTGATAGGCAGCGTAAACAGTTGCGAACCCGAAGTTGTAGTTCGCCCCGATGTGAATCAGGTCGTTGAACGCACTGGTTCGGGTTCCAAACGAGTCGTAGGCCTCGTACGAAAGCGCAACGGCAAGAGGACCCTGCCGGTAGCTGGCCATGGCGCCCTGGTATCGCGCCGTCGCACCTTCTCCAGCACCGATCATCGCGGCCAACTGGAAGCCACTAAGGTTGGGGGAGATGTACTGCACAGCGTTATTGACGCGCTGCCCGTAGCTCTGAAACAAGGGGCGCCCCGAACCAGCACCCACTGCCTCATCGATCTTCATTTCGCCCAGGCCGGTCGAGTCGCTGAAGTTGACGTTCATGAGCCGCGAGAACGTGTCTTGCCGCCCGAACCGAACATCGCCCAACGACACGCTCCGCAGGGCCACCAGCGCGGTGCGGCCAAACTGCACACCAGCAGTTGACGCACCAGTGTCAGCGTCGAATCCGTTCTCCAGCTGGAAGTAGGCGCTCAGGCCCCCACCCAAATCCTCGGAGCCGCGCAAGCCCCAACGGGAGCCGCCGGCACCCGTACGACTGCCACCTTCGTTCAAGGCCCAAACGCCATCACCCCGATTGACGTTGCTACCTGGGGTCGTATAGGCAACGTTGGAATCAACGCGGCCGTACAGGGTAACGGAAGACTGGGCCGACGCCGCACCGGCAAAGGCACCGAGCGCAGCGAGAGCGATGATCGATTTTTTCATTGCCACTATCTCCAGAGTTGAAATGAGGCTCCGGCTCCCTCCGCCTCGACGGCGAGCCAAACCAACTCCCATATCGGAAGTTACCCTTATTGCACCAGACGATCCCCCATTGCAGCCAGTGCCCCTGCGGTACGGGCTGCCTTTTTGTTGTGATGCCACAACTCGGCGGCTTTCTGCTCCAGGCGTCATCGAAGGGACATGCGCCCGTCACCGACGGCAGGCAGCCCGGCCGGTGCGATGATCCCGGGCCGGCCCCGGAAACTTCGCGCGCGACCCATGACCGCCCTCAACCCCGCCGATCGCCTGCTCGCCTCGCTGGGCAAGGCGCTGCACACGGTCTTCGCCAGCCACTCGGCGTCGCGGCCCCGGCCGCGTGCGGCCACGCCCGTGGCAGCCCTCAGCGACGCGGATCGTCGGCTGTCGGTCGCGCTGATGCGCGTCGATCATGTCGGTGAGGTCTGCGCCCAGGCGCTCTACGATGCCCAGGCGCTGAGTACGCGCTCACCGGCCCTGCAGGCCCAGTTCGCGGCCGCTGCCCGCGAGGAGACCGACCATCTGGCCTGGACCGAACAGCGGCTGGCCGAGCTCGGCGGCCGGACCAGCTGGCTGAA
Source organism: uncultured Methylibium sp. (assembly GCF_902826655.1). Classification (GTDB taxonomy): domain Bacteria; phylum Pseudomonadota; class Gammaproteobacteria; order Burkholderiales; family Burkholderiaceae_C; genus Methylibium. The sequence goes on along the minus strand of NZ_CADEFR010000032.1, from coordinate 15,605 downwards.
CCCGGTCTGGTACGCCGGCGCCTTCGGCATCGGGCTGGTCGCCGGACGGGCCGGCGATCGGGCCAGCCTGGGCTTCCTGGTCGAAACCGAGCAACAGGTCGAGCAGCACCTGGCCAGCCACCTCGACCGGCTGCCGGCGGCCGACACCGAGTCGCGCGCCATCGTCGCGCAGATGCGGGAAGACGAGGCCCGCCATGCCCAGGACGCCGAGCAGGCCGGGGCACGCCGCCTGCCCCCGCCCGCGCGCTGGCTGATGCGCGGCATGGCGCGGGTGATGACGGTGACGGCGCACCGCCTCTGAGCCCGCGACCTCAGACTTCGACGATCTCGACCCCGGTCGTGATCTCGGCGGTCTTCAGGAGCATCGCGGTCGCGGAGCAGTATTTCTCGTGCGACAACGCCACCGCGCGCTCGACCGGACCCGCCTGCAGGCCACGCCCGCGAATGACGAACTGCATGTGGATGCGGGTGAACACCTTCGGATCCGTCGCCGCGCGCTCGGCCTCGAGCTTGACCTCGCAGCCCCGCACGTCATGGCGACCTCGCTTGAGGATCAGCACCACGTCGTAGGCCGAGCAGGCCCCGGTGCCGGCCAGCACGGTCTCCATGGGTCGCGGGGCGAGATTGCGCCCCCCGCCATCCGGCGCCCCGTCCATGGACAGCAGATGGCCGCTGCCGGTCTCGGCGTTGAAGGCCATGCCGGCCTCGGGTTGCCAGCGGACGGTGCATTCCATGCTCGGGTCTCCTGCCTGTCGACGAGGCGCCGGATTGTGCCGTCTCGCACGATCGCCGCCGCTCTGGGGGGCTGCCCCTAGGGAAAGGACATGGCTGCGTATTGCGGCGCACCATCAGCGCTTCTACAATGCGTTTCATCGATCGGGCCCGCCCGGTCACCGCTTGTCTCCTCCACCCTCCTCCAAAGGTGGATTCAGCCCGAGGCCTCACGGCCTCGGGCTTTTTTCTTGCCCGCGCCGGGCCGCCGGCGACATGCAGGGCCTGACTTATCATCCGCGCGCTTTGCGAGGAGGAAACCCGATGGCCCGCGCCGCGCGCCCCCCTGCCCGGCCCGCTGCGCGTCGGCGTGCGCCGGCCCCGACCGACTACCTGCAGCGCATCCTCACCGCCCGCGTCTACGACGTCGCCGTCGAGTCGGCACTCCAGGTCGCGCCGCAGCTGTCGCAGCGCCTCGGCAACCAGGTTCTGCTCAAGCGCGAGGACGAGCAACCGGTCTTCAGTTTCAAGCTGCGCGGCGCCTACAACAAGATGGCGCGGCTCGGCCCCGCCGAGCTGAAGCGCGGCGTGATCTGTGCGTCGGCCGGCAACCATGCCCAGGGCGTGGCGCTGTCGGCCCGCAAGCTGGGCTGCCAGGCGACCATCGTGATGCCGGTGACCACGCCGCAGCTCAAGATCGACGCAGTGCGCGCACTCGGCGGCGAGGTGGTCCTGCACGGCGACAGCTACTCGGACGCCTACGCCCACGCGCGCGAGCTCGAGAAGAGCCAGAAGCTGAGCTTCGTCCACCCCTTCGACGACCCGGACGTGATCGCCGGCCAGGGCACGATCGCAATGGAGATCCTGCGCCAGCACCAGGGCCCGATCGACGCGGTGTTCGTCGCCATCGGCGGCGGCGGGCTGATCTCGGGCGTGGCGTCCTACATCAAGGCGGTGCGCCCCGAGGTGCGGGTGATCGGCGTCCAGACCACGGACTCGGACGCGATGGTGCGCTCGGTGCGTGCCGGCAAGCGCGTCACGCTGCACGACGTGGGGCTGTTCTCCGACGGCACGGCGGTCAAGCTCGTCGGCGAGGAGACCTTCCGGCTGACCCGGGCGCTCGTCGACGATTTCGAGGTGGTCGACACCGACGCGGTCTGCGCCGCGATCAAGGACGTGTTCCAGGACACGCGGTCCATCCTCGAGCCGGCCGGCGCACTGGGCGTGGCCGCGATCAAGCAGCACGTGGCCCGCACCGGCGCCAGGGGCAGGACCTTCGTCGCGATCACCTGCGGCGCCAACATGAACTTCGACCGGCTGCGCTTCGTCGCCGAGCGGGCCGAGGTCGGCGAGGAGCGCGAGGCGCTGTTCGCCGTCACGATCCCCGAGGAGCGCGGCAGCTTCCGGCGCTTCTGCGAGCTGGTCGGCCCGCGCAGCGTGACCGAGTTCAACTACCGCATCTCCGACGCCCAGGTGGCGCACATCTTCGTCGGCCTGACGACCCGCGAGCACGGCGAGTCCGCCAGGATCGCCCGCCGCTTCCAGAAGCAGGGCTTCCCGACCGTCGACCTGACGCACGACGAACTGGCCAAGACCCACATCCGGCACCTGGTCGGCGGCCGCTCCGAGCTGGCGCGGGAGGAGCGCCTGTTCCGCTTCGTCTTCCCCGAGCGGCCCGGCGCGCTGATGCGCTTCCTGACCCGCATGCACCCGGACTGGAACATCAGCCTCTTCCACTACCGCAACCAGGGCGCCGACTACGGGCGCATCCTGGTGGGCCTGCAGGTGCCGCGCGGTGCCGGGCGGGCCCTGAAGGAGTTCCTCGCGACGCTGGACTACCCCTGCGTCGAGGAGACGGACAACCCGGTCTACCAGCTGTTCCTGCGCTGACCCCGCATCCCCGGGCCGCCGATTTGTCGTCGTCACGACCCAGGCCCCACAATTGCTCCGATCGCCGCCTTGAACCCACCATGGCCGTCCAGCGCTCCCTGATCGCCCCCACCGCGCACCCTCGCCTCGAGGAGGCCTTGCGCCTGAAGCTGCACCGCCGCGCCGAGACGGCCGGCAGCCTCGGCGAACTGGAACCCCTGGCGATCCGGCTCGGCCTGATCCAGAACACGCTCAAGCCACGCCTCAAGTCCCCGCAACTGCTGGTCTTCGCCGGCGATCACGGCCTGGTCGTCGACGGCCTGTCGGCCCAGGGCGACTCGACCATCACCCAGGTCGGCTACCTGCTGCAGGGTCGATTGCCGATGGCGGTGTTCTCGTTCATCCAGGGCATGGGGCTGACCATCGTCGACGCCGGCCTGGCCGAGCCGATGAACCCGCACCCCAGCCTGCTGCAGCGCAAGATCGGCTTCGGCACGCGCAATGCGCGCGTCGCCGCCGCCATGTCGGTGGACCAGGCGCATGCCGCGATCCGCGCCGGCATGGAAATCGCCGACACGCTGTCGGGCAATGCCCTGGCCTGCGCGGCGATCGGCGTCGGCTCCGAGGAAAGCGCCGCCCTGGTCATCTCGCGCCTGGCCGACCTGCCGCTGCGCGAGCTGGCCGTGTCGGGCCCGGCGATGACGCCGGCCGCGGTGACCCAGCTGATGACCGTGCTGGAAGGCGCGCAGACACGCCACCGCGACGTCACCGACCCCGTCGAGGTGCTGGCGGCCTTCGGCGGCTACGAGATCGCGATGGCCGCAGGCGCCATGCTCGTCGCGGCCAGCAAGCGCCACCTGATCATCGTCGACGGCCTGCCGGCCTGCGCGGCCCTGCTGGTCGCAGCGCGCATCGCGGCCCCGGTCACCGACTACGTGCTGTTCTGCCGCAGCCACGGCCACCGCGGGCTCGACCACGCGCTGGGCCTGTTCGGCGCCAGTGCCCTGCTCGAGCTCGGCATGGAAAGCACCGATGGCACCGGCGCCACGCTGGCCTGGCCACTGGTGCACAGCGCCGCCGCGCTGCTCACCGAAGTGGCCGAAGGCGAGGACGCCGGTCCGACCCAGCCGGGCGCCGCCGGGGCATCGACCACGATCCCGACCCTGGACACGCCGGTCGACGAAGCCACGACCGTCACGGCGCCGGATCGTCCGGCCTGATCGCCGGGGTCGGCGTTCGGTCCGGCACTCAGGCCGGCCGCGACAGCCAGCGGGCCTGCGCGGCCAGCTTCTCCAGGGCCTGCCAGCGCATCTCCGGCACCGCATCGATCTGCGCCGCCAACGCCGGCCACAGGCGCAACAGCAGCTGGGCCGTGACCAGGGTGTCGGCCGCCGCGTTGTGGCGCGCCGCACAGTGCAGTCCGAGCTGCGCCATCCATTCGTCGAGCGAGCGTGCCTTGACCTCGGGTCGGGCCATCGCCGCCAGCGGTTCCAGGTCCAGCCAGGGGCCGCCGCAGCCGCGCCCGAGCTGGTCGCGGCAGGCCCGATCGAGCATCGCCTGGTCGAAGGCGGCGTGGAAGGCGAGGCGCGGCGCGCCGGCGACCCAGTCCTCGAAGCGCTGCAGCGCCCGCGCCGGAGCTTCGCCGCGCCGCTGGGCGCCGACGCCGATGCCGTGCAGCAAGATGTTGTCCTTCTCGGCCGGAGCGTCGGGGTGCTGCAGCACGGCCTCGAAGCTGTCGCCGAGTTCGATCAGCGGCCGCCCGCCGGCGTCGAAACGCACCGCGACCGCGGCGATCGCCAGCAGCCGCGCGCGTCGCGCATCCAGGCCGCTGGTCTCGACGTCCAGCACGACCCAGCGCTTGCCGTCGTGAACCTCTCCGCCACGCCGGCGCCACCAGCGACCGAGCGAGCTCACCGCCGGTAGTCCAGCTCGAGGCGTTGCTGGAGGCGCCGCGCCAGGCGAACCGCCTCCTTCAGCACGCGCCGGTCGATGTCGTTCAGCGCCTCGACGTCGATGACGTTCGGCGCGGCCTCGCTGACCCGGCTGGCATCGCCCAGCTGCGCCTGCAGCCGCAGCAGCTGCAGGAACTCGAAGGCGCCGCACCAGCCCTCGACCTCGTGGGCCTCGACGCCGAGTGCCGTCGCGCACCCCTGCAGCCGCGCCCGCGTACCGGTGGCCGGCACGCCGTGCGCCAGCGCGTACACACGCGCCGCGTCGACGAAGATCGCCGTGCCCTGCAGCTTCAGGTCCAGCGATGGCCGGCCGTCGCGCTCGCGCGTGTCCAGCGCGCCCAGCCAGGTGAGCGGCGCGCGATGCGTCAGCGCGTTGTCCGCGAGCTGCTTCAGGAAGCGCGGCAGCGCGCGCGCCTCGTGCGTGACCTGCTCGCGCAGGGCGAGCGCCAGTTCATGCCGGCCAACCAGGGGCCGGAAGTCGAAGTAGATGCTCGCGTTGAGCAGGTCCTCGGGCGCGCCGTGCGCCATCCAGCGCCGGAAGCGCTCGGACCACTCGGCCGGCGTGAGACAGCAGTCCGGGTTGCTGGCCATGACGTTGCCGCGGCACAGCGGATAGCCGCAGGCGTCGAGCGCCTCGTTGACGCGCCGCGCGAAGGCCAGCCAGCGCGGCCGCTCGCGCTCGGGCGCGTCGCTCTCGAACACCAGCGCGTTGTCCTGGTCGGTCGCGATGGTCTGCTCGCTGCGCCCCTCGGAGCCCAGCGCCAGCCAGCAGGCCCGGCCGAGGTCGATGCCGTCCTCGGCCGCGAGCAGGCCCACCAGGTGCTCGGTCAGCACGTCGTTCAGGTGGCTGACCAGCTCGGTCAGCTGGCGGGCCCGCACGCCCTGGCCGAGCAGGTTGCGAGCGAAGCGCCGCACGTCCTGGGCCACGACGCGCAGCGTGGCCACGTCCGGCGCGTGCCGGATCGCACCGCTGATCTGCTTGAGCGACAGGCGCTGCATCGCGAACAGGTCGCGCTCCGAGACCACGCTCACCAGCCGCCCGTCGCGGGTGACCGGCACGTGCCGCACGCCGTGCCGCGACATCAGCAGCGCCGCGTCCTGTGCCGTGTCGGTGTCGCGCAGGCTGTGGGCCGGCGCACTCATCACCTCGCCGATCGGCGTGTCGAGCGGCAGTCCCGGCAGCGTCACGCGACCCAGCGCATCGTGGCGCGTGAAGATGCCGACCGGCCGTTCGGCGGCGTCGGTGACCAGCACCGAGCCGATGTGCAGCCCGTGCATCGCCTGCAGCGCCTGCGACACCGGCGCGTCGGGACGCAAGGCCACCGGCTGGCGGTGCGCCAGGTCGCCGAGCGGCGTCTCGAGCGATTGCTCGGCCAGCGTCTGTGCCGAGTACGCGACCTGCAGCGCGCGCCGCGACAGGTCCAGGAACTTGAGCGTGCGGCGGTTCAGGAAATCGGCGAAGGGCGCGCTGTCGGCCGCCAGCGCCTTGACCTCGGCCTGCGGCAACAGCAGGCAGAAGACGTCGTCGACCGCGGTGTAGGTCGCCGTCACCGCGCGCCGGCCGAGCAGGGCGCCGACCGGGAACAGGTCGCCGGCCTCGTACTGGAAGCCGCCGGCCGCCATCTCCGCCATGCCGCGCCGCCCCACGACCGCGCCCTGACGCACGCAGTACAGCGCCTCGGGCGGGCCGCCGTCGGGGCCGATCAGCTGCTCGCCCGGCGCGTAGTAGGCCTCGCGCGACGCGGCCACGAAGCGCTCGACGTGCGCCGGCTCCATCTGCGCAAAGGGGGCGTGCCGCCGCAGCTGGTCGCGCAGTTGCGCCACCAGCGTGGCGGCGGGGGCGTGACCCGGGCTCGCCATGCGAGCACCCGCTCAGCGGCGGTTCGCGGGGTCGCTGGCGGCGCCCGAGAGCGCGCGCTCGGGCAACAGCCCGGCCGGGCCGGACGACGACGGCGGCCCGGGCGGCGGGGCCGGCGGCGCGACGATCACGGTCTGGGGATCGGGCGCCAGCAGCGAGGCCGCCGGCGGCAGGCTGCCGGTGGCCGGCGGCGTGGGCAGCGGCAGGTCGAGGCGCACCGCCGGCGCGCCCTGGGCCGGCCCGATGACGGCGCTGCGTTGCGCCACCGACTGCAGCACCAGCGCCTGATCGACCCGCGCGCCGACGCGATAGGCGCGTGCCGGCTTGTCGTCGACCGCAATCAGCGCGACGCCCTGGCCGCGGCCGCGCTCGCTGTCCTTCGGCGCCATCACGCCGATCAGCTTGAAGCGGCTCGCCAGCGCGGGCTGGGTCGGCAGGTTCGTGGCCGCCTGCGGTGCGGCCGACGCGAACAACCGCACCACGTCGCCGCGTGCCACCAGTGCGGCACCGACCGGTTGCGTCTGCGGCGGCACGGGGCGCGGCGTCACCAGCAGCCGCAGGCCCCAGAAGACGGCGCAGGCCGCGACAGCGGCCCACACGACGAACGCAGCGATACGTGCTGACATGGCCGAAGATTATGATGGATGCGTCTTCATGAGCCGCGACGACTCCCGTTGCCCAGCGCCAGATGAGCCAGCCTCTCGTTCCGACCCTGCGCCGCCGTCGCGCCTCCGGCGGCTTCACCCTCATCGAGCTGATGGTCGTGCTGGTGATCATCGGCGTGCTCGCGGCGCTGATCGTGCCCAACGTCCTGGACCGTGCCGATGACGCACGCGTGACGGCGGCGCGCACCGACGTCAACAACCTGATGCAGTCGCTCAAGCTGTACCGCCTGGACAACCAGCGCTATCCCACCGCCGAGCAAGGGCTGCAGGCCCTGGTTGCCAAGCCCACCGCCAGCCCGGTGCCGCCGAACTGGAAGCCTTACCTCGAGAAGCTGCCGAACGACCCCTGGGGCCGGCCCTACCAGTTCGTCAACCCGGGCGTGAAGGGCGAGGTCGATGTCTTCAGCTTCGGCGCCGACGGCCAGGCCGGCGGCGAAGGCAAGGACTCGGACGTCGGCTCCTGGCAGTGACATGGCGGGCCCCGCGCTCCGCCGCCGCCGGCCGCAGGCCGGCCGGCAGTCGTCGCGCGGCTTCACGCTGATCGAGCTGCTGATCGTCGTCAGCCTGATCGCGATCGCTTCGGCCGTCGCCGCGCTCGCCCTGCGCGACCCGTCGGCCACCCAGCTGGAACGCGAAGGCGCTCGCCTGGCCGCCTTGCTGGAGACGGCGCGCGCCGAGGCGCGGGCCGCCGGCGTGCTGGTGCAGTGGGTGCCGGACCCCGAAGCCGGCAGCTTCCGCTTCGTCGGCCTGCCGGCTGCGCTCGCTCTGCCGACCGGCTGGCTCGATGCCGGCGTCAGCGCGGAAGTGCGCGTGCCCACCGGCCTGACGCGCTCGGCGGTCCTCGGGCCCGAGCCGGTGATCGGCGCCCAGCGCATCGTGCTGCGCCTGGCCAACCAGCGCCTGACGCTCGCCACCGACGGCCTGGGGCCGTTCGCGGTCGCCGACGACCAGGGAGCGGTCGATGCGCCGCGCTGAGCGCGCCCGCCGGCCGCGCGGCCTGACGCTGATCGAGGTGCTGGTCGCGCTGGCCATCGTCGCGGTGACGCTCGCCACCGGCATCAAGGCGGCCGGCGCCTTGACCGGCAACGCGCAGCGGCTGACGGAAGTGACCGCCGCCCAGTGGTGCGCCGACAACCAGCTGACCGGGCTGAAGCTGGCCAAGGCCTTCCCCGGGGTCGGCGACAACGACTTCACCTGCGTGCAGCTGGGCGTCGAGTACCGCGGCCGGCTGGTCATCCGCCCGACGCCGAACCCCAACTTCCGGCGCGCCGACGCCCTGGTGTCCGACGTCAACGGCGTGCCGCTGCTGACGCTGTCGACCATCCTGTCGAGATACTGAGCATGGACCGGCGTCGCGCGGCAGGCTTCACGCTGATCGAGGTGCTGGTGGCCCTGATGATCATGGCGGTCATCGCCACCATGGCCTGGCAGGGCATCGACGCCGTGGTGCGCTCGCGCGACATCAGCACCCAGCGCGTCGAGCAGCAGCTGCGGCTGCAGTCGGTGCTGGCGCAATGGGAAGCCGACCTCGCCGAGGTGCAGGACAGCGGGCAGCTGCCGGCGCTGCAGTTCGACGGCGCCAACCTTCGGCTCACGCGACGCAGCGCCAACGGCCTGCAGCTCGTGGTCTGGTCGCTGCGCGGTGGCAGCTGGACGCGCTGGGCCAGCCAGCCCGTCACCCACGGCGGCGAGCTGCAGCAGCTGTGGCTGCGCTCGCAGCAACTGCTGGGCAACGAGCCCGAGCAGCTGCGCACGCTGGCCGGCATCGCCGGCTGGCAGGTCTACTTCTGGCGCGGCAACGCCTGGAGCAACGCCCAGTCCAGCGGCGACGTGCTGCTGCCGGGCGGCGCCGCCTCGTCGCCGGCCGCCACCGTGCGCCAGGCCCTGCCCGGCGGCGTGCGGCTGGTGCTGGGGTTCGACGCCGGCAGCGGCTACACCGGCACGCTGACGCGCGACGTGCGCCTAGGACCGCAGGGATCATGATGAGGCGCCGCACTCGACGTCAGCGCCAGCGCGGCGCGGCCCTGCTCGCGGCGATGGTGATCGTCACGCTGGTCGCGACGCTGGCCGCCGCGATGGTCTGGCAGCAGTGGCGCGCCGTGCAGATCGAGGCGGCCGAGCGCTCGCGCGCCCAGGCCCACTGGATCCTGACCGGCGCCGTCGACTGGGCCCGGCTGATCCTGCGCGAGGACGCGCGCTCGGGCCGGCCGACCTCGCTGGGCGAGCCGTGGTCCACGCCGCTGGCCGAGGCCAAGCTGTCGACCTTCCTCGCCATCGACCGCGACAACACCGACGACGCGCCCGAGGCCTTCCTGTCCGGCTCGATCACCGACATGCAGGCGCGCTACAACCTGCGCCGGGTGATCGAGGTCACGGGGCAGGAGGCCCAGGACGAGGAGAAGGTGCTGGCCCGCCTGCTCGAGTTCGCCGGCGCCAGCGGCACGCAGGCCCCGGCGATCGCCCGTGCACTGCGCGACGCGGCACCGGCCGCGGCGGCCAGCGCGCCGACCGGCGACCCCCCGCTGATGCCCGAGCGCATCGAGCAGCTGGCCTGGCTGGGCGTCGATGCCGAGACGCTGAAGCTGATCTCGCCCTACGTCACGCTGCTGCCGATCAACACCGCCGTGAACCCCAACACCGCCTCCAAGGAAGTGCTGGCCGCGGTGATCGACGGCCTCGACCTGTCCGGCGCCGAACGGCTGGTGCAGGCACGCCAGCGCACGCCGTTCCGCAACGTGAGCGAGGTCGGCGCGCTGCTGCCGCAGACCGCCCGGACCGACGCCACGCGGCGGCTCGACGTGAAGTCGTCCTTCTTCGAGGTCCGCGGCCGGCTGCGCCTGCAGGACCGGGTCACCGAGGAGCGCGTGCTGGTCGAGCGGCGCCAGCTCGAGATCATCCCGCTGCGCCGCCAGCGGGTGGCGGCGCTCGACAGCGTCGGGCCCTGACGGCACGGCCGTTGCCCGGCCGACACATCGCGACGCCGATGTAAGCGCTTGATTCGCCCGGACCGTCATCGACCCCCCCCTACAATGGATCGAGCCTTTTCATGACCACGCTTGCCGTCTCGATCCCCCCGCGTCCGCGCCAGCGCGCCGGCGCCGTCACGCCGCCCGCGGCGGGATCCGGTGAGCTCGCCTATGCGCTCAGCAACGACGGCCTCAGCGTGCTGCGCGAAGGCCGCGCTGCACCCGCCCTGCTGCCCAAGGCCGACCAGGTGGTGGCGGTGCTGGCCGCGCCCGACATCAGCTGGCATCGCATCACCTGCCCCAAGGCCCAGTCGGCGCGCATGGCCGCAGCGCTGGCCGGCCTGCTGGAAGAAGCGGTCCTCGACGACGCCGGCCAGCTCCATTTCGCCCTGGCGCCCGGCGCCAAGGGCGGCGAATCCACCTGGGTGGCGGCGACCGACCGTGCCTGGCTGGCCGGCGAGATCGCCGCGCTCGAGAAAGCCGGTCTGCGCATCGACCGCGTCGTGCCCGGCGCCTGGCCCGACGAGCCGGCCACCGGACACTTCGCCGAGACGCACGACGACAACGGCTCCGGCGTCGGCGGCCTGGGGCTGTCGCTGACCTGGGCCCACATCGACGGCGTGGCCTGCTGGCCGCTGCAGGGCGGGCTGGCCCGCGCGCTGCTGCCGCAACCGCTGCCGCCCGACGCCCGCTTCACCGCCACGGCCGCCGTCGCCGCGCCGGCCGAGCGCTGGCTGGGCGCCACCGTGCGGGTGCAATCGCCCGGCGCGCAGGCACTGAACGCCGCGCGCTCGCTGTGGAACCTGCGGCAGTTCGGACTGGCCCCGCGCCATCGCGGCCTGAGTGCCCTGCGCGAAGCCTGGCGGCGCTTTCGCGGATCGACCTGGCGGCCGGTGCGACTGGGCCTGGTGACGCTGGTCGCGGTGACGCTGGTCGGCCTGAACCTCGCCGCCTGGCAGCAGCGCGGCACGCTGGTCGCCAAGCGCAGCGCGATGACCGCGGTGCTGCAGACCGCCCACCCGCAGGTGCGCGCCATCTACGACGCCCCGGTGCAGATGCAGCGCGAGACCGACGTGCTGCGCGCCGGTGCCGGCCGGCCGGGCGAGGCCGACTTCGAGTCGGCCCTGCAGGCCGCCGCCAGCGCCTGGCCGGCGCAGCAGCCGGTCCAGACCCTGGGCTACGAGAACGGCCGCCTGACGCTGACGGTCCCCGGCTGGAGCGAGCCGCAGATCGCCGCCTTCCGCGAGGCCCTGGCGCCCAGCGGCTGGCGCGTCGAGGCCGTCGACGGGCGCGTCACCCTCAGTCGCGCGGCGCCCGGCAGCGCCGCGGCCAAGCGGACCTGAATCCCATGGCCAGCCTCGCCCTGCCTCCGTCGGTGGTTGCGCTGCGCGAGCAGCTGCAGGTCCGCTGGTCGCGGCTCGCCAGGCGCGAGCGCCGGCTGGTCGGCGGCGTGCTGGCCCTCGTGGGGCTGGCGCTGCTGTGGATGATCGCCGTGCAGCCGGCCTGGCGCACGCTGCGCGACACGCCGGCCCAGATCGACACCGTCGAGCAGCAACTGCAGCAGATGCAGCGTCTCGCGGCCGAAAGCCGCGAGCTGCGCGCGCTGCCGGTGGTCCGGCAGGCGCAGGCCGAGGAAGCACTGCGCGGCGCCACCGAGCGGCTCGGCGCCAATGCCAAGCTGACGCTGCAGGGCGAGCGCGCGACGCTCAGCCTGAGCGGCGTCTCCGGCGAGGCGCTGGCCGCGTGGCTGGGCGAGGTGCGCAGCGCTGCCCGGGCCCGGCCCGAGGAAGCCAAGCTCTCGCGAGGCCCCACCGGCTACAGCGGCACCGTGCTGCTGACCTTCGCCCGGCCCGGCTGAGCCGGACCCTTCATGCAACGCGAGGCACGCCGCTGATGGCCCGCTCCTTCAACCAGCCCTCGCGCTGGCGCACGTCGCTGTTCCGTCGGCGGCCCGCCGATCCGGCCTCGCGCGCCACCGAATGGGGCGAGTCCACCTACGAGGGCCTGCGCTGGCAGCGCGCCCGGTCGGCCGGGCGCCGCTGGGCGATCTGGGGCGCAGTGGTCGGCACGCTGGTGGCGGTCGTCGCCTTCGCGCCGGCCGCCTGGCTGGCGGCCGCGGTCGAGCGCGGCAGCGCCGGCCACGTGCTGCTGGCCGACGCACGCGGCAGCCTGTGGAACGGCAGCGCCGTCGCCGTGCTGACCGGCGGCCTGGGCAGCCGCGACGCGCGCTCGCTGCCCGGTCGGCTGCAATGGACGCTGCGCCCGGCCGGCCTGGGCCTGGCCCTCAAGCTGCGCCACGACTGCTGCCTGAACGGCGAGCCGACGCTGGTCCTCAAGCCCGGTTTCGGCAGCCTCAGCACCACGCTGCAGGGTTCGCCGGGCTGGATCGGCCAGTGGCCGGCCGAGTGGCTGAGCGGCCTGGGCACCCCCTGGAACACGCTGCAGCTCGGCGGCGCGCTGCGCCTCAGTTCGCCCGGGCTGACCCTGCACACGGTGCAGGGCCGCTGGCGCGTCGAGGGCCAGGCGGCACTCGAGGTGCTGAATGCCGCATCCCGGGTGTCGACACTCGAGCGTCTGGGCAGCTACCGTCTGCAGCTCGGCAGCGACCCGGCCAATGCCGGCGCGGCGCAGCTCAACCTCAGCACCAGCGAAGGCGCGCTGCAGCTGTCGGGCCAGGGAACGCTCGGCGCCAGCGGGCTGCGCTTCCGCGGCGAGGCGCGGGCGGCCGAGGCCGACGAGCCGGCGTTGACCAACCTGCTGAACATCATCGGGCGGCGCGACGGCGCGCGGTCCGTCATAGCGATCGGATGACCATGAGCCTGCCCCCGCAACGCCCGCCACGAGCCGCCCGCCGCCAGCGCGCGTTGCGCTCCCTCGCCGCCGCCTGCGCCTTCGGCCTGACGCTGACCGCGCTGCCGCCGGTGCTGGCGCAGAAGGACAAGGAAAAGGCCCGCGAGCCGGTGACGCTGAACTTCGTCAACGCCGAGATCGAAGGCGTGTCGCGCGCCATCGGCGCCATCCTCGAGCGCCAGATCGTCGTCGACCCGCGCGTCAAGGGCCAGATCACGCTGTACAGCGAGCAGCCGCTGCAGCCGCGCGAGGCCTACCTCAACTTCCTGGCGGCGCTGCGCGGCCTGGGCTTCACCGTGGTCGAGGTGGCGGGCCTGCTGAAGGTCGTGCCCGAGGCCGACGCCAAGCTGCAGACCGGCACGGTCTCGGTCGGCACCGTCACGCGCCAGGGCGACCAGATCATCACGCAGATCTTCCGCCTGAACCACGAGAACGCCGCGAACCTGGTGGCCGTGCTGCGGCCGCTGATCAGCCCCAACAACACGATCAACGCCAACCCGGGCAACAACACCCTGGTCATCACCGACTACGCCGACAACCTGCAGCGCATCGCCAAGGTCATCGCGACCATGGACGTGCCGGCCAACACCGATGTCGACGTGATCCCGCTGAAGAACGCGGTCGCCGCCGACATCGCGGTGCTGGTGCAGCGCCTGTCCGACACCAGCACCGTGCAGGGCGCGGTGCCGGCGGCCGGCACGCTGTCGGTGCTGGCCGACTCGCGCACCAACTCGCTGCTGGTGCGCGCCGCCAACCCGGCGCGGCTGGCGCAGGTGCGTTCGCTGGTGGCCAAGCTCGACCAGCCGGGCGCCGGCGGCGCCGGCGGCAGCAACATCTACGTCGTCTACCTGAAGAACGCCGACGCGACGCGGCTGGCCCAGGTGCTGCGCGCCGCCTTTCCGACGCCGGGCGGCGGCACGGCCGGGAGCAGCGGCCTCAGCGGCCTGTCGGGTCTCGGCCAGAACACCGCGCTGGCGCAGTCGCAGGCCAACGTCCAGGGCGCGTCGTCGACCTCCGGCGGCGCCGCGCCGCAGACCACCAGCCCGGTGACCTCCGCGGCGCAGCCGCAGACCGGCGGCTTCATCCAGGCCGACCCGGCCACCAACTCGCTGATCATCACCGCCGCCGAGCCGCTGTACCGGCAGCTGCGCTCGGTGATCGACCAGCTCGACTCGCGCCGCGCGCAGGTCTACGTCGAATCGATGATCGTCGAGGTCAATGCCACCAAGGCCGCCGACGTCGGCTTCCAGTGGCAGGGCCTGATCGGCAAGGACGGCGACCGGACCGGGGTGATCGCCGGCACCAACTTCGGCACCGGCGGCAACAACATCATCAACCTGTCGGTCGCGGCGGCGGGCGGCAGCAGCGGCACCAGCGGCAGCACGACGCTGCCGTCGGCCGGCCTCAATGTCGGCATCATCAAGCGCTACGCCGGCATCTACACGCTGGGTGCGCTGGCGCGCTTCCTCGAGACCAACGCCGACGGCAACATCCTGTCGACGCCCAACCTGGTGACGCTGGACAACGAGGAAGCCAAGATCGTCGTCGGCCAGAACGTGCCCTTCGTGACCGGTTCCTTCACCAACACCGGCACCGGCAGCGGTGCGACCAACCCGTTCCAGACCATCGAGCGCAAGGACGTCGGCATCACGCTGCGCGTCAAGCCGCAGATCGGCGAGAACGGCACGGTCCGCATGGTGATCTACCAGGAAGCCTCCAGCGTCGTGAACCAGAACGTCTCGCAGGGCGTGGCCGACGCGACTGCCGGCCTGGTGACGAACAAGCGCTCGGTCGAGTCGACCGTCGTCGTCGAGGACGGCGACATCCTGGTGCTGGGCGGCCTGATGCAGGACCAGTTCCAGGACAACACCAGCCGCGTGCCCGGGCTGGGCAGCATCCCCGGCATCGGCGCGCTGTTCCGCAGCGACAACCGCACCCGCACCAAGAGCAACCTGATGATCTTCCTGCGGCCGGTCGTGATGCGCACCGTCGACCAGACCAATGCCCTGACGCTGGACCGCTACGACATGATCCGCGCCCAGCAGAAGGACGCGCAGCCGCAGCCCAAGGCGCTGCTGCCGAACTACGACTCGCCGATCATCCCGCCGCTGCGCGCGCCGGGCGCCAGCTCGCCCGTCAGCGTGCCGCCGCCGCTGCAGCCCGGCGCGTCGGCACCCTCGTCCAACTGAGGACGCCGCGATGGCCGCGCTCCGCCACCCGCTGCCCTACGCCTATGCCAAGGCGCACTCGCTGCTGCTCGAGGACAACGGCAGCCAGCTGGTGCTGTGGGCCGGCGACCAGGTCTCGCCGACGGCGCTGAGCGAGGTGCTGCGGCTGTACGCCGTCGACGCGCTCGAGCGCGAGGCACCGGCCACGCTGTCGCAGCGCATCGCGCGCGTCTATGCAGGCGGCGAGTCCAGCGCCGCCGCGGTGATCGGCGAGGTCGAGAGCGGCGTCGACCTGTCGCGCCTGATGCAGGACCTGCCGGCGGTCGAGGACCTGCTCGAGGCGGCCAACGACGCGCCCATCATCCGCATGCTCAACGCGCTGCTGACGCAGGCCGCGAAGGACGGCGCCAGCGACATCCACATCGAGCCCTACGAGCGCAGCTCGGCGGTGCGCTTCCGCGTCGACGGCACGCTGCGCGAGGTGGTGCAGCCCAACCGCGCGCTGCACGCCGCGCTGATCTCGCGCCTGAAGATCATGGCCGAGCTCGACATCGCCGAGAAGCGCC
>NZ_CADEFR010000031.1 GCF_902826655.1 uncultured Methylibium sp. | reverse complement strand
CGGAACGGCCCGGTGCCGACCGGGTGCTCCATCGTCTTGCCCGCGTAGGCCTCGATCACCTCGCGTGCCACCGCGCCCGCGCGCGACGGGTCGGCCAGGCTCTGCTCGAAGCGCGGCTGCGGTTCGGCCAGCTTGATCTGGAAGCGGTAGCGGTCCAGCGTACGCAGGCCCTCGACCTCGCGGTCGTAGTCGAACGGCGTCTTGTTCTTCAGCGCGTCCTGGCGCAGCTCGCTCAGGCCCAGGATCCTGGCGTTCTCGTACTGGTAGAGCGTCGGGCTCTTGTTCTTCGGGTCGTAGTGGCGCTTGAGCGAATAGACGTAGTCGGCCGCCACCAGCTCGCGCTTCTTGCCCTTGAAGGCCGGGTCGTCGGCGAAGTAGATGCCGGGCTTGATCGTGACGGTGTAGGTCGTGAAGTCGGCCGAGATCTCCGGCATCGCCGCCGCGGTGTTGGGCCGCAGGCGTGCCGGGCGGGCCAGGAAGGACATCTGCAGCGGCGCGTCGTAGATGTTGGCCGCGACCGTGGCCGAGTACAGGTCCGACAGCTGGGCCGGGTCGAAGCCGGTCTCGGCGACGCGGAAGGCGTAGCGCAGCACCTTCTTCTCGGAGGCGGGCTGCACCGTCTGTGCCGGCGCGGCGGCGCCGATCGTCAAAGCCAGGGCCAGGATCAGGCCGGAACGCAACATCGACAACTCCTCGGGGCCTCGTGGGCCGGGCCGGCCGGCGTCGCCCGGCCGAAGGCGCGAAGTCTAGGGCCTGGAACTGCCGCGAGCCATGTGGCCGACCCGCATCGGCGGGCTTCGCAACCCGCTTGGACGCTCGGGCGGCATGCGAGTTGCATGCCGTGGTGGGGCGCGCCGCGGGCCCCGGGCAAACGCGGGCCGGGGCCCGTCGGCCCAGGCCCTAGACTTCGCGCCTGCACAAGAACGGCAGCCGGTCGTCACGAGCGATCCGGCTGCCGCGGTTTTCTGGAGTACCCCTGACGATGGCGGCCTATCTGACAAGGCGCCTGTGGCAAATGATCCCGACCCTCGCCGGGGTCGTGCTGCTGGTGTTCTTTCTCTTCAAGTTCTTCGGCGGCGACCCCGCCGAGATCCTCGGTGGCCTGAACGCCACGCCCGAACAGATCGACGCGATCCGCGAGCAGCTGGGCCTGAACCGCCCGGTGCTCGAGCAGCTGTGGATCTTCGTGCGGCAGATCCTCAGCTTCGACTGGGGCAAGAGCTGGGCGACCAACGAGTCGGTGGCGAACCTGTTCGCCACGCGGCTGCCGGCCACGCTGACGGTGATGGTGCCGATCCTGCTGCTCGAGGTGCTGCTGGCGATCCCCTTCGCCCTGGCCGTCGCCTACGTGCGCGGCTCGCTGACCGACCGCACGATCATGGTCGTCACGACGGTCGCGCTGGCGATCAGCTTCCTCGTCTACGTGATCGTCGGGCAATACGTCTTCGCCTTCCGCCTGGGCTGGTTCCCGGTGCAGGGCTGGAGCGACAGCCTGTGGACCAACCTGGTCCAGTACGCGCCGCTGCCGGTGCTGCTGGCGGTGCTGGTCGGCCTGGCGCCGCAGACGCGGCTGTACCGCAGCTTCTTCCTCGACGAGATCGGCCAGGACTACGTGCGCACCGCGCGCGCCAAGGGCCTGACCGAGACCACGATCCTGCTCAAGCACGTGCTGCGCAATGCGCTGATCCCGATCCTGACCAACGTCGCGGTCTCGCTGCCCGGCATCTTCGTCGGCTCCTTCCTGATCGAGGTGTTCTTCTCGATCCCCGGCCTGGGCCGCGAGGTGCTGCTGGCGGTGAACCGCAGCGACTACCCCGTCATCCAGGCGGTGACGATCTACATCGCGGTGCTGACGATGGTGATCAACCTGCTGACCGACGTGCTCTACAAGGTCGTCGACCCCCGGGTGGTCCTCAAATGAGCGCCGTGCTTCCTTCTTCTTCGGCACCGACCGCCGCGACGGCGCGCTCCGAGGGCGTCTGGGCCTCGGCCTGGCGGCGCTTCAAGGGCGACCGCGTCGGCATGGTGTCGCTGGTCATCGTCGCGGGCTTCGTGGCGCTGGTGGTGCTGGCCGGCATCGGCGTGCTGGCGAGCCAGTGGCAGCAGGAGATCGGCGTGCCCAACGCGCCGCCGACCTTCGTCGGCCCGGCCGCGCCGCAGGAGCAGGCCGCCGTCGCCGCCTCGACGACCCCGCGCATCGACCTGTCCGACATCGACCCGCTGGCGCCCAAGTACGCCGAATGGGCCGAGGCCGCCAAGAAGTACGCCACCGCCGAGCAGCCGCGCGCCCAGACCCTGCCCTTCGGCGCCGACCGGCTGGGCCGCGACGTGCTGGCAAAGGCCATCAAGGGCGCCGAGATCTCCATCCTGGTCGGCGTGTCGGCCGCGCTGCTGGCGACGCTGATCGGCACGCTGCTGGGGGCCTTCGGCGGCTTCTTCGGCGGCAAGGTCGGCGACGCGCTCGAGTGGGTCTACAACGTCTTCACCTCGATCCCCAGCATCCTGCTGATCTTCGCCTTCGCGGCGGTCACGGGGCGGGGCGTGCTGTCGGTGGTGCTGATCCTGGGCCTGACCGGCTGGACCGGCATCTACCGGCTGGTGCGGGCCGAGTTCATCAAGCACTCGGTGCGCGAGTACGTGCGCTCGGCCGAGGCCATCGGCGCATCAGCCGGCTCGCGCATGTTCCGCCACATCCTGCCCAACGTGAGCCACGTGGTGCTGGTGCAGTTGTCGATCCACGTGGTGCAGTTCATCAAGGCCGAGGTCATCCTCAGCTACCTGGGGCTGGGCGTGTCGGTCGACCAGGTCAGCTGGGGCACGATGCTGGCCGAGGCGCAGGGTGAGCTGATCCTCGGCCACTGGTGGCAGCTGGCCGCGGCGACCGCCTTCATGGCGCTGTTCGTCACGGCCTTCTCGCTGATGACCGATGCGCTGCGCGATGCGTTGGATCCCAAGCTTCGCGGAGCCGAGTGATGCTGTTGAACGTCGAGAACCTCCGCGTGCGCTTCCGCTTCGGCCGCGGCGCGCAGGCCAGCTATGCCGAGGGCGTGGGCCGCGGCGACCAGGGCGTCAGTTTCCAGATCCCCGAGAACCGCACCGTCGCGCTGGTCGGCGAATCGGGCTCGGGCAAGAGCGTGACCGCGATGTCGATCCTGAACCTGCTGCCCGAGAACGCCGAGCGCCAGGGTGCGATCAGCTTCCAGGGCCGCGACCTGCTGGCCGCCAGCCTGGGCGAACTGCAGGACCTGCGCGGCAAGGACATCGCCTGCGTGTTCCAGGACCCGATGACCTCGCTGAACCCGGTCTTCACGATCGGCGCCCAGCTGGCCGAGCCGCTGCGCGTGCACCTGGGCCTGAGCCGGCGCCAGGCGGCCGAGCGCGTGCTCGCGCTGCTGAATGAGGTCGGCCTGCCCGACCCGAAGCGCCGCATCGATGCCTATCCGCACGAGCTGTCCGGCGGCCAGCAGCAGCGCGTGATGATCGCGATGGCGATCGCCTGCGAGCCCAAGCTCTTGATCGCCGACGAGCCGACCACCGCGCTCGACGTCACCATCCAGCGCCAGATCCTCGAGCTGCTGGCGGGGCTGAAGGAGCGGCATCGCATGAGCATGCTGTTCATCAGCCACGACCTCGGCGTGGTCGGCGAGATCGCCGACCACGTGGTCGTGATGCGCCAGGGCACGGTGCGCGAGCAGGGTCCCGTGGCCGGCATCTTCGCCGCGCCGCAGGACCCGTACACCAAGGCGCTGCTGGCCTGCCGCCCGACGCTCGAGCGTCCGCCGGCGCGGCTGATGGTGATCGACGACCACATCGAGGGCCGGCAGGCCGCCAATGCCGCGCGCGTCGCCAAGCCCAAGGACCCGGACGCGCCGGTGGTGCTGAAGGTCGACGCGCTGAGCAAGAGCTTCTGGCTGCGCACGGGCGTGTTCGGACGCAAGGAGTTCAAGGCCGTCAAGGGCGTGAGCTTCGAGTTGCGGCGCGGCCACACGCTGGGCATCGTCGGCGAGTCCGGCTCGGGCAAGACCACCACCGGCCTGGCGTTGCTGCGTCTGCACGAGGCCAGCGGCGGGCCGATGCAGGGCCGGGCGATGTTCCAGAGCGCCAAGACCGGCGACGGCGCGGCGCCGCGCGACCTGCTGCAGCTCAGCAAGTCCGAGTGGCTGCCGATGCGCCGGCGCCTGCAGGTCGTGTTCCAGAACCCCTATGCCTCGCTGAACCCGCGTTTCACCATCGGCCAGACCCTGGTCGAGCCGATGAGCATCCACGGCCTGGAGCCCAGCGCCGCGGGCCGCGAGGCCAAGGCGCGTGCGCTGCTGGCCAAGGTCGGGCTCGACGCCAGCGCCTGGGGCAAGTACCCGCACGAGTTCTCGGGCGGCCAGCGCCAGCGCATCGCGATCGCGCGCTGCTTGACGCTGGACCCCGAGGTGCTGGTGCTCGACGAGGCCGTCAGCGCGCTCGACGTGTCGGTGCAGGCCCAGGTGCTCAACCTGCTGAAGGACCTGCAGGACGAACTGGGCCTCGCCTACATCTTCATCAGCCACGACCTCGCGGTGGTGCGCTTCATCGCCGACGAGGTGCTGGTGATGAAGGACGGCGAGGTGGTCGAGCGCAACCAGGTCGAGGCCCTGCTCGGCGACCCGCGTGAGGCCTACACCCAGCGCCTGCTCGGCGCCGTGCCGCGGGGCTACCGCGCGGCCGCCTGAGCCCGGCCCCCGCGAGGCGCGCGTGGACCCGCGACGAGGGCGACGCACGCTGGTGGCGGCGCTGCTCGCCCTGATCGTCGTCGCCTGCGGCGAGCCCCCGCGCCCCGACCTGAAGCGTCTCTACCAGTTCGGCATGAGCGACGCCGAGGCCGCGCCGGTGATCCTGATCCCCGGCGCCTTCGGCTCGCGGCTGCGCGACCGCGACACCGGCGAGGAGGTCTGGCCGGGCCCGTGGTGGCGCATCCTGTTCTCGTCCTATGCCGACCTCGCCGTCGGCATCGACGCGGCCACCGGTGCGCCGCTGCCGTCGCGGCTCGAGGCCTACGACATCGCCGAGCAGGCCTTCGGCCGCGACTTCTACCGACCCATCGTCGAGACGCTGACCCGCCACGGCGGCTATGTGCGCAGCCGCGTCGGCACGCCGGTCACGAAGAAGGGCGAGCGGCGGCTCTATGTCTTCAACTACGACTGGCGCCAGGACAACGTCGTCAGTGCGGGCGAGCTGCACCGCCTGATCGAGGCGGTTCGCCGCGACCACGGCGACCCGGCCCTGCGCGTGGATTTGGTCGCGCACAGCATGGGCGGTCTCGTCGCACGCTACTACCTGCGCTTCGGCACGCGCGACGTGCTGGACGGCGAGCAGCAGCAGGTCACGATGGCCGGCGCCGCCCAGGTGCGCAAGCTGGTGCTGCTGGGCACGCCCAACCTCGGCTCGGTCAGCTCGCTGCACGCCTTCCTGAGCGGCGAGCGGGTCGGCCTGGGGCGCATCGCGCCGCGCACGCTGGCGACGATGCCCAGCGGCTACCAGCTGTTTCCGCATCCACTGGCGAGCTGGCTGGTCGGCCTCGATGGCCGGGCGGTGCCGGACGACCTGTTCGACGCGGGCACCTGGCAGCGCCACCGCTGGTCGGTCTACGGCGACGGTGGCCCGGCCGATCCGGCGGCACTGGCGGCACAGCGCCGCTACTTCGTCCACCAGCTCGAGCGGGCTCGCCGCTTTGCCTGGATGCTGTCGGTCGACGAGCCGCGCTCGCCGATCCGCTACGTGATGTTCGGCGGCGACTGTCACCTGACGCCGGCGCGCCTGCTGATCGAGCAGGACGAGGGGCGCGACATGGTCCGGGTGGCACCGCAGGAGGTCCGGGCGCCGCGACCCGGCATGGACTACGAGGCCTTGATGCTCGAACCGGGCGATGGCCGGGTCACCAAGCCTTCGCTGCTGGCGCGCGACACGCTGGACCCCAGCGCACCGCAGCACGAGGACAGCTTCCTGCCGGTGGCCTACCCCTTCTTCCTGTGCGAGCACCACCAGGCCCTCACGGCCAACATCAACTTCCAGGACAACCTTCTGAACGTGCTGCTCAGCCGTCACCTGCCCTGGGACGGCGAGCGCCGCGATCGGCCGTGAAGGCCTGCGGCTTGCAATTTCGCACGACTGTGCTAAATTGCAGCTCATGGACGCCAAGACCGACCGCAGCGAGCTGACCCGCGCGGCCATCCTCGACACCGCGCTCGAGATGGCCACGGCCGAGGGCCTGGAATCGCTGAGCCTGGGCGAGGTGGCCAAGAAGCTGGGCCTCAGCAAGAGCGGCGTGTTCTCGCGCGTCGGCTCGCGCGAGGCGCTGCAGCAGGCGGTCATCGCCGAGTTCGAGCGCCGCTTCGTGCAGGCGGTGGTGATCCCGGCGCTGCGCGAGCCGCGCGGCCTGCCGCGCCTGAACGCGCTGATGCGGCTGTGGCTGCAGCGCGCGCGCGACGTCGACATCCGCTCGGGCTGCATCTTCAGCGCCGGGGCCTTCGAGTTCGACGACCGCGAGGGCCCGCTGCGCGACGCCCTGCTCGACGGCGTGCTGCGCTGGCGCGCGGCGCTCCGCCGCAGCATCGTGCAGTCGATGGAGACCGGCGAGCTGCGGGCCGACACCGACCCCGACCAGCTGGTGTTCGAACTCGACGCCCTGTTCATCGCGCTGATGCGCGACGCGCGCTTCCTGCGCGACCCCAAGGCCGCCGACCGCGCCTGGGCTGCCTACGAGCGGCTCATGCGTGGCCTGCGGACCGACCCCCAGGACTGACGGAGCCGGCCATGCCCGAGTTTCGTTCTGGCCTGCCCAAATTTCGCACAGTCGTGCGATATCGCCCGCGACGCGGGTCTGTTCGTTGAAGGAGCCTTTCATGTGGATCTTCGCCATCGCTTTCGTCGGCTACCTGGCCTACCGCGGCGCGCGCCGCATCGCGGCCGTGCTGCGCAGCATCCCGGCGCGCAACGCCGACTTCGACCTCGCCTGAGGCCATGGCCTCGACCGCGCAGGCGGCCGCCAATCCGGCCGCCGATCTGTTCGGCGGCGCGCGCGTGGCCGCCTGGCTGGGCGCCGGCCTGCGGCTCGCGCATGCGCTGCGGCCGGCCCTGGGCACGCGGCTCGCGGCACGGCTGTTCTTCACGCCGTTGCCGGGCAAGCGCGTCGCGCGCCGGCTGGCCGCCCCGCCGGGCTGGCAGATCGAGCGCTGGCCCTTCGAGCGGGCGTCGCTGACCGTCTATCGACTCGCCGGGGCCGGCGCCGGACGGCGCGTGCTGCTGCTGCACGGCTGGGGCGGCCACGCGCTGCAGCTGCTGCCGCTGGCCGAGGCCCTGCGCGCCGACGACTTCGATCCGGTGCTGCTGGACTTCCCGGCCCACGGCCGCAGCGACGGCGAGCGCAGCACGCTGCCGCAGTTCCTGCGCGCGCTGGAGTACGCCGTCGCGCGGCTGGGTCCGATCGACGCGGTGGTGGCGCATTCGCTCGGCGCGCTGGCCGCCGCCGCCGCGCTGCAGCGCGGCCTGGCGTGGCGCCGGCTGGTGTTGCTGGCGCCTTCGCCACCGCCGCGCCAGGTGCTGGGCTGGTTCGCCCGCGGCCTGGGGCTGGACCCGGCGCAGCGCGAGCGCATGCAGGCCCACATCGAAGCCAGCGAGGGCCTGCTGCTCGACCGCTTCGAGCCCGAACAGCTGGGCCGGGCGCTGCAGCTGCCGACGCTGATCGTCCACGACCGGGCCGACCGCGTTGCGCCTTTCGACATCAGCCGCCGGCTGGCCGCGCTGGGCTCCGGCGTGCGCCTGTGGCCGACCGAGGGCCTGGGCCATCGGCGCCTGCTCGGCGATGCCGAGGTCGCGGCCGCGGTGCTCGACCACCTGCGCTGAGCCCCTCGTGCAACCCGCTGTTACGCGAAGGGCGCAACGCCCTGTCGCCCGGTCGACGAAAAACGTCGCCCGTGTGACCAACGCCCGGCGCGGCGGCGGCGCCTGCGAGCTTGCCGTGTGACCCAGTGCACGCACTGGAGCCGGTGGCCGGTGGCGGGCGCCGTCGCCAGGGGCGCGCGGGCCATGGCACACAAGATGCACTTGTGCTGCCAACACGGCAGGAGGAATCCGCATGGCCCCGACCCTCAGACCCCGCTTGCGCACGCAGGCCGCCCGCGGCGGCACGCTCGGTTCGGTGTCCTCGATGCTGCGGCTCGCGGCTCGCGAGCGGCAGGCCAGCGCGGCAGCGCCGGGCTGGCTCAAGGGCCTGCAGCGCGCACTGCGCTCGGCGGGTCCGGGCCAGGGCGCAGCGCCGATCAACGGCGTGCTCGCGGGCATGGAGTTCGCGCCCAGCGAGTGGCTGAGCGGCCGCTGACACGGATACAGAGAAAGCGTCGTTGGAAATCTCGTTGGCGAGCCTCCCATGAGCAGCAGCCCCCGCTTCAGCCTTGCCTCGCAGATGGCCCGTCTCGCCACGGCCCCTCAGCGCGACAGCGGCTTCGGCGGACTCGGGCCGGCGGCGACGGGCAAGGGTCAGGTGCTGCCCACGCGCAGCGCCTCGCGGCAGCTCGAACTGCCGTTCGTCATGCCCGCGGCACTGCCGCGGCAAAGGTTGCGGACTGGTTGACGTCCAAGGGGGAGCGGGCGGGTCGGGGTGGATGAGAGCGAGCCCCTGACCAGCACGTCCCGCTCCCCTCATTTTTTTCCCTCATCGAACTTCGCGCGCTGCGGCGTGCTGCATTGCCGCTGCTGCGACGTCGGCATGCGCCCGGCCGCGGTGCGGCTGCCTACACTGCGCAGGGCCGGCCCGGCGGCGGCCTTCGGCCGCGGTTCAAGTCCGGCCCGCGATGGACGATAGAACGACGATGAGACGCCTTGACCGCACCGGCCTCCTGGCCCGTGCCTGCGTGGTGGCCTGCCTGCTGGCCGGCGCCGCGGCGGCGTCTGCCCTGGCGGCGACCGGCGAGACGACGCCCCCGGCGGCCACGGGCGACGCGGCCCTGCCCGCGCCCGCCGACCTGCGCGCGCTGGCCGAGCGTGCGCGCAACCGGCCCGATGCCACCGTGTCCAGCCTGCAGACGCTGCGTCTGCGCAGCGCCGGCGCCGGTGCGGTGCGGCTGGAACTGCTGACCGTGCTGGGCCTGACGCTCGGCGACCTGAACCGCGCCGCCGCGATGGCCGAGGTGCAGCGCGAACTGGAAACCCTGGGCCGCGACCACGCCAGCGCCGCGGCGCGTGCGGCCGCGCTGGCGGTCGCAGCCAACCTCGAGCGCCAGCAGGGCGAGCTGGCGCGCGCCGAGGCCGACCTGGGCACGGCGTTGAAGCTCAGTCCGGCGCCGGCCCTGAGCGTCGAACGCTTCCGCCTGCAGCACATGCTGACGCGGGTGCGCTACGAGCGCGGCGATCTCGACCACGCGCTGGCCGCAGCCCAGGAGACCGCGCGCATCGCCCGCGCGCTGCAAGGCGAACCGGACGGGGCCCTGCTGCAGGCGCGCGCGCTCGACCAGCTGGCCTACGTGCTGCAGCGTGCCGGGCAGAACGAGCGGGCGGTCGAGTTCAACGCGCAGGCCTGGCAGTGGGCCGTGCGCGCCGACAACCCGGCCGAGCAATCGCGGGTGCGCAACACCGAGGGCAACATCCTCAGCAACTTCGAGTCGCCGGCGCGCAGCCTCGTGTCCTTCAACGCCGCGCTGTCGCTGGCCCGCGAGGCCGGCTGGAAGGCCCAGGAGGTGCTGGTGCTGAGCAACGTCGCCGACGTGCACCTGCGCGGCGGCGCCTTCGATGCCGCGCTCGCCGCGTCCCAGCAGGCCCTGGCGGGTGCGCGCGCGCTGGGCGACAGCAGTGCCGAGTCGCTGGCGCTGACCAACCTGGGCCTGGCCGAAGTCGGCCTGCGGCGCGTCGACGCGGGCCGCCAGCACATCGACCTCGCGCTGGCCATCGAACGCCGCAAGGGCGCCCGCGCCGAGGAGGCCGCCATCCTGGTCGATGCCGCCGCCGCCTACGAGCGCGCCGGCGACCTGCGCGCCGCGATCGCTGCCCACCACCAGCTGCGCGGGCTGCAGGACAGCCTGGGCCAGCGCGACCACCAGCGGGCCGTGCTCGACCTGCAGGAACGCTACGAACGCGAGCAGCGCGAGCGCGAGATGACGGCGCTCAGCGAACAGGGCGCGATGCAGGATGCCGAGCTGCGCGGCCACGGCATGCGCCAGCGCGCCTGGGCGCTGGGCACCGTGGCCGGCGTGCTGCTGCTGGCCTTGGGCGTGCTGCTGCTGCGCCAGGACCGGCGCGACAACCGGGCCATGGCGCAGGCCAACGAACAGTTGCGCGTGCAGGGTGGGCAGGACCCGCTGACCGGCCTGTCCAACCGGCGTCACGTGCAGGCCGTGCTGCGCGAGCGGCCCGTGTCCTTCACCGGCACGCTGCTGATGCTGGACCTCGATCACTTCAAGCGCGTCAACGACAGCGCCGGCCACGCCACCGGCGATGCAGTGCTCGTCGAGGTCGCCCGGCGCCTGCGCGAGGTGCTGCGCGAGGCCGACCTGCTGGCCCGCTGGGGCGGCGAGGAGTTCCTGATGCTGCTGCCGGCGCTGCCGGCCGAGCAGGCCGAGCAGCTGGTCGAGCGCCTGCTGGCGGCGATCGGCGGCGCGCCCTTCGAGGTCGGCGGGCGCCGCCTGCCGGTCACTGCCTCGATCGGCTTCGCGACCTTTCCGCTGGTGCCCGCGCAGCTCGCGCTGCCCTGGGAGCGTGCCGTCGGGCTGGTCGACGCGGCCCTGTTCCACGCCAAGACCGAGGGCCGCAACCGCGCTTGCGGCATCCGCCTGATGCGCGCGGCCGACGACGCCGCGGTGGCGGGCATCGAGCGCGGCCTGGCGACGGCCTGGCGTCGCGGCGACGTGGCCCTGGCCGAGGTGACGGGGCCCGTGACGCCGGCCCTGCGCGCGGAGGCACTGGCATGACCCCGTCCTGGCGGCGCCGAGTGGCGGTCGGGCTGCTGGTCGCGGCGTCGAGCGCGGGCGCCGCGACGCCGTCGGCACCCCTGCCCGGCAGCGAAACCCTGGTGGCCCTGGACGCTGCGCAGCGTGCCGTCGCCAGCGACCCCGACATCGCCGCGCAGCGCCTGCGCCTGCTGACCGTGTCGGGCGCGCCGGCGCAGCGCGCGCTGGCCTGGTGGCTGCTGGACGGCCTGCACGAATCCCGGCACGACGCGGCCGCGGCGCGCGCCGCCGCCGAACTGCTGTCGCGGGACACCGAGCCGCTGCTGCGCAGCGTCGGTGCGCTGGTGCGCGCGCGGCTGGCGCGCGAGGCCGGCCAGCTCGACGTGGCTGGCCGCGAGGCGCGCCAGGCGATGAACGGCATCGAGCAGGCCTACGCCGAGGTTCGCCCCGGCGTGCTCGACGATGCGCTGCGCGCCGAGGCCTTTCGCATGCTCGGCAGCATCACCGGTGCGCTCGGACAGCTCGAGGACGGCATGCGGCAGCTGCGCACCGCCCGCCACCTGGCGCGCGCGCTGCACGATGCGCCGCGCGAGGCGCTGGCGCTCGACGAGGAAGCCCGGCTGCTGGCGGACTACGGCTACGTCGAGCGCGCGCAGGCGGCGCAGGGCGAGGCGTGGCGGCTGCTGCAGGGTGCGGCGATGCCGGAGCCGGCGTTGCAGGCCCGGCTGCTGGTGGGGCAACTGCGGCTGGCCCTGCAGCGCGGCCAGCACGAGCTGGGCAAGCTGCTGGCGCAGCGCGCACTCGCCAAGGCCGACGAGGCCGACGCGCGCCTGCTGCGCGGCGCGGCATTGACGCTGGGGGCGCAGGCGCTGCGCCTCGCGGCCGAGCCGGCCACGGCGCGGCGCTCGGCCGAAGCGGCGCTTGCCGCCGTCGCCGAGCTGCCGGCCGACGCGCCGCAGCGTCGCAGCGCGCAGGCCCAGCTGGGCCTGGCGCGCATCGCGCTCGGCCAGACGGCGGCCGGCCGCCAGGAGGTCGAGGAGGCGCTGCGCCTCGGCCCGACCGACACCCTGGCCGAGGCGCTGCTGCGCCAGCTCGACGAGGCCCTGGCCGCGGCCGGCGACGCCCGCAGCGCGCTCGAGGTCTTCCACCGCGAGCGGGCGCTGCACGACGCAAGGCTGGCGCGCGAACGCGCCGTCGTGCTGGGCGAACTGCAGGCGCGCCACGACAGCGCGCGGCAGCAACGCTCCGTCGAGGCGCTCAACCGCGGCAATGCGCTGAAGGCGGCCGAGCTGGAGCAGCGCGCGCTGCAGCAGCGCGCGCTGTGGCTGGCGGCCCTGGTCGTGGCGCTGGCGCTGGCGGTGCTGGTGCTGCTGTACCGGCGGGTGCGCCGCACCCGTTCGCAGCTCGCGGCGCGCCAGGCCCAGCTGCGCGATCTGAGCGAGCGCGACCCGCTGACGCGCCTGGCCAACCGCCGCCATTTCCAGACGGTGATGAAGGCGCGCGGCCTCGACGGCGTGTTCGAGGGCGCGGTGCTGCTGCTGGACATCGACCACTTCAAGCGCATCAACGACGAACACGGCCACGCCGCCGGCGACGCGGTGCTGGCCGAGGTGGCGCGCCGCATCGAGCGCACCGCGCGCAACGACGACCTGATCGTGCGCTGGGGCGGCGAGGAGTTCCTGGTCGTCTCGCTCAAGCTGCCGCCGGCGCGCCTGCCGGCGCTCGCGCTGCGGCTGCTGCGGGCGATCGGCGCCGAGCCGGTCGACACGCCGGCCGGGCCGCTGTCCGTGACGGCCTCGATCGGCCATGCGCGCTTTCCGCTGCCGGGCTGCCCGCCGATCGGCTGGGAGCGCGCCTTGCAGCTGGCCGATGGCGCGCTCTACCTGGCCAAGCGCCAGGGTCGCCATCGGGCGGTCGGCATCGAGCGCGTGCAGGCCCCGGACGACGCGGCCCTGCGCGCGATCGAGCAGGACCTGGAGGCGGCGGTGCAGGACGGTCGCGCCGAGCTGCTGCGCCTCGAAGGCGCGCCGCGCGACGGCGGCTCAGCCCGCGCCGCGCCGCGCCGCGAGGTGGCGGTCCAGGCAGCGCAGTAGCTCGGCGACGTCGACCGGCTTGGTCAGGTAGTCGTCGAAGCCGCGCTCGCGCGCGATGCGCACGTTGTGCGGCAGCGCATCGGCCGACAGCGCGATGCGCGGCACGCCACGCAGGCCGTCGTCGTCGCGCAGCGCGTCGAGCACGTCCAGCCCGGTCATGTCGCCCAGGTGCATGTCGATCAGCAGCAGGTCGGGCGGGTGGCTGCGGGCGCTGGCGATCGCCTCGCGGCCGTTGCGGGCGATGCGCAGCTCGCAGCCGCTGCGCATCAGCAGCAGCTGCTCGACCAGCTCGACGTTGAGGCGGTTGTCCTCGGCGTACAGCACGGTGTGCGTGCCTCCGCCGTGGCCGGCCTGCGACGGCATCGGCATCGCGGCCTGCCGCAGCGGCAGCGCGCGCGGCAGCTCGATGCTGAAGGTCGAGCCCTTGCCGGGCTGGCTGTGCACCGACACGCTGCCGTCCATCAGGTCGAGCAGGCGCCGCGTGATCGCCAGGCCCAGTCCCGTGCCCTCGACGCCGCTGCGCTCGGCACCGAGGCGGTTGAAAGGCTCGAACAGGTGCTGCTGCTGCGCCGGCGTCAGGCCGACGCCGGTGTCGCTGACGGCGATCAGCACCCGGTCGTCGCCGAGCGCCTGGCTCTCGACCACGACCTGGCCGCCCGAGTGGTTGTACTTGACGGCATTGCTGAACAGGTTGACCAGCACCTGGCGCAGCCGCATCGGATCGGCGCGCACGTGCAGCCGCGCCTCGGCGTCGGCGCTGCGACGCAAGAGCGAGATGCCGCTGGCGCGGGCGGTCGGCGCCACCAGCGCGATCGACTCGTCAATCAGCGTCGCCACCGACAGCGGCTGCAGCGCCAGCGGCAGGCTGCCGGCCTCGATGCGCGACAGGTCCAGCACGTCGCCGATCATCGCCAGCAGGTGCTGGCCGGCGCGCTCGATGTGGCCGACGCGCGTGCGCTGGCCGTCGACCAGCGGCGACGAGGCGTCGCTGAGCAGCAGCTGCGCGAAGCCCAGCACCGCGTTCAGCGGCGTGCGCAGCTCGTGGCTCATGCGCGACAGGAACTCGGTCTTGGCCTCGTTGGCGCGCTCGGCCGCCTGCGCATTGAGCATCGCGGCGTCGAGCTGCTTGCGGTCGGTGATGTCGCTGATGTAGCCGTGCCACAGCGTGCTGCCGTCGGGCAGGCGCTGCGGCGTGCCGTGCGCCTCGACCCAGCGCCGGCCGCGCGCCGGGTGGTCGATCTCGAACTCCAGCGCCCAGGGCTGCAGCGACTGGCCCGACTCGTCCAGCGTTTCCCAGACGCGCTTGCGCTGGCCCTTGACGACGCGCTCGATCATCAGGCGCGCGTCGCCGCGCACCGGGCCGTCCGGGTCGAGGTCGAACAGCGTCCGCAGGCCCGCGCTGGCATAGGGCACGCTGGCATGGCCGGCGGTGTCGGCATGGAACTGCATCAGCACGCCGGGCACGCGGTTCGTCAGCTGCGTGAACAGCAGGTCGCGCTCGCGCAGCGCCGCCTCGGCGCGCTTGCGCTGGTCGATGTCGAGCACGATCGTCACCGTGTGCTCGAAGCGGCCCGCGGCGTCGAAGACCGGCGCGGTGGCCAGCTGGGTCCACACGGTGCTGCCGTCGGGCCGCAGGTAGCGCTTCTCGAGGCTGTGGGTGCTGACCTCGCCGGCGACCATGCGTTGCAGCAGCGACTCGTCGGTCGGCAGGTCGTCGGGATGGGTGATGTCCTGGAAGCGCTTGCGCAGCAGGTCCACGCGCGGCCAGCCGGTGATCAGGCACATGCGATCGTTGACGTCGATGAAGTGCCCGTTGCGGTCGACCTGCGCCAGCCCCGCACCGGCCAGCTCGAAGCTGCGTCGCCAGCGTTCGTCGCTCTCGGTCAGCCGCGCTTCCGCGGCGCGCCGCTGGCGGTCGAGCTGCACCGCCGCGATGATCCCGGCCATGGCCTGGAACAGCGGATCCCAGTCCTGCAGCAGCGCCTCGCTGTAGCCGCCGGGCCGGTTCGCCAGGCCGATCATCCCGACCATGTCGCCGCCGTAGTGCAGCGGCACGCCGAGGAAGGCATTCAGGGGGCTGTGGCCCTTGGGCAGCCCGCCGCCGCTGCGCGGGTCGTTCGGCGCGTCGTTGGCGATCACCGGCGCGCCGCTGACCAGCCCGGCACCGAACAGCGTCTTCAGGTTGCGGAACTCGATGCCGTTGACGCGCTCGCGCTCGACCATCGCCCGCGTCGGCGCGTCCCAGGCGATGTTGGTCATCGTGAAGATCTTGAGGAAGGGCGTGCCCTTGCTGTCGCGCCAGACCTCGGCGATGAAGCCGTACTCGCTCTCGCACAGGCGCAGCAGGTCGGGCAGCATGACGTCGAAGACGCGATGCGGCTCGTCGCTGCGCACGAAGCGCGATTGGAGCTGGCGGATCAGCGCGAGCAGTTCGGAAGGCATGGCGTCAGGCGGCAGCGGCTGTCGCCGATGCTAAGCCAGCGCCCGCCGGCCAGCTCCCGTCGCCGGGGGGTGTGCGGCGCGACCTCAGGTCGGCTTGGCCAGCCCGAGGCGCTCGACCACCGCCTTCTCGCGTGCCGAGGTGTCGGCGGCGAACTTCGCGTAGGTGGCCGGGCTCATGTACATCAGCGCCTGGTCGTACTTGGCCAGCGCCTCGACGTGGTTGGGCATCTCCATCGCCTGCTTGAAGCCGTCGTGCAGGCGTTGCACCAGGCCCGCGTCCATGCCCTTGGGGCCGCCCAGGCCATAGGGCGAGGCCTGCACGATGCCCAGGCCCAGGTCCTTGAGCGTCGGCACCTCGGGGAACTTGGCGAGGCGCTGCTCGCCCCAGGTGTTGAGCACGCGCAGCTTGCCGGCCGCGACGTGCGGCGCGAAGCCGGTCGAATCGGCCGCGGCCATGATCTGCCCGCCCAGGATGGACTGCATCAGGTCGGCGCTGCCCTTGTACGGGATGTGGTTCAGCGTGATGCCGAGCTTGAGCGCGATCTCCTCCATCGTGAGGTGCGGGCTCGTCAGGATGCCGGTCGAGCCGTAGCTCAGCTGCCCCGGGTTGGACTTGGCGTAGGCGACGAAATCGGCCCAGGTCTTGATCGGCGACTCGGCCGGCACGACCACGCCGAAGGCATAGCCGGTGATGCCGATGATGTAGCTCAGGTCCTTGAGCGGATCCCAGGTGATCTTCTGCGTGTAGGGCAGGCGGAACACGCCGAGCGGGATCTGCGCGACCGTGTAGCCGTCGGGCTTGCTCTGCTGCAGCTGCTGGGCCGGCAGCGTGCCGCCGGCGCCGGGCTTGTTCTCGACGATCACCGTCTGGCCGAGCAGCTTGCCGGCGTTCTCGGCCAGCACGCGCATCGTGATGTCGGTCGGCCCGCCGGCCGGGAAGGCGACCAGCAGCTTGATCGGCTGCGCGGGCCAGGCGGTCTGCGCGCGCAGCGCGGGCAGCGCGACGAGCGCAGCGCTGCCGGCCAGGGTCTTGAGCAGGGTGCGGCGTTGCGTCATGGCGATCTCCCGGCGAATGGCGAAGCGGCGAGCTTGGCACCCGGCCCGCGTGCACGCATCGGGATTTCGCCGAACGTCGCGACGCCGTCGTGCGGCACACTGACCCTCTGCCCGCCACGTTCTGTCGCCGAGGAGACATCATGACCGTCCAGCGCCGCTCCGTCCTTGCCCTGCTCGCCGCTGCGCCCGCCGGTCTGCACGCGCAGGCCGCGTGGCCGGCGAAGCCCGTGCGCATCGTCGTGCCCTTCGCGGCCGGCGGCACCACCGACATCCTCGCGCGCGCTCTCGCGCCCGAGCTGCAGAAGGCCTTCGGCCAGGCCTTCGTGGTCGACAACAAGCCGGGCGCCGGCGGCAACGTCGGCGCGGCCGAGGTCGCGCGCAGCGCCGCCGACGGCCACACGCTGCTGATGGGCACGGTCGGCACGCACGGCATCAACGCGGCGCTGTACCCCAAGCTGCCCTACGACCCGATCAAGGACTTCGTGCCGGTGTCGCTGGTCGCCGCGGTGCCGAACGTGCTGGTGATGAACCCGGCCAAGGCCGAGCAACTGGGCATCAAGGGCGTGCCCGATCTCATCAAGTACGCCAAGGCCAACCCCGGCAAGCTCAACATGGCCTCCAGCGGCAACGGCACCTCGATCCACCTGAGCGGCGAGCTGTTCAAGAGCATGACCGGCAGCTTCATGGTCCATTTCCCCTACCGCGGCTCGGGCCCGGCGCTGCTGGACCTGATCGGCGGCACGATGGACCTGATGTTCGACAACCTGCCGTCGGCGATGCCGCAGATCCGGGCCGGCAAGCTCAAGGCCCTGGCCGTGACGAGTGCCGAGCGCTCCCAGGCCTTGCCCGACCTGCCGACCATCGCCGAAGCCGGGCCGGTGAAGGGCTACGAAGCCAGTTCGTGGTTCGGCCTGCTCGCGCCGGCCGGCACGCCGATGGACATCGTCACGCGGCTGCAGCAGGAGACCGCCAAGGCGCTGGGCGCGCCGGCGCTCAAGGAGCGGCTGCTGTCGCAGGGCGCGATCCCCAGCGGCAACACCAGCGCCGAGTTCGCGAAGCTGATCGACAGCGAAACGAAGAAGTGGGCGCAGGTCGTGAAGGTGTCGGGCGCGAAGGTAGATTAGGGAGACAGCGCCTCGGATCGCGGTACGCGTTGCGGAGCAAGCGACCCGCGGTCGCCGTCGGATCCTCGCGCGTCAGGTGTGGATCAGCCGCCCGCCGGCGAAGGACCAGTTCTCCCAGGTCGTCTCCTTGAAGACGACCATCACGTGCTCGGGGTCCAGGCCCTGGGCCTTCAGTCGGCCCATCAGGTCCTCGAGCAGCTTCTTCTTGACCTTGACGCTGCGGCCCACCGACCACAGCACCTCGATCAGCACGAAGTCGTCGCCGCGCGGCGACGCGGCGTCGGGATAGCTCGGGTCGACGCGGAAGTCGGCGGCGTCGAGTTCCAGCACGCGCTGGAACTTGTCGGTCTCCGGCACGCCGGACGCGACCAGCGCGGCGTGCACGGCATCGAGCACGCCGGCCTTGAAGGCGGCGCTCCGGGGCTTGCGGACGGTCAGCGTGACGAGTGGCATGGCAGCTCCTTCGTTGCGGCGGCTCAGGCCGCTTCCAGCGCCGGGTAGTCGGTGTAGCCCTGGGCGCCGCCGCCATAGAGCGTGTCGCGGTTCAGCGGCGCGAACGGCGCGCCGCGCTTCAGCCGCTCGACCAGGTCCGGGTTGCTGATGTAGGGCCGGCCGAAGGCCACGACGTCGGCCGCGCCCGAGGCGACGGCGTCCACCGCCATCTGCCGGTCGTAGCCGTTGTTGACCATCCACGGTGCCTTCGCGCGCTCGCGCAGGGCCGCGTAGTCGAAGGGTGCCACGTCGCGCGGCCCGCCGGTCGAGCCCTCGATCACGTGCACGAAGGCGAGCTTCAGCGGCGCCAGTTGCTCGGCCACGTGGTTGAACAGCGGCTGCGGGTTCGAGTCGCTGGCGTCGTTGGCGGGCGTCACCGGCGACAGCCTGAGGCCGGTGCGGCCGGCGCCGATCTCCTGCGTGATCGCCGTCATCACCTCGAGCAGCAGGCGCGCGCGGTTCTCGATCGATCCGCCGTAGGCGTCGGTGCGCTGGTTCATGCCGTCGCGCAGGAACTGGTCGAGCAGGTAGCCGTTGGCGCCGTGCACCTCGACGCCGTCGAAGCCGGCCTCGATGGCGTGGCGCGCGGCGACGCGGTACTGCTCGACGATGCCCGGCAGCTCGTCGAGGGCCAGCGCGCGCGGCGCCGAGACGTCCTCGAAGCCCTGGGCCGTGAAGGTCTTGGACCTGGCGCGGATCGCCGACGGCGCCACCGGCACCTCGCCGTCGGGCAGCAGCGAGACGTGCGAGATGCGGCCGACGTGCCACAGCTGCACGACGATCTTGCCGCCGCGCTCGTGCACGGCGCGGGTGACGGGCTTCCAGCCTTCGACCTGCTCGCGGCTGTAGATGCCGGGCGTGTCCAGGTAGCCCTGGCCCAGCGGCGAGATCTGGGTCGCCTCGGTGACGATCAGGCCGGCGTTGGCGCGCTGGGCGTAGTACTCCACCGCCAGCGGCGAGGGCACGCGGCCGGGCGCCGCCCGGTTGCGCGTCAGCGGGGCCATCGCCACGCGGTTGGCCAGGGCGATGTCGCCGAGGCGGACGGGATCGAACAGGCTGGGCGTGGACGGCATGAGCGCAACTCCTTCACGAAAGCGTTCCGGTCACTCTAAAAGCAAGGTCAAAGGCGCGCTGCTGCAAGTTCTCTCGTTCCGTGCTTGCTTCTAGCATCCCGTATGGCCATCGATCCCGCCCTGCGCAACCTCGACATCGACCTGCCGGCCTGCCCGCAGGTCCTGGTGAAGCTCTCGCTGCTGATGCACGACGAGGACGCCAACCTGCAATCCATCTCGTCGCTGATCGAGACCGACATGGCGCTGGCGTCGGCGGTCGTTCGCACCGTCAACTCGGCGCTGTTCGGCCTGATGCGGCGCGTCGAATCGGTGCCCGAGGCCGCGCGCTACCTGGGCACCCGCGAGGTGTCGGCACTGACTTTCGAGATCGGCCTGCGCGGCGCCTTCCCACCGAGCCCGCTGCTCACCGCCCTGTGGGCGCGCGCTGGCAAGCGCGGCCTCGCGATGGGCCGTGCGGCCCAGGCGCTCGACATCGATCCCTGGCTGGCGCACACCGCCGGCCTGTTCGCCGAAAGCGGCCAGGCCGCGCTGGTCGCCCACGACGGGCCGACCTACGAGGCCCTGGTCACGCTGGCGCCTGATGCGCTGGCGCAACTGCAGGCCGAAGCCGCCGCCTACGGCGCGACGCATGCGGCGCTGGGTGCCGCGCTGTGCCAGGCCTGGGGCCTGTCCGGCGATGTCGCCACCAGCGTGCGCCTGCGCCCGGCGGTGCTGCGCAGTCTGGCGGTGGCCGACACCGGCCACGGCGCCGACCGCGACGCCGGCGACGAGATGTCCGCGCCCTGGCTCACCGAGTCGCTGTCGGTGCAGCGCCTGCTGGTGCTGGCCGCGGTGGTCGACGCTGCGCTCGACGGCAGCAGCGACGCGGCGCTGGCCCGACTGTGCGCGGCGCTCGGCGCGACGGCCGGGCTCGACGCCGCGCTGCTGCACGAGGCCGTCGTGGCCAGCGTGTCGCGCCTCGGCGAGTAGTCTCAGGCCGCGTCGGCCAGCAGTTCGGCTTCGCGCCCGGCGCTCAGCGTCTCGACCTCGCCGACGACCGGCGGGTCGCGCGCGCGGTCCCAGTCCAGCGTCGCGCGCACCGTGTCGGCCAGCGGCCGCAGTCGCAGGCCGGCCTGCAGCGCGCGTTCACAGCGTGCCAGCAGCATGCCGCCGAAGTCCGCGTCGTCCTCGGGCAGCCACAGCGGCAGGCCGGTCCACGGCGCCACGCCGTCGGCCCGCAGTTCCGCATCGCTGCGCCACACCCACCGGGCATCGCTGTTGGCGACGTCTCGGCAGGTCTCGAGCAGCTCCAGCATCGTCAGCACCTCGCGCGGCCCGACCGCGTGGAAGACGCCACCCTGCCGGCGTTCGGCCAGTTGCACGCACCAGGCCGCCAGGTCGCGCGCGTCGATCCACTGCACCGGCCGCCCGGGCCGGCCCGGCGCCAGCACGGCCCCGCCGCGCGCGACGCGCCGCGGCCAGTAGGTGAAGCGCCCGGTCGGGTCGTGCGGGCCGACGATCAGCCCGGGCCGCACGCAGCTCAGGCGCCCCGGCAGCGCGGCGGCGAGCGCTTCCTCGCTGCGCGCCTTGAGCGGGCCGTAGCCCTCGTGGCCGTCGGCCACGGGCGCCGCCTCGTCATAGGCGCAGCCCGGCGGGAACGCCCGGCAGACCGAGATGCTGGAGACGAAGACGTAGTGACCGATCGCATCGGTGCCCAGGGCATCGAGCACCGTCGCCACATGGCGCGGCGTGTAGCCGCTGAGGTCGATCACCGCATCGAAGCGCTGGCCGCGCAGCGCTGCAGCGTCGCCGTTGCGATCGCCGACCAGCGTGCGCAGCGCCGGGAACAGCCCGGGCGCGCGCCGGCCGCGGTTGAACAGCGTCGGCGCGTGACCGGCCGCGAGCGCTGCCTCGACGACGTGGCGGCCGAGGAAGGCGGTGCCGCCCAGCACCAGCAGCTTCATCGGCCCGACCCGTGCCGCGTTTCGGTCAGGCGATCACGGTCGCCAGCAGGCCGACGACCCCCAGGCCCAGCGCCGCCAGCGCGTCGCCGGCGATCAGGCCGCCGCCGAGCAGCGAGGTGGTGCTCATGTCGCTGGGCAGCGCCTGCTCCGAGGGCTGGCGCGGCCTGCGGGCCTGCAGCCAGTTGGCGCTGCTGCTGATCACGCCGCCGATCGCCAGCCAGGCCGAGGTGGCGATGCCGAAGAAGGTGCCGAAGGAATAGGCGTAGGGCGAGGGCAGCACGACCGCGTCGATGAGGAAGTCGCCCGCGCCGCCGGCCTTGCCGCTGGCCTTGAAGCGCTGGTAGGCCGGGGTCGAGAACAGCCAGCGGCGCACGATCTGCACCGCCAGGCCGAGCGCGATGCCGAGCACGATCGCGTGACGCTGGAAGGGCTTGTCGTCGGTCAGGCTGCGCAGCGCGCCGACGAACTTGTAGGTCATCGCCGACTGCCATTGCGCGGGCGATTCGCCGGCCTTCATCACCGTCTGGTCGAGCGCCAGCACCGGGTAGGCGCTCATGAAGAGCTTGGCGAAGCCGACCGTCAGCACCGCGCCGACCACCAGCCCCAGCACCTGGAAGCGGAACTGCAGCGTGCGCGGCGTGCCCAGGCGCCAGCCGGTCGAGCGGTCCTGCTGCATGTCGCTGCCGACGCTGCAGGCCACCAGCAGGATGCCGCCGGCCATCAGGCCGACCGTCGGGTCCTTGAGGCCCAGCGCGGCCATCAGCACGATGGCCGCGACGAAGGCGGCCGAGATCGGCGCCGAGTCGCTGATGCCCAGCGAGATGCCGACGATCAGCGAGAACACCAGCACCAGCAGCACCGCCAGCACCAGGAAGCCGATCGGCTGGTGCAGGATGGTCGCGCCCAGCACCACCACCATCGCGCCCCAGAACACGATCCACGCGACGAGGCGCGGATAGTTCATGCGCTTCCACGCGGGCTCGGGCTCGGTCGATGCGGCCGGCGGCGACTGCCAGCGTCGCCACGCCTCGATCAGCAGCTCGCCGATGTCGAGGATGGCGGCGCCCATGATCAAGCCCAGGCCGATCAGGAAGGTGATCTTGCGGAAGGGCTCGTCGGGCTGCAGCCAGCCCATGTCGACGAAGGTCGGGATCAGCATCGAGCCGGTCAGGCCGGCCACCAGCGCCGCGATGCCGATGCGCGCGCCGACCAGCATGCCCGCGCCCAGCGTCGACGTCGACAGCTCGATCGCGCCCAGCGCCGCCACCTTGGCCGAGGCCAGGCCGCCGGTGATGCCGAGCGCGATGCCGCCACCCAGGCGCGCGACCGAGCGCTTCAGCAGCGCCGGGTCGGTGAGGGCGCGCAGGATGTTGGCGACCGCGAAGCCCGAGGGGAAGGTCAGCTGCAGCCGGTCGACGAGGATGGGCGTGTACAGCATGCCGACGCCCGCGCCGAACATGCCGATCGCGCCCATGAAGAGCATGAGCTGCCAGGCCGGCGGCTGCGGCAGGCCCATCCACACCATCGCCTGGATCAGCACGCCCATGCCGGACATGCCGGCCACCGAGGCGGCCGCGGTCTGCATGTAGTTGGCGCCGTGCTTGCCTTCGGGGCCGTAGCCCAGCGTGACCGTCGATCCCAGGATCCCCGCGACGACCTGGCCGCCGACGAAGAAGCCGATCGAGAAGTTCATGTACGAGGCCGTCACCCCGCCCAGCGGGCCGAGGATGAAGATGCCCAGCGCGGCCAGCATCAGGTAGTACTGCCAGGAGCCGATGGCGGGCAGCCACGCCCAGCGCTGGCCGGTGGCAGGGGCGGCGCGCTCGAAGGCGCCCGGGGCGGTCGGGAGGGGTGTGCTCATGACGGGGCCGGGCCTCGGTCGACCGGGTGGGTCGGCGGGCGCCTGGGCTTCTCGGGAATTTGCGGTGCGCGGATTGTCGCGGCGGCGCGGGCTGGCACGATAGAGGCCCGTCCCTTTTGTATGACAAAGGCCTGACCATGCAACGCCGCTCCGTGGTGTTTGGCGCGCTCGGCGCGGCCGGCCCGCTGCGCGCGTCTCGCGCGGCGGCCGGCGAGCGCGTCGTCTTCGCCACCAACTGGAAGGCGCAGGCCGCGCACGGCGGCTTCTACCAGGCGCTGGCCGACGGCAGCTACGCCCGCGCCGGGCTCGACGTTCGGATCCGCCCCGGCGGGCCGCAGGTCAACAACCGGCCCTTGCTGCCGGCCGGCCGCATCGACTTCCTGATGACCGGCAACCTGCTGCACAGCTTCGACAACGTGAAGAACGGCGTGCCGACGGTCGCGGTGGCGGCGATGTTCCAGAAGGATCCGCAGGCGCTGTTCGCGCATCCGGGCGCCTACCCGCGCTTCGAGGACCTGAAGCGCGCGCCGGTGGCGTGGATCGCGAAGGACGCGCAGTTCAGCTGGTGGGCCTGGCTCACGCGCGTGCACGGCTTGCGCGACGAGCAGCTGCGACCCTATGCCTACAACCTCGGCCCCTTCCTCGCCAACCGGCAGAGCATCCAGCAGGGCTATGCGATCGAGGAGCCGATCTCGATCGAGCGCCAGGGCGGCTTCGTGCCGCAGACGCACCTGCTGGCCGACCACGGCTTCTCGACCTACTCGACGCTGATCGAGGCCACCGCCGAGACGGTGGCGAAGCGACCCGCGCTGGTGCAGCGCTTCGTCGATGCGTCCATCCTGGGCTGGGTCAACTACCTGCACGGCGACCGCCGCGCGGCCGATGCGCTGATCCTGCGCGACAACCCCGACATGACCGCCGACACGATCGCGAAGTCGGTGGTCCTGATGAAGACGCTGGGCATCGTCGACTCCGGCGAGGCCGAGTCGCGCGGCATCGGTGCGATGCAGCCCGAACGCGTGCGCGATTTCTTCGAGCAGATGGTCAAGGCCGGCCTGTACCGGGCGGGCGACGTGGACCTGGCCAGGGTGGCGACGACGCAGTTCGTGAATCGAGAGGTCGGTGTGGCGCTGTCGCGCCGGCTGCGCTAGCGGCGCGGCTCAGCGCGCCCGGCGCCGTCGGTTGCTGACGGTGCGCAGCACGCCGAGCAGCTCGGCGACGTCGATCGGCTTGGGCAGGAAGGCGTCGCCGCCGGCCAGCGTGGCGCGCACGCGATCGCTGGCCGAGGCCTGCGCGCTCATCAGCACCACGGTCGGCGCGCCCTTGCGGCGCTGCTTGATCTGCTGGCACAGGCTCAGGCCGTCCAGGCCCTTCATGTCGACGTCGGTGAAGACGACGCGAAAGCGATGCTTCGTCAGCTCGGCCAGGGCCTGCTCGCCGCTGGCCGCCTCGGTGACGCGGCAGCCGAGCTTGCCGAGCTGGACCTGCAGGAAGCGGCGCGCGATGTCGGTGTCGTCGACCACCAGCACGTCGATGTCGAAATTGGCCGCGGCCGGCGTGGCGGCGGCGCGGGTGCGCTTGGGCTCGACGGGCGTCGAGGCATAGGGATCGGCCACCGACTGCCGCGCCACCACCAGGGTCTCGAGCGCGCGGGCCACCTGGGTCGGGTCGATGGGACGGGCCAGATGCATGATCGCGCCCTTGGGCAACTGGGCGCCGACGAAGACACCCCAGTCCATGCGGCCGGCGCTGCGCACCGCCTCGACGGCCGAGGCGCGATCGGCATCGACCACGCAGAAGTCGCTGTCGGCCAGCACCGTCACCGGATCGAAACCCAGCTTGGGCGTGGCGGCCAGCCGGAAGTAGCTCTCCAGGGCCTGTCGCTCGAAAGCACTGAAGCCCTGGAGTGCGACGCGGTAGCGCGTGCTCACCAGGGCCTCCGCGGGGCGGGGAACTTGGAACCATCCATGCGACGCATGCTCCGTCCTCGGCCGCAGGGCGTCAATCCCACTTCTTCACGAGACGCCGGGGGTCCTTGGGGGTGGACTAGCATCGGGTTTCGCCACCGTCGGCGTGCCCGGAGCTCCCGCGATGACCACCGTCTACGACTTCGAAGCCCAGACCATCACCGGCCAGAAGGTCGCGCTGGCGGACTGCCGGGGCCAGGTGCTGCTGATCGTCAACACGGCCAGCGCCTGCGGCTTCACGCCGCAGTTCACCGGCCTCGAGGCCTTGTGGAAGGAGTACGGCCCGAAGGGCCTGGCCGTGCTGGGCTTCCCGAGCAACGAGTTCGGTGCGCAGGACCCGGGCAGCAACGACGAGATCGCGAGCTTCTGCCAGCTCAACTACGGCGTCAGCTTCCCGATGATGGCCAAGGTCCAGGTCAACGGCCCCAAGGCGCACCCGCTCTACCAGTGGCTGACCCAGGAGGCCAAGGGCCTGCTGGGGACCCAGGCCATCAAATGGAACTTCACCAAGTTCCTGGTCGGCAAGGACGGCCAGGTGCTCAAGCGCTATGCGCCGACCGACAAGCCCGAGTCGCTGAAGAAGGACATCGAGGCCGCGCTCGCGGCCTGAGGCCGCCTTTCGCTCAGGCCTCGTCGATCGACAGGACCACCATGGTCTGGTTCAGCAGCTGGTAGGCGATCTCGCCGAAGGTCATCGGCCCGGTGATCGGCCCGGTGCGCTTGCCCTCGAGCTCGGAGTACATGTAGTTCAGGATGCAGTTGCAGCTCCAGGCCGTGTGCACAGCGTCGTGCGGCAGCGCGGCGGCCAGCGCGGCCCCGTAGTCGGCCACCGGCCTGGCGAGACGGTATTCGGTGTCGTCGAACACCGGCGCGTAGAAATCCACCCGGCGATCCGCCTCGTCGACCCCCTTGAACGACACGTTGATCATCGCGCCCGAGTAGTCGGCCACCAGCGGCAGCCGGGTGTCGATCGACTGCGCCTTCAGGTAGTCGGCCAGATTGGCGAGCCTGCCGTTGACCAGGCAGTCGCGCGCGTGGAAGCCCGACTCGGGGAAACGGATGCGGTCGCCGTCGCCTTGCTCGAACAGGTTGACGATGTCCAGCCGCGCGACCTGCGCCGGCGCCAGCGGCACGTGCATCACCAGCGCGCGCGCGCCGTCGACCTCGCCGGTGGCGCCGTGCACGACCACCGGCGACCGGCTGCCCAGGTCGTCGAGGTGGATCCCGGCGATCCAGCCCAGCAGCGGCTTGAGGTACATGTCCTCGTACTGCGGTGCCTCGCGTGCGAACTGCGAATGCAGCTCGCCGAAAGCCGGGATGATGACCAGCGAGAAGCCGTTCTCCGGCGCGTCGGTGCAGATCCGCGGCAGCTCGGCCGCGTCGTACCAGCGCAACTGCGGCTCGAGGCCGGCCGCCGTCGGCAGCTTCGTGACGAAGACGTGGTCGCGGGTCGTGCGGCCGCCGTCCTGGCCGACGAAGTAGGGGATGCTGCCGCCGATCCACAGGCCGCGCGGCAGGCGCCTGAGCAGGGCGTCCTCGGCAGCGACGGCATAGCAGCCGCCGCTGCGCAACAGCACCGAGGCTTCCTCGACGGACATCAGCGCGCCGGTGGCCGGGCGCAGCGACGATGCGGGGGGGCGAGCGTTCACGGCGTCATCCCATCCGCAGCTGGGTGAGCTCGTGCGCGAGCACGCGCTCGTTCTTCACGAAGTAGCGGTGCAGGTCGCGCAGCTTGAGGAGGCGCACCTCGTCGTCGGAGATGACCTCCAGCTGCGAGCGCACGCGGGTCAGCATCAGCTTCAGGCTGAGGACCTTGATGTCGAGCTTGAGGTCGCCGCTGACCACGCGCAGCCACACCGGGTCGGCCACGTCGGGCACGGCCGTGGCGACGCCGGGGGCCACGTCGACGGCGGCCGCGGCGGGCCGTGCCGGCGCCATCGCAGCGCCGGTCTGGCTCTGCACCAGCCCGTTGTCGATCGCGAAGCGGTAGCGCCAGACGTCGTTGAGCGACAGGCCCATCATCTTGCAGATCGCCGTCAGCTCCATGCCCTCGGTGAACATCGCGAACACCTGCTGGGCCAGCGCGTGCGTGAAGGGCATGCCGGGGTCGCCGGTCCAGGAGCTGCGGCTCAGGTCGGCGCCGACCGGGGCGCTGACGTGCAGGAAGAAGCGGACCGGGCCGAGCGCCAGGTGCTGCCAGGTGTGCTGCTCGGTGCGCGCCGCCTGGGCCTTGCGTGGCCGGCCGAACCAGCTGCGCTCGACCTCCGGGGCCACCCAGACGTCGCAGCGCCGCTTGCGCAGGTCCAGCTGGTAGTCGCCGATCTCCCACGCGTTGCCGATCAACAGCAGCTGGCGCAGCAGGGCCTTGTCGATACCCGTCATGTGCATGTCTCCTCTGCACGGCACCTTGGCCCCTGTTCCGGCAGAGGCTCGATGCGTTCCGGGCGGCGTCGCACGCAAGGATGGGGCCTGCGCGGCTTCGGGCGGCCCGGCCGGCGCATGCCGGCCGGGCCGCAGCCAAGGAAGTCACGGCCGACGAGCGGTCTCGCCGGCCGATGGCCGATCCGCGGCAGGCGCCGAGCCACGCCGCGAAGGTTCAGAGTGCTACGCCGATGCGTCACCGCGTGGCGCAAGCTGTGGCGGAACGAAGCAGCGCCGAGGCGGGGGCGGGCCGCTGCTTCGATAATGCCGGCCATCAGAGGAGCCAGCATGTTCGAGCACATCGACCCCTATCCCGGCGACCCCATCCTGAGCCTCAACGAGGACTTCCAGAAGGACCCGCGACCGCACAAGGTCAACCTCAGCATCGGCATCTACTTCGACGCGGCCGGGCGCATTCCGGTGCTGGACTCGGTGCAGCGCGCCGAGGCGATGCTGCTGGAGGCCGGCGGCCCCAAGCCCTACCTGCCGATCGAGGGCGCGGCCAATTTCCGTCGCGAGGTGCAGGCGCTGCTGTTCGGTGCCGACCACGAGGCGGTGCGCACCGGGCGCATCGCGACGATCCAGTCGGTCGGCTCGAGCGGCGGGCTCAAGGTCGGCGCCGACTTCATCGCGCGCTGGTTCCCCGGCAGCGAGGTCTGGGTCAGCGACCCGACCTGGGACAACCACCGCGCGATGTTCGAGGGCGCGGGACTGAAGGTCCACACCTACCCCTACTACGACCCGACCACCGGCGGGCTGAGGTTCGACGCCATGCTCGCGGCGCTGCGCACGCTGCCGCCGCAGAGCGTCGTGCTGCTGCACGCCTGCTGCCACAACCCGACCGGCGTCGACCTGAGCGCCGCGCAATGGGACGCGCTGATCCCGGTGCTGCGCGAGCGTCGCCTGCTGCCCTATCTGGACCTGGCCTACCAGGGCTTCGGCGACGGCATCGAGGCCGATGCCTATGCCGTGCGCGCGCTGGCCTCGGCCGGCGTGCCCGGCTTCGTCGCCAATTCCTTCAGCAAGAGCATGAGCGTCTACGGCGAGCGCTGCGGCGCGCTCAGCGTCGTGTGCCCGACGGCACGCGAGGCCGAGCACGTGCTCGGCCAGCTGAAGGCGACGGTGCGCCGCAACTACTCCAGCCCGCCGATCCACGGCGGTCAGATCGTGGCGTCGGTGCTCGGCGTGCCGGCGCTGCGCGCGCGCTGGGAAGAGGAGCTCGCCGCGATGCGCGAACGCATCCTCTCGATGCGGCGCGCGCTGCACGGCGCGGTGTCGGCACAGCTGCCCGGCCGCGACTTCGGCTACTTCCTGAGCCAGCGCGGCATGTTCAGCTACACCGGCCTGAGCGCCGTGCAGGTCGACGCGCTGCGCGAGCGCCACGCCGTCTACCTGGTGCGTTCGGGCCGCATGTGCGTGGCCGGACTCAACCCCGGCAACGTGCAGGCGGTCGCGAGCGCGATGGCCGACGTGCTGCAGGCCTAGAGGCGTTCGTGTCATGAGCGACGACAACCCGAGCGCGATCTCGCACGTCTCGATCGGCAGCAACCGCCACGACGAAGCCTGCGCCTTCTACGACGCCGTGCTGGCGACGCTGGGCGTGCGGCGCGTGATGGAACACGAGGGCGCGGTCGCCTACGGCAAGGCCTTCCCCGAGTTCTGGGTGCAGCGGCCGATCGACGGCCGGCCGGCGAGCGTCGGCAACGGCACGCACATCGGCTTCATCGCCGCCAGCCGCGCGCAGGTCGAGGCCTTCTACGCCGCGGCGCTGG
This sequence comes from uncultured Methylibium sp., assembly GCF_902826655.1. Lineage (GTDB taxonomy): Bacteria > Pseudomonadota > Gammaproteobacteria > Burkholderiales > Burkholderiaceae_C > Methylibium. The sequence goes on along the minus strand of NZ_CADEFR010000031.1, from coordinate 11,628 downwards.
CGCACGGCGCGCAAGGCGATGGCCCGCCCGGCCCGCGCCCGCACTACGGCGAGCCCTACTACGGCTGCTTCGTGCGCGACCTTGACGGGCACAAGGTCGAGGCGTCGTTCTGGGACGAGACGCCGGCCTGAGCGCGGGGCGCATGCAATAGATCACGAGAAAGCGCAGTCCTCGCTTGCGGGGGTGTGCGGCTGGCGTTCGGCGTATGCACGCTGCTAGAGTTTCCGCCGGCAAGAACGGCAGGGAGCGGGCAATGACAGAACACCGTGCTTGGAGTGGCGCGGCCTTCTCGCGGACGTGCGCGCACGTGAGAGGCGCGATGCGCGCTGCGGGCATGGCGGCGCTGCTGGTGGTCGGCAGTGCGGCCTGGTCGCAGGCTGCTCCTCCGCTGGTCGATGACTTCTTCCGCGCGGCCGCGATCGACAGCGCGCGGCTGTCCCCGTCGGGCCGCTACCTGGCGATCGTCATCGGCGCCAAGGGCGCGCGCGCCCGGCTCGCCGTGCTGGATCTCGATCAGCCCGGCCTGGCGGCGAAGGTCATCGCTCGCTTCGAGGACGCCGACGTGACCGACGTACGCTGGGTCGACGACCAGCGCCTGCTGTTCGGCGCGACAGACAGCGATGCGCCGGTCGACCGGCGTCGTCCGCGCGGGCTGATGGCAGTCAACCGCGATGGCAGCGAACTCCGCGCGCTCATCAAGCGGAAGTGGACGGAACGTATCAGTGAAGGCAACACGCGCATCGTCAGTCGCCTGCTCGAACCGGATCACTACTTCCATTCCATCGTTAACGATGGGAGCGGCGACGTCATCGTGGGCCAGGCCCGCTGGGACAACGTGGGCGACGTCACCAGCGTGGTGCTGCGCCGTCTCGACACGCGCACGGGGGCTGTTCGTCCCCTGGCCAAGGCGCCCGACAGCCACACGGTCGACTGGGTCGTCGACGCGGAGGGTGAGGCGCGTGCGGCACTGTCCGAGTCGGCGGGGCGCTCTCGCCTGTACTGGCGTGCCCCCAAGGACGCGGACTGGACCCTGCTGCTCGACGAGCCTGCCGCTTTCGGCACTGCCATCCAGCCGCAGTGGGTGGATGCCGACACGCTGTACGTCACCGCACCCACGGGCCCGGCCGGCACGCGGGCATTGTTTCGCTTCGATGTCGCGGCGCGTCGTGTCGTGCCGGAGCCGCTGTTCAGCATCGACGGCTTCGACTACAGCGGCGATCGCGAGCACGACGGCGGTCGCACGGTTGGCATCCACTACACGGCCGATGCGGAGGGCAGCCATTGGTTCGATGCGGGCCTCCAGGCGGCTCAGCGCGAGGTCGATGCGCTCCTCCCTGGCACCGTGAACCGTCTGACCTGCACGCGTTGCAGCGGTTCGCCTCGTCTGCTGGTGCGTTCGCACTCCGACCGGCAGCCGGCGGTCTTCCGGATCTTCGACACGAAGAGCCGCAAGCTCGAGATGGTCGGGGCCTCGCGCCCCTGGATCGACCCGAAGCAGATGGCCGAGCAGGACTTCGTGCGCGTCGCCGCACGCGACGGCCGCTCCCTGCCCATCTACGTGACGCGCCCGCGCGGCAAGAGCGCTCAGCCGCGGCCGGCGGTCGTGCTGGTGCACGGCGGCCCGCACGTGCGCGGCAACTCCTGGGGATGGAACGAAGAGGCGCAGTTCCTTGCCTCGCGAGGCTATGTCGTCATCGAGCCGGAGTTCCGCGGCGGCGACGGCTTCGGCTGGGCGCATCTGGCGGCCGGCTTCAAACAGTGGGGCCTTGCCATGCAGGACGACGTCACCGACGCGACGCGCTGGGCGATCCGCGAAGCAGGTGTCGATCCGAAGCGCATCTGCATCGCGGGCGCCAGCTACGGCGGCTACGCGACGCTGATGGGACTGATCCGGGAGCCGGAGCTGTATCGCTGCGGCATCAACTGGGTCGGCGTGACCGACCCTGGTCTGATGTTCTCGATCAACCACAGCGATCTGCCCGAGGACTGGAAGCGCCATGGCATGCGCATCATGCTGGGAGACCCGGAGAAGGACAAGGAACGCTTCGCGCAGACCTCGCCGATCGCGCAGGCTGCGCGCATCACCCAGCCGCTGCTGATGGCCTACGGGGCGGTCGATCGACGCGTGCCGATCGAGCACGGCACCCGCTTGCGCGACGCGGTGACGCGCCACAACCGCGATGTCGAATGGGTCGTCTACGCCGATGAAGGGCACGGTTGGGGCTCGCCGGACAACACGCGCGATTTCTGGACTCGCGTCGAGAAGTTCCTCGCCCGCCACATCGGCCCCTCGGCCGCAGTGGCCGACGCGACGGCACCTGCAGCGCGTTGAGATCGCCCCCGGGCTAGACCCAGGGCAGCGCCAGCCCCTCGCGCTCGAACGCCTGCCGCACTGCCGGCCGCGCCAGCATGCGCTGCAGATAGGGCCCCAGATGCGGCAGGCTGCGCGCGGGGCGCGCGAAGTAGCGCGTCCAGCGGCACAGCATCAGCGCGTAGGCGTCGGCCGCGCGGTAGTGCTCGCCCAGCAGCCAGGGCCCGCCGTGCGACGCGAGCTGCGCGTCCAGCTGGTCCAGCAGGCCGTCGACGCGCGCCGCGGCGCAGGCCTTCACCTCGGCGGCTCCGGCGGTGTTGCCGTCGGCGACCCAGCGCTGCGGATAGAAGTAGGCGATCAGCGTGGCCTGCAGCGTGTTGGTCAGCCAGGCCATCCACTTGTAGTGGTGCGCGCGCTCGACGCTGCCGAGCGCCGGCGCCAGCGCTGCCTGCGGGTGCGTGTCGGCGAGATGCAGGCAGATCGCGGCGCTTTCGTACAGCACCAGCTCGCCCTGCGGGCTGCGCTCGACGTAGGCGGGCAGCAGGCCGTTGGGGTTGAGTTTCAGGTAGGCCGCGGTCTTGTGGCCCTGCGCCGAGGTGTCGACCGGCACGAGCTCGAAGTCCACGCCGATCTCGGTCAGCAGGATGTGCGGCGCCATCGCGGCGCTGCTGGGAGCGTGGTGCAGCTGGATCGTGGTCATGGCGCGGCCTTGGCCTTGAGGAGCGAGTTGAACGTGCCGCGGCTGGCCAGGGTGTTGAGCGCCAGGCCTGCGATCACCAGCGCGGTGGCGCCGAGCTTCCAGCCCGGCATGCCTTCGCCCAGCAGCGCGGACGAGGCCGCCATGCCGAACACGGGCACCAGCAGCGCGGCCGGCGTCACCGTCGCGGCCGGGTGGCGCGAGAGCAGCCAGTTCCAGGCGCCGTAGCCGAACAGCGTGTTGCCCACGGCCTGCCACGCGACCGCCGCCCAGGCGACCCAGCCGGCGTGCTGCAGGCTGGCGACGATCACGGCCGGGCCTTCGAGCGCGAGGCTCAGCGCCGCGAGCGCCGGCGTCGCGAAGACGCTGCTCCACACCATGAAGCCCAGCATGTCGACGCGGCCGGCCGAGCGCGCCACCATGTTCGCGCCGGCCCAGGCCAGCGCCGCGCACAGCACCAGCACCAGGCCCAGCGCGGTCAGGTTGTGGCGGTCGATGTGGCCGGCGATCACCGCCATGCCGGCGACCGCCAGCGCCAGCGCCAGGGCCTGCACGGTCTTCGGCCGTTCGCCGTCGAGGGCCATCGCCAGCCCGATGGTGAAGAACACCTGCACCTGGATCACCAGCGAGGCCAGGCCGGGCGCGATGTCGGCGCGCATCGCATAGAACAGCAGCCCGAACTGCCCGGCCCCCAGCAGCACGCCGAAGGCCGCCAGCTTGCGCAGCGGCACCGCCGGCCGGCGCACGAACAGCAGCAGCGGGAAGGCCGACAGCGCGAAGCGCAGGGTCGCGAACAGGAAGGGTGGCAGCTCGGCCAGCCCCCACTTGATGACCACGAAGTTCGTGCCCCAGACGAAGACGACCGCCAGGGCCAGCAGCAGGTGCGAGACGGGCATGGAGCCGGCAGTGTAGGCGCGGGTGCATCCGCTTGCCGGCGGCCGGCGTAGGACTTGCAATCCCTGCTGCCGATCATGAACACCCTGCCTCTCGCCCGACGCCGCCGACCGCTGCTGCAATGGCTGGCGGTGGCCTTGCTGGCCGCAGCGCTGCCGCTGCAGGGTCTGGCGGTCGGCATGGCCAGCGTCAGCGCACCGGCGCACTTCCATGTCGATGATGGCGATCGCCTCGACGTCTACTTCGGCGACGACGAGCCGGCGCACCCGCATGCGGCCGTCGGGCATCACGGACACGAGCTCGGCGACCCCGGCGTCGTCTACGTCGCCGCTTCGCAGGACGGCGACGCCGGCGGCGGCTCGGTCCTGAAGAACCCGCCGACGGGCCTGGAAGCGACCGGCCTTGCCGCCGGCGTGCCGGCGCTGCCGCACGCCGTGCCCGAACGCCCGCTCGCTTCGTGCGCGGGCTTCCTGTCGCGCGTCGTCGCACCGCTCGAGCATCCGCCGCGCTGAGGCGCCCCCCGCGGCCCCGTCCGGGCGCCGCTCGTCGATCGTCCCCTGCACATCGAGCAGCCGCCTGTCGAGGCCTGGCTGCGGGAGCCGTCATGCAACACCGCCTCACCCCCCGGGTGCGACCTCGCGTCGCGACCCTGAGCCTGGCCCTGGCCGCGGCCTGCGCCTTCCCGACCGCCCGTGCCGGCGGCGAGCAGACCCTGGAGCGGGTCGTCGTCAAGGGCTCGGCCACCGAGCAGGTCGGCGTCGCCGAGGCCGCCAGCGTCGGCACCGTGACGCAGAAGCAGCTGGAAGCGCGCACCGTCTACCGCAGCGGCGAGCTGCTCGAGGCCACGCCCGGCCTGGTCGTCAGCCAGCACAGCGGCGAGGGCAAGGCCAACCAGTTCTACCTGCGCGGCTTCAACCTCGACCACGGCACCGACCTGCGCACCAGCGTCGACGGCATGCTGGTGAACCAGCGCACGCACGCGCACGGCCAGGGCTGGACCGACCTCAACTTCCTGATCCCCGAACTGGCGACCGGGCTGCGCTACAAGAAGGGCACCTACGACGCAGCAGAGGGCGACTTCGCGTCGGCCGGCGCGGTCGAGGTGCTCTATGCCGACCGGCTGGAGCGCGGCATCGCGAGCATCGGCCTGGGGCAGAACGGCTACCGACGCGTGCTGCTCGCCGACTCGCCGGCCGTCGGCGACGGCCACCTGCTCTACGCCCTGGAAGGCATGCGCAACGACGGCCCCTTCGTGAACCCCGACGGCTACCGGCGCTTCAACGGCGTGCTGCGCTATTCGCGCGGCGACCGCGCCAACGGCTGGAACGTCACGCTGATGGCCTACGACGCGAAGTGGAACGCCACCGACCAGATCCCGAAGCGCGCCGTCGATGCCGGCCAGCTGGACCGCTTCGACACCATCGATACCAGCGACGGCGGCCAGGCGCAGCGCCACAGCCTGTCGGGCGAATGGCGGCGCACCGACGAGGCGAGCGCCACGCGCCTCAACGCCTACGTGGTTGCGTCCAGGCTGGACCTGTACTCCAACTTCACCTACTTCCTGGACGACGAGGTGAACGGCGACCAGTTCGCGCAGCCGGACCGGCGCGTGACGACCGGCGTCAACGCCAGCCACACGCTCGCCACGCCGCTGCTCGGCCGCGCCGCGGAGACGACGTTCGGCGCGCAGTTCCAGAACGACAACATCCACAACGGGCTGCTGCGCACCGTACGTCGCGAGACCATCGGCACCACCCGGCGCGATCACGTCGTCGAGTCCAGTCTCGGCCTCTACGTCCAGACCCTGGTGCCGTGGACGCCGAGCTTCCGCACCGTGGCCGGCGTGCGCGCGGACCACTACCGTTTCGACGTGCAGAGCGACAACCCGGCCAACCCGGGCAAGGCGAACGACACGCTGGTCAGCCCCAAGCTCAGCCTGATCTTCGGACCCTTCGGCAGCACCGAGTTCTACCTCAACGCCGGCACCGGCTTCCACAGCAACGACGCGCGCGGCACCACCATCAGCGTCGACCCGGCGAGCGGCGACCCGGTGGACAAGGTCACGCCGCTGGTGCGGTCGAAGGGCTACGAGCTGGGCGCGCGCACCTCGCTCATCCCGGGCCTGCAGACCTCGCTGTCGCTGTACCGCCTGGACATCGACTCCGAGCTGCTCTTCATCGGCGATGCCGGCGGCACCGAGGCGACCCGGCCCAGCCGCCGCACCGGCTTCGAGCTGGCCAACTACTACCGGCTGAACGACTGGCTCACGGTCGACGCCGACATCGCCTTCGCGCGCGCCCGCTTCAAGGACGCGGCGCCCGAGGGTCGTCGCATCCCCGGCGCGGTGGAAGGCGTGGCCTCGCTGGCGATCGCGGTGGACAACCTCGGCCCGTGGTTCGGTGCGCTGCAGGCCCGCTGGTTCGGGCCCCGGCCGCTGCTCGAGGACAACAGCGTGCGCTCCAAGAGCACCGCGACGCTGAACGGCCGCATCGGCTACAAGCTCACGCGCGACCTCAGCGTCGAACTGGAGGGCTACAACCTCGCCAACCGCAAGGCCTCGGCCATCGACTACTACTACGAGTCGCGGCTGGCCAGCGAGCCCTCGGGCGTCGCCACGCCCGACATCCACTTCCACCCGATCGAGAGCCGGTCCTTCCGCGTGACGATGGTGTTGCGCTACTGAGCGGCGCGCTGCCCGGCGCGCCCCTCCTCGATCCGGCACAGGTCCGCCAGCGTGCGGCCCGGCTCGTCGCGGAAGCGCGCACCGGTCGGCTTGATCGAGGCGATGCGGTCGACGCGGAAGTTGCGGAAGTCCTTGCGCAGCTCGCACCAGGCCGCCAGCGTCCACGCCGCGTCCCACAGGAAGCAGCCGAGCGGGCGCACGACGCGCACGCTGGCCCGGCCCTGCAGGTCGACGTAGCGCAGCCGCAGCTTGGCGCGCGACTCGGCCGCGTGGCGCAGCGTCAGCAGGTGTTCCCGCGTGGCGGCGTCGAAGGCCGGCACCGGGGCGTACAGCGCCAGGCTCTCGGCGGCGGCGCGTGCCGGCGCGGGCAGCACCGCGACGATCTTGGACAGCGCGGCCTCGGCCCGCTGCGCGAGTTCGGGGTCGAGGCGCGGCTGCGCCAGCCGCACCGACGCCACCAGGGCCTTGGCCTCCTCGGCGCCGAACATCAGCGGCGGCAGGTCGTAGCCGGCGCGCATGCGGTAGCCGACGCCGGCCTCGCCCTCGATCGGCACGCCCTGTGCCTGCAGGTCCGAGACGTCGCGGTAGACGGTGCGCACCGACACCGCCAGCCGCTCGGCCAGGAAGTCGCCCGTCGACAGCCGGCGGCCGCGCACCAGCTGCACCAGCTCGAACAGGCGGTCGGCGCGGCGCATCGGCAGGGGCTCGGTCTCGATCAGGACGTCGGCGTGCATCGCGGGGCCGCGCAGGCCGGGGCGGGGTGGACGATGCGGCAGGCGAGGTTCATGGCGGGCGGTGGCGTCGACGAAGCCGCGATCTTGCCTGCGGCCTACTGACAACGGGGTGGCAGCAGTGTCGCGGCCGAGCCGTTATCGTGCGCTGCCCGACCCGAGGCGTCGCCAGAACGCCGATCCCACCCACATTCAAGGAGACGACATGAACCCTGCTCCCTTCCTGCAACGCCTGGCGGTCGCTCTGGCGCTGGCATCGGCCCTGCCGCTGGCCGCCGCGTCCGACGACTGGTGCAAGTCGAAGTACGGGCCGGCCGACGAGATCGGCGCGGCCAACCTGCTGACACCGCAGCTGGCGCTCGAGGCGGCGAAGCTGGTCAAGACCGGCAAGACCTACCGCCTGGGCGTCGAGACCAACAGCAAGACGCCCGCCTTCGGCCCGCGCAGCTGGGCGCTGGTCGTCAACCAGCCGGGGCAGGCGGGCGGCATCGGCCTGGGGCCGACCAAGACCAACTACAACGACGACATCTACATGGGCTATGTCGGCACCGGTTCGCAGATCGACGGCCTGGGCCACATCGGCGTCGACAACGTCTACTACAACTGCAACAGGAACAGCGAGTTCGTGCAGGCCAACGGCCTGAAGAAGCTCGGCGTCGAGAAGATCCCGCCCTTCGTCACACGCGGCGTGCTGCTCGACATGACGGCCTACTACGGCAAGGACATCCTGCCCGAGGGCACCGCCTTCAACCGCAAGGAGATCGACGAGCAGGCGAAGCGCCAGGGCGTCGAGATCCGCAAGGGCGACGTGGTGCTGTTCCACACCGGCTGGCAGTCGCTGGTGGGCAAGGACGACAAGCGCTTCATCTCGGGCGAGCCGGGCCTGGGCAAGGACGGCGCGCTCTACCTGGCCAGCAAGAACGTGCTGGCCGTCGGCGCCGACACCTGGGGCCTGGACGCCATCCCCTTCGAGCCCGGCGTCGGCGTGTTCGAGGTGCACCAGATCCTGCTGCCGAGGAACGGCATCTACATCCTCGAGAACATGGACACCGCCGAACTCGCGAAGGACAAGGCCTGGGAGTTCATGTTCGTGCTGGGCGTGTCGCGCTTCACCGGCGGGGTGCAGGGGATCGTCAACCCGGTGGCGATCCGCTGACTGCGCACACCACTCAGATGGACATGCGCGCCTTGACGCCGTCGGCGTGCATGTCCTGTCCGCGACCCCGCTGCACCACCGCGCCGCGCTCCATCACCAGGTACTGATCGGCCAATTCGGCGGCGAAGTCGTAGTACTGCTCGACCAGCAGGATCGCCATCGAGCCGCGGTCGGCCAGCTTGCGGATCACGCGGCCGATGTCCTTGATGATGCTGGGCTGGATGCCTTCGGTCGGCTCGTCCAGGATCAGCAGCCGCGGGCCCGCGGCCAGCGCGCGCGCGATCGCCAGCTGCTGCTGCTGGCCGCCGGAGAGGTCGCCGCCGCGGCGGCCGAGCATCTGCTTCAGCACCGGGAACAGCTCGTAGAGCTCGGCCGGGATCGTGGCGCTGCCGGGCTTGCTGGCCAGGCCCATGCGCAGGTTCTCCTCGACGGTGAGGCGGCCGAAGATCTCGCGGCCCTGCGGCACGAAGCCCACGCCGAGGCGGGCGCGCTCGAAGGGCGTGCTGCCCGTGATGGGCTGGCCGGCCAGCTTGACGCTGCCGCTGCGGATCGGCACCAGGCCCATCAGCGACTTCAGCAGCGTGGTCTTGCCCACGCCGTTGCGGCCCAGCACCACCGTCACCTCGCCGGCGCGCGCGGTGAAGCCGACGCCGCGCAGGATGTGCGAGCCGCCGTAGTACTGGTGCAGGTCTTCGACTTCAAGCATGGTCAGCGTCCCAAATAGACTTCGACGACCTGCTCGTTGGCCTGCACCTCGGCCAGCGGCCCCTCGGCCAGCACATGGCCCTCGTGCAGCACGGTGACCTTCTTCTTCGGGTTGTCCTGGGTCAGCGCGTGGATGAAGCTCATGTCGTGCTCCACCACCACCAGCGAGTGATCGCCCTCCAGCGACAGGAAGAGCTCGGCGGTGCGCTCGGTCTCCTCGTCGGTCATGCCGGCGACCGGCTCGTCCAGCAGCAGCAGCCGCGGGTCCTGCATCAGCAGCATGCCGATCTCGAGCCACTGCTTCTGGCCGTGCGACAGCAGGCCGGCCAGGCGCTGCGCCTCGTCCTTCAGGTGGATCAGCACCAGCACCTCGGCGATGCGGTCGCGCTGCGTGCCGTTCAGCCGGTGCAGCGCCGCGGCCAGCGCGCGCCGGTCGCCGGCGAGCGCCAGCTCGAGGTTCTCGAACACCGTCAGCTGCTCGAACACGCTGGGCTTCTGGAACTTGCGGCCGATGCCGACCTTGGCCACGCCGGGCTCGTCGAGACGCAGCAGGTCGATGGTCGAGCCGAAGTAGGCCTGGCCCGCGTCGGGCCGCGTCTTGCCGGTGATGACGTCCATCATCGTCGTCTTGCCGGCGCCGTTGGGGCCGATGATGCAGCGCAGCTCGCCGGCCTCGATGGCCAGCGACAGCGCGTTCAGCGCCTTGAAGCCGTCGAAGCTGACGGTGATGTCGTCCAGGTAGAGGATGGGGCCGTGCGTCGTGTCCAGCACGCCGGGCTGGACCACGCGCCCGTAGCTGGCCGCGCGGCCGCCCGACTGGCCGGGCACCGGCAGCTGCGCCAGGCGCTCGCGGGCGCGCGTGCCGGCTTCCATCAGCTCGGGCGTCATCTCGTGCCGCCCTTCGTGCGGCCGGCACGCAGCCGGCGATAGAGCCCGATCAGGCCATTCGGCAGGAACAGCGTCACCGCGATGAACAGCACGCCCAGGAAGTAGAGCCAGAACTCCGGGAAGGCCTGCGTGAACCAGCTCTTCGCGCCGTTGACGAAGAAGGCGCCGACGATGGGACCGATCAGCGTGCCGCGTCCGCCGACCGCGGCCCAGATCGCGATCTCGATGCCGGCGGCCGGCGACATCTCGCTCGGGTTGATGATGCCGACCTGCGGCACGTACAGCGCGCCCGCGATGCCGCACAGCACCGCCGACAGCGTCCAGATCGCCAGCTTGTAGGCCACCGGGTCGTAGCCGATGAACATGGTGCGGCCCTCGGCGTCGCGGATGGCCTGCAGCACGCGGCCGAACTTGGTGCCCATCAGCCAGCGCGCGCCGACGAAGGCGCCGATCAGCGTCAGCCCGGTGATGACGAAGAGCAGCATGCGCATCGACGGCGTCGCGATCGGATGCCCGAGGATGCGCTTGAAGTCGGTGAAGCCGTTGTTGCCGCCGAAGCCGGTCTCGTTGCGGAAGAACAGCAGCATCGCGGCGAAGGTCAGCGCCTGCGTGATGATCGAGAAGTACACGCCCTTGATGCGCGAGCGGAACGCGAAGTAGCCGAACACGAAGGCCAGCAGCCCCGGCGCCAGCACCACCAGCGCCATCTGCGCGACGAAGGAGTCGCTGAGCGCCCAGTGCCAGGGGAATTCCTTCCAGTTCAGGAACACCATGAAGTCCGGCATCTCGGACTTGTACTGACCGTCGGTGCCGATCTGGCGCATCAGGTACATGCCCATCGCGTAACCGCCCAGCGCGAAGAACAGGCCGTGACCCAGCGACAGGATGCCGGCGTAGCCCCAGATCAGGTCCATCGCCAGCGCGCAGAGGGCGTAGCACATGATCTTGGCGATCAGGCCGACGGCGTAGTCGCTGAGGTGGAAGGCGCTGGCTTCCGGAACCAGGAGGTTCAGGGTCGGTGCGACGACGGCGATCGCGATCGTGGCGGCCATCACCCCCGACCATGTCCTGGCAGTGAGCAATCTGCCAGCCGGCGGGGATTGGGTGAGGACGGCGCTCATTGGTTTATGCCCGCTGGCCGCGGGAGGGGGCGCCGGTCTCGCCCGGCAGGCGAGTCACTTTCTTTGCTGGCTCAAAGAAAGTAACCAAAGAAAGAGCCCGAACGCCAGACATGTGGGTTGAGCGGATCGATCGCTGCGCTCCGGACTTCTGCGCACCCTGGCTCGCCCGCGAGGGGCTCGAACAACGCGGTCTTGCATCGACCGCCTTGATTCGAAGCACCGAGCGTCCAACGACGCAGCGGCCTTGGACGCGCGGGGGCCGAGAGTGCCCTCGTCCTTCAACAACCGAAATGTTCGAGCCCCTCGCGGGCGAGCCGTGGTGTGCCAAAGCTCCAAGCGAGCGCAGCGATGCGGGCATCCACAGCGAGCCAGATGGCTGGCGTTCGAGGCCCTTTGCTTGGGTTACTTTCATTTGGGCCAGCAAATGAAAGTGACTCGCCTG
>NZ_CADEFR010000030.1 GCF_902826655.1 uncultured Methylibium sp. | reverse complement strand
CGCCATCACGTCGCTCCAAACTGCACCGCGCGGCGCGTTGTGCAGACGTTCCTTAGGCACTCAATGCAAGATCAACTAGTCCGCGAGATTGCAATACAGGTCTTCAGAGAGCAAATCCTGGAGAACTGGACGCTTTATGCACTCCTTGGCGCATTGACTTTTCTTAGCTCTGTCTTCGGAGCGTACGTTGCCAACTATGCTCGTCGCCGAGCTGAGACCTACGCAACCAAGGCTGACCTTGAAGAGATTCTTCGACAACTTCGCAAGACGACCGAGGCAACCGAAGAAGTTCGGACAGCAATTTCGCACACTGACTGGGCAACAAGAGAGTGGAAAACTCTTCGGCGTACAAAGCTGGAAGAGCTTCTGGAGCAGGCACACGCAACAGACCATTGGTTGGATCAGCAGCGAGGAATCTGGATGTTCAAGAAGGAGGACAAGAATCTCCCTTCACCGGCAGATCGTGTGAGCCAGCTCACAGCGCTGTACTTTCCAGAGCTGGAGAAGGAAACGTTGGCTCTGGTAGCCGCTCAACGCGAGGCCTTCTCCTGGGTTATTGGAATGGCTCAGAAGGCCCAAGCTGTAGGGAACGATCTCAAGGCAGTGGAGAACCTCCACGCAAAGCATCTCCCGGAATGGAAGCCACTCTACGCCGCGGTTCTCGGGGCGATATCCAACATTCAAGGCAAGGCATCAATCGTAATCAAGGAGATCACCCGTGCCTGACCCTTCCTTCAAGCGGACCCGGAGCTTGTACCGGTCTCGTTGACACATCCACCTCACGCCGGAAGGCTCGAGTCCAGCTCGACGCGCCAACACCGCTCCAGCTAGCGCGCCACCACTACCCCCGGCACCGCCCGCTCCTCCAGCCTCGCCAACCACCGCCGCAGCAGCGGCGTCGTCACCACCGTGCTGACGATCGCCATCAGCACCAGCATCGTGAAGGTCTCGCGGCCGATCACGCCGAGGTCGTAGCCGACGTTGACGACGATCAGCTCCATCAGGCCGCGCGTGTTCATCAGGATGCCGACGATGCGCGCGCGCGTGCCGTCCAGGCCGGCCCAGCGCGCCGCGGCCCAGCAGCCGCCGAACTTGCCCAGCGTCGCCAGCGCGATCAGCAGCGCGCACCAGCCCCAGGCCGAGGCGCCGGACAGCCCGCCGATGTCGGTGCGCAGCCCGGTGTAGGTGAAGTAGATCGGCAGGAAGAAGAAGTTGACGAAGCGGCCCACGCGCTCGTCCCAGGCCGTGGCGAAGGCGCGCTCGCGATGCAGCAGCACGCCCATCACGAAGCCGCCGAAGATGGCGAACACGCCGAGCTGATAGGTCGCCATGCCGGCCAGGCAGACCAGCGCGATGACCGCGCCCATCAGCGTCGGCGGCAGCGGGTCGCCCTGCCCCGCCTCCGGGCCGGCGGTGCTGCGCAGCAGCTTCAGAAGGAGCGGCCGCGCGACCCACCAGGCCAGCGCCGCGAAGGCCAGCACGCCGAGGAAGCGCCAGGCCACCGCCCAGCTCAGCGCACCGGCGACGGCGAGGCTGGTGACCAGCGCCAGCAGCAGCCAGCCGACCACGTCGCTGACCGCGGCGCTGCTGATGGCGATGACGCCGAGCGGCCGCTTCGTCAGGTCGCACTCCATCAGGATGCGGCCCAGCACCGGCATCGCGGTGATCGAGAACGCGGTCGCCATGAAGAGCGCGAAGGCCGTGCGGTCGGCGGCGGTGCGCAGGTTCTCCGGCCAGGCCAGCGCCAGCGCAATGCCCAGCACGAAGGGCGCGACGACGCCGGCCGTCGCGACGGCGGCGACCACGCGCCGGTGCGTGCGCTCGCGCAGGTGCCCGAAGTCGAACTCCATGCCGATCTGGAACATCAGGAACAGCAGGCCGATCTGCGACAGGATGGCCATGGGCTGGGCCGGCGCCGACAGGACGACGCGCTCGAAGAGCCCCGGCGCCAGCGCGCCGAAGAGCGACGGCCCCAGCAGGATGCCGACCACGATCTCGCCGACCACCACCGCCTGGCCGCAGCGCCGCGCCAGCGCACCGCCGGCGCGTGCGGCCAGCACGATGACGGCCAGCTGCAGCAGGATCGCGAACAGCAGTTGCTCGGTGGCGTGCAGCGACGACGGGGGTGCGCCGCTCATGGCGTCATGCCGCCGTTGATCGGCAGCACCTGGCCGGTGATGTAGGCCGCGGCATCGCCAGCCAGGAAGCCGACGAGGTCGGCCACTTCTTCCGCCCGGCCCGCACGGCCCAGCGGCACCAGCCGGGCGATGGTCTGCGCGTCGAACACCGCGTCGGCCATCGGCGAGGCGATGATGCCCGGCGCCACCGCGTTGACGGTGACGCCGCGGCTCGCCACTTCCAGCGCCAGCGAGCGCGTCGCGGCCTCCAGCGCGCCCTTGGCAGCGCCGTAGTTGGTCTGCCCGCGGTTGCCGGTGCGCGCCGCGACCGACGAGACGTTGACGATGCGGCCCCAGCGCGTGCGCAGCATCGGCAGCAGCAGCGGCTGGGTCACGTGGAAGAAGCCGTGCAGCGACACGTCGATCACGCGGTGCCACTGCGCCGCACGCATGCCGGGGAAGACGGCGTCGTCGTGCACGCCGGCGTTGTTGACGATGACCTGCACCGGGCCTGCGAGCAGCAGCGCTTCGCAGGCCGCGCGGGCGGCGTCCGCGTCGGCGACGTCGAAGACGCAGGTCTCGGCGCGGCCGCCGGCCGCGGCGATCTCCGCCGCCAGCGCCTGCACGGCCTCGGGCCGCGAGCTGGCATGCAGGACGAGCGCGAAGCCGTCGGCCGCCAGGCGCCGCGCGATCGCGCTGCCGAGCGCACCGCTGGCGCCGGTGACGAGGGCCCGGCGCGGCGGCTTGCTCATGGAGTGGCCACCTCCAGCGGCAGCGGCGTGTTCAGCACGACCGTGGCGCGCCCCTCGACCAGCGTGCGGCCGCCTTCGTCCGCAACGACAAAGCCGTACAGCACCTGGTTCGCATCGCCGGCCAGACGCTCGGCGCGGACCTGCAGCTCGCCGTCGATGTCGTCGAGCCGCGCGACCGCGAGGCGCACGCCGCGCACGCTGGCCAGATAGCCGGGCCGCGCACCCGCGGCCGGCGGCGCCAGCAGGCCACCGTGCAGCGCCATCGCCTGCGCCGCGTACTCGATCGCGCAGGGCGCCAGCAGCCCGGAGGCGCTGCGCAGCGGGTGATCGGCGTCGCGGTGGTTGCGGGCGCGGCACTCGATGCGCTCGGGCGTCCAGCCGACCAGGCGGTCGAGCAGGCACATGCGGCCGTGATGCGGGATGCGTGCAGCGATGCCGGCACGATCAAGAACGGCCGGACTGCTCACGCTTGCAGCTCCACCGCCAGCCCCAGCGGATCGAGGTAGTCGATCACCCGCCGGGTCGACGCCCCACGCGCCAGCGCCTGCAGCAGCGGCAGGCTGCGCGCGGCAGGCACCTGGCGCATCAGCGCATCCAGCCCGTCGTGGCCGCAGGTGCCGGGCGCGGCCTCGGCCAGGCTGATGCGCAGTCGAGGCGCCGCGTCCGAAGCCGGCGTCAGCAGCAAGGCCACGCCGAAGACATCGGGCAGCGGCCGCGCGCTGTGCAGCGGCTCGGGATAGGGCACGTCGGCCGCCACCAGCAGCACCGGGCGCGCCTGCGCGACGCATTGCGCGGCGGCTTCCAGCAGGCCGGCCCCAAAGCTGGCGTCGTGCGCGCACAGGCTGGTCGACGGGGCGCGACTCACGGTCGCGATGTGCCAGTAGCCGGCCGCGGCGTTGTGGACCGAGTTGGTGAAGCGCGTCGGCGACACGGCGCGCTCCGGCGTCGCCAGCGACTCGCACAGCGCGTGGCAGTTGCCGGCGTCGCCGCTGGACGCGGTGAACACCGTCGCCAGCCGGGCCGGATCGACGCCGGCCTGGGCGCAGGCCTGGTCGGCCACCGCGAGCGACACCTTCACGATCGCGCCGGCGCGGCGGCGCTCGGCCGGCGGCAGCCGCATCGGCGACGGCAGCGCGGTCGGCGTGAAGCGCCAGTCCGCCGGTTCGCTCAGCAAGGCCCGGCCCGACGCCCAGTCGGGCAGGCCAGGCCCCAGCAGCCCGATGCCCGCGACGCTGACCGCGATCACGGCGCCACCCCGAACACGAGGCAGGCGTTGGAACCGCCGAAGCCGAAGGAGTTGCTGGCCACCATCGCCAGCGGCGCCTCGCGGCCTGCGTCGAGATAGCGGCTGCGCAATGCGTCGTCGGGCTGCTGGCGGTTCAGGCCGCCGGGCATGAAGCCGTGTTCCAGCGCCAGCATCGCGATCGCCGCCTCGACGCCGCCGGCCGCGCCCAGCGTGTGGCCGGTCGCGCCCTTGGTCGAGCTGCAGGGCAGGCGTTCGCCGAACACGGCCTGCACCGCCAGGTCTTCCGCGGCGTCGTTGTTCGGCGTGGCGGTGCCGTGCAGGTTGAGGTAGTCGATGGCCTCGGGGCCGACGCCCGCATCGGCCAGCGCGCCGCGCATCGCCTCGGCGGCGCCGGCGCCTTCGGGGTGCGGGCTGCTCATGTGGTGGCCGTCGCTGCTTTCGCCGACGCCGCGCAGCCAGGCGCGCGGCCGCGTCGCGTCGCGCTCCAGCAGCGCGAAGGCCGCGGCCTCGCCCAGCGAGAGGCCGCGCCGTGCGGCATCCCAGGGCCGGCAGATGTCGGGCGACAGCAGCTCGAGCGAGTTGAAGCCGTAGAGCGTGGTGAGGCACAGGCTGTCGACGCCGCCGACCACGGCCGCGTCGATCAGGCCCAGCGCGATCATCCGCGCCGCATTGCCGAAGACCTTGGCGCTGGACGAGCAGGCGGTCGACACGACGACGGCCGGGCCGCGCAAGTCGAGCGCCTGGCGCACGAAGGCCGCGACCGACCCGGTGTTGTGGGTCTGCGCGTAGCGGAAGTCGGCCGGCAGCGCGCCGGTCGCCGGGTCGCGGCGGCGGTAGGCCAGCTCGGTCTGCAGGATGCCCGAGGTGCTGGTGCCGACGAAGACGCCGATGCGCTGCGGGCCCAGGCGCTCACGCGCGACCGCCACGCTGGCCGCGAAGCCGTCGGCCTGCAGGCCCAGCAGCGCGAGCCGGTTGTTGCGGCAGTCGAACTCGGCCAGTGCCGGCGGCAGCCGCTGCCCGTCGACGCCGTCGACCTCGCCGATCCAGGTGTCGAGCGCGACGGTCTCGAAGGGCTTGCGCGCGAGGCCGCTGCGGCCCTCGCGCAGCGCACTGACGGTCGCATCGCGCCCCGCCCCGAGCGCCGAGACCACGGTGTAGTCACTGACAGCGAGCGGCTTCACGACGCCACCCCGTCCCGCAACTCCGCCACCAGCAGCACGTTCGCGAACGGCGTGCCGCGGCTCATCGGCAGCGTCTGGACCGCGAAGCCCAGGCGCACCAGCAGGGCGATCCAGTCGTCGAGCCGCCGGCCCCAGGTCGGCGCGACGCCATGGCCGCGCACGCGCGTGACCCAGCGATCGACCCACTGGCTGACGGCGTAGCCGCGGCGATCGGCGGCGTCGCCGACGCGCAGCAGCAGGCGCGCGCGCGCCGACCCGCCGGCGCGCAGGGCCTCGCGGACGCGGCCGAGCACGTTCTCCTGGCTGGCGTGGTCGACGTAGTGCAGCACGTCCAGGATCACGACCGCGTCGCACGGCGGCAGCGCGGCCTCGCGCATGTCGGCGCAGGCGAACTGCGGCAGCGGCTGCAGCCCCCGCAGCGACGACTGCGCGCGGGCGATGTCGCGCGGCATCAGCTCGATGCCGGTGTAGTGCACCGCACCCGGTGCCATCGGCCAGGACATCGGCCAGCGCCCGCCGGCCTGCTGCGCACTGGCGGCCGCCAGCAGGCTGGCCAGCAGCCCCTGTCCGCAGCCGATGTCCAGCACGCGGGCCTGCTGCGACAGGTCGCCGCGCTCGACCAGCGCACGGAACACCGGGTCGCGGCCCAGCTTGCCGCGCGCGAAGTGCCAGGCAAAGCGACCGGCGCTGCGGTAGGGCTCGGCCGCGGCGTCGCGCAGGTGGTGCCAGGCGCTGTCCTCGTCGACCGCGGCGGTGGCGGTGGCAGCGGCCGGCGCGAGCCGGGTGAAGTCGGGTCCGTTCATGCGGATGCGGTGCCGCGCGGCGGCAAGGCCTCGGCCAGCGTCACCCAGTGCAGCCCGGCGGCGCGGGCCTGCGCCAGCAGGAGCGGCAGCACGTCCAGCAGCACCGGGCGGCCGCTGGCCGCGCGTGCGGCGTGGCCGTCGTGCAGCAGCAGGATGTCGCCGCCCGCGAGCCGCTGTGTGAGGCGCGCGAGGACGCGGTCGGCGCTGCGCTCGCGCGTGTCGAAGCCGCGCCGCGTCCAGCTGACCAGGTGCAGGCCGAGGCGATGCAGCACCGGGTCGAGGAAGGGATTGCGCAGGCCGGCCGGCGCGCGGAAGCAGGTCGGCCGCTGCCCGGTCAGGTCGGCCAGCAGCTGCTGGGCGCGCGACAGCTCGGCCTCGTAGCCGCGCGGCCCCAGCAGCGAGAAGTTGTGGCGATGCGCCAGGCTGTGGTTCTGCACGCTGTGGCCGCGCGCGACGATCTCGCGCGTCAGCGCCGCGTGCTCGCGGGCACGTTCGGCGATGCAGAAGAAGGTGGCTCGCACGTCCTGTGCGTCCAGCAGGTCCAGCACGCGCGGCGTGACCTCGGGGTCGGGACCGTCGTCGATGGTCAGCGCGATCTCGCCGCGCGCGGCACGGCCGGCCGGCAGCTGCGTGACGTTGGGGCCGAGCCAGCGGCTGCGCGGCCACAGGCCGGCGGCGGTGAGCGCCGCGTGGTTGGCGACGACGCTGCCCAGGGCCCAGGGCGCCGCGTCGGGCACGGCCACTGCGGCGCCGGCGGCCAGCGCGTGCAGGCCGAAGCTGGCACGCAGCAGCGGCGGCATGGTCCACGGGCTGCCGGAAGAGGTGGCGACGGACATTCGGGGGATGCGGACCGGCCAGCGGGCCGCGGGGATGGGGACTGCAGGCAGAATTTTCCCACATGCCCCAAAGGGCAGCGTTCAGCGCATACCCGGGCGAGGGGTCGAGGCGAACGCCGCCGACAGCAGCAGCGCCAGCAGCGCGCCCGGCGCGACCACCCGGCCGATGGCCGACAGCGCCGGGATCTCCGACAGCGCGATCAGCCCGAACGACGCCACCGTCGTGAGGTTGGCCAGCAGCAGCGAGGCCAGCGTGTCGTCGTCGGCCGACGCGGCGCCGCCAAGCTGGTCGAAGAACAGCGCGTAGTTGGAGCCGACCGCAACGACCAGCAGCAGCCCGACCAGGTGCAGGATGCCGAGCGCCACGTCGAACAACGCCAGGCCGCCGAGCGTGAGCAGCAGCGCCAGCGCCAGCGGCTGGCACACGGCCAGCAGGCGGCGGCCCGACCGCAGCCAGGCCGCCAGCAGCGCCACGACGGCCAGCGCGCCGAGCGCGGCCTGCACGAAGGCTTCGTGCAGGTAGTTCGCATAGAGCCCGCGCAGCGCACCGCCGATGTCGATCGCGTCGACCCCGTCCAGACCGCGCAGTGCCTCGCGCACGCGCGGCGTGTCGACGCCGTCCACCGCCCCGGGCGGCGCCGTCAGGGGCATGAGCACCGACCAGCCGCCGCCGGTGCGCGGCACCAGCTGGGCGTCGACCGCGGTCGCCAGCGGACCGGGCGGCAGGTCGGCACGCGCGACCGGCGGGGCGCCGCGCGCCGCCTGCGCCTCGGCGATGAAGGGCTGCAGCCGCTCGGCCTTCAGCGGCCCGCCGGCGGTCGCCTCGGCCAGCCGGGCGCGCAGCAGGTCGGCGTCGGGCAGGCTGGCCAGGCGCGCCTGCTGGGTCACAATGCTGGGCAGGATGCGCGTCGGCGTCTCGTAGCCGGCCAGCAGGCCTTGCGCCACCAGCGCGTCGAGCCGCGCAGACGCCGCTTCGGCGGCACGCAGCGCGGCCTGCGGGTCCGGCGCGGTGGCCACCACCAGCGTGCGCGCGTCGCCGGCGCCGAGGTCGGCGCGCAGCGATTCGTCGAGCTCGATCTGCGACCGCGGCACCGGGCTGAGCGAGCCGAGGTCGCCGCGCCACAGCGGCGCCTCGCGCAGCACCAGCAGCAGCGCCGCGACCACGCCGAGCAGCAGGAACAGCGGCCGCCAGCGCGGCAGCGCGCGCAGCGGCCGGCCGGCGATGCGGCCCAGCGATGCGCGCAGGCCGGACGCACCGGCGCCGTCGGGCAGCAGCTGCGGCAGCAGCCAGCGCGTCGCCAGCGCTGCGCCGCACAGCCCGGCCACCGAGAACGCGCCCAGCTGCGCCAGACCCGGGAAACCCGAGAACAGCAGCGCCGCGAAGCCGCACACCGAGGTCAGCAGGCCCAGCCGCACGGTGGGCCAGTTGTCGTCGCGCCAGTGGCGCCAGCCGCTCCCGGCAGGGTCGGCGGCCGACCGCGGCCGGGCCTGGATCAGGTAGTAGATCGCGTAGTCGACGGCCTCGCCGATCAGCGTGCTGCCGAAGGCCAGCGTGATGCCGTGGACGCTGCCGAAGGCCAGCATCACCGCGGCCACGCCGAAGGCGATGCCGGTCAGCACCGGCAGCATCGCGACGCCCAGCGCACGCAGCGACGCAAAGGCCAGCAGCAGCAGGCCGCCCATCACCAGCACGCCGACAGCGGCGAGCTGCTTGACCTCGCGCTCGATGCGCTCGCGGCTCAGCACCGAGAACACGCCCGGCCCGCTGAGCTGCAGCGTCAAGGCCGGCGCGTCCGCTGTCGTCTGCGCCTCGAAGGCGCCGCGGATGACCGCGATGCTGGCCTGCATCGCGTCGAGGTCGGCGCCGGGCGCGCGGGTCATCGCCAGCAGCAGCGCGCGCGGCGTGCCGCGGCCGACCCAGACGCCCTCTTCGCTGCGCGGCGCGCTCGACGGGATCAGGCCCTCGACGATGCGCTGCGTCTCGCCGGTCGGGTCGCGTTCGAGCAGCGGCTTCACCGCCTGCCCGGCCGGTGTGCCCAGCAGCGACAGCGTCTCGTCGATCGCGTCGCGCAGGCCGGCGACGCTGTAGCGCTCGGCATTGACCGCGGGGCTGAGCTGGTAGCGGTGCGCGACGACCCAGTCGGCGCTGGCCGCGAGCTCGTCGCCGGCGGCGTCGCGTTCGCCGCCTCGGTCTCCGTTCTGCACCTGCTCGAAGCGCCCGCTCGCACGCATCGCCGCGGCCAGCTGGCGCGAGGCGGCGGCGCGCTGCGCCGCATCGCCGCCCTCGATGCCGACCAGCAGCGTGCGCGCGGCGACGCCGTCCTGCAGCTGCTCGATCAGCAGGCGCTGCTGCGCGTCGGGCCGCGCCGGCAGGAAGGCCGAGAGGTCGGTGTCGAAGCGGCCGCGGGCGATCACCAGCACGGCGATGCCCATGACGGCGAGCCACAGCAGCAGCGCCGCCGCGCCGCGCGCGCGCGGTGACGAGGCCGGCGTCACGGCGACGAGGCCGGGCCGGGCGCGGCCCGCGGCACGATGGTCATCACCGACCGGTCGCCGCCGGCGAAGTCCATCTCCACGCGCACGAGCTCGTCGCGCCGCCCGGCCAGGCGCAGGCTGCGCAGCGACTCGCCGATGCGCGTCTGCAACGGGCGCAGCTCCAGCGTCCACTGCTCCGCGCTGCCCGAAAGCGCGCTGCGGAAGTAGCGCGACAGCACCGCGCCGTTGCCGCTGAGCGTGCCGCGCAGCGCCTCGACCAGCGGCTGCAGTTCGGGCGTCGCGTCGAGCACCAGCTGGCGGCTGCGGCCGCTGCGCGTCAGCGTGAGCGTGTTGCCGTCGACCACCATCGCCTCGGCGCGCGGCTGCAGCGTTCGGCGCTCGAAGCGGTCGGGCGCGGTGAAGGCCAGCGTGCCGCTCGACTCCAGCGGCGCGTCGAAGCCCTGCACGAAACGCTGCTCGGTGAAGCGCGCCTCGCCGCTCTTGCGCCGCGCCAGCAGGCTCATCAGCTCGGGCAGGTCGAAGGCTTGCGCGCCGCCGGTCAGCGGCAGCAGCAGGCAGGCCGCCAGGCCGCGCGCGAGCTCGCGCCGCGCGATCTCAGGCCCCATCTTCGCGCCAGAAGTCATGGAAATTGAACCAGTTGTACGGATGCTCGCGGCACAGCGCCTCGAGTCGTTGCACGTAGGCCCCCAGCGCGTCGGCGATGAGTCGTTCGCGCTCGGCCGCGCCACCGGTCGGCGTGCTGAAGTCGGCCAGCGGCTCGATGCGCACCTCGTAGCGCCTGCCGCCGAGGTAGAGGCCGGCCATGAAGAAGACGCGCCGCTTCAGCAGCAGGGCCAGGCGGAACGGGCCATCGGCGAAGACCGCGTCCCGGCCCAGGAAGGGCAGCGTGTGCTGGCCGCTGCGCGCCGCATCGGCCTCGGGCAGGGAGCGGTCGGCCAGCATGCCGGCCAGTCCGCCGGCGTCGAGCCAGTCGCGGATCGCGAGCATCGAGTCCATGCGGCCCAGCGGGATGATCGCGGGCCGGTAGTGCGGCGCGACCGCCGCCAGCGCGGCGTTGATCAGGCGCGCGTTGTCGGGGTACATGACCATCGCGATGCGCAGGCCGGCGTGGTGACGGCCGACCACGTGCAGCGCCTCGAAGCTGCCGGCATGCGCCCCGACGAGGAAGGCGCCGCGGCCGGCTTCGAGCGCCACGTCGACCTGTTCGGCACCGACCACGCGCACGTCGAACAGGTCCATGCGGTCGCCGAGGAAGTAGACGCGGTCGAGGATGGTCGACGCGAAGGCGAAGACCTGGCGGTAGCCGTCGATCCAGCCGGCCTCGCGGCCGAGCGCGCGGCCGAGGTAGCGCCGCGACTGGCGGCGCGGACCGGGCGCGAACAGCACGAAGTACAGCGTGATCGGATGCAGCACCCAGCGCGCGACGCGACGCCCGCAACGCAGCGCGATCCAGCTCATCACGCGCAGCGCGAAGGCGTTGCTGCGCTCGGGCGCCTGCGACCAGTCCGCGGCCCCCGCGGCGGCGGCCGCGGGCGGCGGTGCGGCGGCGGGCTTCATGCGGGCGCGACCGGCGCGAACTGGCCGGTCGCCGCCAGCACCTCGCCGCGCAGGATCTCGAAGCGCAGGCCGCGCGGCTCGTCGTGCAGCTCGACGCTGATCCGGCTGCCGGGGCCGACCGGCGCGAAGAACTTGGCGGCGTTCAGCGTCGGCCGCGGTCCGACGCGGGCCGCCAGCGCGGGGTGTGCGGCCAGCACCTCCATCACCTCGGCCAGCAGCAGCACGCCGGGCAGCAGCGGCCGCCCCGGAAAGTGCCCGGCGAAGGCCGGATGGTCGGCCGCGATCTCGCGGTCGACGCGCAGCACGGGCACGCTCACGAGACCGCTCCCAGCTTCTCGAGCGCGAAGCGGCGCAGCGACTCGGCCGTGAGCTTGCCGGTCGCCTCGCGCGGCAGCGCGTCGACGTGCACGATGCGCCGCGGCACGAACTGCGGCTCGAGGCGTTCGCGCAGCGCCGCGACGAGCTGCGCCGCGCCCAGGCCCGGCGCCACGACGAAGGCGATCGGCCGCACGATGCCGTCGGCCACCTCGTCGGGCATCCAGAAGGCGCCGTCGACCACGCCGTCGATGCTGTTGAGATGGTGGTTCAGGTGAGCCAGCGAGCTGCGCTTGCCGGCCACGTGGATCAGGTCGTTGGCACGGCCCAGCAGCCGGAAGCGCTGGGCGCTCTCGAGCTGCAGCACGTCGGACAGCGGCGTCGGCTCCGCCACGTGGCCGCCCTCGACGATGAAGCGCTCCTGCGCGCCGTCGGTCTCGCGCTTCAGGCGCAGCGCGCCGAAGGTGCGCCAGGTCTCGCCGTGCACGGTGCGGCGGGTCGCGACCTGGCCGGCCTCGGTGCAGCCGTAGATCTCGACCAGCGGGCCGCCGAACACACGCTCGGCCTGCAGCGCCAGCTGCGGCGACAGCGGCGCCGTCGCGCACAGCACCAGGTCGGTGGGCGGCAACGCCACCTCGGACAGCAGCAGCGTCTTCAGGTGGAAGGGCGTCGTCACCAGCATGCGCGGGCGCGGCAGGCGGGCCAGGGCCGCGGCCACGTCAGCGGGGTAGAAGGGCCGGCCGCTGTCGAAGGCCGCGCCGCCCAGCAGGGCCAGCAGCACGCTGGACTCGAAGCCGTAGCTGTGCTGGGCCGGCACGGTGGCGACGAGGTTCACGCCGGCGAGCGTCGGCCGCTCCAGGAAGTCGGCCAGGCGCTCGGCCTCGGCGCGGATGTTGACGACGATCTGGCCCCAGGTCTTGGCATGCGGCTGGGGCTGGCCGGTCGAGCCGGACGTCAGCAGGCAGGCGGCCTGCAGGTCGGCGGCCAGGCGGGGGATCGTCGCGTCCGTCGCTGCGTCCGTCGCTGCGTCCGGCGTCATGGGGGCCGCCTGCAGCATCGGCAGGCCGGTCACGGCCAGTGCCGCGTCGTCGGTGTAGCCGTACAGGCCGGCGTGCGCGCCGCGCAGCCGCGCCAGCGTGTCGGGCAGCGCGTTCGGCGGCAGCAGGCTGGTGTGGCCGCGCATCAGCGCCGCGCCCAGGCCGACGGCGAAGCGGTAGCGGTCGCCGCACAGGTTGACCATCGGGCCGGCACCGGGCAGGCGGGCGGACTCGGCGCGCGCATCGGCCAGGAAGCGCCGTGCGCTGATCGCCTCGCCCTGCCGCCACGCGACCGGGGCGTCGAGATCGACCGCGGCCAGCAGCGGCAGCGTGGTGTCCATCAGGGGATGGTCCGCGGCCGGCTGTAGGCGCGCACCGCACTCATCAGCGTGCTGCGCTCGAACTCCGGATGCAGGCGGTAGCGCAGCAGGTATTCGCCGACGAACAGGCCGCCGATCGCCAGCGGCGTGATCAGGTTGGCCAGCAGCGACCAGCTGTCCCACGAGTGGTTCGCGTAGACCCACAGGGACAGCAGCGCCATGCCGACAAAGTAACCGGTCCAGACGGCGGTCACGCGGCGCGTGTAGGCCACCATGGCCGGCGTGATGCTGCCGTGCACGCGCTGTGCGATCTGCCCGATCAGCGACAGCGGGCTGCGCCACAGGGTCAGGCCGAAGCTCGCGCACAGCGCCAGATGGATGCCCACGTGCTGGGCGACGTAGAGCCGGTTGACCGGGCCGATGCCGCCGCGCGCCACCGCCACCAGCAGGCCGGCGCCGGCCAGCAGCATCAGCGCCACGGCCGGCAGGTTGCGGCGCTTCAGCGCGAAGCCCAGGCCGGCCAGCAGCAGCGGACCCAGCAACGCGGCCACGGCCCAGGGGCGGTCCGCCGCATGGAGCATCAGCCCGTGCGAGAGCAAGGCGTAGGCCGCTGCCGCCAGCAGCCCGAGGACCAGACGCCAGTCGGGCATTACAGCGTGCGGTGCTGGGCCACGTGGGCCGCCAGGCTGCGCAGCGACTGGAAGATGACGACGTTGTTCTCGTCGTCCGAACGCAGCTGGAAGCCGTAGCGCCGCGAGACCTCGAGCGCGACCTCGAGGATGTCGATCGAGTCCAGGCCCAGGCCGTCGCCGTACAGCGGCGCGGTGGGGTCGATCTCGGCCGGGGCGACCTCGAGGTTCAGCGCCTGGACCAGCAGTTCGGCGAGCTCGCGCTCGGGCGCGGACTGCCCGGCCGGGGCGCCGGCATCGGGCCGCAGGGCTTGAGCGGGCGAATTCACGGAGGGATCCCTGTTCTTGATGGTCTGGAAACAGCCGGGCGATTGTACGAGGGCACTGCCATCCGACCGGCCGCGCCACGCCCCCCGGCCGACGGGCCCACGGGTCGCGTGAAGCCCCTCACAGCGGCCCCTCACAGCGGCCCCTCCCCGGGCCGCATCTCGCGCCGCGTCCGGCGCATCCGGCGACGCCGGGATGCCGGCCGTCGCATGCCGCTGGGCCGGCCCGGGCCGGCGCCCGACGATGCCGGCCATCGGGAGCGATCCCGCCTTCCAGGAGCCCGACATGCCCAGCACCCTCACCCACATGCCGCCGCTGATCGCCGTCCACCTGGTGCTGGCGCTGGCCGCCCTGGTCCTGGGGCCGGTCGCGATGCTGATCCGCAAGGGCAGCCGCTGGCACCGTGCCACCGGCTATGCCTGGGTGACGCTGATGCTGGGCGCGGCGTTGTCTGCCATGGCGATCCGCGACTACCGCCTGCCCAACATCGCCGGCTACACGCCCGTGCACTTGCTGGTGGTGCTGACCGTCGGCGGCATCGCGATGGCGATGTGGCACATCTCGCGCCGCAACATCAGGGCGCACCGCCGGGCCATCCTGTTCGCGTACAACGGCGTCGTGATCGCCGCGCTGTTCTCGCTGCTGCCGACGCGCCGGCTCGGCATGCTGGTCTGGCACGATTGGCTGGGGTGGATGTGAGCCGGCCCCAACCCCGAGTCCCCCCGAGCACCACGACCTTCACGCCCATGGCTCCCACCGCCCCCGCCGTCGACGACCTGAAGCGCACCCTGATCCTCGGGGTGCTGATGTGCCTGGGCGTCGCGCTCGTCCTCACCGGGCTGCGCGGCGGGCGCGACCTGGCGGCCAATCTGGTGTACTCGTTCGCCATCGGCATGAGCTGCCTGGGCCTGATCGAGGGCGGCCGGCGCATCGCCCCGGACTGGGCATGGCGGTGGCAGGCCCGACACGGGCATGCCGCGGGCCGCTGGCCCGGCTGGCCGTGGATGAGCGTCGTGATCGTGTTCGGCACGACGGCCGGCTACACGCTGGGCGCGAGCATCGGCAACGCGCTCAGCGGCAAGGGCCTGCCGATGCCCTGGAAGTTCGGCAGCGCCGCCTCCGCGGTGGCCTCGTTGACGATCAGCCTGACGGTCGCCTGCATCGCGACGGCCTTCTTCTGGATGCGCGGACGCCTGGCTTCGGCCCAGGCCCGGGCCGAGGCGGCGCAGCGCCTCGCGGCCGACACCCAGCTCAAGCTGCTGGAATCGCAGCTCGAGCCGCACATGCTGTTCAACACCCTGGCCAACCTGCGTGCGCTGATCGCGCTCGACCCGCCGCGGGCGCAGGCGATGCTGGACCACCTGATCGCCTTCCTGCGCAGCACGCTGGCGGCGAGCCGCGCCTCGCTGCACCCGCTGGCGGCCGAGTTCGAGCGCAGTGCCGACTACCTGGCGCTGATGCAGGTGCGCCTGGGCGACAGGCTGGCCAGCACGCTGGACCTGCCGCCGGAGCTGGCCGCGCAGCCGGTGCCGCCGCTGCTGCTGCAGCCGCTGCTCGAGAACGCGATCCAGCATGGCATCGAGCCGCACCGCCCCGGCGGCCGCATCGCGCTGCGGGCCTGGCGCGACGGCGACCGCCTGCACCTGAGCGTGCACGACACCGGCATCGGCCTGGAGGCGGCACGGGCGTCGGCCGGCACCGGCTTCGGCACGACCCAGGTGCGCGAACGGCTCGCCACGCTCTACGGCGACGCCGCCTCCTTGACGCTCGCTTCGGCGCCGGGCGGTGGCACCCTGGCCACGATCACCCTGCCCCTCGGAGCCTGAACGATGCCGTACCGCGCGCTGATCGCCGAGGACGAGCCGCTGCTCGCGCAGGCCCTGCGCGTCGAGCTGACGGCGCTGTGGCCCGACCTGAGGCTGCTGCCGACGGCCCCCGACGGCGAGACGGCGGTCAGCGCGGCGCTGCAGCAGCATCCCGAGCTGCTGTTCCTCGACATCCGCATGCCGGGCCTGAGCGGCCTGGACGCGGCCCAGGCCATCGTCGAGGACTGGCCGCCCGAGCGGCCGCTGCCGCTGATCGTCTTCGTCACCGCCTACGACCAGCACGCGCTCGAGGCCTTCGAGCGCTCGGCCGTCGACTACGTGCTCAAGCCCGTGCAGGCCGCGCGACTGGCGCAGACCTGCGATCGCCTGCGCGCCGCACTCAAGCTGCGCGCAGGCGGCGTGCTGCCGGACGCCGCGATCGAACAACTGCGCGGCCTGCTCGACCGCGCCGCCGCGCCGGCGGCGCCACCGCTGCGCGTGATCCAGGCCGGCGTCGGCAGCACGCTGCACTTCGTCCCGGTCGGCGAGGTGCTGTACTTCGAGGCGGCGGACAAGTACGTGCGGGTCGTCACGGCGGAACGCGAGCATCTGGTCCGCAGCTCGCTGCGCGACCTGTTGCCGCAGCTCGATGCCGGCGTGTTCTGGCAGATCCACCGCGGCACCGTCGTGCGTGCCGACACGATCGTCAGCGTCACGCGCGACGAGGCCGGCAAGCAGCACCTGCTGCTGCGCGGGCGCAGCGAACGGCTGGCGGTCAGCCGGCTCTACGCCCATCGCTTCAAGGCGATGTAGCCCCGCAAGGCCGCAGGCCCCGCGCGGCTTGCGCCGGGCGGGGCCTGCGGATCCGGGTCGGCGGATCAGTAGCGGTAGCGGTCGTCGCCACCCCGGCCGTGCTTGTAGGCCCGGCGATCGTCGTCACCGCGGCCCCGGCCGCGATGGCCGTCGTAGCGGTGGTCGTGCCAGTGGCCGTCGCGCCAGTAGCCGCGCGGGGCCGGCTGCACGTAGACCGGCGCCGGACGGTAGTAGCCGATGGGCGCCGGGCGGTAGACCACCGGCGGCGGGGCATACACCACCGGCGGCGGCTCGTAGTACACGGGCGGCGGCGGTGCGTAGACCACCGGCGGCGGCGCCGGGTAGAACACGCCCGGCAGGTTGATGCCGATGTGCCAGTTGACGCCCCCTGCATGCGCCGCACCGGTGGCGGCCAGCCCGGCAGCGCCGAGGGCGGCGAGGGCCAGGAACTTGCGGATCGCTTGCTTCATGGTCGGACTCCTGTGTCGGGGCGTTCAAGGTCGAATGTCTTGCCCCGTGTGCTCTGAACGGGTCAGCGCCCCGACAGGTTCACAGGAATCTGTATCGAACTGCGAACGAGCGGGTGAAGTTTTGTGAATCGGCGCCCGGCCGGGGGCGCGCGGGCCGCTCCTTAGAATGAGTCGAGTCCTCCGAAGCGCCCTCATGACCGACGCCACCAGCAAGCCGAGCAGCAACTTCCTGCGCGGCATCATCGACCGCGACCTCGAGGCCGGCCGCTATGCCGGCCGTCGCTACGCCGGGACGCCAGGCGATGCATCCCACCACGCGGCCGCGCCGGTCGACGCGGCGAAGATCCGCACCCGCTTCCCGCCCGAACCCAACGGCTACCTGCACGTCGGCCATGCCAAGAGCATCTGCCTGAACTTCGGCCTGGCGCGCGACTACGGCGGCGTCTGCCACCTGCGATTCGACGACACCAACCCCGAGAAGGAAGAGCAGGAGTACGTCGACGCCATCGTCGACGCGGTCCACTGGCTGGGCTTCGGCTGGGACGAGCCCGATCCCGCGAAGCCGGGCGCGACGCGCTCCAACCTCTACTTCGCCAGCGACTACTTCGACTTCATGTACCGCGCCGCCGAGGCGCTGATCGGCGCCGGGCTGGCCTACGTCGACGAGCAGACGGCCGAGCAGATGCGCGCGAGCCGCGGCGACTTCACGACGCCCGGCACCGACAGCCCGTTCCGCAGCCGCACGCCGGACGAGAACCTGGCGCGCTTTCGCGAGATGCGCGACGGCCGGCTCGCCGACGGCGCGGCCGTGCTGCGCGCCAAGATCGACATGGCCTCGCCCAACATCAACCTGCGCGACCCGGCCCTGTACCGCATCAAGCGCGCCACGCACCACAACACCGGAGACCGCTGGTGCATCTACCCGATGTACACCTACGCGCATCCGATCGAGGATGCGCTGGAGTGCATCACGCACAGCATCTGCACGCTCGAGTTCGAGGACCAGCGGCCCTTCTACGACTGGCTGCTGGACAAGCTGTGCGACCTGGGCCTGCTGGCCCGCCCGCGGCCGCACCAGCACGAGTTCGCGCGGCTCAACCTGAGCTACGTGATCACCAGCAAGCGCAAGTTGAGGCAGCTGGTGGACGAAGGCCACGTCGACGGCTGGGACGACCCGCGCATGCCGACCCTCGCCGGCCTGCGCCGGCGCGGCTACACGCCCCAGAGCATCCAGCTGTTCTGCGAGCGCATCGGCGTCACCAAGGACCACAGCTGGATCGACTACGCCTCGCTCGACGCCGCGCTGCGCGACGACCTGGAAGGCAAGGCGCCGCGCGCGATGGCGGTGCTGGACCCGCTGAAGCTCGAGTTCACGAACTGGTCCGAGGTCTTCGGGGCGGCCGGCCACCTGGAGCCCTGCCAGGCGCCCGCGCATCCGCACCTGCCCGAGCTGGGCACGCGCCGCTTCACGCTGGGGCCGGAAGTCTGGATCGAACGCGACGACTTCGCCGAGCAGCCGCCCAAGGGCTTCTTCCGCCTGTTCCCGGGCAACAAGGTGCGGCTGAAGTACGGCGTGGTGGTCGAGTGCACCGGCTGCGACAAGGACGCCGAGGGTCGCGTCACGGCGGTGCGGGCCACGGTCGTGCCCGACACCAAGAGCGGCACGCCCGGCGCCGATGCCGTCAAGGTCAAGGGCACGATCACCTGGGTCGGCGCACACGAGGCGCTGGCCGCCGAAGTGCGGCTCTACGACCGGCTGTTCACCGAAGCCCAGCCGGACGCGGGCGGCCGCGACTTCCTGTCGGTCCTCAACCCGGCCAGCAAGAAGGTCGTGACGGGCTACGTGGAACCTTGCCTGGGCACGGCGGTGGCGGATGCGAAGTTCCAGTTCGAGCGGCACGGCTACTTCGTCGCCGACGCGACGTCGCATGCCGTGA
This sequence comes from uncultured Methylibium sp., assembly GCF_902826655.1. GTDB lineage: Bacteria > Pseudomonadota > Gammaproteobacteria > Burkholderiales > Burkholderiaceae_C > Methylibium. The sequence goes on along the minus strand of NZ_CADEFR010000030.1, from coordinate 23,056 downwards.
CGGCCCCGGTCTTCAACCGGATCACCGGCCTGAAGGACAGCTGGGGCAAGTGACGGGCCCGGACGGCCACCGGCCGCTCGAGCCCGTCATCGCTGCGCTCAGCGCAGCGTCGCGCCCGGCACGGCCGCAATCGGCGTCGAGCGGGCTTCCAGCCAGTCCACGTGCGCCGGCGGCTGCACGATGAATGTGTTTGCATCGACCGAAATCGGGGCGCTTTCGGCCTTCTGGGCGACCGCCGGATGCTCGTGATTCGCGTGGCCGGCACGCCAGCTCGGGCTGGCCGGGTGCTGCACGATGAAGGTCGACGGATCGACGCCCGGCAGCTTGCGCGCCGAGAAGACGGCCGGGTGCTGGCCGACATCCTGAGCCTGTGCGACACCGGCCAGGGCCAGCAGCGAGGCGATGAGCAGAGAGTGACGGTTCGTCATGGCGGGACTCCAGGGTTGCAAGAAGATCAAAGGGATCAAGGGATAACCCTGATTATGGTTAACCCTAGGATCTAAATATGCACGCCTGAACCTTAAGTGAGGCGCTCCCGCCACGGCATACATGCCGCGGTTTGGCAGGCTTGCACGTCGATAGTCGGCGCGACGGCCGGGATGTCCTCGGCCCGACAGCCACGGAGGCACCCCGATGCGCCAGGCACCCGCCGACATCCAGCGCCGCACCGTCCTGCAGGTCTCGGCCGGCCTGCTGGCCGCGGCACAGGCCGGGCTGCCGGCGGCCCGCGCCGCGACCCAGCCACCGCCGGCGACCGGCCGGCCCGGCGACTTCGATTTCCTCAGCGGCGAATGGAAGATCGCGCACCGCCGGCTGAAGGACGGTGTCTGGGACAACTTCGACGGCGAGGCGACCGTGCACGGGCTGCTGGGCGGCATCGCCAGCGTCGAGGAACTGCGCATCCCGGCGCGCGGCTTCAGCGGCCTGGGACTGCGGCTGCTCGACACCGGGCGCGGGCTCTGGGCCGACTACTGGGTCAACGGCAAGGCCGGCGTGCTGACACCCCCGCCGTCCTGGGGCAGCTTCGTCGATGGCGTCGGCCTGTGGGACTCGGACGAGGAAGACGGCGGCCAGCCGATCGTCGTGCGCGGCGCCTGGGACCAGATCACGCCCGGCTCCTGCCGCTGGTACCAGGCCGTGTCGCGCGACGGCGGTCGTCAGTGGCAGGAGAACTGGGTCATGCGCTGGACCCGCGCCTGACGACGCCGCGCCAGCGCGTCGCGATCACGTCCCGACGATGCCACCGTCCTTGCGGCGGATCGCGATCGTGGACGAGCGTGGACGGCCGCCCGCGGCACCGTCGGGCCAGGAGCTGATCGCCTTGGGCTTGCTCGGATCGTTGCGGCCCGGGTGGGGCAGCGGCGCCTCGCCGGGATGCTGGATGTTGATGAACATCGTGCGCAGGTCCGGCGTCAGCTGCACCGCCGTGACCTCGCAGCCCACCGGGCCGGTCAGGAAGCGCCGCACCTCGCCGGTCGACGGGTCGGCGGCCACCATCTGGTTGTTGCCGATCAGCGTCCAGTCGGCATGCGCCATGTTCTGGGCCGACGAGTCGGTCTGGATCCACAGCACGCCGCGCGCGTCGATGTGGCAGCCGTCGGGCTGGGCGAAGGCGACGCCGCCCTTGACGTTGCCGCGCTTCAGCGCGTCGGCATGCGTCGGTTCGCCGGCCTGAAGGAAGACGTCCCACTGGAACGTGGTCGAGGCCGCGTCGCCGCCGGCCTCGCGCCAGCGCACGATGTGGCCCATCAGGTTGGGCGCGCGGGGGTTGGCACCGTCCGCGCCCAGCGCGTCGGCCTGATGCAGCGGCTTGCCCTTGCCGCGCGCCGTGTTGTTGCTCAGCGTGACGTAGACCTCCTTGCTGCGCGGGTGCACGGTCAGCCACTCGGGGCGATCCATGTAGGTCGCGCCGACCACGTCGCCGGCGGTGCGGGCGTCGATCACCACCTCGGCCTGCGAGGCGAAGCCGCGCTCGGCAGTGAGGCCGTTCCTGCCCTGGGTGAGCTCGATCCACTCGCCGCTGCCGTCGGCGTTGAAGCGCCCGGCGTAGAGCGTGCCCTCGTCGAGGATGTCCTTGTTGTCGGCCGCGCTGCCGCCCTTGACGTACGGCCGCTTGCTGACGAACTTGTAGATGTGCTCGAACTTCGAGCGGTAGTCGTCGTCGCCCATGTAGTAGACGACGCGCCCGTCGTTGGCGATCGACAGCGCCGCGCCCTCGTGGGCCATGCGGCCCATCGCGGTGTGCTTGACCGGCTCGCTGGCCGGGTCGTAGGGGTCGAACTCGACCACCCAGCCGAAGCGGTTCGCCTCGTTGGAGTGCTTCACGGCATCGAAGCGCGGGTCGTGCTCGTGCCAGCGGAAGCCCCAGCTGTCCTTGGTGGTCGGGATGCCGTAGCGGTCCTGCAGGCGCGGGATGCTGCCGGAATCGTTGACGAAGTAGGCGGTGAAGTTCTCCTCGCAGGACAGGTAGGTGCCCCAGGGCGTGTAGCCGTTGGCGCAGTTCTGGAAGGTGCCGCGCACGCGCGTGCCGGTCGGGTCCTCGGCGGTGCGCATCAGGGCGTGGCCGGCGGCCGGCCCCTTGATGCGGAACGGCGTGTCGGCGGTGATGCGCCGGCCGTAGCGCGAGTCGGCGACGGTGCGCCAGCGACCGTCCTCGAACTTCGCCTCGTAGACGCCCAGGCCGTGCGCGTTCTTCGACTTCTGCACCTTCTCGGCCGTCCAGGTGGCCATGCCGTCGGTGGTGAGCAGGTTGTCGTCGGTGTACTCGTAGTTGATGCCGATCAGCGCATGCGTCGACGAGTTCGAGCCCTTGGGCAGCGGGAAGTAGTGCATGCCGTCGTGGAACATGCCCGACTGCATCGCCTGCTCGGCGGCGCTCTGGCTGGCGTCGGGCTTGAAGGCCGGCGCGCCGGCCATGATCGGGTCGCCCCAGGCGTTGACGACCTGCCAGGTGTAGCCCTCGGGCACCACGACGGTGTCGGCCCGCGAGATGGGGATCGACGCGAAGCCGATCAGCGGTCCCGACGGCGCCGGGCCGGGCGACACGCCGCAGCCGTTCAGGAAGCCGAGCGCCGCCGCGCCGAGGGATCCGCCGAGAAAGTCGCGTCGACCGATGCGCGCATCGACCAGGTCATCGAGCACGTTGGTGCCAGGGGGCAAGGCTTCCTGCATGTCGTCCTCCGTCGTTGGGATTGAGGCGGACTGCTGACCGCTGTGCCCCAGGCTAGGGCACGTCAGCCGTCTGTCAATCGGGAGGCACGATCTGCTGCGGCGCAAGGTTGCTTTGCGCACCAGCGGCTTCAGTCGCGGTCGGGTGCTCCCGGCGGAAAGAAGCTGCGATAGGGCCGCGCCTCGTCGACCGCGCGTGCGAACGAGGGGCGCGCCAGCAGCCGCTGTCGGTAGGCCCCGAGTTCGCGATGCGTCGCGCCGATCGGATGCACCCAGTCGGCGTAGAAGAGCGCCGGTGCCGCGGCGCAATCCGCCAGCCCGAAGGCCTCGCCCGCGGCCCAGCGCCGGCCGGCGAGCCGCCCGTCGAGCCAGGCATAGGCCGTATCGAGCAGGCGGTGCGCCTGGGTGACACCGTGCGGATCGCGATGCTCGGGCGCGCAGATCACGTCGAAGACGATCTTCTGCATCGGCGTCATCACGTAGTTGTCGAACACGCGGTCGAGCGCGCGGACCTCGAGCGCGGCGCGCGCATCGGCCGGCAGCATCCGCACCGGCCCGGGGTGGTGCAGGTCCAGGTGCTCGACGATCACGCTGGCCTCGACCACCGTGTGCGCGCCGTCCACCAGCACCGGCATGCGCCGCAGCGGCCACAGCGCGGCGTGCGCGGCGAGTGCGGGTTCGTTCTCCGGCGACAGCAGCGCCCATTCGAAGGGCGTGGCGTTCTCGTAGAGCGCGATCAGCGCCTTCTGGCAGTAGGACGAGAAGGGATGGGCGTAGAGCTTCATCGAGATCTCCGTGGGCGGCGCAGGCTCAGGCCGTGGGCTTGGGCGCGCCGAGCAGCGCAGCCAGCTGGTCGGTGCACTGGCCCCAACCTTCGTGGAAGCCCATCTTGGCGTGGGCCTCGCAGTCGGCCACGGTCCAGTGCAGCGCGCGTGCCGTGTAGCGCGTCTTGCCGCCTTCGTCCTCGAAGGTCAGCACGGCGGTGAAGAAGGGCTTCTCCGACGGCTGCCAGGCTTCGGTGTAGGCGTCAGTGAAGACCAGGCGCTCGTCGGGCACGACTTCGAGATAGACACCGCGGTTCGGGAACTCGCTGCCGTCGGGGCCACGCATCACGATGAGGCTGGATCCGCCGGGCCGCACGTCGGTCTCGGCGCGCGGCGTGGTCCAGGGCTGGGGCGCGAACCACTGCACCAGCAGTTCGGGCGTCGTCCAGGCGGCGAAGACCTTCGCGCGCGGGACGTCGATCAGGCGGGTGAGGAGCAGTTCGCGGTCGGAGGCAGGGGTCGGGGTGGTCATGCCGGTGTCCTTTGGATGGAGTGGGTTTGTACCGGCACGACGAAGCAGCGCGCACGCATTCGACATCCCCGATCGCAACCAAGGGTAAACATGGATCGGTCGCCTGCGCTACCGTTGCGGACCCCATGAGCTACGAGCTTCTCACCAACGTCGTCTGGCACAGCCTGACCGGTCCGCAGGCCGGATGCTCGATGGGCGCCGCGACGGCACGGCGCTATGCGCGCGGCTTCTCGCCCATCGTCGCCTTCGCCGATGCGGCCCGGCCGGACTTCGCCGCCCTGGCGCCGCATTGCGATCCCGGCGAGCAGGTCTACTGCGCCGGCTGGTCCGGCCCGGTGCCGCCGGGCTGGCAGCTGCACTTCGAGGCACCGATGGATCAGATGGTGTGGGACGCTCCCGTCCCTGCGGCCGACTCCCGAGGCGACGTCGTGCGGCTGGGCCCGCAGCAGCTTGCGGCGATGCTGGCCCTGGTCGCGGTCACTCACCCCGGCCCCTTCGGCGAGCGCACGCCGGAGCTCGGCGAGTACTACGGAGTCTTCGACGGCCCGCAGCTGATGGCGATGACCGGCGAGCGCATGCAGGCCGGCGCGCTGCGCGAGGTCAGCGCCGTCTGCACCGACCCGGCCTTCCGCGGTCGCGGGCTGGCGGCGCGACTGGTGCACCACGTCGTGCGCCTTCAGCTGCAACGCGGGCAGCAGCCCTTCCTGCAGGTGATCCACAGCAATGCCGGCGCCCGGCGTCTCTACGAGCAGCTCGGCTTCCGCCACCACCAGCAACTGCCGCTGCGGGTGGTGAGCCGGATCGACGCGCGTCAGCGCTCCGGCGCGATGTCGGTCGCGTAGTCGACCAGCGCCTCGAGGATGGCCTGGCCGCGCTCGTCGGCGTCCTCGACCAGGGCGTCGATCTGCGCGAGCAGGCTGTCGACGGTGCGACTGCCGCCCTCGCCGTCGTGCAGCCGCGCGACGCGGTGCGCGAGCCAGCGCTGCTGCTCGGGGTCGGTCAGCGTGGCGGGGAAGTTGCGCGCGCGGTAGCGGAACAGCAGTTCCTCGAGCCGCGGATCGGCAAAGGCCGGCCGCCGGGCGGCCAGCTCCTCGGGGCTCAGCACGCGCAGGCGTTGCAGGCTGCGGCGATCGTCGTTGCCGACGAAGCCGCCGTAGAGGTCCTCGTCGACGTCGGGATCGCGCTCGAGCGGCGGTCGCTGCATCACCTCGGGCCACAGGCCGGCGAGGCCGGCGGCCTGGTCGCGCAGCACGTCGGCGTGGCGTTGCGCCTGGTCCATGTCGATGCCCCAGTGCGCCGCGCGCTCGGCGCTGAGCGTGCGCAGGTTGGCGATGACGATCGGCGACTTGTTGATGTGCAAGGTCTTGATCGGCAGCCGCGTGACGCCTTCGGGCAGGTCGTCGGCCCGCGTGAACATGCGCTGGCGGATCGCCTCGACGCCGAGCGTCAGCAGTTCGGCCGGGTCCTGCGCCAGGTCCCAGACGATGAGCTCGTTCTTGTTGGTCGGGTGCGGCGCCAGCGGCCACACGACGGCGATGCCGCCCCGCTCGGCGCCGTACATGCCCGACACGTGCAGGAAGGGGCCGCCGGCCTTCTCGGCCGCGGCGAGCTCGCGCACCACCTCGTGCTTGCTGCGCAAGCGCAGGCAGAAGTCCCACAGGCGCGGCTGGCGCTCGCGGATCAGGCGCGCCAGCGCGATGGTCGCGCGCACGTCCGACAGCGCGTCGTGCGCGGCCTCGTGCGCCAGGCCGTTGGCGGCGCTCAGGTGCTCGAGCTTGAACGAGGGCCGGCCGTCGTCGTGCTTCGGCCACGCGATGCCCTCGGGCCGCAGCGCGTGCGTGACGCGCACGACGTCGAGCAGGTCCCAGCGCCCGCATTCGTTCTGCCACTCGCGCGCATACGGATCGATCAGGCTGCGCCAGAACAGGAAGCGCGTCACCTCGTCGTCGAAGCGGATCGAGTTGTAGCCCACGCCCACCGTGCCCGGCCGCGCGAGCTGCTGCTCGATCGCGTCGGCGAAGGCGTGCTCGGGCAGGCCACGCTCCAGGCAGCGCTGCGGCGTGATGCCGGTCAGCAGGCAGGACTCGGGATCGGGCAGGTAGTCCGGCGCCGGCCGGCAGTACAGCATCTGCGGCGCGTCGATCTCGTTCAGCTCGGCATCGGTGCGCACGCCGGCGAACTGCGAGGGGCGGTCGCGGCGCGGCTCGCGACCGAAGGTCTCGTAGTCGTGCCAGAAGAAGCTGAAGGGGGCGGTCATGGACCGCAAGATAACCGACGCCCCGCGGGCCGCCGACCCGAATCAGGGCCGATCGCGGGGGGCGTCGGCGCCGCCGGGCGAGACTTCGCGGGCCTCGATGTCGATCACTTCGCCGCGCGGCGTGCCGGAGGCGGCACGACGAAAGTCCTGCCAGGCCGCGCCCCGCGGCATGCCGAAGCGCACCGGCGCCGGCCGACGCCCGCGCAGCAGCGCCCACATCACCACAAGGCTGCCGACGACCAGGCCGAAGGCCATCAGCATCAGCATGAAGACCAGTCCCACGGCCGCCATCAGCGCGCGCAGCACGAAGGAGACGATGCGCTGCACGCCGCGGCCGATCGCAGCGCCGTTCGAGAAATCCTGTCCGGTCATGTCCATGCTCCTCTGACATCGGGCCCAGGCGGCAGTTCCGCTGCGACCCACAACAATTCTGCCGGCCTCCCCCCTTGCATCGCGCCCGGCGGGCCGCATCTCCGACGATGCCCGCGATCCTGCGGTGACACGCCGAACGGAGGTCATCCATGTGGAAGCGCCTGTCGATGCTGTGGCTGCTGGTGCGCGGCGACGCGCGCCGGCTGTGGATCGCGCTGCGGCACCCGCAGGCCCCGCGCTGGCTCAAGGTGGGGACGGCGCTGGTGCTGCTCTACCTGGTGTCGCCGATCGACCTGATCCCCGACGCGCTGCCCTTCATCGGCGTGGTCGACGACCTGGTGCTGGTCCCGACCGCGATCCGCTTCATGCTCAGGCGCCTGCCGCCCGACCTGCAGCGCGACGTGGAGGCGCGCGCGACGGCTCAGTGAGGCTTGCGGGGTTCGCGGGGGTCGCGGCTCCCGCGGAACTGGCGCGGCCGGATCACGTTGCCTTCGCGCTCGACCTCGCGGCGCACGCGGCGGATCAGCTCCTCGGCCTGCGCTGCGGCGGCGCGCTTGCGCGCGCGGTGCTGCCCGGGCCGCCTGAACTGCCGGCCGCACCACTGCCAGCCACGCCGCAGCGCCGAGTCGATGCGGTAGCGGCGTGGCGCATTCAGCGTCAGGCGCAGCAGCAGCATCACGCAGACCGCCAGCACGAGGCCGGCCAGGACTTGCTCGATCATGGTGGCGTCTCCCTGGCTACTCGATGACCTTGACCGGCTGGCCGGCCTTGGGCTCGCCGGCATTGCTGCCGTAGACGCCGTTGACCAGCCGCAGCTGCTGCTCGGCGTTGGCCGTGAGCGGCGAGCGCTTCGCCAGCTCGGCGAAGCCGCCGCGCGGGAAGGCGGTCGTGCGCAGCGTCCACGGCCGCGCGGCCGACCGGTCGGCGCTGCTCAAGGCGCGGAACGAGCCTTCGGCCTCGCGCAGCTGCGTGCCGGCGCGCTGCAGGGCCGCCGAGTCCTTGGCCGCGTACAGCAGGAGGTAGTGGCGGCTCTGCGGTCCCGTCACGACGGTGGCCTGGACGTTCTGCGACTGGCCCTGCGCGTTCTGCCGCGTGCCGGCGAAGTAGGTCGCCGCCAGACCGTTGAGGTCGCGCTTCTCGGTGCGGCCCTGGGTGGGCTTGATCACGCTGCGGATGATCTCGTCGTGGGTCTTGCCGGCCTTCTCGGGCACCGGCCGCACCACCAGGCCGGCGTCGCCTGCGGCGTTGATCAGCGTGATCGCATCCTGCGCGTTCTGGATGCGCCAGCCCGACGGCGCGGTCAGCGCCAGGCCGAGGGGCTCGTGGTAGAAGTTGCGCCCGCGGGTCACGCCCTGTTCGCGGCTCTCGCCGAAGGGCAGGCCGTCGACGGCCTTCAGGTAGCGCGCCCGGCCGTCGTCGGCATAGGCAGCGCTCGCGCGGCCCTTGTAGCTGGCGGCGATCTCGGTGATGTCGTGCAGGCGCTGCTCGTTGCTGGGATGCGAGGCCAGCCAGTCGCCGCCCTGGCGCGGCGTCTTGCCTTCGGCACGCGCCTGGTCGGCGGCGAACTGCTCCTGGCGCTTGAGCACCTGGATCACGTCGACCATGTTCTGCGGGTCGTAGCTGTTGCGCACCAGGTACTCGGCGCCCAGGCGGTCGGCCTGCAGTTCCTGGTCGCGGCTGTACGAGGCGACGTAGCCCGCGGCCACGCTCTGCGACAGCTGGCTGGCGACATCGCCGACGCCCAGCACCGCGCCCAGCACGGTGGCCGCCAGCACGCCGATGCCGGCGGTCTGCTGGCGCGTCGCGCGCTGCGCGCCGTGGCGCGCGGTGACGTGACCGATCTCGTGGCCGATCACGCCGGCGAGGTCGGCCTCGCTCTCCATGTAGGCCATGATCCCGCGCGTCACGTAGACATAGCCGCCGGGCAGCGCAAAGGCGTTGATCTCGGGGCTGTCGAGCACGGTGAAGGTCCACTGCAGCTGCGCGCGGTGCGACTGCTTCGCCAGACGCTGGCCCAGGTCGTCGACATAGGCCTGCAGCTTCGCGTCGCCGTAGACGCCGTACTCGGCCAGCACCTGCTCGTGGGCCTTCTTGCCCTCGGCGATCTCGGCTTCCTCGGACATCACGCTGCGCTCTTCGCGTCCGGTGACCGGGTTGACCACGGTCGCGCAGCCGGCGAGCAAGGCCGCCGCCAGCGCCGCGACCGCTCCGAACCCGCGCCAAGCCGAAAGTCCCTTGCCTGTCATGACCGTCCTCGCCGTCGCCACGATATCCGCAGCGTAGCCCAAGCGACCCCGGGAGTTCTGGGGATGGCGACGGCCGCATCGCGCGGCCTACGCTGCCGGCGTGACTTCAACCCGCAGCCGCCCTGCCCCGGCCGACGGCCCGCCGGCCGGCGCCGCTGCGCGGCCCGACGTGGTGCTGGACGTCGAGGTCGACGGCCACGGCGCCCTGCACTTCGTGCTGGCCAACCTGGGCGACGCGCCGGCGCACGCGCTGCGGGTGGCCTTCAGCCGCAGCCTGCGCGACCTGGCCGGCCAGCGCATCAACGACAACCCGCTGTTCGGCGGCCTGGAGTTCCTGCCGCAGGGCCGCCGCGTGCCGCTGCTGGTCGACACCCTGGCCGGCTACCTGCGGCGACGCCAGCCGCTGCGCTTCGAGGTCCGGCTGGCCTGGCAGGACGACGCCGGCCGCGTGCACAAGCGCCGCCTGACCCACGACCTGGCCGCCTGGACCCAGCTCCGCCAGGCCCTGTGACGACGAGGAGAACCCCATGGCAGTCGCCAACCCCCATCCGGCTTTCCACTTCTCGGTCGAGGCCGGGCTGTCGCGCGTCGGCTTCGCGCGCGTGCTGCTGCCGACCATGGAGCGCGAGCTGATCCGCTACCGCGACGGCAGCGACCTCGAGGAAGCCGCGCGCCTGCTGCCCGGCCTGCTGCGCCTGGGTCCCTGCGTGCTGGAGCGCGGCGTCGTGCCGCCCGACGACGAGTTCTTCCAGTGGCTCAACACCATCGCGGTCGGCAGCGTGCAGCGCCGCGACGTGGTGGTGCGGCTGCTCGACGCCAGCCACTCGCCGACGATGATCTGGCAGCTGCGCCGCTGCTTCCCGACGCGGCTGGCGTGGTCGCCGCTGGACGCGGACTGCAGCGCCGTGCTGATCGAGACGCTGAGTCTCGCGGTCGAGTCGATGAGTGTCGAAACGCCCTGAGCTCGCGCGTCAGCGGCTCAGCACCAGCTTCACGCCGAAGCCGATCAGCAGCACGCCGGCGACGCGCTCCAGCGCCTTGGTGACGCGCGGGCTGGCCCGCAGGCGATCGGCCAGCCGGTGCGTCAGCAGCACGACGATCGCGCCGTACAGGAAGGTCAGCGTCGCGATCGTCGCGGCCATCAGGCCGAAGGTCGCCAGGCCCTGGTGCGTGGCCGGGTCGACGAAGAGCGGGAAGAAGGCCATGTAGAACACGATCGCCTTCGGGTTGAGCAGCGTGATCGCGCAGGCCTGCTGGAAGTACTGGTGCGGCCGGATCTCCAGGATGGGCGTGTCGCCCGGCTTGCTGACCAGCATGCGAAAGCCCAGCCACGCGAGGTAGGCGGCGCCCAGCCACTGGACCGCGCCGAACACCACCGGTGCGGCCTGCAGCACCGCCGCCACGCCGGCCACCGCCAGCCACATCAGCACCTGGTCGCCGGCGATGACACCGAAGGTGGCCGCCAGGCCGCCGCGCACGCCGCCCTTGCTGGTCGAGGTGATCAGCGCGAGGTTGCCCGGCCCCGGGATCGCCAGGAAGACGATCACCGCCACCACGAAGGCTCCATAGTCGGCCACACCCAGCATCGCTGTCTCCTGCCTGTCCCTGCGGAAAGCTGCACTATGCCGCAGCCCGCAGCGCCCTGCTGCACACTGTGCCGACCAGCTGGAGTCACCGATGAAGCGACACCTGATCCGCGCCCTGGCCCTGGGCCTGCTGGGCGCCTCGTCGGCCGTCATGGCAGCCCCGCCGGCCGAGCGCCCCGCCCTGAAGAACGAGTCCTACCGCGCCGCCGACGGCAGCCGCGTGCTGCAGCAGTCGATCGAGCTGCCGGCGCCGCTGGCCGAGGCCTGGGCCGCCTTCACCACCACCGAGGGCTTCCGCGCCTGGGCCGCGCCGGTGGCGCAGGTCGAGATGCGGCTCGGCGGCATCATCGAGGCGAGCTACGACCCCGACGCGAAGATCGGCGCGCCCGGCAACATCCGCAACGAGATCGTCGCCTTCGTGCCGCAGCGCATGCTGGCGATGCGCAATCGCCAGGCGCCGCCGAACACGGCCTTCGACGCCGCGGCCTTCCAGAAGCTGCACACGGTGGTGCTGTTCGAGCCGCTGGGCGAGCGGCGCACCCGCGTCACCATCGCCCAGCCGGCCTACCCCGCGGGCGAGCCCTGGGACAGCGTCTATCGGCAGTTCGAGGCGGGCAACGGCTGGTCGCTGACCCAGCTGCACAAGCGCTTCGTCGACGGGCCCGCCGACTGGTCGCGGCTCAGGACGCCGCCGCCGGTGGAAACCCGCTGAACAGCCGTGCGGCGAGTTCGCGCGGGTCGTTGATCGTGCGCACCTCGGCGTGGGCGGCCTCGGCCTCGGGGTGGCAGCGCCGCAGGTAGTGCAGCCACTGCTTGATGCGGCCGGCGCGGTGGCGCGCGTCGATGTGCTGCTCGACGCCCAGCCAGAACTCGCGCAGCAGCGGCTGCACGCCGGCCCAGCCCAGGCGGGCCTGGCCCGGCGCCGCGATGGCCAGCGCCAGGCCCGGATCGGCGACCATGCCGCGGCCCAGCATCAGCGCCTCGCAGCCCGAGACCTCGCGGCAGCGCGCCGCGTCGGCGGCGGTCCAGATCTCGCCGTTGGCGACCACCGGCACGGCGACGGCCTGGCGGATCTCGGCGATCCGCTCCCAGTAGGCGGGCGGCCGGTAGCCGTCGGCGCGCGTGCGGGCGTGCACCACCAGTTCGCTGGCGCCGCCGGCGACCAGCGCCTGCGCGCACTCGACGGCGCGCGTCGCATCGTCGAAGCCGAGCCGCATCTTGGCGGTGACCGGCAGCGTCGCCGGGACCGCGTGGCGCACCGCGCCGACGATGCGCGTCAGCAGCTCCGGGTCCTGCAGCAGCGCGGCGCCGCCGCCATGCCGGTTGACGACCTTGGCCGGGCAGCCGAAGTTGAGGTCGATGCCCTCGGGTCCCAGGCCGGCCAGCCGGGCCGCGTTCTCGGCCAGACAGACCGGGTCGGACCCCAGCAGCTGCGGCCGCACCGGCACGCCGGCGCGCGTGCGGCCGCCCTGGCGCAGCTCGGGCACGATGCGCAGGAAGACCCGCTCCGGCAGCAGCGTGCCGGTGACGCGGATGAACTCCGACACGCAGCGATCGATGCCGCCGGCACGCGTCAGCACGTCGCGCAGCAGGTGGTCGAGCAGCCCTTCCATGGGCGCGAGCAGCAGGGTCATCGATGGCAGGCGTGGCGGGACGGCCCGCATTGCACCACGGCGTGCGGCCGGCGATCATCCGTCCCCCCAGACCTTGCCGGAGCGTCCGTGCTCAAGATCCTCGCCTTCATCGCCCTCCTCCCCCTGGCCGGCGGCCTGACGATCGCGCGCGCCCAGACCGCGGCGCCCGACCTGGCCGCGATCGCCGCCAAGGAGAAGGCGGCCGTGGTCAGCCCCAGCGGCCTGGTCTACCGGTCGCTGAAGGACGGCAAGGGACCGAACCCGACCGCCGCCGACGTCGTCACCGTCAACTACCGCGGCGTGCTGGCCGACGGCAAGGAGTTCGACAGCTCCTACAAGCGCGGCCAGCCGGCGAGCTTTCCGCTCGGCCGCGTCATCCCGTGCTGGACCGAGGGCGTGCAGCGCATGAAGGTGGGCGGCAAGGCGAAGCTGACCTGCCCGCCCGACATCGCCTACGGCTCGCGCGGCGCCGGCGGCATGATCCCGCCGAACGCGACGCTGCAGTTCGAGGTCGAGCTGCTGGGCATCGCGGCCCGCTGATCGACGCCGACGCCGTGGCCCTGGCCGACTCCGGGGATCCCGTCCTGGCCGAGACCCGCGCCTGGGTCGAGCGCGCCGTGATCGGGCTGAACCTCTGCCCCTTCGCGCGGGCCGTGCAGGCGAAGCAGCAGGTGCGCTACGTGCTGAGCGAGGCCGACGACGAGGACGCGCTGCTGGCCGAGCTGGTCGACGAGATGGAGGCGCTGGTGGCCGTCGACCCGGTGCGGGTCGAGACGACGCTGCTGGTCCACCCGCAGCTGCTGCGCGACTTCCTCGACTACAACGACTTCCTCGACGTCGTCGATGCGGCGCTCGACCGCCTGGGCCATGCCGGGGTGCTGCAGGTGGCGAGCTTCCACCCGCAGTACCAGTTCGCCGGCACCGGGCCCGACGACGTCACCAACGCCACCAACCGCTCGCCCTACCCGATGCTGCAGCTGCTGCGCGAGTCCAGCATCGAGCGCGCGGTCGCCGCGTTTCCCGACACGGCGGAGATCTATCGCGCCAACCTGCGCACGCTCGAAGCCCTGGGCGCGGACGGCTGGGCCGCGCTGCAGGCGCAGTGCCGCCGCGACGCGGAGCAGGCGCCGACCTGAGCCTCAGCTCGCCTGCGGCCTGGCCGCGCCCTTCTTGAAGACGCGCTGGGCCAGCGTGACGACCGCGAGCACCAGCGCACCCGCGACGATGCCGACGATGCCGTCCAGCAGCACCGGGCCGATCCAGGCCAGCACCCCGCCGACGGCCGGCCAGGTGGCCAGCTGCTGCGCCAGGCCCTCGATGGCGTGGTGCAGCGCCGGGACGCCGTGCGTGAGGATGCCGCCACCGACCAGGAACATCGCGGCCGTGCCGGCGATCGACAGGCCCTTCATCAGCCAGGGCGCCGCGCGCAGGATGCCGCGGCCCAGCGCCTGCAGTGCCGCCGAGCCCGGCCGCCGGCTCAGGTAGAGGCCGGCGTCGTCGAGCTTGACGATGCCCGCGACCAGGCCGTAGACGCCGATCGTCATGATCACCGCGATGCCGGTCAGCACCGCGACCTGGGTGCCGAAGGGCGAGTTGGCCACCGTGCCCAGCGTGATCGCGATGATCTCGGCCGACAGGATGAAGTCGGTGCGGACGGCGCCCTTGATCTTGTCCTTCTCCAGGGCCACCAGGTCGACGCTCGGGTCGGTCAGCGCCTGCGTCAGCTCGGCATGGTGGGCCTCGTCCTCGGCGCGGCTGTGCAGGAACTTGTGCGCGAGCTTCTCGAAGCCCTCGAAGCACAGGAAGGCACCGCCGACCATCAGCAGCGGCGTCACCAGCCACGGCGCGAAGGCGCTGATCGCCAGCGCCGCCGGCACGAGGATCAGCTTGTTGATCGCCGAGCCCTTGGCGACCGCCCAGACCACCGGCAGCTCGCGGTCGGCCTTGACGCCCGAGACCTGCTGCGCGTTGAGCGCGAGGTCGTCACCCAGGACGCCCGCCGTCTTCTTGGCGGCGACCTTGGTCAGCACCGACACGTCGTCGAGCACGGTGGCGATGTCGTCGAGCAGTGCAAGCAGGCTGCTGGCCATGGAGGTCCTCGTGGGCAGGTCGGAAGGCGGGATGGAGACGAGCGGGCGCCATGCTAGCCGCTGGGCGGCCGACAATCCGGCACGGCGCCGCCGCCGGTCCCGCCGAACCTGCCGATGCCCGACCCCACCGATCCCCCTGGCACCCAGAGCACGAGCCGTGCCGCGGGCCGCCATCGCGTCCGCGTCGAGCCCGGCGGCCAGGAGTTCGAGGCGTCGCCCGACGAGCCGCTGCTGGTCGCGGCGCGCGGTGCCGGACTGGGGCTGCCGAGCTCCTGCCGCAACGGCAGCTGCCGCGCCTGCCGCTGCCGGCTGCGCAGCGGGCGCATCGCCTACCGCATCGAGTGGCCGGGGCTGCTGGCCGAAGAGAAGGCCGAGGGCTGGATCCTGCCCTGCGTCGCCCATGCGGCGTCGGACCTGGTGATCGAGCAGCCGGTGGTCGAGGGCAGCGCCTCGCGCTAGCGCGAGGCCGCCGCGGCCGGCGCGACCAGCAAGGCCCGCAGTTCGCCCAGCTTGGCCTTCAGCACCCGGGCGTTCGCCGGTCCCATGCGCAGCAGCATCTTCTGGCCGGCCGAGCGCTGCTCGAGCGAGCGATCGGCGAACTCGTAGCGCAGCCACGGGCTCTGCGGCTGCAGCGGCCCCTTCACGTCGGTCTGCACCAGCGCGACCTCGCCCGACGGATCGGGCGTCTGCAGCAGGTGGTCGATGACGGCGACGACGCGGTCGTTGAAGTAGCGCCCGGGGTAGCCCTGGGCCTCGTAGGCCTGCTGGAGCTGCGGATAGAACTGGCGGTAGAGGCCGACGGCGCGCGCGCTGTCGAGCGCGGAGACCATCGCGACGAACGGCGCGTAGCGCTGCGCGTTGGCGGCCGACAGGATGCTGCGCTCGCCGCGCGCTTCGGGCGCAAAGCGTCCGGGCGTCGGCTGCACCGGCCACAGCCGTGCGGGCGCCTGCTCGCGCGCCAGGTTGTCGACGGTCGCGACGAAGCGCCGCGCTGCCTCGTCCAGCCGCAGGAAGCGCTGCGCGTCGGCGCGGCCCAGCAGGGCGGCGGCGGCCTCTTCCAGGCTGGCGATGCCCCCGGCCGAGGCCGGCGGCTCGACCGGATAGCGGATGGCCGGTTCGCTGGCGGCCGCCGGCGCCGGCTCGACCGCGGCGACCGGGGCCGGCGCTGCCGCGACCGCCGCCGGGCGCGGTTTCAGGTAGCGCTCGTAGCCGTACCAGCCGCCCACGCCCAGGCCGAGCAGCATCGCGAGCGCCGAGATCCAGAGTGCCGTGCGGCTCATGCGTGGCTCCTTGCCATCGTCAGGACCGCATGATGGACCGGCGCCGGCCGCCGAGGTTCAGCGGCCGGCGCCAGGCCGCCGGCGTGTGTGTTGCAGCTTGTGAGCCGCGGCGGCTACTTCGCAGCGACCTCGATCGTGCCCTTCATCGACGGGTGCAGGCCGCAGACGTAGGCGATGTTGCCGGCCGCGTCGAACTGCAGCCTGGCGCTCTGGCCCTTGAGCATCAGCTCGCTGCGCTGCCCCGGCTTGCCGTCGGCGCCGACGACGGTGATCTGGTGGGGCGAGTCGTCCCCGTTGATCCAGGTCACCGACTGGCCGGCGGTGATCTTCACCGCGCCGGGGCCGAACACCCAGTTGGTGATGCTCACGTCGTTCGGACCGGCCGCGGCCACCTTCGCGTCGCTCGGGAACTTGCCCGCCAGCTTGGCGAGGTTGGTCAGGTAGTCGTCCTTCGCGAACGGCAGATGGCACTGGTAGCAGGCCGTGAGGTTGGCCTTGTCGTTGACCTGGCCGTCGGGGGTGAAGGACTGGTAGATCCAGTCGCCGTTGCGGATCGAGGCCGGGATGTCGTCGGCCGCGCCCTGCTTCTTCATCATCGGGTTGACGGCCAGCAGCTTGTCCTTGATGAAGCGCCCGTTGGCGTCCTTCAGCGGCTTGCCGTCGGCGTCGAGCTTGGCGGCGTAGGCCGCCAGCGTGATGACCGCCCCGTCGGGGATCGGCCGACCTTCCTTGGCGGCCTTGACCACGTCGGCGCTGGTCCAGAACTCGCGGTACTGCTTGTTGTCCCAGCGGTCCAGGGTGGCGTACAGCACGCCCTTGTCGTAGCCGGCCGGATAGGCCAGCTTGTTCGGCCCCGGCGTCACCAGCACCTGCTGAGCCACCGCCACGGCGGTCACGCCACCGATCGCACATGCCGCCAGCACCGCGGCCCGACTCGCTCTTCTGCCCATGCCTGCCTCCTTGGTTGGATGGAGCAGGGGCAATGTACGCGCAAACAATGTCGCGCGGATGCAGCGCAACGGGGTGCCGGCCCGACGGCCGGCGCGCTCAGTGCAGGTCGCAGGCCAGGATGGCGGGCGCGGCGTACTCGCGGCCGACGACGGCGCGCGCATAAAGGTAGTTGTGGCGGGCGCGATCGCTCAGTTCGTCGAACAGCACGTGGCCCTCGGCGTCGCACGGAAAGCTCAGTGCCCGGCCCTCGTTGAAGAGCGACTGGAACCGGATCTCGTAGTGCATTTCCGATTGGCGGCTGGCAGAGCCCATGGCGGCGATCTCCTGTGGCAAGTGCGACGTCCCTGGGTTCAATGTGCTGCCGGCACCCCGCCGGCAAAGCATCGAGACGCGAGCACTTTCCTGGCCAGTTCAACGGCTTGCCGCTCCGCGGGGTTGACCGGCCCATCGCAGCGTGCGCTGCGTCACGGACCGACGCGGCCCGCTCGACGAACGACGGGCACGTCCCGCGAGGAACGTGCCCGTCGTCGTCCTGCGCGACCGGCCGATCAGCTCTTCGGCGGATCGATCGTCAGCTGGTTGTCGACGCTGACGACGCCCTTCACGGCCATCGCGAGCTGGGTCGCGCGTTCGCGCGACGTCGCGTCCGGCGCCGTGCCACGCAGCGCCACGCGGCCGCTGCTGGTGTCGACGTTGATCTTCAGCGCGCTCAGCTTGGCGTCCTTGGCGAGCTCGGCATTGACCGAGGTCGTGATCACGGCGTCGCTGACCTTGCTGCCGACCTCGTCGGCGGCGTTCTTGCCGGCGACCTTGGCGTCGGTCGCCATGTCGGCGGCCGCCTCCTTGGCGCGCTCGACCTGCTGCTGGGCGCTGGCCTGCGCCTGGTCGACCTTCTGCTCCACCGACGTGGGAGCGGCGGGCTGGGTCTCGGCGCGCTGCGCCTCGTCGGCCGGCCGGTTGCAACCGACCAGGGCCAGGGACACGAGCAGTGCGGCGCCTGCAGGGACCGCGAGCATTCGTTGGTTCATCTTCATCTCCTGGTGAATGCGCCGCACGGGGCAACGCGGATCGGTATGCAGCAACGCGGAGGCGGCGACAGGGACCGGGCTTCGGTAGGAGAAGCTTAGGAATCGACCACGGCCGCGACCATCGGCGCAGGCCGGCACTTGCTGTCGGACGATTCCGACACGGTCGCTTGGGTAGGATGCGGTCATCCCGCTCCCCTCCCGAGGAACCGCCCGTGAAGCGTCCTGACTCTCTGCCCGCCGTGGCTCGCTGCCTCGCCTTGCTGGCGGCCGCGTGCGGCATGCTGTCGCCCGTCGCTGCAGGGCCCACCGACTGGGCCGTGGCGGGTCGCCAGGGGATCATCCGCCTGGTGATCGTGCCTCAGGCCCAGGCCGGCGATCGTGTCGCCTACGACAAGCAGATCGAGTCGCTGTGCGCCGGGCAGGAGACCTGCTTCGTCAATTTCTTCACCAACTCCACCGGCGCCGCGGTGCAGGTGCCGCTGCCGGACGCGATCTTCAACGAGCCGACGGCCCTGCTCCGGCGTTCGGCCAAGCAGGGCGTCGACAGCTTTCGCTGGAGCTGCCGGCTGAAGAAGCCCGGCGCGGACTGCTTCTAGGCGCCCGTCACTGCGTCTCGATCTCGGTCGCCGTGCGGGTGTCGTCGTCGGACTGCACCACCAGCAGCTTGATCGAGTCGGCAGCGACGCTGGCCGGCAGCGTCATCACCAGCAGGTCGGCATTGACCCCGATGACCATCGGTGCGTTGAAGATGACGTTCTTCGTGCCGGCCTGGGTGACGCGGACCTGGTAGGTCGCCGGGGCGACGTCGACCGAGTCGTTGCCCGACGCCGGGCTCGCGTTCTTGTAGCCCACCGTCGTGAAGTTCGGCGAGACGGTGTTGATGTCGGTGCCGGTCGGGTTGACGTAGACGTCGACGTTGGACGCGTTGAAGGACGCGTTGACGACGCGCACGCGCGCGTTGTTGGCGGTCAGGCCCTTGTTGTACGGATCGTCGATCAGCAGCGTGTCGGCCGCCGCGGAGCCCGGCAGGGCGATGATCGAGTAACGATTGCCGCGGTTGGCGTCGAAGGGCACGTTGCCGAGGTTCACGTTGCCGACCGCCGTGCGCACCGACCAGGTGGCGTTGCCGGTCTCGACGTCGAAGTAGCGCGACGCGAAACGGTAGGGCACGTTGGTCGCATCCGATTGCGCGACGTCATTGCGCACCAGCGACACGTTCGGCCCCAGCGGGATCGCGTGCACGAAGCGCACCTTGGGATCGGCGATGTCCAGGCGGTCGTCGAGGCTGTCGTCACCACCGCCGCAGGCGGCCAGCAGGACCATCGGCGCGAGAGCGGCGAAGAGGAAATTGCGTCGGTTGTTCATCGCGGCACCTTTCGTGGAGTTGAGGCCGGCTCGCCCGGCCTGGGGCCGCGTGGCGAGCACGTCGAACGAGCAACGACACCGTAAGGTCGCGCCCGGCCGCGGTCTGTCGGTCGATCCAGGTGCTGCGTGTAGGCCGACGCCCACCCGGCGTCGGACAAGGCCCCGCCGCGTCGCGCGGCGAGGCGGGGCTCAGTCGATGAAGACGGCGCGCACGATGCGCCACTCCTGCGTGCCGTGGCCGGTGCGCGAACATCCCAGCGGCTCCGGCTCGGCGCCCGGCAGCAGCACGGACCGCGAGCGGTCGCCGGTGCCGCTGCCCATGTGGTAGCGGTCGAGCCAGACGCGCAGCTTGCGCGTCGGATGCGTGTTCTTCACCTGGATCTGCACGCCGTTGCGCGAGACGCAGGTGCCGACGAAGTCCTCGACGAATGCCACGTACTGGCGGGCGTCGTCGTCGGCCGGCGGCGCGGCCGACACCGCGCGCATCGCCAACGCCAGCACGACCCCGGCGCAGAGTGCAAGACGCATGCTTCGCTCCCGTGACCGGACGACCCGGACGCGCCGCGATGTTGGCATGACGGCGCTCCCGACCGACCGGCCGGGGCTACTGCAGCAGGTCGCTCTCGAACAGCACGATGCGATCGCCTTCACTGATCGCCACGCGGCGCGCCGCGCCCGGCACCACGCGCCGGGCGGCGAACAGGTTGCCGCCGCCGTCCACGTAGCGCGGCGTCCCGACCAGCGCGAAGCTCACTGTGTCGGCCACGACGAGCCGGTTGGCTTCGGTCGACGACAGGCAGGCGACGCGTGGCCGACCGGGCAGCTTGCTGCAGTCCCATGCGCCGCTGACGCTGCCGAGCGGCGCCAGCGAGATGTCGGCGGTGAACGCCGACGGTCCGACCAGAGCGAGACCGTCGCGCACGTCCAGCATCGTGCCGAAGCCGCCGTTCGTGGCCACCACCGCCGCTTCGCGCAGCCCGTCGGCGAGCACCTCGATGCGGCGCAGGCCGAACTCGGTGGTCTCGTTGTTGTAGCCGTAGATCTGGCTTCCGGTCGCATCGAAGCCGATGCGGTTGCTGCCGGTGTGGTCCTGCGTGCGGCGCGGCTGGACCACCATGTCGCGCACCAGGAAGACACCCCCGTGGCGCGGCGAGATGCCGGCGCGCCGCGTCGAGACCGCGAAGACGTCGCGCGAAGCCGGCGAGACGCTGAGGTCCTCGGCAAACAGCTGGCCGAAGAACGGATCCATCGGCAGGCGCACGCGCGCGAGTTCCTGCAGGCCGGGCAGCTCGAGGCTGACGACCTCGCCGGACCCGCTGAGGCCGACGTACAGCAGGCTGCCGTCCGCCGACAGCGCCAGTGCGCCGGGGTTGGACCCGACGGGCGCCGAGTAGCTGACCGCGCCGCTCGACGCGTCGATGCGCGCGATGCGGTTGCCATCGATCACCGACGACGGCACGCTGGCGTAGTACACGGCCCGCAGCGGGTCGTAGACGAGGCCGGCGTGAGTCATCGTGACGATCGTCGAGTTGCCGTCGGTGCCGTTGACGACCTGCCCGCCGACCGTGGCCGAGCGCAGCTCGATGGAGTAGGCCGGCGTGACGATCGCGCCGTCCGATCCGATCGCCCCGCGCTCGGCGCGGACCAGGCCGATCCCGGACGCGAAGTAGGTCTCCTCGGTGGCGGTCACGGTGTAGCTGACGCGCGTCCGCGTGCCCACGGCCAGGAAGGACAGCGTGATGCTGAAGTGCGCCACCTCGGTGGGCTGGCCGAGCACCGTGAGCACCTCGAAGCCGCGGAAGATCTGGCGCAGCTCGGCGCTGTAGTAGTCGACCTGTCCGTCGCCGTCGATGTCGACGCCGAGGCTGCCCTGGCGCAGGCTGCGCCGCAGGCCGCCGACCGGGTAGAGGGGCGTCGGGTACTCGATGTAGCTCGGCAAGGCCTGGTAGACGCCGGGCAGGAAGCCCTCGGCTCCGAACGGGTCGCGCATCTCGAGCCCCGCGGCGACGCGGCGGTACAGGGTGTCGATCGTGTCGGCGCCGTCGACTTCGCGCAGGCGCAGGTAGCCATTGGCGTCGGGGCCGGCCGCGACCGAGCGCGTCACCGTGCCGGTGATGCCGCCGGTGCTGCCCGAGCGGCGGTCGTAGGTCCAGGTGTCGCCGAGCGCCAGCGGAAACAGGTTGCGGGCCGACACGTCGATGCGCGTGCCGGCGGGCGCCACGTCTTCCGACAGCGTCGGCAGCAAGGGCGCCGGGCCGGAGCTGCCCCCACTGCCACCGCCGCCTCCGCCCCCACCGCAGGCCGCCAGCAGGGCGGCCAGGACCCACGCACACGCTCTGAACGCACGCTGGCGCCGCTGCTTCATCCTGCCCTCCCAGGCGATCGTCATCGAGTCGGGCGCACTGTAGCGGGGCACCGATCCCGGACCGGGCTCCACCACCCGGATCGAGGGGCAGGAAAAGCGAGCAGCGGAGGCCGGCGGGCCGGGGCGGTCAGCGCTTGGGCTTGCCCAGATTGAACAGGCCGCCCATCAGGCTGCGTTCGGACTTGGCCGCGGCGTTGGCGCGCGTGACCATCAGCCCGGCCGACAGATAGAGCGCGTTCAGCAGGCGCGCCGCGCGCTCGGGGTTCATGCCGGGCCACCGGGCGATGTCGCGGTAGGAGACCGACTCGCGGTGCAGGCGCTCGAGCGCCGACCCCAGCACGCCGGTGATCACCGGACGTCCTTCGGTCGAGCGCGACAGCGCACGGTAGGCGGCCGTGCCGCCGATCTCCGTGAGCAGCGTCTTGCGCGGCCCGTGCAGCGACACGGCCCACAGCCAGGGCACGAGCGGGTGGTACTGGTCGGCCGAGCCGATGCGCTCGTACATCCAGTGGCCCGGAGGCCGCACGCCGGGCGGCTCGGTGGTGATCACCTTGAGCCCCGCCATGCCGTCCCGCGAGGCTTGCGACATGTCGCGCGGCGAGTGGTACAGGCCTTCGGCCGGAAACAGGGTGACGGGCCAGACCAGCTGCTCGTGCTGCATGCACAGCAGCGCCGGCTCGCGGTGGCGGATGCAGGCCGCGACGATCTCGAGCACGTCGTCGCCGGCGTCCTGCTCCTCGAGTCGCTCGAGGTCGGCCTGCAAGGTCGTCGGCAGCAGCGTCGGCCGGCCTTCCAGCCGCATGAAGCCGCTGCCGCCGGTTTCGGCACGGATACGCTCGAAGGCGCTGATGCGCCACAAGGTCGAGTCCTCAAAGTCGCGCATGAAATCGACTCCAGATCACAAGGCTCCCCGCCCCGGCCCGATCATGCGGCAAGTCGATGACGATGAGCAGCCTGGGCCGCCCCTGCAATCAGGGGACGGCAGCGGCCGGTTGTGTATCCATCTGCACCAGGCCCGGGGTCGGGTTTACACGACCAGCACCGGGGTGTCGTCGTCTTCGGCCTCTTCGCCGAGAAAGCCCCCACTCTGGTGCGCCCACAGCCGGGCATAGAGCCCCCCCCGGGCCAGCAGGCTGCGGTGGTCGCCCTCCTCCACGACACGGCCCTTGTCCAGCACGATCAGGCGGTCCATCGCGGCGATGGTCGAGAGCCGGTGCGCGATCGCGACCACGGTCTTGCCCTCCATCAACCGGTACAGGCTGGCCTGGATCGCGGCCTCGACCTCGGAGTCCAGCGCGCTGGTGGCTTCGTCGAGCAGCAGGATGGGTGCATCCTTCAGCATCACGCGGGCGATCGCGATGCGCTGGCGCTGGCCGCCCGAGAGCTTGACGCCGCGCTCGCCGACATGGGCGTCGTAG
>NZ_CADEFR010000029.1 GCF_902826655.1 uncultured Methylibium sp. | reverse complement strand
TGCCGCTGGGCGTGAGCACGTTGGTGTTGAAGTCGGCATGCGCGTCGAGCCACAGCACGCGCAGCTTGCGGCCGGCCTCGCGGCAATGGCGCGCGACGGCGCTGATGCTGCCGATGCCCAGGCAGTGATCGCCGCCCAGCAGCACCGGCAGGCGGCCGAGCGCGAGCTCCGCGTACATCGCTTCGTGAACGGCCTGGTTCCAGGCCACGACCTCGGGCAGGTGGCGGTAGCCGTCCACCGGCGGCTGCCAGGGGTTGCGCGGGCCGATCAGGTTGCCGCGGTCGACGACCTCGAGGCCGTGGCCTTCGAGCGCCGCCTGGAGGCCGGCGACGCGCAGCGCCTCCGGGCCCATCGAGGCGCCGCGCGCACCGGCGCCGATGTCGGTCGGTGCGCCGACCAGCGAGATCTTCGTCGTCGTGCTCATGTCGGTCACATGTCCTCGGCGAAGCGCCCCGTCTGGGTGTCGGGGGCGTCCAGGCCGTAGTGTCGCTCGATCAGGCCCCAGGCTTCCTCGGCGCTCTCGACGAAGTGGAAGAGCTTCAGGTCCTCGGCCGAGATCATGCCGGTGCCGACCAGCAGGTCGAAGTCGATCAGGCGGGTCCAGAACTCGCGGCTGACGAGCAGCACCGGGCGCCGCCGCACCTTGCCGGTCTGCATCAGCGTCAGCGCCTCGAACATCTCGTCGAGCGTGCCGAAGCCGCCCGGAAAGCACACCAGCGCGATCGCGCGCATCAGGAAGTGCATCTTGCGCAGCGCGAAGTAGTGGAACTGGAAGCACAGCTCCGGCGTGATGTAGTCGTTGGGCGCCTGCTCGTGCGGCAGCACGATGTTCAGGCCGATGCTCGGCCCGCCGGCCTCGAAGGCGCCGCGGTTGCCGGCCTCCATGACGCCGGGGCCGCCGCCGGTGACGACGGCGATCGGATGCTCGAGGCGCCGCGAGGCGGTCGTGACCATGCTCGCGAAGCGCCGCGCTTCCTCGTAGTGGTGCGACATCGCGAGCGCCATGCGGGCGCGCTGCAGCGCCGGCTCGTCGCCGCCGGCCTCGGCCTCGGCCAGGCGCCGGGCAGCGAGGTCCTGCGGCGCGATGCGCGCGCTGCCGAAGATGACGATCGTCGACTCGATGCCGTGTTCGCGCTGCACCAGCTCGGGCTTGAGCAGCTCGAGCTGCATGCGCACGGGCCGCAGTTCCTCGCGCAGCAGGAAGTCGGTGTCGTCGAAGGCCAGACGGTAGGCGCTCTCGGGGCCTGCATAGCGCGAGGCGGGCGTGACCGCGGCCACGTCTTCCTGGGCCGACGGGAAATTGCGCGCGCGCAGATCGTCGAGGGGTTCTTCCATGATTCGGCTCGTCGCGCCGCGGTGGCGGCGATTCAGTGAGGGTTGCCGCAGACCGGGCAGTCGGGACGCCGCGCGACGCGGATCTCGGTCCACTCCATCGCGCGGCCGTCGAGCATCTGCAGTCGCCCGGCCAGGCTGGGGCCGACGCCGGCCAGCAGCTTCAGGGCCTCGGCGGCCTGCATGCTGCCGACGATGCCGACCAGCGGCGCGAACACGCCCATGGTCGCGCAGGCCACCTCCTCGAAGCCGGCGTCCTCGGGGAAGAGGCAGGCGTAGCAGGGGCTCGCCGCGCTGCGCGGGTCGTAGACGGAGATCTGCCCGTCGAAGCGGATCGCCGCGCCCGCCACCAGCGGCTTGCGGTGCGCGACGCAGGCCCGGTTGACGGCGTGGCGGGTCGCGAAGTTGTCGCTGCAGTCCAGCACGACGTCGGCTTCGCGCACCAGCACGTCCAGCCGGGCGGCGTCGGCGCGCTCGACCAGCGCCTGCACGCGCACCTCGGGATTGATGGCTGCGATGCTGCGCGCCGCCGACCGGGCCTTCGGCGTGCCGACGCGGGCAAGGTCGTGCACGATCTGGCGCTGCAGGTTGGTCAGGTCGACCTCGTCGTGATCGACGACGGTGATGCGGCCGACGCCGGCCGTGCCCAGGTACAGCAGCGCCGGCGACCCCAGCCCGCCGGCGCCGATGACGAGCGCGTGGCCATCGAGCAGGCGCTGCTGGCCTTCGACGCCGATCTCGTCGAGCAGGATGTGGCGGCTGTAGCGCAGCAGCTGGTCGTCGTCCATGCGGCAAGCATAGCGGGCGCACCAGGCAGAAAGCCCGCCGTAGCGGGCTTTCCGGCACGACGCAGGGGTCGCGTCAGTTGGTCTTGGTGTCCTCGGGCTTGCGCTCGGTCTGCGTCTTCGACGCGACCACCGTCTTGCCCTTCAGGCGGTTGAGCGCCTGCTGCAGCGGGAAGTCCTCGGCGCTGCCGAACTCGGGCAGCGGCTTGGGGGCCTTGTCCTTGCCGTTGGCTTCCTCGAGCTTCTTCAGGGCTTCTTCGCGGGCCTTCTCGCGCGCGGTGTCCTTGATCTCGGCGCCCTGGCCGCTGGAGATGTGCTTCTCGAGGTCGGCCTCGCGGGCCCGCAGGCTGCCGAAGATGGTGCCTTCCGCGGTCTCGTCGAGCCACACGTCGGGCACGATGCCCTTGGCCTGGATCGAGGCGCCGCTGGGCGTGTAGTAGCGCGCCGTGGTGATCTTGAGCGCGGTGTCGGGCGACAGCTGGCGCACCGTCTGCACCGAGCCCTTGCCGAAGGTCTGCGCGCCCATGATCGTGGCGCGCTTGTGGTCCTGCAGCGCGCCGGCGACGATCTCGCTGGCCGAGGCCGACCCTTCGTTGACCAGCACGACCAGCGGTACCGACTTCAGCGCCTCGGGCAGCTTCTTCAGCGGGTCGCTGCCGCGGCGGGCGTAGAACTCGGCGTTGGCCTTGAAGACCTGCTTGGACTCGGCGATCTGGCCGTTGGTCGACACGACCACCACGTCCTTGGGCAGGAACACCGACGAGATGGCGACCGAGGCCTCGAGCAGGCCGCCCGGATCGTTGCGCAGGTCGAGCACGATGCCCTTCAGGTTGGGGTCCTGCTTGTACAGCTCGCCCAGCTTGACCGCGAAGTCCTCGACGGTGCGGTCCTGGAACTGGCTGACGCGCAGCCAGCCGTAGCCGGGCTCGACCATGCGCGAGCGCACGCTCTGGACGCGGATCTCCTCGCGCGTGATCGTCACCGGGAAGCTGCGGTTCTCGTCCTTGCGGAAGACCTGCAGCAGCACCTTGGTGTTGGGCTCGCCGCGCATCTTCTTGACGGCCTGGTCCATCGTCAGGCCCTTGACGAAGGTGTCGTCGATCTTGGTGATCAGGTCGCCGCTCTTGATGCCGGCGCGGAAGGCCGGCGAGCCCTCGATCGGCGTCTGCACCTTGACCAGGCCGTCTTCCATGCCGATCTCGATGCCGACCCCGACGAAGCGGCCGCTGGTGCCTTCGCGGAATTCCTTGAAGGTCTTCTTGTCGAAGTACTGGGAGTGCGGGTCGAGGCCGGCCACCATGCCGCCGATGGCGTCGGTGATCAGCTTCTTCTCGTCGACCGGCTCGACGTAGTCGCTCTTGACCATGCCGAAGACCGCCGCGAGCTGCTGCAACTCTTCCAGCGGCAGGGCGCCGGTGGTGTTGCGCGCGATCGCCGTCAGCTGCATCGTGGTCAACGCGCCGGCGACGGCACCGAGGGCCAGCCAGCCCGCCACTTTCGTCTTTCCACCCATGACGTCCCGCGTCCTTTCAGCAAGGTCGACCCAGTATAGGACTGGGCCCCGGCTATGAGCGTGGGCGAGTGCCGAAAGTTGCGTGCAAGCGAGGGCTTTGCACGCCTTCACGTCCGGACGCCGGCTCAGCCCGGCGCGGGCTGGCGGGGGAAGGTCACGACGTGGTCCACCTCGGCGCGGATGCCGATCCACTCGCCGAGCTGGTGGTCGTGGTGCGAGGGCACGTGGGCCAGCACGCGCTCGCCGCTGGCCAGTTGCAAGGTGTAAAGAAACTCCGAGCCGCGGAAGGCCTTGCGCTCGATGCGCGCCTTCACCGGCGAGGCGTCGTCGTGGACGATGTCGTCGGCGCGCAGCAGCACCTCGCACTCGCCGTCGGGATAGGCCGCCGGCATCGGACACTCGCCGACGTCGCGCAGGTCGCCCAGCGGGGTGCGCACCTGCGGGCCGCCGCCGTGGTCGCCCTCGACGATGCGGGCCGGCGTGAAGACGCCGTGGCCGATGAAATCGGCCACGAAGCGGGTCGCCGGGCGGTGGTACAGCTGGTAGGCCTGGTCCCACTGCTCCAGCCGGCCGCGGTGCATGACGCCGATCGTGTCGCCGAGCGCGAAGGCCTCGAGCTGGTCGTGGGTCACGAACAGCGCGGTCGTGCCGGTCTGCTTGAGGATGGCGCGCAGTTCCTGGGCCAGGCGCTCGCGCAGGTCGACGTCAAGGCTGGAGAAGGGCTCGTCGAGCAGCAGCAGGCGGGGCGACGGCGCCAGCGCCCGCGCCAGCGCGATGCGCTGCTGCTGCCCGCCCGACAGCTGGTGCGGCGCGCGCTTCGCGGCCGCGGCCAGGCCGACCAGGTCCAGCAGCTCGGCCACGCGCTCGTCGCGCCGGGCGCGGGGCAGCTCGGCGACGCCGAAGGCCACGTTCTGCGCCACGGTCAGGTGCGGGAACAGCGCGTAGTCCTGGAACACCATGCCGATGCGGCGCGCCTCGGGGGCGAGGTGGCGGCCGGTCGCGGCATCGCCCAGCACCTCGTCGCCCAGCGTGATCCGCCCGCCGGCCAGCGGCTCCAGGCCCGCCACGGCGCGCAGCAGCGAGGTCTTGCCGCAGCCCGACGGGCCGATCAGCACGCCGATCTCGCCCTGGGCCAGGCCGAACGACACCGCGTCGACGGCCGCGCGCTCACCGCCGCCGGGGTGAGCGGCGGTGTAGCGGATCGAGACCTGATCGAGCGCCAGCAGCATCGCCCTATGATACGAATTGATTTCAAATGAAAGTCGTTCGTATTCATATTGCCCTTGCCGAGTGCAGCCGGCGCTGCGGCGGCGGCTGAGCTGGCATGCGCCGTCTCGCCATCGTCCTGTGCATCCTGCTGGCCTTGCCGCTGGTCGGCGTGCTGGGCGCCTGGCTGACGCCGCAGGCCCAGACCTGGGAACTGCTGCGCCACCAGGCGGCCACGGTGCTGCCGGGCTATGCGTTCAGTTCGCTGGTGCTGGCGGCCGGGGTGGCGATCGGCGTCGCGCTGCTGGGCGGGGCGACCGCCGCAGCGGTGACGCTGTTCGACTTTCCGGGCCGTCGCGTCTTCGAGTGGGCGCTGCTGCTGCCGCTGGCGATGCCCGCCTACGTGCTGGCCTATGCGAGCACCGACTTCCTTCAGTACAGCGGCCCGCTGCAGACTGCGCTGCGCGACCTGACCGGAGCCCAGGGGCCGCTGTGGCCGGACGTGCGCAGCCTGCCGGGCGCGATCGTGCTGTTCACGCTGGCGCTGTATCCGTACGTCTACCTGCTGACCCGCGGTGCCCTGGTCGAACGCGGCCTGCACCTGATGGAAGCCGCCCGGCTGCTGGGCGCCGGGCTGGGCCGGCGCGTGCGCACGGTGGCCCTGCCGCTGGCGCGGCCGGCGCTGGCGGCGGGCGTGGCGCTGGCGCTGATGGAGACGCTGGCCGACTACGGCGTCGGTTCCTATTTCGGCCTGACGACCTTCACCACCGGCATCTACAAGGCCTGGCTCGCCATGGACGACCGCATCGCGGCCGCCCAGCTGGCGACGCTGCTGCTGGCGATCGTGGCGGTGCTGCTGTGGGCCGAGCGGCGCGCCCAGGCGCGCTTGCGCTATGCCAGCGCGCGGGGCGGCGCGTCCGAGCGCGAAGCGCGCCCGGTCCGGCTGCGCGGGCGCCAGGCGCTGCTGGCCGTGCTGCTGTGTGCGCTGCCGGTGCTGCTGGGCTTCGTTCTGCCGGTCGCGGTGCTGCTGCGCGCGGTGTGGCGCGAAGCCCTCCATGGCGAGTTCGGGCTGCCCTGGGAGCGCTTCTCCGGCTGGGCCTGGACCAGCCTCCAGCTGGCGACCCTGGCGGCGCTGGCGGCCGTGGCGCTCGCGGTGCTGCTGGGCTTTCTGCTGCGCAGCCGCGCGGGGGGCGCGCTGCCGCCGCTGGCGCGGCTGGTGTCGCTGGGCTACGCGGTGCCGGGCGCGGTGATCGCCGTCGGGCTGCTGCTGCCGGTCGGCTGGGTGCAGGCCGCGGCGCCGGGGTCGGCGGCGGCCGGCTGGGTCACGCTGGCGGCCACCGGCAGCATCGCGGGCCTGTTGTTTGCCTACCTGGTGCGCTTTTCGGCGGTGGCGCTGCAGTCGGTCGAGGCCGGCTATGCGCGCATCCCGGTCAGCTTCGACGACACCGCGCGCACGCTCGGTGCCGGCGCGCGGCGGCTGTTCTTCGGCGTGCATGCGCCGCTGCTGACACGCTCGGCGCTGGCCGCGGCGCTGCTGGTCTTCGTCGACGTGATGAAGGAACTGCCGGCGACGCTGGTGCTGCGGCCCTTCGACAGCGACACGCTCGCGGTCGTCGCCTACCAGTTCGCGCGCGACGAGCGCCTGGCCGAGGCCGCGCTGCCCTCGCTGGCGATCGTGCTGGTCGGGCTGATCCCGGTGGTGCTGCTGAGCCGCGCGATGCGCGCCCGCTGAGTGCCCGGACCGGCGGCTGGCGCCTCCGACAGGAATCGAACCTGTATCTGCCGCTTAGGAGGCGGCCGTTCTATCCATTGAACTACGGTGGCGGACCGCCGTGATTGTAGGAGCCGCCCTTGCGACGTCGGCCCGCGGTCAGTTCCAGCGAAAGATCCAGATCAGGTCGACCGCCGGGTCCTCGCCCGACTGCGCGCGCAGCGTGAAGCGCTGCGCGATCCGGTAGATCAGCTGCCAGTTCCCGGCGGTCGCGTTCAGGCCGCGTTCGTAGCCGACGTAGACGCGGTCCGAGAGCTGCTTGCCGAGCGTCACCACGGTGTCGCGCACGGTGCCGTCGCTCTGCCGCACCGACAGCTCGTCCAGCTGCAGCGCCCGCGCCACGTCGAAGCTGCTGTCGGCGCCGTCGCCGGCCAGCAGCGCGAGCGCGGCGCGCTGCAGCAGCAGGGTCTCGGTGCCGCCCAGGCTGTCGTAGCTGCGCCCGGTGACCAGCAGCGCCAGCTTCTCGGTGTCCGGCAGCTCGGGGTCGGAGAACAGCCGCACGCGCGGCGACTGCGCGCTGCCGCCGACGATCACGCCGACGCGCGTGTCGGTGTTGGCACGCACGGCCTCGATGTCGAGCCTCGGGTTGGCGACGTCGCCGACGAAGGTGATGACGCCGCGCTCGATCGCGAGCTTCTGGCCGTAGGCCTCGTAGGTGCCGTTGTCGGTGCGGACCTCGCCGTGCGTCGCCAGCTTGCCGCCGGGACTGGTCAGGCGCAGCTGGCCCTGCAGGCGCGTGTCGATGCCGCGACCGCGGATGCGGAAGCGCTGGCCCAGATCGACGCCGACGCGCAGCTCGACGCCGCGCGGCGGGCGGCGCGCGGCGGTGTCCGCCGCTGCGGCCCGGTCCCCCGGCCGCTTGACGGTGACGTCGTCGCCGAGGGTCGGCGCATCGCCGCGGCTGGCGTCGATCAGGCCCTCGTCGGCGCGCAGGTCGCCGTCGATCCGGAGCGTCTGCGCGTCCAGCTGCACCGCGACCTTGCCGCTGGCGACGACACGCCGGTCGACGCGGCCCAGCACCGTCGCGCGCTCGGCCTCGAACTGCAGTCGCGCCTGCGGCTGCTCGCCCAGGCGCGCTTCGCCGCTGGCGCCGATCTCGCCGTCGCCGGCCTTGAAGCGCAGCGTCGTCAGCCGCGCGGTGTCGCCCTCGAAGCGCGCGTCGAGCTGGCCGTCCGTCAGCGTCACGCCCTCGAGCGTGTTGCGCACCGCGAGCTGGCGGCCCTGGACTTCGCCGATCCACTGCGGCGCGCCGAAGCGGCCGGCGATCCGCAGCGTGCCGTCCAGCGCGCCGCCGAGCCGCCAGCCGGCCGGCACCCAGGCGCCCCAGGTGGCCAGCTGCTCGACCTGCACGCGCAGCGCGCCCTCGATCGGCGCGTCGGGCGCCGGCCACAGCCGCTGCGGATCGGTGCGCACCCTCTGCGCGCCGACGACGCGGCCGAGATTGGCGCCGGCCACGAGCTGGTTCATGCGCCAGGTGCCGGCCTCGGCCACCAGCTCGATGCGCGCGTCGCTCAGGCCCAGCGGCTGCACGCTGCCGAACTCGCTGACCTGCAGGTCGCCGCCGCTGCGCGCGATCTCGATGCGCGCGTTCACCGTCGGGTCGCTCGTCACGCTGGCGCGCGCGCCGACCTTCAGGTCGCCGGTCCAGCCGAAGTCCGGCTGCAGCCGCTGCAACAGCTGCGCGACGACGAAGGGCTCGACCTCGGCCTGCAGGTCGAGCCGCGGTTCGGCCGTGCCGCTGCGCTCCCAGCGCAGGCGGCTCCAGCGCAGCACCGCGCCCAGCACGTCGGCGCTGCCGGGCTGGGCCTGCAGGCGCAGCAGCTGCGGGCCCTGCTGCAGCTCGAAGGCCAGGTCGCGGGCGATGACCAGCGGCAGCGACGGCGTCGCACCCGCCTTGGCCGCGGCTGCGGTCTTGTCCGGACTCGCGGCCACATTGGGCCGCAGTGCCAGCTCCGGCAGCGTCACGCGCCAGGACTGCGGTGCCGCGCCTTCACCGGCGCGCCAGTTGCCGGCGAGCGTGGCGTCGAGGGCCAGCGGCGCCGGCTCGCCCTCGGTGGACTCGGTGCCGGCCGGCTGGGGCTGGCGCAATGTGGCGCGCAGTTCGGCGCGGTGCTCGGCCAGCGTGCCGTTGGCCTGGAGGTTTGCCGCCGGCACCAGCAGGCCGGGCAGGCGCAGGCGCGTCAACGCGGCCTGGGCTTCGACGCGGGTACGGGCCATCGCGGCGCCTGCGGCCTCGGCGCCCGGCAGCGTGGCGTTCCACTGGCCGGTGGCGAGATCGAGGCCGTTGCTGCCCAGGGCCAGGGCCTCGAACTTGAAGCTGCCGCGCGTACCCAGCGTGCCGCGCGCGCCGCCACCCAGCAGCCAGGCGCCGAGCGATCCGTCGGCCTCGGCGTCGACCTGGGCGCGGCCGGCCAGCGCGCCGAGTCCCAGTGCCTGGGCCAGCGGCGCGAGCTGCGCCAAGGCCGGCGCCTCGAGCTTGAACTGCAGCCGCTCGTCGGCCGTCGCCGCGGCGCGCGAAGGCGCGCGCATCTTCAGGCTCAGCGAGGCGCGGTTGTCGGCGGCACGCGCTTCGCCGTCGACGCCGAGCCGGCCGCTGCCGTCGGCGTCGGCCTGGAGCCGCAGCGCCAGGGGTTGGCCGGCCAGCGCGCTGTCGGTCAGCTCGGCACGCAGACTGCCGCGCAAGGCGGCCAGCAGGGCGGCGGTGTCGGGCGTGTCGGCCGGCACCTGGACGTCCAGCGCGAAGTCGCCGTTGAGCGCATTGCGACTGCGTCGCCACGCGGCCGCCGGCTCGCCGGGCAGCCACAGCGATGGGTCGAAGCCGGCCAGCTTCAGCGTGGCCTCGGTGGCCCAGAAGCCGCCGTTGCGCCGCGCCTGGGCCTTGCCGTCCAGCCGCGCGGCACCGGCCGTGGCCGCCAGGCGCGAGAGCGTGGCCGAGGTCGGCGTCGCGCTGCCGGTGGCCACCAGGCGCACGTCGTCGCGCAGCGGCCGGGGTGCGCGCTCGCGCGGCCCGCCGACCAGCGTGCCCTCGAGCCGCGCGTCGAAGTCCAGCGCGCCCCAGGCCGCACTCGATCCTGCGGCCAGCGGCGCGTGCTTCAGCGCGATCGGCCCCGACAAGCGCAGCGGCGGCGCGCGCTGGTCCAGGCCCTGCAGGACGACGCCACCGAGCTCGAGCTTGGCCTCGGCACGCCCGGCCTCGATGCGGCCCGAGCCGCCCAGCGTGCCGGCCGGCGTGCGCAGGTCGGTCGCCAGCTGCAGCAGCGCGCGCTCGATCTGCCAGCGGTCGTCGCGACCTTGCGCCAGCACGTCGATCTCGCGCACCGGCGCGCGCTGCTGGTCCCAGCGACCGGGCAGGCCGTTGCGCGCCTGGACCTCGACGCGCAGGGGCTCGCCGGCCTGCAGCTGCACGACCGCGGTGCCGGCCAGGTCGGTGACCGGTGCCGCGGCGACGCCGAAGGGCGCCAGCAGGCGCGCCAGGTCGAGCTGCTCGAAACGCGCGTCGAGCTGCGCGACCGGCAGTGCCGCAAACGGCGTGACGCGCGCCAGCGCCTCGAGGCGCTGCGACTGCATCGCCAGGCTGCCCTGGGCGTCGAAGGCCGCGAGCGGCCCGCCGGCCTGCAGCGCGAGCGTCAGGTCGCGGGCCCAGGCCGGCAGGGCGGCGGCGTCGGCCTGCGGATCGCTGCGCACCGACAGGCGGGCCTTCAGGGTCATGGGCGCGGCGGCGTCGATCTGCGCCGCGCCCTCGGCGCGCAGGCCATGCCAGCGCAGCGCGAGCGCGTCGACGCGGTGCACGGGGCCGACCTCGAGGCGCGCCGTCAGCTCCTCGACCGGCTGCGCCAGCCCCGGCAGCTCGAGCCGGGTCACGCGCAGGGCGTCGATGACCGCGGTCAACGGCAGTTGCAGGTTTGTCGGCGCGACGGTGGGCGGCACGGGTTGCGGGGCCGGCGTCGTCGTCACGGCGACGGACTGCGCCTCGGCCGAGCGCGCGCTCAGGTGCACGAAGGGCGTGCTCCAGCGCCAGTCCCGCAGCTGCAGGCCGCTGGTCCGCAGCCCGTCGATGCGCACGCTGCTGCGGCCGGCCTGCAGCGTCAGCCGCGCGAGCCGGAACTCGCTGCCTGCGCCGAGCAGCGCGCCTTGCGGCTGATCGAGGGCGATGCCCGGCAGGTAGGGGGCGGCACGCTCGAGCCACCAGCGCGTTCCGGCTTCGGTGTGCAGCGCCTGCCAGGCCGACGCGACGAGGGCCACGCCCGCCGCCGGCAGCGCCAGCATCGCCAGCAGCAGGAGGCGCCAGCGCCAGCGCGTAGCCGCGACGGCCATCAGAACGTGACCCCCACGCTGACATGCAGGCGCACCGACTTGACCTTCTGGCCGTAGGCCAGGTCGACGCGCAGCGGGCCGATCGGGCTGCGCCAGCGCACGCCGACGCCGTAGCCGATGGCGGGCTCGTAGTCCTCCCAGTCCTGGGCGGCGTTGCCGGCGTCGACGAACACCGCGCCGTACCAGTTGCGCCATTGCGCCGAGGTCTGCGAGAAGCGGCGCATCAGCTCGATGCTGCCGGTGGCCATGACCGGCCCGCCGACCACCGCACCGTCTCGCACTGGGCCCAGCGTGCGGTAGCCGTAGCCGCGCACCGAGTCGTCGCCGCCGGCGCGGAACAGCAGCGAGTCGGGGATGCCGAGCGACTCCCTCTTCAGCACCTGCGCGACCTCGGCACGCACCTGGCCGAGCCAGCCGCCGAACAGCGGCTGGTACCAGACCCCGGCGAGGTAGAGCCGCGCGAACGGGCCGCGCTCGCGGTCGGCGTCCTGCGCCACGCCGGCACCGCCCTGCGCGCTGAGGATCAGCCCGCGCGTCGGGAACACGAGGTTGTTGACGTCGCGACGCACCCACTCGGAGTTGGCCAGCACCGCGCGGTCGGTCGTGCTCTGGGTCGCGGTGTCGAGCGTCGTGCGGTTGTATTCGAGGTAGTAGAGGCGGTCGAGCCGTTCGGTGTCGCGGCTGCGGCCGACGCGCACGCGCTGCGTCTGCGTCACGGCGCCGCCGGCGTCGAGGTAGTCGGCGCGCAGGCCGACGAGGTTGCGGTAGCCGCCGGGCTGCGGATAGGTCAGCAGGTCGAAGGACAGCTCGCGTTCGTCGCGGCCGAGCTTGAGCTTGCTGCTGGCCACCAGGTCGCGACCGAAGGCACGCCGGTGCGTGTGCTCCAGGCCGACGCGCGGGCCGGTGTTGCTGGAGAAGCCGACGCTGACGGTGGCGTTCTGCGTCGCCTGCTCGCGCAAGCGGGCCACCACCGTCGCGCGGTCGGCCTGCTGCGGGTCGAGGTCCAGCTCGACGGCGACGCCTTCGTAGAGCCCGGACTTCTGCAGCGCCTCCTGGTAGTCGAGCAGCATCTTCTCGGTGTAGGGCTGGCCGGTCTCGAAGGGCAGCAGGTTCAGCGCGGCCTCGGGCGGCGTACGCTCCAGGCCCTCGATGCGAATCTCGCCGATGCGGTAGGCCGGTCCGCTGTCGACCACGACGAAGAGCCGCGCGCGGTTGCGCGCCGCGTCGACCTCGGCGCCGGTGCCGGCGAAGGCCGCGCTGGCGTAGCCGCGCGAGCGCAGGCTGGCGAGCAGCGCGTTCTTGGCGGTGTTCCAGGCCGGCTGACTGAACGCGCTGCCCGATGGCAGCAGCCAGCGCGACTGCAGGCGCTGCCAGCGGCGCTGCAGCGCCGGGTCGCCGGCGCCCATCGCTTCGGCATAGGGTCCCTGGATCTCGAGCTGCACGCGCTCGACGCGCGTCGGCGGGCCGGGCTCGACGCGCACGCGCAGCAGCGGCGGCCCGCCCTCGGCGTCGTCGCGCGCCACCTCGACGACGGCGTTGAAGTAGCCCTCGGGCTCGAGCAGGCTGCGCACCTGGGCCGGCGTGGCTGCCAGCAGGCGGCCCACCTCGACCGGCGAGATGTCGGCCTGGTCGCGGAAGCGCACCAGGTCCAGGTGGCGCAGCAGCAGGTCGCGCAGCGGATTGGGCGCCCGCAACTCGATCCGGTAGGCGCCGTTGGCGCCGGCCGGCAGCGTGGCGACGCCGGGGTCGAACAGCGGGGCCGCGTACTGCTCTTCGGGCGGCGGCGCCTCGGCTTCGGTGTCGTCGTCGGCCGTCTGCGCCGCGACCTGCGCTGCGCCCAGCAGCCCCGCGAGCGCGAGGGCCGGGCCGATCCGTCGCAGCGCGGCGCGCAGGCTCACTTGCTGAGCAGCCGCATCGCCCCCTCCAGCCCCTGCAGCGTCAGCGGGAACATCCGCTGCTGCATCAGCTGCTGGATGACCGAGATGCTCTGCCGGTAGCCCCACACGCCCTGCGGCTCGGGGTTGATCCACGCGTACTTGGGGAACGCATGGGTCAGCCGCTGCAGCCACTCGGCGCCGGCCTCCTCGTTGTTGTATTCGACGCTGCCGCCGGGTTGCAGGATCTCGTACGGGCTCATCGTCGCGTCGCCGACGAAGACCAGCTTGTAGTCCCGGTTGTACTTGCGGATCACGTCCCAGGTCGAGTGCTTCTCGCTGAAGCGGCGACGGTTGTTCTTCCACATGAAGTCGTAGACGCAGTTGTGGAAGTAATAGAACTCGAGGTGCTTGAACTCGTTCTTGCAGGCCGAGAACAGCTCCTCGACGCGGTGGATGTGCTCGTCCATCGTGCCGCCGACGTCCATCAGCAGCAGCACCTTCACCTTGTTGTGGCGCTCCGGAATCATCCGGATGTCCAGCAGGCCGGCGTTGGCGGCGGTGCCGTGGATGGTGCCGTCGAGGTCGAGCTCGAGCTCGTTGCCCTCGCGCGCGAAGCGCCGCAGGCGGCGCAGCGCGACCTTGATGTTGCGCGTGCCGAGTTCCTTGGTGTCGTCGTAGTCCTTGTAGGCGCGCTGCTCCCAGACCTTGACCGCGCTCTTGTTCTTGCCGGCGCCGCCGATGCGGATGCCCTGCGGGTTGTAGCCGGAGTTGCCGAAGGGCGAGGTGCCGCCGGTGCCGATCCACTTGCTGCCGCCTTCGTGGCGCCCCTTCTGTTCCTCGAAGCGCTTCTTCAACGTCTCCATCAACTCGTCCCAGCCCATCTTCTCGATGGCCGCCTTCTGCTCGGGCGTCAGCTCGATCTCGAGCGTGCGGCGCAGCCATTCGAGCGGCACTTCCTGGGTGAAGTCGGCCACCGTCTCGACGCCCTTGAAGTAGGCCGCGAAGGCGCGGTCGAACTTGTCGAAGTGGGCCTCGTCCTTGACCAGCGTGGTGCGGGCCAGGTAGTAGAACTGCTCGACGGAGGTGTCGATCACGCCGGCCTGCAGGCCTTCCAGGAGCACGAGGTACTCCTTGATCGACACCGGCAGCTTGGCGGTGCGCAGCGAGTAGAAGAAGTCGATCAGCATGGCAGCTCGCGGTGGGTCGCCGGGCCGTGGCGGGGGCGACCCTCGGGTCCGATGGTAGCCAATGCGACTCAGGCGCCGCGGTCGGTGCGCGGATCCCCCGGCGAGACGACCTGTCGATCGTCGCCGCGCCACGGCCGGCGACGCGCCGGAGAGGGGGGCGCGGCCGCGGGCGGCGGTGCCGGTTCCGGGGCCGGCGCGGGTCGCGTGGCGCGGGCCGGCGGCGGACGCGGCGTGGGCCGGTAGGGCCGGGCCCGGACCGGCCCGAAGATGCGGCGCTCGCGCAGCGCACCGAAGGCGACGAGCGCGATGCCCGACAGCTCGAGGATCCAGTTCCAGCGCAGGCCGAAGGCGGTGTCCTTCAACCAGATGTCGACGTGGTGGAAGGACGAGGCGCGCGCCACGACGAACACCAGCAGGAAGCCGATGCCACCCAGCGCCAGCGCCCGGCCGCGCGACAGCGGCCACGACAACCGCCCGAGCCAGGCGGCGCCGGCGATGCCCGCGACCGCGACGGCGGCGATGAAGGCGACCTGCACCTCGTGGCGATGCTCGTACCAGCCATCGGCGCGGGCCATGTCGCGCCCGATCTGCGTCAGCGCGCTCTGCAGGTCGAGCTGCTTGTTGAGGCCGAGGATGGCCATCGCGACCGCCAGCAGCAGCCAGTAGCGCGCGGGCGCTGGCGCGGCGCGCCCGCGCTGCGTCTGGCTGGCACGCCAGCAGGTCCACGCGGCGACCGCGTAGGCCGCGACCGTGAGCCAGCCGCCGATCGTCGGGTCGCCGATGCCCGGTTCCCAGCGGCCGGCGACGTTGGCCATCTCGTCGGCCCGTCCTTCAGCGCGGACGCTGCAGCTGCCACTGCAGGTGCGCCTTGACGGTCGGCCACTCGGTCGCGGTGATGCTGTAGACCGCCGTGTCGCGCAGCGTGCCGTTGCCGGCGCGCTGGTGCGCCCGCAGGATGCCGTCGAGCTGCGCGCCGAGTCGTTCGATCGCACGGCGACTCTGCTGGTTGAAGCGGTGCGTGCGGAACTCGACCGCGATGCAGTCCAGCGCCTCGAAGGCATGGCCCAGCAGCATCAGCTTGCACTCGGTGTTGAGCGGGCCGCGCTGGGCGCCGGCGGCTGTCCAGGTCGAGCCGATCTCGACGCGGCGGTGGGTCGCGTCGATGTTCATGTAGGTCGTCATGCCGACGATGCGGCCGGTCGCGTCGAGCACGGTGAACGGCAGCATCGAGCCGCGGGCCTGCAGGCCGAGCCGTCGCTCGATCTCGGCCGCCATGTTCTCGGGCGTCGGGATGCTCGTGTACCAGAGCTTCCACAGCTCGCCGTCGCGCACCGCCCCGGCAAGCCCCGCCTCGTGCGTCGCCGCCAGCGGCAGCAGCGACGCGTGCCGCCCACGCAGCTCGACCGGATCGGGCCAGGGTGTCGCCATGCGTTCAGCGGTTGCGCGATTGCATGAACACGAGCTTCTCGAACAGCGTCACGTCCTGCTCGTTCTTCAGCAGCGCGCCCAGCAGCGGCGGGATCGCGACCTTGTCATCCTGGCTCTGCAGGGCCGACAACGGGATGTCCTCGGCCAGCAGCAGCTTGAGCCAGTCGAGCAGTTCGCTGGTGCTGGGCTTCTTCTTCAGCCCGGGCAGGCCACGCACGTCGTAGAAGCTCTTCAGCGCCGCGGCCAGCAGGTCCTTCTTCAGCCGGGGGAAGTGCACCTCGACGATCTGGCGCATCGTCTCGGCCTCGGGGAACTTGATGTAGTGGAAGAAGCAGCGGCGCAGGAAGGCGTCGGGCAACTCCTTCTCGTTGTTGCTGGTGATGAAGACCAGCGGCCGGTGCCTCGCCTGCACCAGCTCGCGCGTCTCGTAGACGTGGAACTCCATGCGGTCGAGCTCGCGCAGCAGGTCGTTGGGGAACTCGATGTCGGCCTTGTCGATCTCGTCGATCAGCAGGGCGACCGGCTGCTCGGCCGTGAAGGCCTGCCAGAGCGTGCCCTTGACGATGTAGTTGCGGATGTCCTTGACCTTCTCGTCGCCGACGCCGGACAGCTGGCTGTCGCGCAGCCGACTCACCGCGTCGTACTCGTACAGGCCCTGCTGGGCCTTGGTCGTGCTCTTGATGTGCCACTGCAGCAGCGGCAGCTTCAGCGCGCGCGCCACTTCCTCGGCCAGCATCGTCTTGCCGGTGCCCGGCTCGCCCTTGATCAGCAGCGGACGCTGCAGCGTGATCGCGGCATTGACCGCAAGCATCAGGTCCGGGGTGGCGACGTACTGGTCGGAACCGTTGAATTTCATGGCGCTGGGAGTGAGGGACGGCGAGGCGACGGTATGTCGGCGCCGACCGATTCAGTATAGGGGCGCCCTTATACTCCCGCGCCAGACTCAACCCCCCGCCGGACCATGAAGACTCTGTTCCCCGCGATGCTCGCGCTGTGCGCGCTGACCATCGGCACGACCGCGCACGCTCAGGACAAGGCCGGCGACGCTGCTGCCGGCCACAACAAGAACGCCATGTGCGTCGGCTGCCATGCGCTGCCGGGCTACCAGGCGAGCTTCCCGGAGATCCACAAGGTGCCGATGATCGCGGGCCAGAACGCCAAGTACATCGTCGCGTCGCTGAAGGCCTACAAGAAGGGCGAGCGCAAGCACCCGACGATGCGCGGCATCTCCGAGTCGCTGAGCGAGCAGGACATGGCCGATCTGGCGGCCTACTACGAAGCCGAAGGCGGCCCGCGCGCCGAACTGCCGGCCACGCCGGCCAAGGCGGCCGCGCCTCAGGTCGCCGAGCTGCTGAAGAAGGGCAACTGCGCCGCCTGCCACGGCGAGAACTTCAGCAAGCCCATCGACCCGAGCTACCCCAAGCTGTCCGGCCAGCATGCCGACTACCTGACGGTGGCGCTCAAGGCCTACCGCACCGAAGGCAACCCGCAGGTCGGCCGCGGCAACGCCATCATGGCGGCGCAGGCCAAGCCCTACACGCTGGCCGAGCTGAAGGCGATGGCGGCCTACATCGCCTCGCTGCCCGGCGACCTGAAGACGGTGCCGCAGGCGCGCTTCAAGTAAGTCCGGCGCCGCCGGCTCCCCCGCCAGCCGCCCGACCGCGAGGTCTGGCGGCTTTTTCGTGCCCGACTCGGGCGATCGCCGGCTACAGAACGGCGCGGCGCGGCCGATCTGAAGGAGTGGCAAGCCGTCGTGGAGAGCCCGTTGGGGGGCCAACATGTTGAAGCGCATTCCTGTCGACCAGCTGCGGCTGGGCATGCATCTGCACGAGCTCTGCGGTGCCTGGGTCGACCACCCGTTCTGGCGCTCGAAGTTCGTGCTGCGAGACTCCGCCGACCTCGAGAGCATCCGCGCCAGCAGCATCCGCGAGGCGGTGATCGATGTCGATCTGGGCCTCGACGTGGCGCCGGCTGCGGCGCCCGTCGCCGCCGTGGCCGTGCCGCCGCCTGCCGCGCCGGCTGCGGCCGAGCGCCCGCGCGAGCGGACGCAGGCGCGCGCGCAGCATCTGGCGCACGCGCGCAAGCTGGTGCGCCAGTCGCACCGCCAGGTGCTGTCGATGTTCAACGAGGTGCGCATGGGCCGCGCCGCCGACATGGACGGCGGCCGCCGCCTGGTCGACGAGATCGCCGGTTCGGTGATGGACAGCCCCGGCACCCTGGTGAGCCTCGTGCGTCTCAAGTCGGCGGATCAGTACACCTATCTGCATTCGGTGGCCGTGTGCGCGCTGATGGTGTCGCTGGGTCGCCAGCTCGGCCTGGCCGAGGACGCGGTGCGCGAGGCCGGCCTCGCCGGACTGATGCACGACCTGGGCAAGGCGATGATGCCGATGGACGTGCTCAACAAGCCCGGCAAGCTGACCGATGCCGAGTTCACCGTCATCAAGAGTCATCCGAAGCGCGGCCACGAACTTCTGGTCGAAGGCGGCAACGCCAGCGCCGAGGTGCTCGACGTGTGCCTGCACCACCACGAGAAGTTCGACGGCAGCGGTTCCCCCGAGCGGCTGTCCGGCGACGCCATCTCGCTGGTGGCCCGCATGGGCGCGGTCTGCGACGTCTACGACGCCGTCACCTCCGACCGCCCGTACAAGGCCGGCTGGAATCCGGCCGACGCGCTGCGGCAGATGGCGCAGTGGAAAGGGCACTTCGACCCGGTGGTGTTCCAGGCCTTCGTCAAGTCGATCGGCATCTACCCCGCGGGTTCGCTGGTGCGGTTGGCGTCGGGTCGGCTGGCCGTGGTGCTGGAGCAGAACGGCGGCTCGCTGCTGGCGCCGCGCGTCAAGGCCTTCTTCAGCACCAAGTCCAATCTGCGCATCGTGCCCGAGGAGATCGACCTCGCGGCGCCGCGTTGCAGCGACAAGATCGTCGCCGTCGAACCCCCCGAGCAGTGGCGCTTCCAGGACATCGACGAGCTGTGGGCCGGAGAGGCCGCGCGACCCTAGAGCCCGCTCCACGCTCTATACACTCGGGCGGTCCACCTCGCTCCCGCGACCACCGCCATGACGAAACGCCTGACGATCCTGGCCGGCCTCGCGCTGGCTGCCGCCGCCATCGCCGCGCCCGCCCAGACGCTGCGCTGGGCCACGCAGGGCGACATCCAGACCACCGACCCGCACTCGCAGAACGATTCGCTGACCAACGCGGTCAACGGCCAGGTCTACGAGACGCTCGTCAACGTCGGCAAGCAGCTCGAGCGCGTGCCCGAGCTCGCGACCGAGTGGCAGCAGCCCGATCCGCTGCTGTGGCGCTTCAAGCTGCGGCCGAACGTGAAGTTCCACGACGGCACCCCGTTCACGGCCGATGACGTGGTGTTCTCGGTGCAGCGCGCGGCGCAAGCCAGCTCGGACATCAAGGTCTACGCCAACGCGCTGGGCGAGGTCCGCAAGATCGATGCGCTGACGGTCGAGTTCCGGCTCAAGCAGGTCAATCCGATCTTCATGAACCACCTGGGCACGATCTTCATCATGAGCAAGGCCTGGAGCGAGCAGCACAAGGTGACGCGCCCGCTGGACTTCAAGGCCAAGGAAGAGAGCTACGCGTCGCTGCACCAGAACGGCACGGGCCCGTTCATGCTGGTGTCGCGCCAGCCCGACGTGAAGACCACCTACAAGCGCAACCCGGCCTGGTGGGGCCGCATGGAGGGCAATGTGCAGGAGGTCGTCTACACGCCGATCAAGAGCGACGCGACGCGTTCGGCGGCCCTGATCTCCGGCGAGCTCGATTTCGTGCTCGACCCGTCGCCGCAGGATGCGCCGCGGCTGCGCAACACGGCCGGCGTCCGGGTGGTCGACGGGCCCGAGAACCGCATCCTCTTCATCGGCATGGACCAGTCGCGCGATCAGCTGCTCTACGGCAAGGTCCCGGGCGATCGCAACCCCTTCAAGGATGTGCGCGTGCGCCGGGCGCTCTACCAGGCCGTCGACATCGAGACGCTCAGGACCAAGCTGATGCGCGGCCAGAGCCTCCCGACCGGCGGCCTGACGCCGTCGCCGCTGGGCACCTACAACGACCCCGTGCTGGAGAAGCGCCTGCCCTACGACCTGGCGGCGGCGAAGAAGCTGATGGCCGAGGCGGGCTACCCGCAGGGCTTCGAGGTCACGCTGGACTGCCCGAACAACCGCTACATCAACGACGAGGAGATCTGCCTCGCGCTGGCGGCGATGTGGTCGCAGCTGGGCGTCAAGCTCAAGGTCAACGCGATGCCGCGTGTCCTCTACTTCCCCAAGCTGCAGCGGCTGGACACGTCCATGTACCTGCTGGGCTGGGGCGGCGCGACCACCGATGCCGAGATCATCTTCACGCCGGTGATGCGCAGCCGCGGCGAGGGCGGCGTCGGCTCCTGGAACTTCGGCGACGTGAAGAACCCGAAGTTCGACGAGCTCGCCGCAACCTCGAGCCGCGAGCCCGATGCAGCGAAGCGCGAGACCCTGGTGAAGGCCGCGCTGGCCGAGTATCAGCAACAGGTGCACGCGATCCCGCTGCACCGCCAGGTGATCCCGTGGGCGGCGCGCAGCAACGTGAGCTTCGTGCACCGCGCCGACAACTTCTTCATCTGGCAGTGGGTCACCATCAAGTGACCGCATGCCGGGCGGTCAGCGCGTCGCGCGGCGCCTGACGCCCTCGATGTAGGCCTCGCCGTCGGGCGGCAGGCCGCTCTTCTGCGAGGCCCAGACCATCTCGCCCAGGCACTCCATCACCTCGTGGGCCGCCTCGTGGGCCGAGCCGCGGCGCGCGGCCAGCAGCTCGAAGGCCTGGCGGATGCCGCGCGGCTGATCGACGCTGAGCTGTTCGCTGATCGACAGATGCATCGACAGGTGCAG
Organism: uncultured Methylibium sp.; assembly: GCF_902826655.1. Lineage (GTDB taxonomy): Bacteria > Pseudomonadota > Gammaproteobacteria > Burkholderiales > Burkholderiaceae_C > Methylibium. The sequence continues at coordinate 21,764 of NZ_CADEFR010000029.1, read as the reverse complement.
GAAGGGATTGGTGCGCCCGTTCTCGACGGTGTAGCTCGCCGCGACGGCGGCTTCGGCGTCGGCCAGGTCGGCGTGGTACTCGGGGTGCTGGGCGATCCAGTCGGCCGCCAGCGCCTCGATCGGCGCCAGCACCTCGCCGGCGCGCTGCTTGCGGAAGGCCTCGCAGAAGAAGCGGCGGACCTCGTGTTGTGACGGGCTGAACATTCCACAATTGTCGGGTCCTTCGCCCGACCCCGAGGTCCGCATGCAGATCACCACCGAGCAGCTCTTCGACGACGCGCGCACCCACAACGGCTGGCTCGATCGGCCGGTACCGGCGTCGACGCTGCGGCGCCTGTGGGACCTGCTGAAGTGGGGTCCGACCTCGGCCAACTGCAGCCCGCTGCGCGTGTGCTTCGTGTCGTCGCCCGCGGCGAAGGCGCAGCTCGTGCCGCTGATGTCGGCGGGCAACCGCGACAAGACCGCGCAGGCGCCGGTGACGGCGATCCTGGGCATGGACCTGGGCTTCGTCGACACGCTGCCGCAGCTGTTTCCGCACGTCGACGCGCGGCCCTGGTTCCAGGGCGAGGAGATGCTGCGCAACACCGCCTTTCGCAACAGCAGCCTGCAGGGCGGCTACTTCATCGTCGCGGCGCGCGCGCTGGGCCTGGACTGCGGGCCGATGAGCGGCTTCGACGCGGCCGCGGTCGATGCGGCCTTCTGGTCCGGCACGCGCGTGAAGACCAACTTCATCTGCAACCTGGGGCACGGCAACCCGGCCGAGCTCTTCGCGCGGAGCCCGCGCTTGTCGTTCGAGCAGGCGTGCCGGGTGCTGTGAGCTTCAGCGTCATCTCCGACCCGGTGTTCTGGGTCGTCGCCGTGCCCGCCGTCCTGATGATGGGACTGGCCAAGAGCGGCTTCGGCGCCGGCTTCGGCGCGCTGGCCACGCCGCTGATGGCGCTGGCGCTGCCCGTGCCGCAGGCCGCCGCGATCATGCTGCCGCTGCTGGCGGTGATGGACGCCTTCGGGCTGGCTGCGCTGTGGCGCGAGGCCGACCGCGCGCTGCTGAAGCTGCTGCTGCCGGCCGGCCTGCTGGGCACGCTGCTGGGGACGCTGAGCTTCGGGCTGATGCCGGCCCACGCGGTGGCCGGTATCGTCGGCGCGCTGACGCTGCTGTTCCTGGCCCAGCGGCTGTTCTTCCCGCCGCACGCCGATGCACCCGCGCCGCCGCGCTGGCTGGGCTTCGGCCTGGGGATCGCGGCGGGCTACACCAGCTTCGTCGCGCATGCCGGCAGCCCGCCGGTGATGGCCTACGTGCTGCCGCTGCGGCTTCAGCCCATGATCTTCACCGGGACGATGGCGGTCTTTTTCGCCGCGGTGAACGCCTCCAAGTGGATCCCGTATGCCTGGCTGGGCCTGATCGACGCGCGCAACCTCGCGACCTCGCTGCTGCTGATGCCGCTGGCGCCGGTGGGCGTGCTGATCGGCGTGCGGCTGGCGCGGCGCATGCGGCCGACGCTGTTCTACCGGCTGGTCTCGATCGGCATGTTCCTGACCGGCGCGAAGCTGCTCTGGGACGGCCTGCGCGGCTGAGCGCCCGCCCGCCGGTCGATGCGGGTTTCCTCGGTGCTTGTAATTATGAATTTTGTCGGCTAGTCTTCATCTATCCCACCCCCGACACCCCATGGCCGACCTCAGCGACCTCCAGCCCCTGACCGGCGCGATCCGCCCGGTGTCGCTGCACGAGGAAGTCGCCTCGCGGCTGCGCACGCTGATCTTCGAGCGCCAGCTGGCGCCCGGCCAGTGGGTCGACGAGCAGGCGCTGGCGCGCGACTGGGCGATCAGCCGCACGCCGGTGCGCGAGGCGCTGAAGGTGCTGGTCGCCGAGGGCCTGGTGACGCTGACGCCGCGCCGCGGCTGCGTGGTCACCGAGGTGTCGGAAGACGACGCCGAGCGGCTGTTCCCGGTGATGGCCCTGCTGGAGGGGCGCTGCGCCCACGAGGCCGCGCTGCATGCCAGCGACACCGAGCTGCGGGAGCTGGCGCAACTGCACGACACGCTGGAACGCCATGCCGCGGCGCGCGACATCGAGGCCTACTACCGCGCCAACCACGTCTTCCACAGCCGCGTGCAGGCGGTGGCCGGCAATCCCTGGCTGGGCCGGGCGACCGATCAGCTGCGCGTCTTCATGCGGCTGCTGCGCGGCCGCCAGCTGCACCAGCCGGGCCGCATCGACGATTCGATCGGCGAGCACCGCGAGCTGATCGAGGCGCTGCTCGCGCGCGACGCGGAGCGCGCCGGCCGCCTGATGCACGACCACCTGATGGCCCAGCTGGATGCGCTGAAGGCGCTGCGCGAGGCGGAGCGCGCAGCGGCCGCGCCGCGTCGCAAAGGCCGGGCGAGGGCGGCATGAGCGCGACGGGCCGCTCCCGAGCGCTCATCCCGCAGCGCGCAGCGCGGAGGGTCGTCCAGTGAGCCTGTGGCGCCTGTCGACCCACAACTCGCGCGGCCGCGGGGCGCCGCCGCCGACGCGTCGGCGCGTCGTGCCGCGGCCCGATCCGAAGCGGCTCGACCGCATCGCGCGCACCAGCCGCAAGCTGCTGTCCGAGCCCGGCGAGGCCAACAGCTTCGTCATCGCCGGCGATCTGCTCGACGAACTGCAGGCGCTGCCGCCGGAGCAGCACGCCGAGCTGTTCGCGCTGCTCGAGTCGCAGTTCGGGCCCGACCCGCAGGCGGTGCTGGGTGCGGCGCAACGCTACGCGGCCGAGCCCAGCGCCGCGGCGCTGATCGAACTGACGGCCCGCGCCGAGCCGCCGCGCCAGGAGCTGCTGCGCCGACTGAGCCGCGCGCCGGGCGGCATTGCCGCGATCGTCGCGCTGCGGCGGTCGCTGCTGGCGGCGCTGAAGACGCGCCCCGAGCTGGCGGCGGTCGAGGCCGACTTCCAGCACCTGCTGTCGTCCTGGTTCAACGCCGGCTTCCTGCAGATGGAGCGGGTCGACTGGAGTTCCAGCGCGGCGCTGCTCGAACGCATCATCGAGCACGAGGCCGTCCACGCGATCGACGGCTGGAACGACCTGCGCCGTCGGCTGCAGCCGGACCGCCGCTGCTTCGCCTTCTTCCATCCGCAGCTGCCGGGCGAGCCGCTGATCTTCGTCGAGGTCGCCCTGCTGGCCGAGATGCCCGAAGCCGTCGGGCCGCTGATCGACCCCGGCTCCGAGCCGCGCGCGCCGCGCGAGTTCAAGGTCGCGACCTTCTATTCGATCAGCAACTGCGAGCCCGGGCTCAAGGGCGTCTCGCTCGGCAACTTCCTGATCAAGCGCGTGGCCGAGCAGCTGAAGCACGAGCTGCCGCAGCTCAAGACCTTCTGCACCCTGTCGCCGATGCCGGGCTTTGCCGACTGGCTGCGCAAGAGTGGCGGCAGGACGCCGCGCCAGGAGCTGTCGACGCGCCAGCGCACACGGATGACCGAGGCCGATGCGGTGCTGCGCGCCGAGTTCGGCGCCGACCTCGCGGGGCTGGGCAGCGGCTTCTCGCCGGACCGGGCGAGCCCGGCCGGCCGCGAGGCGATCGAGCGGCTGGCGGCCCACTACCTCGCGCACGAGTCGGTCGAGCCCGGCGGCAACGCGGTGGCCAAGTTCCATCTCAACAACGGAGCGCGGCTCGAGCGCCTCAACTGGGCCGGCGACCGCAGTGCCAAGGGGCTGAAGCAGGCGCTGGGCATGATGGTCAACTACCTGTACAACCTCGACGAAGTCGAGTTGCAGCACGAGCGCTTCGTGCACGGCGAGGTGGTCAGTTCACGGCGCGTGGCGCGCAAGCTGTAGCGCGGGCTGCAGTCCTTCACGACAACAACGGAGACAAGTCCATGAGCAAACCGACGATCGCGGGTCGCCGCGGGACCCTGCACACCCTGGTCGCGCTCGCGGCCGCGCTGGCCACGCCGTGGGCGGCGGCGCAGGCCTGGCCCAGCAAGCCGGTGACCATCATCGTTCCCTTCCCGGCGGGCGGCGGCACCGACGCCTTCGCGCGGCCGCTGTCGGCGATCCTGACCAAGCAGGTCGGCCGCCAGGTCATCATCGACAACAAGGGCGGCGCGGGCGGCACGCTGGGCGCCGGCATCGCGGCCAAGTCGGCCCCCGACGGCTACACCTGGTTCATGGGCGCGGTGCACCATGCGATCGCGCCTTCGGTCTACCCCAAGCTCGACTACAACATCCAGACCGACCTGGTCCCGGTGGCGCTGATCTCCAAGGTGCCGCAGGTGGTGGTGGTCAACCCGGGCAAGATCCCGGCGAACAATCTCAAGGAGTTCCTGGCCTACGTGCGCGCCAACCCGGGCAAGGTCAACTACGGCTCGGCCGGCAACGGCACCTCGCACCACCTGGCGGGCGAGCTGTTCAAGATGCAGACCAAGACCTTCATCACCCACATTCCCTACCGCGGGGCCGGGCCGGCGCTGCAGGACCTGATCGCCGGGCAGGTGGACGTGATGTTCGACGGACTCGGTTCGTCGGCAGCGCACATCAAGGGCGGCCGCATCAAGGCGCTGGCGGTGGCGGCCGAGAAGCCGGCGCCGGGTTTCCCCAACATCCCGACCAGCATCGACGGCGGCGTGCCGACCTACCAGGTCTCGACCTGGTACGGCCTGTGGGCACCCAAGGGCACGCCCAGGGAGCTGATCGACCGCATGACGGCCGAGGTCACCAAAGCGCTCAATTCGCCCGAGCTGAAGGAAGCCTGGACCGGCATCGGCTCGGAGACACCGACACTGACCGGCGCGGCCTTCGGCGACTTCGTCAACGCCGAGATCGCGCGCTGGGCCGAGGTGGTCAAGGCGTCGGGCGCCAAGCTGGACTAGTGATGACAGCTCCCACGTCGCTGCGCTCCTGCCCCCCGAGGGGGCGCTCAGCCGCCTTGGGGCGGCCCGGCGGCGTCTGAGTCGAGGCCGAGTCATGTCCGGACACCTGCGCTTCGAGCGCGCTGCGCACGATGCGCGCGTCGGCCTGTTGACGCTGTCCAATCCGGGCAAGCACAACGCGATCAGCGTCGCGATGTGGCGGGAACTGCGCGAGATCGCCGCCGGCCTGGACGCGATGACGCCGACGCTGCACGCCGTGATCGTGCGCGGCGAGGCGCACGAGTTCGCGGCCGGCGCCGACATCGAGGAGTTTCCGGACTTTCGCTTCGACCGCGACCGGCTGCGCGCCTACCACGAGGGCCAGGTCGCGCCGGCGCTGCAGGCGCTGCGCGCCACCGACGTGCCGCTGATCGCGCAGATCGAGGGTGCCTGTGTCGGCGGCGGCCTGGAGATCGCGGCCTGCTGCGACCTGCGCATCGCGCAGCACGGCGCGCGCTTCGGCGTGCCGATCGCCAAGCTCGGCTTTCCGATGGCGCCGGCCGAGCTGGCCGTCGTGCTGGCCGTGGCCGGGCGCGACGGTGCGGCGGAGTTCCTGCTGGAGGCCCGGCTGATCGATGCCCCCACGGCCTTGCAGCGCGGGCTGGTGCAGCGGGTCGTGGCCGACACCGCCGCCGAGGCGCTGGCGACCGCCGGGCGGATCGCCGCGCTGCCGGCCAGCGTCGCGCGCGCCAACAAGCGCAGCCTGCGCCAGCTGCTGGCCGGGGGGCCGAGCGCCGCCGAACTCGAAGCACACTTCGGCTACGCGAACAGTGCCGTGCACCGCGAGGGCATCGCTGCCTTCAATGAACGGCGACCACCGAACTTCGAGACCGAAGACCCGTCATGAGCGCCCACAACGAGAACCTCTTCGTCGCCCTGCGCGCCGGATTCCCGGCCGACCTGGATCGCATCGCGATCGAGACCGACAGCGGCCTGGCCTACAGCTGGCGCGACCTCGACCGGGCGACGGCGATGATCGCCAACCTGCTGGACTCGCTGGACCTGCCGGCCGGCGCGCGGGTGGCCGCGCACACCGACAAGTCGGTCGAGGCGCTGCTGCTGTACCTGGCGACGCTGCGCGCAGGCTACGTCTACCTGCCGCTGAACAACGGCTACCAGCAGGCCGAGCTCGAGTACTTCATCGACAACGCCGAGCCGAGCGTCGTGGTCTGCACCGGCCGCAACTTCCACTGGGTCGGCAAGCTGGCCTTCCAGCGCGGCGTCGGTCACGTGTTCACCTTGAACGACGACCGCAGCGGCAGCCTCCTCGAGCGCGCCGCTCAGCACGCGGACCGGCACACGGCCGCGACCCGCAGCGCCGGTGACCTGGCCGCGATCCTCTACACCTCGGGCACGACCGGTCGCAGCAAGGGCGCGATGCTGAGCCACGGCAACCTGCTCAGCAACGCCCGCACCCTGCAGCGCTACTGGGACTGGCGCCCCGACGACGTGCTGATCCACGCCCTGCCGATCTTCCATGTGCATGGGCTGTTCGTGGCCTCGCACGGCGCGCTGATCAACGGCAGCACGATGCTGTGGCTGTCCAGGTTCGACCCGCGCGCGGTCGTCGAGCGCCTGCCGCGGGCGACGGTCTTCATGGGCGTGCCGACGCTCTATGTGCGCCTGCTGCAGGAGGCCGGGCTGACGCGCGCGGCCTGTGCGGCGATGCGGCTGTTCGTCTCGGGGTCGGCGCCCCTGCTGATCGAGACCTTCCGCGACTGGCAGGAGCGCACCGGGCACACCATCCTCGAGCGCTACGGCATGAGCGAGACCGTGATGCTGACCTCCAACCCCTGTCGGGCCGAGGACGGCACCCGCATCGGCGGCACAGTCGGCAAGGTGCTGCCGGGCGTGGGCCTGCGCATCACGGGGGAAGGCGGCGCGGTCGTGCCGGCCGGCGAGATCGGCAACGTCGAGGTCAGTGGAGCCGGCGTCTTCGGGGGCTACTGGCGCATGCCCGAGAAGACGGCGGAGGAGTTCACGGCCGACGGCTGGTTCCGCACGGGCGACGTCGGCCGCTTCGACGCCTCCGGCCACCTGACCATCGTGGGCCGCAGCAAGGACCTGATCATCAGCGGCGGCTACAACGTCTACCCGGCCGAGATCGAGGGCTACCTGAACGAGATGCCGGGGGTCGCCGAGTCGGCGGTCATCGGCGTCCCGCACCCGGACTTCGGCGAGGCGGTGGTCGCGGTGGTGGTCGGCAAGCCGGGCGAGGCACTGGACGCGGCGGCGATGACGGCCGGCCTGAAGGACCGCATCGCCGGATTCAAGGTGCCCAAGCGGGTGCTCGTCGTGCCCGACCTGCCGCGCAACGCGATGGGCAAGGTCCAGAAGAACCTGCTGCGCGAGCAGCAGCGCAGCCTCTTCAGCGGCTGAGCGAGCCGGCGACGTCGTCCTGCGACTCGAAGTAGCGCTGGGTGCCGAAGGCGATCGTCGCCATCAGCACCGAGGCGCCGACGATCAGCGCAGCGATCACGCCGAGCACCGCGAGCCAGCCGCTGCGCAGCGGCGGCCGGCCGGCATTGAAGCGCTGGTTCCAGCGCTCGTCGGGCGTCAGGCCGCAGACGATGGCGGCCAGCATGCCTGCCGCCAGCGAGAGGCCGAGCAGCGGGATCAGCACCCAGGCGATGCGGTCGTCCTGACCCAGATCCATCATGCGACGCACGCCGTAGGCGCCCAGCAGCGTCGGCGGCAGGTGCAGCCAGCCGCCGATGTCGCGCAGGCCGTGCAGGTAGAAGCGATGCAGTCCGAGCGCGCCGCCGGCGAAGGCCAGCCACGTGGCCAGGGTCTTGGAGCGGCCGCTCATCGCGGGCCGACGGTCGCGTACTCGACCGGCGCGGTCGCCGAACCCGGGCCGAGCGCGCGCTGCATGATCACGACATCGAGCCAGCGATCGAACTTCCAGCCGGCGCCGCGCATCACCCCGACGTCGTCGAAACCGAGCGCCCGGTGAACGCCGATCGAAGCCGCGTTCGCGCTGTCGCCGATGACGGCGAACATCTGGCGGGCGCCGAGCGCCTCGCAGCGCGCCAGCAGTTCGGCCAGCAGCAGCCGGCCGAGGCCTTGCCCGCGCGCGTCGGGGGCGAGGTAGACCGAGTCCTCGAGCGCAAACCGGTAGGCCGGCCGCGGGCGGAAGTGGTTGGCGTAGGCATAGCCCAGGACCGTGCCCGCCCGTTCGGCCACCAGCCAGGGCAGGCCCTTGGCGAGCACGTCGTCGCGCCGACGCGTCATCTCGGGGAGGGACGGCGGCTCGAGTTCGAAAGTGCCGCTGCCGTGTTCGACGTTCCAGGCGTAGATGGTCGTGATCGCGGGGAGATCGTCCGGCCGGCTGGGGCGCAGCAGCAGCCCGGTGAGGGGAGGGGCGACAGGCATGGGCGACGAGTTTATAATCGCGGGCTCCGGTGGCGGCCAGGACTCGGGTCCGCGGCGTATCTACGACACCGGCCCGGCAGCCTCTGGCTGCGATCGATTCGCTGGCCCGCGTGTCCCGGGCGACGTGGATCCTGCATACGACGCAAGGAAACATCATGGTCGTGATCCGACTCGCACGCGGCGGCTCCAAGAAGCGCCCGTTCTACAACATCGTCGCCGCTCCGCAGCGCAACCGTCGCGACGGTCGCTTCCTCGAGCGCGTGGGCTTCTACAACCCGGTCGCTGCCGGCGGCGAAGAGCCGCTGCGCGTGGCCTTCGACCGCATCGACCACTGGGTCGGCCTGGGCGCCCAGCTGTCGCCGACCGTGGCGCGGCTGGTGAAGGACGCCAAGGCGAAGGCGGCCCCGGCCGCCTGAGGCCCTTCGGGGCGTCCGACGTACTCGAGCGCGTGACCGTGCAGGGCGAGATCGTCGCCTGGCCTGAAGACGCGATCGAGGTCGGGCGCATCGTCGATGCCTGGGGCATCAAGGGCGGGATCAAGGTCCTGCCTTTCTCCTCGGATCCGCAAGCGCTGTTCTCCACGCGGCGCTGGTTCCTCAAGCCTCCCGAAGACAAGATCGTTCCGGCCGGCGCGTCGGCCCCGCCGGCGCTGCTGCGCGTCACCGATGCACGCGAGCAGGGCGACGTGATCGTCGCCACGGCGCAGGACGTCCCCGACCGCAATGCAGCCGAGTCCTTGCGCGGCTGCCGCGTGTTCGTGTCACGTGCCAGTTTCCCGACCGCCGATGTCGGCGAGTACTACTGGATCGATCTGATCGGACTGACGGTCGTGAACCGCCAGGGCGAGGCGCTCGGCGAGGTTGCCGATCTGCTCGACACCGGCGCCCACAGCGTGCTGCGCGTCGTCCCGGCCGCTGGCACGGACGCCGTTGCCTCGGCGGAGCGCCTCATTCCCTTCGTGGCTGCCTACATCGACGACGTGAGCCTGAGCCAGCGCCGCATCACGGTGGACTGGGGCCTCGATTACTGAGGCGCCGGCATGCGCTTCGACGTCCTGACGCTGTTCCCGGAGCTCTTTGCGCCCTTGCGCACGGTCGGTGTGACCCGGCGGGCCTTCGATGCCGGGCTGGTCGACCTGCGGCTGTGGCCGGTGCGCGACTTCGCGGACGACGCCTACCGGCGTGTCGACGACCGGCCCTATGGCGGCGGCCCAGGCATGGTGATGCTGGCCGAGCCGCTGGAGCGTGCGCTCGCTGCCGTTCGCACGTCCCAGATCGATGCCGGAGCGACGCGGACGCCGGTGCTGCTGTTCAGTCCGGCAGGCCGACCGATGAGCCAGGCCCGGATCGCCGAACTGGCCGGTGGCCCTGGCGCCGTGCTGGTCTGCGGGCGCTACGAGGGCATCGACCAGCGCTTCGTCGACCGCCACGTCGACGACGAGCTGAGCCTGGGCGATTTCGTCCTGTCCGGCGGCGAGCTGCCGGCGCTGGCCCTGCTGGACGCCGTGGCGCGGTTGCAGCCCGGTGTGCTGAACGACCAGGCGTCGCACCAGCAGGACAGCTTTTCGGACGGTCTGCTCGACTGTCCACACTACAGCCGGCCCGAGCGGCTGGAGGGGGGCGACGCGACCCGGGACGTTCCCGCGGTGCTGCTGTCGGGTCACCATGGCGACATCGCCCGCTGGCGGCGTGAGCGCCAGCTCGAACTGACCGCCCGGCGCCGGCCGGACCTGATCGCGGCAGCCCGGGCCGCAGGCCGCTTGTCGGTGGCCGACGAGCGCTACCTGGGCTCGCTGGGCGCAGCTGGCCTATAATCTGTGGCTTTTCGATCCTCTGCCAGGCCCTCGTTTCACCCGCCGCCCCGGCGCGTGAAGCTTCCCCACCGGGACCGGTCGCGCTGGCACGATCACTTGGAGATCCCATGGACCTGATCCAGACCCTCGAGCAAGAGGAAATTGCTCGCCTGAGCAAGACCATCCCGGCCTTCGCGCCGGGCGACACGGTCATCGTGAGCGTCAACGTCGTCGAAGGCACGCGCAAGCGCCTGCAAGCCTACGAAGGCGTCGTCATCGCCAAGCGCAATCGTGGGCTCAACAGCTCGTTCATCGTGCGCAAGATCTCCAGCGGAGAAGGCGTCGAGCGGACCTTCCAGCTCTACAGCCCGCTGATCGCGTCGATCGAGGTCAAGCGCCGCGGCGACGTGCGCCGCGCCAAGCTGTACTACCTGCGCAGCCGCAGCGGCAAGTCGGCGCGCATCAAGGAGAAGCTCGCGTAAGCGAGCTCCCGCGCGATCTTGCAGGCCGCCCTCCGGGCGGCCTTGTCATTTCGGAGCGCCTAAGCTTGTCCACGATGCAACGCGTGCCCGTCCTCGACCCTCGCGGCGTACCGGTGATCGGCAACGACGCGCACCTGCCTGCCGTCGGCGCCGAGCGACTGAGCGCAGCGGCCCTGCGCCAGCGCTTCCTGGCGCCGCCGGCGTGGCAGGTCGAGTTCCCGGGGGACGGCCGGCTGATCGATCGGGAACCCGCCGACGCTTCGGTGCTGGTGCCGCTGGTGATGCGCGGCGGCGACCTGTCCGTGCTGCTGACCCAGCGCACCGACCACCTGCACGACCACGCCGGACAGATCAGCTTCCCAGGCGGGCGTGCCGAGCCGCACGACGACGATGCGATCGCCACCGCGCTGCGAGAGACCGAGGAAGAGGTCGGCCTGCCCCGCCACCACATCGAGATCATCGGTCAGCTGCCGACCTACACCACGGTGACCAACTTCGTCGTCACGCCGGTCGTCGCGCTGATCGAGCCCGGGTTCACCGTCCAGCCCGACCCTTTCGAGGTCGCCGAGGTGTTCGAGGTGCCGCTCGCCTTCCTGATGAACCCGACCCACCACCAGCGCCACGCGATCGACTGGAGCGGCGGAAGGCGCGAGTTCTATTCGATGCCCTGGCGGCCGCAGCCACAGGCGCCGGATTACTTCATCTGGGGCGCCACGGCCGCGATGCTGCGCAACTTCTATCGCTTCCTCAGTGCCTGAGCCAGCCGCGGCGCGGGCCGCCTGCGAGAGGCCGCTCGCTATCATCGCCGCATGAGTTTCTTTGCGGTCCTGCTGGCCCTCGTCATCGAGCAACTGAGGCCTCTGCCACGCCAGAACCGCATCCACGACTCGCTGGTCGCCTGGACCCGCTGGACGGGCCGCAACTTCGACGCCGGGCGCGATCACCATGCCTGGGTCGTGTGGACGATCAACGTGGCCCTGCCGGCGGTGCTGGTGTTCGTCGTGCATCTGCTGCTGACGCGCTTCAACCTGATGCTGGCGCTGGCTTGGGACATCGTCGTGCTCTACCTGACCCTGGGCTTCCGCCAGTTCAGCCACTACTTCACCGACATCCGCAACGCGCTGGAGCGTGGCGACGAGATCCAGGCGCGCCGCCTGCTGGCCGAATGGCGCCAGCTCGACGCGAGCGACCTGCCGCACACCGAACTCCTGCGCCATGTGATCGAGCACTCGCTGCTGGCGGCGCACCGTCACGTGTTCGGCGTGTTCTTCTGGTTCGTGCTGCTGTCCTCGCTCGGGCTCGGTCCGGCCGGCGCGGTGTTGTACCGCCTGGCCGAGTTCTCCAGCCGCTACTGGGCGTTTCGCAGCCGCACCGTCGGCGTGCCGATCAACGAGCGGCTGATGCAGCGCTCGCAGCAGCTGTTCACCTGGATCGACCACGTGCCCGCGCGACTCACGGCCTTCGGCTTCGCCGTGGTCGGCGACTTCGAGGAAGCGATCGCCTGCTGGCGGCGCGATGCCGGGCTCTGGCGATCGGGCAACGACGGCATCATCCTGGCCGCTGCGGCCGGTGCCGTCGGGGTGAGACTGGGAGGCAGTGCGCCTCCGCCGTTGACGCCCGAACGCAGCCGCGGCTTCACGGCCGGCGGCAGCACCGAGGACACCGATGCGGCGGGCTCGACGCCGGGTCTGCCGCCCGAACTCGGCCACCTGCGCAGCGTCGTCGGGCTGGTGTGGCGCTCGGTGGTGCTGTGGATGCTCTTGCTGGCCCTGCTGAGCCTGGCCAACCTGGTCGGTTGAGACCGGCGTCCCTGCCGCTCGCTCAGAGCGCGGGCTTGGTCTTCACGAAGTCCGCGACGTCGTCGAGGACCGGTGCGATCCAGCGCAGCGGTCGCGCAAAGGCGCCGGCCAGCGTCACATGGTTGGCGCGTTCGTACCAGCGCAGCGTGACATCGGTGCCGGCGCGTTGCAGGCGTTGTGCCAGTTGCTCGGTATTGCGCTGCGGGTTGACCAGCGAATCGGTCCGGGCCGCCCCGAGGAAGCTGCGGATCGCCTGCCGGTCGGCATGACGGATCGGCTGCGACTCGGGCGGCTCGTTCGGATGATGGAAGACTGGCCGCACATCGGGGTTGACGACGGGAATGAAGTCGTAGGGCCCCGCCAGGCCGATCCAGCCGGCCAGCTGCTTCGGGCTCAGATCCAGCGGCGCCAGCCAACGCTCGTCGAGCGCGAGCATCGCGGCGTTGTAGGCACCTGCGCTGTGACCCATCACGAACACGCGTTGTGCGTCGCCCGCCAGCCGCGGTGCTTCGCGCAGCGCGTAGGCCAGTGCGCGGGCGCAGTCGTGCAGGAAGTCCGGATAGCTGACCTGCGGGTAGAGCCGGTAGTCGGCGACCAGCGCGAGCAGGCCCTGCGAAGCGAGCGCCTCGCCGACGAAGCGGTAGTCGGCGCGCGAGCCGGTGTTCCACGAGCCGCCGTAGAAGAACAGCACGACGGGGTAGCCGCCGGCAGGCGCTGGGCCGCGTGGCTGGTAGATGTCCAGACGCTGACGCGGGTCGTCGCCGTAGGCGACGTCGGCGGTGAGCGTGTGCGTGTCGCCGGGCAGCCAGGCGTTGAGCACCCGTGCCGGCGAGCACCCGGCCAGTGCCAGCGCACCGCCGGTCAGTCCCCCTGTCAACAGCACGCGACGAATGTTCATCCGTTGCGATACGCGCGCCGCTGCGTCGCGGATGCCGGCCGGCGTCAGCCGGCCAGGCGGGTCCGGTGGCGCGCGATCTGCGCCCGGACCTGGGTCGGGGCGGTGCCCCCGAGCACGCCGCGCGCGTCGAGCGAGCCGCGCAGCGTCAGCACCGGCCGCACGTCCTCGCCGATGCTCGGGTGGAAGGTCTGAAGCGCCGACAGCGGCAGCTCGCCGAGGTCGACCCCCTGGGCGATGGCCGCCTTGACGGCGTGGGCCACGACCTCGTGCGCATCGCGGAACGGCAGGCCCTTCTTCACCAGATAGTCCGCCAGATCGGTGGCCGTCGCGTAGCCGCGCTTCGCGGCACGTTCCATGGCCTCGGGCTTGACCGTGATGCCGCCGACCAGCTCCGCAAAGATCCGCAGCGTGTCCTTCAGCGTGTCGACGGTGTCGAACAGCGGTTCCTTGTCTTCCTGGTTGTCCTTGTTGTAGGCCAGCGGCTGGCCCTTCATCAGCGTGACGAGCGACACCAGGTGGCCGACGACGCGGCCGGTCTTGCCGCGCGCCAGCTCCGGCACATCGGGATTCTTCTTCTGCGGCATGATCGACGAGCCGGTGCAGAAGCGATCGGCCAGGTCGATGAAGCCGAAGCTCTGACTCATCCACAGGATCAATTCTTCGCTCAGGCGCGACACGTGGACCATGCACAGCGTCGCGGCAGCGGTGAATTCGATCGCGAAGTCGCGGTCGCTCACGGCGTCGAGCGAGTTCTGGCACACGCCGTCGAAGCCCAGGCTGCGAGCGACGCGTTCGCGATCGAGCGGATAGCCCGTGCCGGCCAGCGCCGCAGCGCCCAGCGGCAGCCGATTGGTGCGGCGGCGCACATCGGCCATGCGCTCGGCATCGCGCGCGAACATCTCGACGTAGGCCAGCAGGTGGTGGCCGAAGCTCACCGGCTGCGCGACCTGCAGGTGGGTGAAGCCCGGGAGGATGACGTCAGCGTTCGGCTCGGCCACGTCGACCAGCGCGAGCTGCAGCGCTGCGAGCAGGCCGGTGATCGCATCGATCTCGTCGCGCAGCCAGAGCCGCACGTCGGTGGCGACCTGGTCGTTGCGCGAGCGTCCGGTGTGCAGCCGTTTGCCGGCGTCGCCGACCAGCTGCGTCAGCCGCGCCTCGATGTTGAGGTGCACGTCCTCGAGCTCGAGCTTCCAGCTGAAGCGCCCGGCCTCGATCTCCTCGCGGATCTGCGCCATGCCGCGCTCGATCGCGGCGAGGTCCTCGCTGCCGAGGATGCCCTGCGCGGCCAGCATCTCGGCATGCGCCAGCGAGCCGGCGATGTCCGCGCGCCACAGGCGTTGGTCGAAGCCGATGCTCGCGGTGTAGCGCTTCACCAGGTCGCTCATCGGCTCGGAGAACAGCGCCGACCAGGCCTGCGACTTCTTGTCGAGTTGGTTGTCTTTGCTCATGGTCCGACCCGCCGACGGTGCTTGCCGCGGGTCGTGAAGGTTGTGGACAATCGATTGTAGGAGTCCCCGCCGAGTGAACCGCGCCCCAGAACCCACCGATGTCGGCCCGAATGCGATCGACGCCGATGCGGCAGGTGGCGTGGAGTCGCCGCCGCTCAGCACCGGGTTCGGCAGCTTCGGGGGCTTCGAGCCGGCGCGCGAATCCTCGGCCGACATGCAGCCCGAGCGCTCGGCCTTCGACGTCTGCCATGTCGGCGTGGTGTTGCGCGCGGTGCTGTTCCTGCACGGTGTGCTGGCGCTCGGCGCAGCATTCGTCGCGCGCGATGTTGCTGGCTGGGGCCTGCTGCTGACCGAGGCCTCGGGCGTCGGCATGCCGGCATTGCTGTGCTGGCTCCTGACGGCCTGCCTGGCCCAGCGGCGGCTGGCGCGGCTGCCGATCGGCCCGCAGTGGGTAGCGGCGACGCTCGCGGGCGCTGCCTGGGGCCTGGCCGCGTGGTGGCTCTGGGGCGAGCTCCAGTGGGCGGCGTCGCCCCGTGCCGAGGGTTTGAGGACCCTGGCCGTTGCAGCGACGGGTGCGGCGATGGCGGCGGCCTTCTTCCATTGGTTGCGGCAGCGGGCACGGCTCGAGCGGCCGGCAGCGACGACCGCCAGGCTGGCCGAGTTGCAGTCGCGCATTCGCCCGCACTTCCTGTTCAACACGCTGAACACGGCGATCGCCCTGGTGCGCATCGATCCGTCGCGGGCGGAAGCGGTGCTCGAGGATCTGGCCGAGCTCTTTCGCGTGGCGCTCGGCGACACGGGTGCGCAGGCCGCCGCCAGCCTGCGCGACGAGGTCGAGCTGGCACGGCGCTATCTTGCGATCGAGCAGATCCGCTTCGGCGAGCGCCTGCAGGTGCGCTGGGAGATCGATCCGCAGGCCGACGGCGCCCGCCTGCCGCCCTTGCTGCTGCAGCCGCTGGTCGAGAACGCAGTCAAGCACGGTATCGAGCCGTCGCCGCGCGGCGGGACCATGCGGGTGCGCACCCGCGTCCGGCGCGGCCAGGTCGAGATCCTGGTGGCCAACAGCGTGCCGCAGCAGGCTTCGGTGCCCGGGCACGGCATGGCCCTGCGCAACGTGCGCGAGCGGCTGCGGCTGATGCACGACGTCGCCGCGGACTTCCGCGCGGGCCGCGACGGCGACGTGTATCGCGTGCAGATCGTGGTGCCGCTGTGAGCGACGCGCTGAGAGTGCTCATCGTCGACGACGAGCCCCTGGCCCGATTGCGGCTGGCGCAACTGGTGCGCGACGTGGCGGCCACCGCCGATCCGGCGGCCGAGGTGATCGGCGAGCTGTCGCACGGTGACGAGGCCTTGTCCTGGCTGGCCCGTCAGCGTGCGGACGTGCTGCTGCTCGACATCCAGATGCCCGGCCTGGACGGCATGGCGCTGGTCGCGCGGCTGCAGGCGCTGCCGCAGCCGCCCGCGGTCGTGTTCGTGACCGCGCACGCAGAGCACGCGCTGCGCGCCTTCGAGCTCGAGGCGACCGATTACCTCACCAAGCCCGTCAAGCGCGAACGCCTGCAAGCGGCGCTCGCGCGCGCGGCACGTCGCTCCGCCGGTGCGACGGCGGACGAGGCGGTGATCGTCGTCAGCGAGCGCGGCCGCCTCGTGCGCGTGCCGTTGGCGGAAGTCCTCTACCTGAAGGCCGAGCTCAAGTACGTCACCCTGAGGACCGCGCTGCACACCTACGTACTCGACGACCCGCTGACCGAGATCGAGCAGCGCCTCGGCGACCGCTTCCTGCGAGTCCACCGCAATGCCATCGTGGCCAAGGTCGCGGTGCGCGCCCTGGAGCGCCGCGCGAGCGAGGAAGAGGGTGCCGAGGGCTGGGCGGTGCGCGTGGCGCCGACCGACGAATGGCTGGCGGTGTCGCGTCGCCAGGCGGGTGCCGTGCGGGAGGCGCTGGCCGCCGGGGGGCTCTGAGCGCCGTGCGGCTGATCGACCGCCACGGATAATCAGGCCGATGCATCCGGCCGCCTTGCTCGACCTTGCCACCGAACTGCTCCGCAAGGTCCTCGCTTTCGATGCGCCGGCCGACGGCGTGCTGTCGAGCTTCTTCCATCAGCATCGTGGTCTTGGCCAGCGCGAGCGTCACACCTTGGCGGAGACCACCTATGCGGTGCTGCGACGCCGCCTGCTCTTTCAGCATCTGGCGCAGTCCGGCCGCGGCCCGCTCGAGCGGCGATTGGTCCTGCTGGGTTGGCAAGGCGGCGACGATTTCGTGCGCACCGCTCTGGCGCCCGACGAACGCGAGTGGGTCGGCCGGGCGCGCGGCGTCGATCTGTCAACCTTGCCCGACCGATTGCGCCACAACCTGCCCGACTGGCTGGCCGATCCGTTGAGGAGCACGCTCGGTGACGCCGAGTTCTGGCCCCTGGTCGAGAGTCTCAACGCGCCGGCGCCACTCGACCTGCGCGTGAACGCGCTGCGGGCCAGGCGCGAGGACGTGACGGTGGCGCTGCGCGACGCGGGGGTCGAGGCCGTAGCGACACCGCACTCGCCCTGGGGTCTGCGGGTTCAGGGCAAGCCTGCGCTCAACAAACTGGAGGTCTTCAGTCGCGGCGACGTCGAGGTTCAGGACGAGGGCAGCCAGTTGCTCGCGTTGCTGACGGAGGCACGACGGGGCGAGATGGTGGTCGACTTCTGCGCCGGCGCCGGCGGCAAGACGCTGGCGCTGGGGGCGATGATGCGCAACACCGGGCGTCTGTACGCTTTCGACGTGTCCGGACACCGGCTCGAAGCGCTCAAGCCGCGCATGGCACGCAGCGGTCTGTCGAATGTCCATCCGGCCCAGATCGCGCACGAGCGGGACGAGCGGATCAAGCGCCTGGCCGGCAAGATCGACCGGGTGCTGGTCGACGCGCCTTGCTCGGGCCTGGGTACCTTGCGCCGCAATCCCGACCTCAAGTGGCGTCAGTCGCCGCAGGCGATCGAGGAGCTGCGCGCCAAGCAGCAAGCCATCCTGACCAGTGCCGCGCGCCTTGTGAAGCCCGGAGGGCGCCTCGTCTACGCGACCTGCAGCCTGCTCGAAGCCGAGAACGAGGCGATCGCCGAGTCCTTCCTGGCGTCCCAGCGTGACTTTGTCGCGCTCCCGGCCCTGGAGGCCCTTGAGCGTCAGAAACTGACCGGAGCCGCCGGCCTGGTACGCGGCAGCTATCTTCGTTTATGGCCTCATCGGCACGCAACGGACGGCTTCTTTGCTGCAATCTGGCAGAAACGCTAGCTTTGGCCTGGAGGAACGTTTTGCGGGCCGCCCGGTCCGAAATCCTTGTCCGATCCGGGAAAGTCCGTAGTTTCCCCGGGCGGCCGAGCACATCGGCACCTACAATCCCGCAGCAATCAGCAAAGGATAGTGATGGACTGGGTTTCGACGATGTGGGACGGCGCGGTTAGCGGTCTGGCCCAGGGGTATCTCGACGCGACGTGGTGGCAGGTGCTTGCCTACACCCTGGTGGCGACGCATATCACGATCGCCGCGGTGACGATCTTCCTGCACCGTTCGCAGGCCCACCGGGCGCTCGATCTCCACCCCACCGTGATGCACTTCTTCCGGGCCTGGCTGTGGCTGACCACGGGCATGGTGACCAAGGAGTGGGTGGCGATCCATCGCAAGCACCACGCCAAGTGCGAGACTGAGGACGACCCGCACAGCCCGCAGACGCGCGGCATCAAGACTGTGCTGCTGACCGGCAGCGAGCTCTACCGCCACGAGGCCAAGAACCAGGAGACGCTCGCCAAGTTCGGCCACGGCACGCCCGACGACTGGATCGAGCGCAATCTGTACACCCGCTACAGCTGGCAGGGTGTGGGCCTGTGCCTCCTGGTGAACCTGTTCCTCTTCGGTGCGATCGGCGCTGCGGTGTGGGCGGTCCAGATGCTGTGGATCCCGATCACCGCCGCCGGCATCATCAACGGCATCGGCCATTGGTGGGGTTATCGCAGCTTCGAGGCGCCGGATGCATCGACCAACATCTCGCCATGGGGAATCATCATCGGCGGCGAGGAACTGCACAACAACCACCACACCTACCCGACCTCGGCCAAGCTCTCGGTCAAGCCCTATGAGTTCGACATCGGCTGGCTCTACATCAGCGTGCTGCAGAAGCTCGGCTTGGCCACAGTGCGCAAGACGCCGCCCCGGTTGGCGCTCGGTGCGGTCAAGCCGGTGGCCGACAGCAAGACCCTCGAGGCGATCATCGCGAACCGTTACGAGCTGATGGCCGGCTATGGCCGTGAGCTCCGGGCCGCTTGCCACACTGAACTGACGCGCCTGAAAGCTCAAGGGCAGCGCGACACGACGAAATGGAAGCAACTGCGCCTCGCCAAGCGCTGGCTGCACCGCGACGACGACCGCATCCCTCAGGCCGTGCGTTCCGACGTCGCGACCGCGCGTGCCGAACACCCAGTGCTCGACAAGCTGGTGACGATGCGCGAGGAACTGCGACTGCTCTGGACGCGCACCAACGTGTCGGCCGAACAGCTGGTCGCCGATCTCCAGGCCTGGTGTCGCAAGGCCGAAGAGAGTGGCATCGCGGCCCTGCAGGACTTCGCCATGCGCTTGCGCGCGGCGCACGCCTGACGCTCGAAGGAATCGCGGGTTCGACCCGCAAAGAAAAGGCGCCCCGAGGGGCGCCTTTCTCTTGGAGCGAAGCCGGAGACCTACTTCAGCTTCACTTCCTTGTAGGCGACGTGCTTGCGCGCCTTGGGGTCGAACTTCATCAGCTCCATCTTCTCGGGATGCAGCTTCTTGTTTTTGTCGGTCGTGTAGAAATGACCGGTACCGGCCGTCGACTCCAGCTTGATCTTCTCGCGTCCACCTTTGGCCATGATCTTCTCCTAGCTCAGAGTTCGCCCTTGGCACGCAGGTCGGCGACGACCTGATCGATGCCGACCTTGTCGATGAGGCGCAGCGCGGCGTTCGTGACGCGCAGGCGCACCCAGCGGTTCTCGGTCTCGAGCCAGAAGCGGCGGTACTGCAGGTTCGGCAGGAAGCGACGCTTGGTTTTGTTGTTGGCGTGGGAGACGTTGTTCCCCACCATCGGGCCTTTGCCCGTGACTTGACAGACGCGTGCCATGACGCTTCTCCGTTCGATGTGATCCACTCGGGCGCCGAGGGACGCCCGGCGAAGCCTTGCATTATAGCGAGGAAACGCCGGCTAGACACCTGGCCCCGCCGGGCTCGCTCCGATCAGTCCTGTTCGAGGAAGCGCTGCGCGTCGAGCGCCGCCATGCAACCGGTGCCGGCGCTGGTGATGGCCTGGCGGTAGACATGGTCCTGCACGTCCCCGGCGGCGAAGACCCCGGGCACGCTGGTCATCGTGGCCAGGCCCGTCAGGCCGGAGCGCGTCAGGATGTAGCCATCCTTCATCTCGATCTGGCCCTGGAAGATCTCGGTGTTGGGCCGGTGCCCGATGGCGATGAAGCAACCCTTGAGCGCGATGTCCTGCGTCCGGCCGGTCTGCGTGTGTTTGACGCGGACCCCGGTCACCCCGCTGGCATCCCCCAGCACCTCGTCGAGCACGTGGAAGAGCTTGAGCTCGATCTTGCCGGCTGCAACTTTCTCCATCAGCTTGTCCACCAGGATCGCTTCGGCCTTGAACTTGTCGCGCCGGTGCACCAGCGTGACCTTGCTCGCGATGTTCGACAGGTACAGCGCTTCCTCGACCGCCGTATTGCCCCCGCCCACCACGCAGACCTGCTGGTCGCGATAGAAGAAGCCGTCGCAGGTCGCGCAGCCGCTGACGCCCCGGCCCATGAAGGCCTCCTCGGACGGCAGCCCCAGGTACTGCGCGGATGCGCCAGTGGCCAGGATCAGGGCGTCGCAGGTGTAGGTGCCGGCGTCGCCGGTCAGGGTGAACGGTCGTTTCGACAGGTCGACCCGGTTGACGTGGTCGAACACGATCTCGGTGCCGAAGCGCTGGGCGTGCTCCAGGAAACGCTGCATCAGGTCCGGTCCTTGCACGCCCATGACATCGGCCGGCCAGTTGTCGACCTCGGTGGTGGTCATCAGTTGCCCACCCTGGGCCAGGCCGGTGATCAGGACCGGCTGCAGGTTTGCACGGGCCGCGTACACCGCCGCCGTGTAGCCGGCGGGGCCGGAACCGAGGATCAGGACTTTGGCGTGCTTGCTCATGAGGCGTGTGGGTTGGATGGGAAACGAAGCGGGATCAGGGACGATCCGGGTTTGTGAGCGCTGACCTTCGGTTAGAGTTCGAGCGGGACATTTCTCACGTTCCGCGGCATGGCGATCCGGCCGGGGAATTGTAGGTAGTGCTGTCATGTGCCGCCGCAAGGTGGCCTATGGCCTCGATAGACCAACCAGAGCGAAGGTGATCCGATGGCGATGCTGTCCAACCTTGACCTGATCCGGCGCGTGCCGTTGTTCTCGCTGCTCACCGGCGAGCAGGCGCAGGCCATCGCAGAGGGCGTGATCAAGCGCCGCTACCGACGCGGCGAGGTCATCGTCGAGCAGGGCACCAAGTCCAACGCGCTCTACATCCTGCTCACCGGCCGCGCCAGGGTCGTGACGGCCGATGCCCGGGGCCGTGAGGTGATCCTCGCCGTGCTGCAGCCCGGCGACTACCTGGGCGAAATGAGCCTCATCGACAACGAACCGCACTCCGCGACCGTGCGCGCCGAGGTGCAGTGCGATGTGCTGGTGCTGGGTCGCGCCGAGTTCGCGCGCTGCCTGCCCGAAAACTCGAGTCTCTCGTACGCCATCATGCGCGGGCTCGTCGCCCGCCTGCGCGCTGCCGATCGGCAGATCGAGTCTCTGGCGCTGCTCGACGTCTATGGCCGCGTCGCGCGGGCCCTGCTCGACATGTCCGAGGAAGGCGCCGAGTACAAGTTGATCCGCAACAAGGTCTCTCGGCAGGACCTGGCCAAGGTCGTGGGTGCGTCCCGCGAGATGGTCAGCCGCGTGATGAAGGACCTGGAAGAGCGTGGTTTCATCCAGACCCAGGAGAACGGCGCGGTCCACATCATGGAGCGCCTGGCCCATCGCTAGCTGTGACGTTCCGATAGGTTGTTCATCCGTTCCTGATTTGGGAAGCTGG
>NZ_CADEFR010000028.1 GCF_902826655.1 uncultured Methylibium sp. | reverse complement strand
CCGAAGCCATCCTGCGCAAGTGCGTGCACTGCGGCTTCTGCACCGCCACCTGCCCGACCTACCAGCTGCTGGGCGACGAGCTCGACGGCCCGCGCGGCCGCATCTACCTGATCAAGCAGGTGCTGGAAGGCGCGCAACCCACGCGCAGCACGCAGCTCCACCTGGACCGCTGCCTGACCTGCCGCAACTGCGAGAGCACCTGCCCGTCGGGCGTGCAGTACGGCGCGCTGGTCGACATCGGCCGGCGCGTCGTCGATGCCAAGGTCGAGCGCCCGCCGGCCGAACGCGCCGTGCGCACCGCGCTGAAGGAGGGCCTGACCTCGCCGCTGTTCGCCCCCGCGATGAAGCTCGGCCAGTGGTTCCGCCCCTTCGTGCCCGCCGCGCTGAAGGCCAAGGTCCCGCCCCGGGCCGGCCCGCGCGCGCACGACTGGCCGACGCGCCGCCACCCGCGCAAGGTGTTGATGCTGCTGGGCTGCGTGCAGCCGGCGATGGCGCCCAACATCAACAGCGCGACCGCGCGCGTGCTCGACGCCGCCGGCATCCAGACCCTGGTGGCCGACGGCGCCGGCTGCTGCGGCGCGATCCGCGACCACCTCGGCGACCACGAGGGCGCACTGGCCGACATGCGCCGCAACGTCGACGCCTGGTGGCCGCTGGTGCAGGGCCTCACCGCGCAGGGCAAGGTCGAGGCCGTCGTGATGAACGCCTCCGGCTGCGGCGCCACCGTCAAGCAGTACACGCACCACCTGCGGCACGACCCGGCCTACGCCGAGCGCGCGCAGAAGATCGCCGCGCTGACGCGCGACCTGAGCGAGCTGCTGCCCGACGTGGCACCGCGCCTGAAGCCGCGCCTGCGCAGCGCCAGGCCGCCGAAGCTGGTCTACCACCCGCCCTGCACGCTGCAGCACGGCCAGCAGCTGCGCGGCGGCGTCGAGTCGGCCTTGCGCGAGCTGGGCTTCGACATCCAGCTCACGCCGGTCGACAGCCACCTGTGCTGCGGCTCGGCCGGCACCTACTCGGTGCTGCAGCCCGAGCTGGCCTACCAGCTGCGCGACCGCAAGCTCGACGCGCTGGCGCAGGCCGGCGCCGAGTGCATCGTCTCGGCCAACGTCGGCTGCATCCAGCACCTGCAGAGCGGCAGCACCGTGACGCCGGTGAAGCACTGGGTCGAGGTGCTGGACGAGGCCCTGCGCCCGTGAGCCGACCTGAAACTCGGTAAGGACACCTCGATGAACTTCGCGCCCAGAGCACTCAGGACGCTGCTCATGACATTGAGCATGACGCTCGTGGCTGGCGCTTCAGTTGCGGCCGAGTTCGATGCACTGGCCGAGCGATTCCTGCCAGCCCACTGGATCAAGGAAAGACTCCGGGGCAACGCTCTCGCCAGTGCCATCAGCAACGCGTGCAGCAAGCCGTCACCGTGCGACTATCCGCAACCACAGGCCGCGGGTGTCGTCACCGATGCAGACTTGCGAAGCATCATGACGCGTCTGGACGAAGTGTCCGCGCGGGGTGTGGCGCTGATCGATGCCGACACACCGGCGGTTCGAGACGTGGTTCGCCGACAGCTCGCCATCTTTCGGCCGCCTGACCAAAGCACGTTGGAGTTCTGGGGCAAGCCCAACCCCAAAGCAGCGAAGTGGCTGGCCCTGCGAACCGAGTTTTTCCGCGAAGGCTATCGGCTTATCGCGTACCGAGACGTACTCATGCGATTCGCTCCCGCCAGGATGCATGATGAGTCTGGAGTCTCGACACGCCACGCGACTTGGCTATTGGACGCCGAGCACCGAGCCATACGGCACATGTTGGTCAGCGATCAGCTCTCGGCCGCGCTGCCGCCCGGCGTCGATCTTTCGCGTCTTCGACATCTTGATGCCGAGGCCTTGAAGCTCGAATCGGAGGACTGGTTGTTGCGAAGCCAGCTGGACGTGTGGAAGTACTGGTTCCATCACGTTGAGAACGGGGTCTTTCAGCTCTGGACCTCTGACGCGCGCTTCTTGGCGGACTACAAGATCATGAGCGCCGATGTACGAAAGATCATCGCTGAGCAGCTCCGCGCTCGGCCGGCCCGATGAGGGGAGGCCAGAATTCGATCGCCGTTGCCGGGCCGTGTCCAGTGAAGAATTCGAGGTGACCGTCGATTGCGCAGCTCCCGCTTCTGACATAGGTCTTCTTCCGTTGAACCACCCTCAGCCCGCGTGCCCCTCCGCCGCCAGCGGCTCGGGCTTCACGCGCAGCGCCCACAGCACGCCGGCCACCAGCAGCGCCACGCCGCCGAGCGTCGTCGACCCGGGCCACTCGCCGCGCAGCGCGTAGGCGTAGGCCAGCGCCGACAGCGTCTCGAAGACGATCAGCTGGCCGACCAGCGAGGTCGGCAGGCGCTGGCTGGCCTCGTTCCAGCACAGCGTGCCCAGCCACGACGCGAACAGGCCGACCGCGAGCATCAGCGCGACGAAGCGCTCGGGCGACGGCCCCAGCGGCATGTCGAAGGCCTGGCCGGACGCGCTGTTCCAGATCCAGAAACCCGCATAGCCCACGGCCGCCAGCGGCAGCGTGGCGACGCCCTGCGCGGTGGCCCAGGTGCGGGGGCTGCGGTCGGCATGCGCGCGCAGCCAGTCGGCATTGCGGATCGGATACCAGGTCCAGCAGGCCACCGCCGCCACGGCCAGCAGCGCGCCGCTGGCATAGCGCGCCAGGTCGGCCTGCGGGTCGGCGCGCAGCGCGGCGAGCTCGGCCTGGTTGACGCAGGCGATGCCGGCGGCGATCAGCCCCAGCGACGGCGCGAGCCGCCCCCACGGCAGGCGGCCGTCGCGCGCCGCGTCGCGGAAGTTCGAGGTGATCGCGATCACCACCGGCAGCGTGCCGATGATCATCGTCGGCAGCGGCCCGCCGGCGCGCTGGATCGCCGCCGCGAGGCACAGGTAGTACAGCAGGTTGCCGATCAGCGAGAGCTTGAGCGCCTCGCGCCAGTCGCCGCGCGTGAACTGCGCGAGCCGCGCACGGTCCAGCCAGGCCAGCGGCAGCGCGATCAGCCCGAAGGCGAGGTAGCGCGCGAAGGACAGCAGCGCCGGCGGGTAGTCGGCCAGCATCGTCGGCGCGACGAAGACCAGGCCCCACATCAGGCCGGCGGCCAGGGCGAACAGGGTTCCGGTGAGCAACATGATCCGGCGAGCGTAGGTGCTCGCGGCGCTGCGGTCTTGTACCGGCTTGCTCAAGCCCGGCGCGTCTGCCTTTGGTAGCGGGCCGGCGTGACGCCGTAGCGCCGCGCGAAGGCGCGGGTGAGGTGCGCCTGGTCGGTGAGGCCGGTGGCCGCCGCCACCTCGGCCGGCGCATCGCCGGCCGCCAGCAGGCGCTTGGCCTCGAAGAGCCGCAGCGCCATCAGCATCTGCTGCGGCGTCGCGTGGTAGCGCGCCTTGAACTGGCGCAGGAAGTGAAAGGGGCTCAAGCCCGCGACCGCGGCCAGCTCGTCGAGCGTGAGGCGGCGATCGAGGTGCGCGCGCAGGTAGTCGACCACCGGCGCGAAACGCAGCGCGCCCTCGGGTGCGGCGGTGCGCGCACTGCGCGCATGGCGGCGGAACTCGGCCAGCAGCGTGTGCAGCAGGCTGTCGAAGGCCAGCGGCTCGTCGGCCCGCCACAGCGCGTCCAGCAGCGCGGCCACGCGGCGCGCGCGCGGCGCGTCGTGCCCGACCGCGTCGCCGAAGTGCCAGCCGCGGTCGCCGCTGACGCGCTCGACCACGTCGGCGTCGACGTAGACCATGCGGTAGCGCCAGCCGCCGTCGGTCTCGGCGCGGCCGGTGTGCAGCTCGTCGGGGTTCATCGTCACCAGCGACCCGGCCGGCGCCAGGTGGTCGCTGCCGCGGTAGCGGAAGCGTTCGACGCCGGCTTCGATCGCGCCCAGGCCGAAGGCCTCGTGGGTGTGCGGATCGAAGGTGTGGCGCACGATGTGCGCGCGGTACAGCTCGACGCCGTCGCGATGCGCCGGCCGCTTGAACTCGGCGCGGTCGAGCGGATGCTCGAAGGACTGCGGGACGCCGTGCATGGCGCCGATGATCGCAGACGCCCCGCGGCCGGCGCGGGACCGCGGACTCAGGCCGCGGCGGACCGGAAGTAGCGCGCTTCCAGCGCCTTCGCGTTCGTCAGCCGCAGCGCCACCAGCAGGCGCTCCATCCACGTCAGCGGCTGGATGCTGCCGTCGGGCAGGAACAGCACCGGGCCGAGGATGGGCTCGTCCTCGATCTTCGATTCCTGGTGGGTCACGGGCGTCCTGGCTTCGCTCATCGTCGTCTCCTTGCGTCAGCGTCGCGCCGGGCCGGAGCGGCCGCGCGATGTAACAGGATGTGTGCCCGCGAAGACTAACGCGGGAGTGCGACTTTCGACAAGGGCGGGAACCAGCACGGCATCCCGCGATCAGGCGCCCAGTTCGCGCGCCGCGATCGTGTAGCGGAAGCTGTCCGGCGACAGCGAATCGAAGGCGCCGCTGGCGTTCTCGCCCTGCGGGTACATCAGGAAGGGCAGCGTGCCCTTGCCGGCGCTGCCGGGCAGGCGCACGTCGTGCGCGGTGTTGTAGGCGATCCAGTTGCCTTCCCAGTGGCCGAACAGGCCCTTGTTGACCGGCGCGGCGACCGGGTGTGCCGGGTCCCTGATCCACTCCGGCGTCTCCTGGCGCATCACCTTCAGCACGTCGGCCGGGTCCATCGCGACCCAGCCGTGCTGGCGCAGGAAGACCTCGGCGCGGCAGTGCTGGGCGCTCTTCAGGCTGGCCGGGTTGCCGGCGCCGAGCTCCTTGTAGCCGAAGGCCGAGGGGGCGACGCGCAGGCCGTAGACGTCGCGTGCCGGGATGCCGACCGAGCGGCTCATCGCGACGAAGACCGCGTTGAGATCGGCGCACTTGCCGGCGAGGTTGCCGGTCTCGAGCATGGTGCGCACGTCGCCGGTGCCGCAGCCCTTGACCTTGGGTTCGCGGTGCGCGTTCGTCACCACCCAGCGGTACAGCGCCTGCACCTTCTCGATCTCGGTCCTGGCGCCGCGCGTGGCTTCGAGCGCCGTCTTGCGCACGATGCCGTCGGTCGGCATCAGCTCGCTCGGCGCGAGCGCGGCGCGCAGCACCTCGGGGTCCTCGCTGGCGCGGCCCGGCTTCGACCAGTCGATGCTGCGGCCGCGCGTCTGCAGGCGGCTCACCAGCGTGAACGTGGGCGCGCCGACGCCGGGCGGGAACTCGGCGTAGAGCATGCGCACGCCGCGCCCGGCATCGGCCACCAGCTTCATCGTGGTGGCATTGCCGGTCCAGTCGTGGCCCAGCGAGCGCTGGTAGTCGGTCTCGACGTCGGGCAGCGGCAGCCAGACGCGCGTCGTGCCCTGGTGGTCGGCGACCGTGACCGTGGTCGTGGTCTCGAAGCCGCGCCACGGGCCGACCTGCGGCTCGTAGCGGCGCTCCTGGGCAAGGACCGGCGGCAGCAGCGGGGCAGCGGCCAGCGCGCAGGCACCCTGGATCAGCGAGCGGCGGGAGACGGTGTCGGACATGGTGGGGGGCTCCTGGTTGAAGGTCGGAAGATCAGCGGGCGCGCAACAGGGGCGCCATCCATCGGGCGGCTTCGGCGCCGGCCCAGTCGGCCTCGCCGATGACCGAGAACGCCGCGCGCCCGTCGCGGCCGACGACGACCGTGGTCGGGAACACGCGCACACCCCAGGCCTGCGAGGCCGCGCCGTCGGCATCACGCACGACGCGGGTCCGGCTGAGCGGCATGAACTGCATGAACTTGCCCAGCGCCTGGTCGGTCTCGCGGTGGTTCACCGCGACGACCTGCAGGCCGTCGGCTGCATGACGCTCGGCCAGCACGTCGAGCAAGGGCAGCTCGTCGACGCAGGGCGGGCACCAGCTGGCCCAGAAGTTGAGCACCACGACCTGGCCGCGCGCGCTGGCCAGGTCGAAGGGCGGCCCATCGTGGCCGGGCAAGGCGAGGTTCGGCGTGGCGCGGTTGGCCGGCCAGGGACGCGGCAGCGGCGCGGCGGTCGCCGGTGCGGCGACCGCCGCGCCCAGCAGACTCATCAGCAATCGACGACGCGCATTCATCGGCAGCGGCTCAGTACAGCGCCGCCGATGCGGACGGCTTGCCCGACGGGCGCTCGAGGCCCAGCAGCGCCGCACCCACCGCTTCGGCCACCTCGATGCCGTCGACGCCGGCCGACATGATGCCGCCCGCGTAGCCCGCACCCTCGCCGGCCGGGTAGAGGCCGTGCACGTTGAGGCTCTGGAAGTCGCGGCCGCGCGTGATGCGCAGCGGCGACGAGGTGCGGGTCTCGACGCCGGTCAGCATCGCGTCGGGCATGGCGAAGCCCTTGATCTGCTTCTCGAAGGCGGGCAGGGCCTCGCGGATCGCCTCGATCGCGTAGGGCGGCAGGGCCGGGGCCAGGTCGGTCAGGCTCACGCCGGGCTTGTACGAGGGCTCGACGCCGCCGAGCACGCGGCTGGGCCGGCCCTTCAGGAAATCGCCCAGCAACTGGCCGGGTGCGAGGTAGCCGCCGCCGCCCAGCTCGTAGGCGCGCGACTCCCATAGGCGCTGGAAGGCCAGGCCGTCGAGCGGGCTCACCGGGCCTTCCGCCGGACGACCCAGGAGCGCGTCCTGCCGGTAGTCCTGCGGCGCGATGCCGACGACGATGCCGGCATTGGCGTTGCGCTCGTTGCGCGAGTACTGGCTCATGCCGTTGGTCACCACACGCCCGGGCTCCGAGGTCGCGGCCACCACGGTGCCGCCGGGGCACATGCAGAAGCTGTAGACCGAGCGGCCGTTCTTCGCGTGGTGCACGAGCTTGTAGTCGGCCGCGCCCAGCAGCGGATGGCCGGCGCCGGGGCCGAAGCGCGCCCTGTCGATCACGCCCTGCGGGTGCTCGATGCGAAAGCCGATCGAGAAGGGCTTGGCCTCCATGAAGACGCCGCGCGCGTGCAGCATCTGGAAGCTGTCGCGGGCACTGTGGCCGAGCGCCAGCACGACGTGGTCGGCGCGCAATTGCTCGCCGGACGCGAGCGTGAGGCCCCGGATCGCACCGCCTTCGATCGACACGTCGGTCACGCGCTGCCCGAAGCGGATCTCGCCGCCCAGCGACTCGATCCCGGCGCGCATCTTCTCGATCATGCTCACCAGCCGGAAGGTGCCGATGTGCGGCTTGCTGACGAAGAGGATCTCCTCCGGCGCCCCGGCCTTGACGAACTCGTCCAGCACCTTGCGCGTCAGGTGACGCGGGTCGCTGATCTGGCTCCACAGCTTGCCGTCGCTGAAGGTGCCGGCGCCGCCCTCGCCGAACTGCACGTTGGACTCCGGCTCCAGCACGCCCTTGCGCCACAGGCCCCAGGTGTCCTGGGTGCGTTCGCGCACCGCCTTGCCGCGCTCCAGCACGATGGGCCGCAGGCCCATCTGCGCCAGGATCAGCGCGGCGAACAGGCCGCAGGGCCCGAAGCCCACGACCACGGGGCGTGGGCCGCCCGCGGCCGCGAAGTCGGCCGGCGCGTGGCCGACGCCGCGGTAGCGCGTGTCGGGCGCGGGCCGGATCTTGGGGTCGTGCGGCTGCACGCGGGCCAGCACGGCCGCCTCGTCGGCGACCTCGCAGTCCAGCGTGTAGACGAGCTGGATCGCGGTCTTCTTGCGCGCGTCGTGGCCGCGGCGAAAGACGTGCAGGTCCAGCAATTGCGCGTCGGCGATGCCGAGGCGGGCCAGGACGGCCGGGCGCAGGGCGTCCTCGGCATGGTCCAGCGGCAGGCGCAGTTCGTTGATGCGCAGCATGGTCGGGTGCGGCCGGGTCGGGGCCGAAACCAGGGGCGGCGGCGTTCGCACGCCGCCGCGGGGGGCGTCAGCCGCCCTTCTTGGCGCGCTTGCCCGGGTTCTTCTTGCTGCGGGTGTGCGAGCCGCGCTCCAGGCTGACCTTCTGGCCATGGCCGGCGGTGAGCGCGACGCCCTTGGGCGCGGCGGGACGCGGGGTGGCTTTGCGGTCGGCTTCGGTGGTGATCTTGTTGCCCATGGTGGTTGACTCTGGCTCGTGAATTGCGGAACGAAGGCGGGATTAGGCCACAACCGCTCACGGCAAGAGCTGCGGCCGGGCCGTGGCGACCGCCCGCCCGGCCGCGGCCCAACCCTCCAGGCCGCCCGCCAGCGGCCGCACGCGCGGCAGGCCGGCCGCCCGCAGGCGCAGCGCCGCGGTCGCCGCCGAGGCCTCGTTGGGACAGTTGCAGTAGGTGACGATCTCGCGGTCGTGGGGCAGCGAGGCGGCCCGCGCGGCGATGCCGTCCAGGTCGGCGATCAGGGCGCCGGGGATGTGGCGGGTGTCGAGCTCGGCCGCGGCGAGCGAACGCACGTCGATGATCAGCGGCGCCGGCTCGCCGTCGCCGGCGGCGTCGATCAGGGCCTGCAGCTCGTCGGCGGCGATGCGCGGCACCGCGGCCTCGCGCAGGAAGCGCTGGCGCCGCCACCAGCGCCAGGCGACGAAGCCGGCCAGCAGGGCCAGCAGCAGCAGCGTCGCCGTGGTGCCGGCGCTGGCCAGCGCGACCAGCAGGCGCTCGACCTCGCCGGCGAAGACCACGCCCAAGCCGAGGAAGACGCCGGACCAGAGCGCGCCGCCGAGCGCGTCGCTGGCGACGAAGCGGCCGAGCGACATGCCCATCGCCCCGGCCATCGGCGCCGCCACGACGGACACGCCGGGCACGAACTTGGCCGCCACCAGCGAGCTGCCGCCCCAGCGTGCGACCAGGGCCTCGCTCTGGCGCACGCAGCTGTCGGGCGACAGCGACCAGCGGCACAGCAGGCCCAGCACGCGATGGCCCTGGGCGCGGCCGGCCCAGAACCACAGCCCGTCGCCCAGCACATTGGCCGCCACCGCGACCGCGAAGGCCAGCGGCAGCGAGACCACGCCCACCGCCGACAGCCCGCCGGCCACCACCAGCAAGGGTGCGGCCGGCACCGGCGCGCCGATGCGCGCGGCCAGCGTGGCGACGAAGACGAGCAGCGCACCGTGCGTCGTGACGAGGTCGATCAGGGTCTGCACGGCGGTGCCTGGCGCTGGGGATGGCTACGGATGGTCACGATTCGAACATGGCGAACGCGATTGCGTCGGCGCACGGCGGGAACCTCGCCCGACGCACGCGGTCCCTCGGGCTGCACACACAAGAAGGAGCGCGGTATGCAAGCACGAGTCCTGACGAAACGACGGTCGGCCTGGCGACCGCTCGCCGCACTGGCTGCATTGCTGCTGGTCGGCGCCGCCCTGTGGATCACCACGCCGGCGCAGGCGCAGTCCGCCGGCAAGGCGCCGGTGCTGGGCGACGGTCCGCCCAAGGGCAAGCCGCTGAGCCAGCCGCAGCTCAAGGCCTGCCTCGACCTGCAGCGGCAGCTGGAGCAGGAAGGCGCCGAGCTGCAGCGCGACCAGACCGAGCTCGATGCCGCCAGGCAAACCTTCGAGCGCTTCGACGCGCAGCTGCAGGCCGACCGCGCCACGCTGGTCGCCACCGACAAGGCCGCGGTCGACGCCTACAACGCGCGCCTCGACCAGCGCCGCCAGATGGTCGCCGACTACAACGCCAAGGCGCCCGCGTACGCGAGGCAGGCGCAGACCTACAACGGCCTGCGCCAGACCTGGGCCAGCGACTGCGACGACCGGCCCTACGACGCGGACGACTACGCGGCGATCTTCCGCGCGCGCTGACGCGCGTCAGGCCCGCGCCGCGAAGCCGGCGTCACTCATGACGCCGTCACCGCGCGGAAGGCGGCGATGAAGTCGGCCACCGGCTGCGGCGAACGCAGGCCCTGGGGCAGCAGCGCACGCACCTCGACCGGCACCTCGGGCAGCAGCGTGCGCACGTGCAGCGCGTCGCTGCGGCCGGCCTGCGCGGTGAAGGAGTCGATGATCGCCGGCCCGAAGCCCTGCTCGGCCAGCACCATCGCGATGTGGTGGGTCTGCACGGTGATGCCGGCGCGCGGCGCCACGCCCAGGCGCGCCCACTGATCGGCCAGCACCGTGCCCAGCGGGTCGCGCTCGTCGATGCGGATGAAGGGCGAGCGCAGCAGGTCCTCCAGCGACACCGTCGTGCGGCGGTCCGCGGCCGAGTCGCCGGTGCGCGTCACGCAGACCAGGCGGCCGGTCGCGACCAGTTCCTCGTGCAACGCCGGATGCGGCAGGCTGCCGTAGACGATGCCGACGTCGCCCTCCTGCAGCGCGATGGCACGCGCGATCTCGGCCGAGTGCAGCGTCTTGATGGTCACCGGCATCTGCGGGTGCCGCGCGCGAAAGCGCTCCAGCGCCCGCGGCAGCGCGCGCACCGCGAGCGAGGGCACGATGAGGATGCGGAACTGCTGGCCCTCGCCGCTGCCCAGCGCGCCGGCGATGCGGCGCACCGACTCCAGCTGCGACATCAGGCGCTGCACCTCGGGATAGAGCGCCTGGGCCTCGTGCGTGGGCACCAGGCGGTTGCGCTGGCGCGTGAAGAGCGCGTAGCCCAGCTGCAGCTCGGCATGCTGCAGCGTCTGCGTGACGGCCGGCTGCGTCACGTGCAGCAGCCGCGCTGCGGCGCTCACCGTGCCGGTCAGCATCACCGCGTTGAAGACCTCGATGTGCTTCAAGCGCATCGAGCCATTAGGTCAGCTTATGGTCTACCCGTCAAATGCGATGCGCCGGCCGGCACGGCACTCGCTAGCATCCGGCGCACCCCTTCCCGCAATTCCGGCCACCGCCAGAAAGGACCTCCGCATGCGCCCCTCGATCCGCACCGGCCTCGCCGCCCTCGCCGCCCTGAGCTGTGCCGCCGTCTCGGCCCAGACCGCCGGCACGCTCGACAAGGTCAAGGCCAGCGGCAGCATGACCGTGGCCTACCGCGAAGCCTCGATCCCCTTCTCCTACCTCGGCGCCGACGCACAGCCGGTCGGCTTCGGCTGGGAGATCTGCGGCAAGGTCGTCGACGCCGTGAAAAAGGCCACCGGCCGCGCCGACCTCAAGCTCGCGACCCAGGCCGTGACCTCGCAGAACCGCATCCCGCTGCTGCAGAACGGCACCATCGACATCGAGTGCGGCTCGACCACCAACAACAGCGAGCGCGGCAAGCAGGTCGCCTTCGCGACCAACTACTTCTACACCGGCACGCGCTTCCTGGTGAAGGCCGACTCGCCGGTCAAGTCGATCGCCGACCTGAAGGGCAAGAAGGTCGTCTCGACCACCGGCACCACCAACTACCAGATCCTGCGCAAGCTCAACGCCGACCGCGCGCTCGACTTCGAGCTGCTGAGCGCCAAGGACCACGCCGAATCCGCGCTGCTGGTGCAGGCCGGCCGCGCCGACGCCTTCGGCATGGACGACATCCTGCTGTACGGCCTGCGCGCCAGCGCGCAGAACCCGGCCGAGCTGGCGGTGGTTGGCGAGGCGATCCAGGTCGAGCCCTACGCGATCATGATCCGCAAGGACGACCCGGCCTTCAAGAAGCTGGTCGACGACACGCTGGCCGGGCTGATGAAGAGCGGCGAGTTCGAGGCGCTGTACAAGAAGTGGTTCCAGTCGCCGATCCCGCCCAAGGGCATCAACCTCAACGCGCCGATGAGCCAGGAGCTCAAGGACAACCTGAAGGCGCTGTCGGACAAGCCGGCGACCTGAGCGGCGCGCCCCCCTCGACGTGAACGCGATCGACCTTCCGCCGCGCACCGCGCGCGGCGCGGGCAGCGCTTGGCCCGACGCGACCGGCGGCGTGGTCGGCATCCTCGGCGGCATGGGGCCGCTGGCGACGCTGGACTTCATGCGCAAGATGCTGGCGGCCACGCCCGCTGCCATCGACCAGGAGCATGTGCCGGTGGTCGTCAGCTCGATCCCGCAGGTGCCCGACCGCACGCGCGCCTTCCGCGGCGAGGGCGATTCGCCGCTCGCGGCGATGGTCGCCAGCGGCCGCCGCCTGGTGGCGGCTGGCGCGGAGCTGGTGGTGATGCCCTGCAACACCGCCCACCTGTGGTTCGACGAGCTGCAGGACGCGCTCGGCCTGCCGATGCTGCACCTGGTCGACGCCGCGCTCGAGGACGCGGTGGCGCAGGCCGGCGACGGCGGGCGCATCGGCCTGCTGGCGACCGACGCGACCCTGGCGTCGGGCCTCTACCTGAACCGCGCCATGTCCGGCGTGCAATGGCTGCTGCCGACCGCCGGCGAGATGCTGGAGCGCGTGATGCCCGGCATCGCCGCGGTCAAGGCCGGCCGGCTGCCGCAGGCGCGCGAGCTGCTGCTGGCTGCGGTCGACGCGCTGCAGCGTCGCGGCGCCAGCGCGGTGGTGCTGGGCTGCACCGAGATCCCGGTCGCGCTCGACACCGCCGACGCGCCGCTGCCGCTGGTCGACGCGACCGGCGCGCTGGCGCGCCGCGCGGTCGCGTGGTCGATGGAACGGCGGCGCAACCCGGCGGTGCCCCGGCAGTGAACGCGCCGCGCGGCAGCGTCTGCGTGGTCGGCGCCGGCATCGTCGGCTGCGCGACGGCCTACGCGCTGGCGCGCGACGGCTGGCAGGTCACGCTGGTCGACGCAGCCGCGCAGCCGGGCCAGGGCGCGAGCCTGGCCAACGGCGCGCAGCTGAGCTACAGCTACGTCGAGCCGCTGGCCACGCCGGCCGCGCTGCGCGCGCTGCCCGGCTGGCTGCTCAAGGCCGACAGCCCGCTGCGCTGGCGGCCGCGGCCGGATGTCGACCACCTGCGCTGGCTCGCGGCCTTCGTGCGGGCCTGCCGCGCCTCGCAGGTGCGCGACACCACCGCGGCGCTGCTGGTGCTGTCCTTCCTGAGCCGCGACACGCTGCATGCCTGGCTGGCCGAACAGCCGGGCGCCGCGGCGCGCAGCGGTCACGGGCGGCCCGGCAAGCTGGTGCTGTATCGCGACGCCGCGGCGCGCGCCGGCGTGCAGCGTCAGCTCGACGCGCAGGCGGCGCTGGGCTGCCGGCAGCGCGTCGTCGATCGCGACGAGTGCGTCGCGATCGAAGCCGCGCTCGCCGCCGACCGCGGCGCCATCGCTTTCGGCGTGTGGACCGACAGCGAGGAAGTCGTCGACGCCGCGCGGCTGGCCCAGGCGCTGGCGCAGGCCAGCGGCGCGCGCCTGCGCCTGGGCGAGAAGGCGCTGGGCTTCGAGCAGCGCGACGGCCGCCTGCACGCGCTGCGGCTGCAGGACGACGTCATCGCGGCCGCTCATTTCGTCGTCGCCACCGGCGCCGGCGCCGCGACGCTGCTGCGGCCGCTGGGCCTGCACCTGCCGATCGAGCCGATCAAGGGTTACAGCATCACCGTGCCGGTCGTCGACGCCACCGCGGCGCCGCGCGTCAGCGTCACCGACACCGCGCGCAAGCTCGTCTACGCGCGTCTCGGCGACCGGCTGCGCGTCGCGGGTTTCGCCGAGCTGGTCGGCGCCGACCGCCGCATCGCGCCGGCGCGCATCGAGGCGCTGTGCGACGCGGTCCGGCAGACCTTCCCCGGCGCCTGCGACCTGCGCGAGCCGGCCGCCTGGGCCGGCCTGCGACCGGCCACGCCGGACGGACGCCCGCGCGTCGGCGCGACCCGCTTCCCCAATCTCTGGATCAACGCCGGCCAGGGCGCGCTGGGCCTGACGCTGGCGGCCGGCAGCGCGGCGCTGCTGGCGCGCCTGATGGCGCGGGCCGAGCCCGGCATCGATCCGCGGCCCTACGCACCGGACGCAGAAGCCTGCCCGTCGTCGGCGCGGGCGCCGCAGGCTACTGCAGCCTGAGTCGCGGCGCCGCGTCCGACGCTGCCCGCACCTCGCCGATCTCGGCCGCCGCCTCGAAGCCGTGGCGGCCGAACACCGCCAGCACCTCGGGGACCGCGGCCGCGTCGCAGCTCACCAGCAGGCCGCCGCTGGTCTGCGGGTCGGTCAGCAGCGCGCGATCGACCGGGTCGAAGCCTTCGGGCACGACCACCTCGGCGCCATAGCCGGCCCAGTTGCGGCCCGAGGCGCCGGTGACGAAGCCCTGCACCGCCAGGGCACGCGCGCCGGCCAGCAGCGGCACGCGCGACCAGTCGATGACCACGTCGGCCTGCGCGCCGCGCGCGATCTCGAGCGCGTGCCCGGCCAGGCCGAAGCCGGTGACGTCGGTCAGCGCGTGCACGCCGGGCAGCGCGGCCAGGTCGGGGCCGGGCGTGTTGAGCCGCGTCGTGGTCTCGATCATGCGGGCGTAGCCGTCGGCATCCAGCCGCTCCTGCTTCAGCGCCGCCGACAGCACGCCCACGCCCAGCGGCTTGCCGAGCACCAAGCGGTCGCCGGCCCTCGCGTCGGCATTGCGCTTGACGCGCTGCGGATGCACCAGGCCCAGCGCGACCAGGCCATAGATCGCCTCGACCGAGTCGATGCTGTGCCCGCCCGCGATGGGGATGCCCGCCGCCCGGCACGCCGCCTCGCCGCCTTCGAGCACGCGCGCGATCGTGCGCGGCCCCAGCACCTTGATCGGCATGCCGACCAGCGCCAGCGCCATGATGGGCCGGCCGCCCATCGCGTAGACGTCCGAGATCGCGTTGGTGGCCGCGATGCGCCCGAAGTCGTAGGGGTCGTCGACGATGGGCATGAAGAAGTCGGTCGTCGCGACCAGGGCCTGCTCGTCGTTGAGGCGGTAGACGGCCGCATCGTCCGAGGTCTCGATGCCGACCAGCAGCTCCGGCGGCAGCGGCAGGCGCGCGCCGCTGCCGCGCAGGATCTCGCTCAGCAGGCCGGGCGCGATCTTGCAGCCGCAGCCGCCGCCGTGCGACAGCGAGGTGAGGCGGGGTTCGGTGGTGGCAGGGGCGTTCATACGCGGGCGCAGGTCGGCGAGGCGCGCAGCATAGCCCTGCGCATCGCGCGCCGTGCGCTCAGGTCTTCCAGACCCGCGGCGCGCACGCGGCCAGGCCCCAGGCGATCTCGCGCCAGCGCGCCCACACCGCGGCCAGCAGCTGCATCGCCGGCTCGACCCGCGGCGCCAGCACGCGCAGCACGACGACGCCTTCGTGCGGCGAGGTCGCACCGGCGCGTGCGGCCAGCGGGCTGGTGGCCGCCGGCTCGCGCGCCGCATCGAGCAGGGCCTCGACCCGCGTCGCTTCCAGCGCGCCGCC
The DNA here is from genome assembly GCF_902826655.1 of uncultured Methylibium sp. Classification (GTDB taxonomy): domain Bacteria; phylum Pseudomonadota; class Gammaproteobacteria; order Burkholderiales; family Burkholderiaceae_C; genus Methylibium. Next base: position 27,001 of record NZ_CADEFR010000028.1, on the reverse strand, counting down.
GGCCGCGAACCACAACATGCCGAGCACCCGCTGGCCGTCCCAGCCCAGCGGCGAGTCCAGCAGCCGGGCATCGGCCGCGTCGACGAGGCCGCGCTCGAGCCAGCGGCCCGGCAGTTCCAGGTGCTGCAGGTAGCGGCCGCGCTCGAAGGCCTGGCCGGCCGCCGGCAGGCCGAGCGCCAGCAGGTCCCAGCCGATCATCTCGGCACCCGGCGCGAGCGTGAAGCGCAGGCGGTTCTCGGCCAGCGCGCCGCTGTGGACGATGGCCTCGAGCGGCAACCACTCGAGCCGCGCACCGGGCGCGAGCCGCGCGTCGACGGTCTGCAGCGCCGGCGCGCCGCCGCTGCGGTAGAAGCGCGTGGCGCCGGGCGTGGTGAGCAGCGCGTGCGCGCCTTCGGCCACGTCGATATCGAGATCGAGTGTGTCGCCGCCGGCGATGCCGCCCGGCGGATGCACCAGCACGTCGTGGCAGACCGCCGGCGCCTCGGGGTAGAGGCTGGCCAGCACGCGCAGCGGGCCGTCGTGACGATCGTGGCGCACGCTGCGCCGGCCGCCGTCGCGCCAGTCCTCGCTGCGATAGCGCAGCTCCAGCCGCCCCGCCCAGCTCATGCTGCCGTCTTCAGCAAGCCCTTGCGCTCGATGAAGGCGATGACCTCGTCCAGCCCGGCGTTCGTCTTGAGGTTGGTCATGACGTAGGGCTTCACGCCACCGCCGGTGGCGGCGCGCATGCGCTTCGTGTCGGACTCCATCACCGCGAGGTCGGCGCCCACGTAGGGCGCGAGGTCGGTCTTGTTGATGACCAGCAGGTCGCTCTTGGTGATGCCGGGCCCGCCCTTGCGCGGGATCTTCTCGCCGGCGGCGACGTCGATCACGTAGATCGTCAGGTCGCTCAGCTCGGGGCTGAAGGTCGCGGCCAGGTTGTCGCCGCCGCTCTCGATGAAGACGATGTCGGCCTCGGGGTACTTCGCCAGCATCCGGTCGACCGCCTCGAGGTTGATCGACGCGTCCTCGCGGATCGCGGTGTGCGGGCAGCCGCCGGTCTCGACGCCCATGATGCGGTCGGCCTCCAGCGCGCCGGCGACGGTGAGCAGGCGCTGGTCTTCCCTGGTGTAGATGTCGTTGGTGACGACGACCAGGTCGTAGCGCGTGCGCAAGGTCTTGCACAGCATCTCGACCAGCGTGGTCTTGCCCGAGCCGACCGGGCCGCCGACGCCGACGCGCAGCGCGGGGAGTTTCTTGCTTCGGCGGAGCGGTGCGTTCGTCGTCATGCGTCGATTATCGACGCCGTCACCTCCGTCAGGCGGCGATGCCGACCTGCAGCGTCGCGATGTAGCCGCTGGCGACGTCGCCGCTCAGCGTGGCCAGCTGCAGGCCCGTGCCGTCGCTGAAGACGTTGTCGGTGGCGAAGCTGATCTGCGCCAGGTTCGCGGCGCTCTGGCCGTAGCCGCTGGTGGCGTAGACCTGCTGGCAGGCCGCCACCGGCAAGGCCAGTTGCGAGGTCCGCAGCTTGCTGGTCGACGCGGTCGCCGTCGCCAGGCTGCGGTAGACCTCGAAGTGGATGTGCGGCATGCGGCCCGCGTAGCAGCCGGGGAAGATGGTCGTGAAGCTCGCGAGGCCGTCGGCGTCGGTGGCCTGCACGCCGCGCAGGTAGTTCTCGCCGGTGAAGCCGGCCGAGTACAGCGAGTAGGCGCCGCCCTGCGTGCAATGCCACAGGTAGATCGCGTAACCGGCCAGGTCGGCGCAGCTCGCGCTGGTGTCGACCAGCTGCAGCCGCACCGTCAGCGGCACGCCGGCCGCAGTGCCCGAGGCGCCGGCGACGCTGGTCCGGATGTCACTGCGCACGATGCCCGACAGGCCCAGCACGTTGACCACGCCGGAGGCGTTGCTGTTGGAGCCGTCGGCCGGATAGGGGCCTGCGGTCTCCTCGGGGATCACCGCACAGCTGGCGCTGGAGCTGCCGCCACCGCTCGAAGCGCTGCCGCTCGTGGCGGCGCCGGCCTCGCCGCCGCCACCGCAGGCCAGCAGGCCCAGGGGCGCGGCGCTGCCGGCCGCCAGCCAGGTCAGCAGGCGGCGCCGCTCGGCGCTGCGGCGCATCAGGGTGTCGAGGTCGTGGGCCAGGCCCAGGTCGTGGGGGTCGTCGTTCATGCAGGCATCGCGTTGGGGCTGGGGACCCGCGATGCTCGCGACCTCAGGTGTCCGCAATCTCTCTGCTTCGTTTCTGCGCGGACACAATCGTGTCCGCCGACGGCCGCCGCTCAGGACCTGAACAGGCGCGAGTACTGCGTCTCGTGCTGCGCCGACAGGATCGCCAGCATCGGCGAGAAGGCCTGGCGGTCGCCATCGGCCAGCGCCAGTGCGCGGTCGACGGCCGGCGGGATCGCCTCGACGAGCGCGGCCAGGATGCGCTGGCCGGCGCTCTGCCCCAGCGGCACGGCCTTGATCGCGGCCTGCACCAGGTTCTCGGCCCAGCCGAAGGCCAGCGACAGCAGCGACTCACGCCGCGGCGCGCCCGCCAGCACCGCGGCCAGCGCAAAGGCCACCGGCCAGGTCGGCGACAGCGCCGCCGCGTCGGCGACGCGCGGGTCCGGGGTGCCGCCGCGGTTCTTCAGCCACGCGACGAGCGAGCGGCCCATCTGCTCGGTCTGCAGGCGCAGTTCGCGCGTCTCGCGGGTGCTGCGCACCCAGTCGTCGAGCGCGCGCACGGCCGCGAGGTCGCTGCGCTGCCAGGCGTCGAAGGCGCGGGCCGCGACGGCCAGCTCGCTGCGGGCGAGCGTGAGGTCCAGCTGGTCGACCAGCCAGCGCGCCACCTCGGCCTCGCTGCGTGCACGGCCCGAATCGACCGCGGCTTCCAGCCCCTCGGAGTAGCTGAAGCCGCCCACCGGCAAGGCCGGCGACGCGAGCCACATCAGCTGCAGCAGCGGGCCGGCGGCGAGGGTCGGCTCGGACATCGGCGCGCCGGCGCTCAGTGGTCGTGCCCGCAGCCCGGACCGTGCACGTGGGGCGTGGCCGCCGGCTTCACCGCGATGCCGATCGGGCGGCCGCGTGCCGGTGCGGCCGGTGCACGCGCGTGCTCATGGTCGTGTGCATGACCCTGCGCGTGCTCATGCTGATGCCCGTGGCCGCCCGCCGCATACGCCCCGCCCTCGGGCTCGAACGGCGCCTGCGCTTCGGTGACGATCAGGTGCATCGCACGCAGCATGTCGGCCAGCACGTGGTCGGGTTCGAACTGCAGCGCGTCCGGCTGCAGCTCCAGCGGCACGTGGCGGTTGCCCAGGTGGTAGGCCGCGCGCAGCAGGTCGAAGGGCGCGCCGTGCTCGGCGCAGACGGTGACGCGCAGCACCGGCTGGGCAGCGGCGATCACGCGCACCAGCGAGCCGTCCTCGGCCACCAGCACGTCGCCGCCGCGCACCGCGCTGCCGCGCGGCAGCACGACGCCGAGGCTGCGCCCTTGCGAATCGGTGGCCTCGAAGCGGCTTTTCTGCCGCACATCCCAGTCGAGTTCGACGGTCGCGGCACGCTTCACGAGCACCGGCGCCAGGCCGCGGCCGGCGGGGATCAACTTGGTCAGGGTCAGCATGGCCGGATTGTGCGCGCGCCGCTTATCCGCCACAGACGCCAGATACCGCACGGCCGGCGTGAGCATTGGCTCACGAAGCGCCGCGGATGCGTGCGCCGCGCGCGCCGGCAGGGTGGTCGAATCGAGGACAGCGGCCGCCTCCGTGAAAGGACGCCCTCGTCACCATGCCCGTCATCGCAGTCATCAACCGCAAGGGCGGCAGCGGCAAGAGCACGCTGGCCACCCACCTCGCCGGCCATTGCGCCAGCGCCGGGCTGCGCGCGATGCTGGGCGACACCGACCGGCAGCAATCGACCCAGGCCTGGCTGCGCGCCCGCGCCGCGCAGACCCTGCCCGGCTCGAAGCCGATCGTCGGCTGGGCGATCGACCCGAAGAACTCCCTGCGTCCGCCGGTCGGCGTGACCCACGTCGTGCTCGACACGCCCGGCGGCACGCACGGCTTCGAGCTGGCCAAGGTCGTCTCGTACGCCGACGCGGTGCTGATCCCGGTGTGCCAGTCGATGTTCGACCGCGAAGCCGCGGCCGAGTGCTATGCCGAGCTGAAGACGCTGCCGCGGGTGGCCAACGGCCGCTGCAAGGTGGCGGCGATCGGCATGCGCCTGGACGGGCGCACCAAGGCCGGCGAGGTGCTGGCGCGCTGGGCGGCGGAGATCGACCTGCCCTACGTCGGCGCGCTGCGCGAGACCCAGACCTATGTGCGCTGCGTCGAGCACGGCCTCACGATCTTCGACCTGCCGGCCTCGCAGACCTCGATCGACCGCGCGCAGTGGCAACCCATCCTCGACTGGCTCGATCCGGTGCTGCGCCCGCTGCCGGCCGCCGCCGAAACCCCTGCCTTGAAGCCGACCCGGCCCTGCGCCGTGACGGCCGAGCGACGCCCGGCGTCGCTGACCACGGTGTCCACCGAGCGCAGCAGCGCGCCGGTCGCGCACACCGCGCCGCACCGGCCTGCACCGGGCGCCACGGGCCAGGTGCCGCTCGGCATCCTGCAGGCCGCACCGCGCCGCGGCGTCGCCCAGCGCGTCGCCGAGTGGCTGCGGGTCTGGCCGATGCGGCAAGCACGTCGCGCCTGAGGGTCCGTCAGCGCCTCAGAACAGGAAGTAGCGCTGCGCCATCGGCAGCACGGCGGCCGCCTCGCAGCTCAGCAGCTGACCGTCGGCGCGCACCTCGTAGGTCTGGGCGTCGATCTGCATCGCCGGCAGCCAGGCGTTGTGGACCATGTCGGTCTTCTTCACCGTGCGGCATCCGCGCACGGCCGAGACGGTCTTGCGCAGCCCCAGGCGTTCACCCACCCCCGCGGCCACGCCGGCCTGGCTGAGGAAGGTGAGCGAGCCGCGCCCCAGCGCGCCGCCGTAGGCGCCGAACATCGGCCGCACGTGCACCGGCTGCGGCGTCGGGATGCTGGCGTTGGCGTCGCCCATCAGCGCGCTGGCGATGAAGCCGCCCTTGATGACGAGGCTGGGCTTGACGCCGAAGAAGGCCGGCCGCCACAGCACCAGGTCGGCCCACTTGCCGACCTCGATGCTCCCGACCTCGTGGGCGATGCCGTTGGCGAGGGCCGGGTTGATCGTGTACTTGGCGACGTAGCGCTTGACCCGCGTGTTGTCATTGCGCGCGGAATCGCCATCGAGCGCGCCGCGCTGCACCTTCATCTTGTGCGCCGTCTGCCAGGTGCGCAGGATGACCTCGCCGACGCGGCCCATGGCCTGGCTGTCGCTGCTCATCATGCTGATGGCGCCCAGGTCGTGCAGCACGTCCTCGGCGGCGATGGTCTCCTTGCGGATGCGGCTCTCGGCGAAGGCCAGGTCCTCGGCGATGCTGGCGTCGAGGTGGTGGCAGACCATCAGCATGTCGAGGTGCTCGTCGACGGTGTTCACCGTGAAGGGCATCGTCGGGTTGGTCGAGCTGGGCAGGAAGTTGGCCTCGCCGACCACGCGCAGGATGTCGGGCGCGTGCCCGCCGCCCGCGCCCTCGGTGTGGAAGGCGCACAGCGTGCGGCCCTTCGTCGCCGCGATGGTGTCCTCGACGAAGCCGCTCTCGTTGAGCGTGTCGCTGTGGATCGAGACCTGGGTGTCGGTCTCGTCCGCGACGGCCAGGCACTGGTCGATGGCCGAGGGCGTGGTGCCCCAGTCCTCGTGCAGCTTCAGGCCGATCGCGCCGGCCTCGACCTGCTGGCTCAAGCCCTCGGGCCGGCTCGCATTGCCCTTGCCGAGGAAGCCCAGGTTCATCGGGAAGGCCTCGGCCGCCATCAGCATGCGCGCCAGGTTCTCGGGCCCCGGCGTGCAGGTGGTGGCGAAGGTCCCGGTCGCCGGGCCGGTGCCGCCGCCCAGCATCGTCGTCACGCCGCTCGCCAGCGACTCCTCGATCTGCTGCGGGCAGATGAAGTGGATGTGGCTGTCGATGCCGCCAGCCGTGACGATCATGCCTTCGCCCGCGATGACCTCGGTGCCCGGCCCGATGACGATGTCCACGCCCGGCTGCACATCGGGATTGCCGGCCTTGCCGATCGCGGCGATGCGCTGGCCGCGCAGGCCGATGTCGGCCTTGACGATGCCCCAGTGGTCGACGATCAGCGCATTGGTGATCACGCAGTCCATCGCGTCGCCGGGGCCGATGCCGTTGATGCGCTGGCTCTGGCCCATGCCGTCGCGGATGGTCTTGCCGCCACCGAACTTGACCTCCTCGCCGTAGCCGCCGGCCAGCAAGGTGAAGTCGCGCTCGACCTCGACGACCAGTTCGGTGTCGGCCAGGCGCACGCGGTCGCCGACGGTGGGGCCGTACATCTCCGCGTAGGCGCGGCGCGAGAGGCTCATCGAAGGTTCTCCATCAGCAGGGCGGGGGCGGCGGGCCGGCGGCGGCGCGGCCACGATCGGCCCGGGGTTCCCGCAGTCGTTGGCGCAACAGGTACTGGGCCAGCTTGATCTCGATCAGGAAGTCGGCGGCGCGGTGGCGCGACCAGGAGCGCCACACCACGGGTTCGAACAGCCGCGACAGGAAGTCGAGGCCGCTGGTCGTCTCGGGCCACAGGTAGTCGGGGATCTTCACCCAGTCGATGCCCGGTCGCGCCTCGGGCGGCAGCGCGACGTCGTCACCTTGCAAGCGCCGCGCCCAGGCGCCGATCAGGTCGACGCCGGCGCTGCGGGCCACGCCGATCGATCCCCAGGGCCGCGGGTTCACGTCGACGAGCCGCGGGCAGCCGTCGGCGTCGTCGACGAAGTCGGCGCAGGCGATCCCGGTGTAGGCCAGGGCCTCGAAGCAGCGCCGCCCGGCGTCCAGCAGCCGGGGCTGCGCCTCGGTCCGCAAGCGCAGCGCCGGACCGGTCGGCGGGCCGCCGCAGGCGGTCCGCTCGGCGCCGATCAGGTGCACCGCCCGACCGTTCTCGAACAGGCCGCCGACCAGCCGGGTGGCGCCCGGCAGCCAGGCCTGCAAGGTCGGCCGGCGCGCCGGGTCGTCGCTCCACAGCGAGCGCACGGCCTGCGTGGCCTCGGGCAGGCGCGACGCGATCACCACGCCGTGCCCGGCATAGCCGTTCGGGACCTTGACGACCAGCGGCCAGCCCAGCTGCCCGCCGGCCGCCTCGATCTCGGCGTCGTCGCCGCGCACGAGCCAGACCCCGCGCGGCACCGGCACGCCGTGAGCCGCGACGTACTCGAGCATGCGCTGCTTGTGGCCGAACAGCGGCCGGTGTGCGGCCGCCACCGCCGGCAGCAGGCGGTCGATCCAGCCGGGCAGGTAGCGCCAGCAGGCCGCCAGCACCGGCTCGGCCAGCGCCAGCACCCAGTCGGCGCCGCAACGCTCGCGGGCCTGGCCGATCGTCGCGATCATCCCGGGCGCGTCCAGCGGATCGATGCGCCCGGGCAGCGCCGTCACGCCGGCGGGCAGCAGCCAGGCCTTGCCGGTGTCGCCCCCGACGACGAAGACCCGCAGGCCCGCCGCCGCCAGGTCGCTGGCCAGCCGGAACACCTGCGCCCAGCCGACATCCACCACCAGGATCGAGGTCATGCCCGATTATTCGGGCCGGGCAGCGGTCACTGTTACAAAGTGCCCTGCACCTCGCCGCGGAAGCCCCAGACCGCGCGCGCCCCGGCGTAGTCCACCAGCGTCACCGTGCGCTGCTGGCCGGGCTCGAAGCGCACCGCGGTGCCCGAGGCGATGGCCAGACGCATGCCGCGCGCGGCGGTCCGGTCGAAGGCCAGCGCCGGATTGGTCTCGGCAAAGTGGTAGTGCGAGCCGACCTGGATCGGCCGGTCGCCGCGGTTCTCGACCACCAGCGTCAGCGCGCGCCGGCCGGGCATCAGCGCGTGGTCGGGCGCGTCGGCCGGGATCAGTTCGCCGGGGATCAGCATCGCGGCCGGCTCTTCACTTGCGACGCGCGAACCACAGCGCCGCGGCCGCCGCCACGGCCAGCGCGACCCAGCCCCAGGCGTCGAAGGCATGCCAGTGCAGGCCCTCCTGGCCGTGCCCTTCGTGGGCCCGGGCGACGGCCGCGACCCCCAGACCCGGAACGGTGAACAGCAGCGAGCGAAGGTTCTTCATGGTGCATGCCTCATGCAATCGGTTGGTGCACGGTAACCAGTTTGGTGCCGTCCGGGAACGTGGCCTCGACCTGGATCTCGGGAATCATCTCGGCCACGCCCTCCATCACGTCGGCACGCGCCAGCACCTGGCGGCCTTCGCTCATCAGCGCGGCGACGCTCTTGCCGTCGCGCGCACCTTCCAGGATCGCGGCCGAGATCAGCGCCACCGCCTCGGGGTGGTTGAGCTTCAGGCCGCGCGCCTTGCGCCGTTCGGCCAACAGCGAGGCGGTGAAGAGCAGCAGCTTGTCCTTCTCGCGCGGGGTCAGGTCCATGGGTTCGGGCTCTGCAGGATGGATGCCACGCCGGGTGGTTCGGTTCTTGATGCTAACCACGCCGCCATGGATCCCGCCGCCCTCGATCCGCCTCCGCCCGCCCGCCTGGACGACGCCCCCCAGCGCGTCGTCAAGGTGCGCCGCGACTACAACTCCTGGGTCGCGCGCGAGTCGATGGAGGACTACGCACTGCGTTTCACCGCGCGCAGCTTTCGCAAGTGGTCGCCGCTGCGGGTGGCCAACACCGCGCTCGGCGGCGCGGCCTCCTTCCTGATCCTCGAGGCCATCGGCGCCACGCTGCTGCTGCGCTACGGCTTCGTCAACGCGGCGCTGGCGATCCTGGCGACCGGGCTGGTGATCTTCCTGGCCGGGCTGCCGATCAGCGTCTACGCGGCGCGCCACGGCGTCGACATGGACCTGCTGACGCGCGGCGCGGGCTTCGGCTACATCGGGTCGACCATCACCTCGCTGATCTACGCGAGCTTCACCTTCATCTTCTTCGCGCTCGAGGCCGCGGTGATGGCCTACGCGCTGGAGCTGGTGTTCGACATCCCGCCGGCCTGGGGCTACCTGGTGTGCGCGCTGGTCGTGATCCCGCTGGTGACGCACGGCGTCACCGCGATCGGCCGGCTGCAGGCCTGGACGCTGCCGCTGTGGGCCGCCCTGCTGGTGGCGCCCTACGTCGCGGTGCTGCACGCCAACCCGGGGCTGATCGGCGGCCTGACGGCCTACGCCGGCGAGACCGGCGGCCACCCCGGCTTCGGCTGGCTTGCTTTCGGCGCGGCCACCACGGTCGGCATCGCGCTGATCACGCAGATGGGCGAGCAGGCCGACTACCTGCGCTTCATGCCCGAGCGCACCACGGCCAACCGGCGCCGCTGGTGGACCGCGGTGCTGATCGGCGGACCGGGCTGGGTGCTGCCGGGCGTGCTCAAGATGCTGGGCGGCGCGCTGCTGGCCTACCTGGCGATCACGCTCAGCGTGCCGGCCGAGCGCGCCGTCGACCCCAACCAGATGTACCTGGCGGCCTACGAGATGGTGTTCTCGCACTACGGCACCGCGGTCGCGGTGACGGCGCTGTTCGTCGTGATCTCGCAGCTCAAGATCAACGTCACCAATGCCTACGCCGGGTCGCTGGCGTGGTCCAACTTCTTCTCGCGCGTCACGCACAGCCACCCGGGGCGCGTGGTCTGGGTCGTCTTCAACACGATGATCGCGCTGCTGCTGATGGAGTTGAACGTCTTCGCCGCGATGGGCGAAGTGCTGGGCCTGTACTCCAACATCGCGATCGCCTGGATGATGGCGGTCGTGGCCGACCTGGTGGTCAACAAGCCGCTGGGGCTGTCGCCGGCGGGCGTCGAGTACCGGCGCGCCTACCTCTACGACGTCAACCCGGTCGGCGTCGGCGCGATGGGCATCGCCTCGGCGCTGTCGGTCGCTGCGCACCTGGGCGCGTTCGGCGCGGCGGCGCAGGCCTTCTCGGCGGCGATCGCGCTCGTCACGGCCTTCGTCGCCTCGCCGCTGCTGGCCTGGTGGACGAAGGGCCGCTACTACCTGGCGCGCAGCGACACGCCGGCGCCCGCCCCCGCCTCGGAGTCCGGCACCACCACGCGCCTGCAGCGCTGCTGCATCTGCGAGCGCGACTACGAGGGCGAGGACATGGCCGGCTGCCCGGCCTACGGCGGGCCGATCTGCTCGCTGTGCTGCACGCTCGACGCGCGCTGCGGCGACCTGTGCAAGCCCGAGCCGGCGCGCCTGGCCACGCAGTGGGGCAGCGCGCTGCGCTGGCTGCTGCCGCGGCGCGCCTGGCCCTATCTGGACACCGGCCTCGCGCACTACCTGCTGCTGATGCTGGTGGTGCTGCCACTGCTGACCGCGATCACGCTGATGCTCGAGCGCCACGGCTTCGGCAAGGCCTTCGCGGTGATGCTGCTGGTGGCCGGCGTCGTGTGCTGGTGGCTGGTGCTGGCGCACAAGAGCCGCCAGGTCGCGCAGGAGGAGTCCAACCGCCAGACCCAGCTGCTGATGCGCGAGATCGAGTCGCACCGCCGCACCGACGCGCAGCTGCAGCAGGCGCGGCAGGTCGCCGACCGCGCCAACCAGGCCAAGAGCCGCTACATCACCGCGATCAGCCACGAGCTGCGCACGCCGCTCAACAGCATCCTCGGCTACGCGCAGCTGCTGGAGGAAGACGAGGCGATGCCGCCGCAGCGGGCGCAGGCGGTGCGCGTGATCCGCCGCGGCGGCGACCACCTGCTGGGCCTGATCGAAGGCACGCTGGACCTGGCGCGCATCGAGGCCGGCAAGCTGGCGCTCGAGCCCCGCCCGATGCGCTTTGCCGACGGCCTGCACGAGATCGCCGGCCTGATGCAGCTGCAGGCCTCGGCCAAGGGCATCGCCTTCGACACCGACTTCGCGGCCTCGCTGCCCGAGGTGGTGCGCGCCGACGAGCAGCGCCTGCGCCAGATCCTCATCAACCTGCTGGGCAACGCGGTCAAGTTCACCGCGCGCGGGCGCGTCGTGTTCCGCGTCAGCCACCTGCGCGAGACGGCGCGCTTCGAGATCGAGGACTCGGGCCCGGGCATGAACGCCGACGAACTGGCGCGCGTCTTCGAGCCCTTCCAGCGCGGCGCGGCGGCCGGCGCCAGCAGCGTCGCCGGCTCGGGCCTGGGCCTGACCATCGCGCGCATGCTGACCGAGCTGATGGGCGGCGAGATGACGGCCACCAGCACGCCCGGCGTCGGCAGCCGCTTCGCGATCCGGCTCTTCCTGCCCGAGCTGACCGGCGCCGTCGTGCCGCGCGCCGCGGCGCGCCACGCCCGCAGCGGCTACCTCGGGCCGCGCCGGCGCGTGCTGGTGGTCGACAACGAGGAGGTCGACCGCGACCTGCTGGCCCACCTGCTGCAGCCGCTGGGCTTCGAGCTCGTGCTCGCGGCGTCGGGCGAGGAGGCGCTGGCGCTGCTGCAGGGCGGCCCCGCGCCCGACGCCGTGCTGATGGACCTGGCGATGCCCGGCATCGACGGCTGGGAAACGCTGCGCCGGCGCCGCGCCGAGGGCCTGGCGCCCGGCGCCCCGACGGCCATCGTCTCGGCCAATGCCTTCGACAAGGCGCTCGACAACGACGTCGGCATCGGCCCGGCCGACTTCATCGTCAAGCCGGTGCGGCTGGACGACCTGCTCGACTGGCTGGGCGCGCGGCTGGGACTGCAATGGCTCGAAGCGCAGCCCGCGGTGCCGGCCGAGCCGGCCGCGGCCGCGTCGGCGGCGTCGCTCCATCTGCCCGACGCCGCCGCCCTGCAGGCCTTGTCAGGCCCGCTGCACCTGGGCTATGTGCGAGGCATCCACGCCGAGCTCGATCGCATGGCGGCGGCCGACCCGCGCTGTGCCGCCTTCGTGGACGGCCTGCGCACGCTGGCGCGCGACTTCCGCCTCGACGCGCTGACGGCGCGCGTCGAGCAGGCGCTCGCCGCGACCCGACCCGACGACGATGACGGCGCCCGCCAGCCCCGCGCCGCGTGAGGCCGGCGCCGGCGGGGCCGGCGTGATCCTCATCGTCGACGACCAGCCCGACAACCTGGCGATGCTGCACGACGCGCTCGACGAGTCGGGCTACACCGTGCTGGTCGCCACCTCCGGCGAAGGCGCCCTCGAGCGCTGTGCCCGCACCCAGCCCGACCTGGTGCTGCTGGACGCGGTGATGCCGGGGCTCGACGGCTTCGAGGTCGCGCGCCGGCTGAAGGCCGACGCCGTCACCGCGCAGGTGCCGGTGGTCTTCATGACCGGCCTGTCGGAGACCGAGCATGTCGTGGCGGCGTTCGCCGCCGGCGGCGTCGACTACGTGACCAAGCCGATCCGGCCGCGCGAGGTGATCGCGCGCATCGAGACCCACCTGCGCGGCGCACGCCTGCAGCGCCAGGCCCGCAACGCGCTCGACGCCTTCGGCCACGCGGTCATCACCGTGCGGGCCCGCGACGCGCGCATCGTCTGGGCCACGCCGCTGGCGCGCGAGCTGCTGGTCGCGCTGCACGCGGTGCAGGTCGGCGGCGGCGGCAACGGCCAGCAACTGGCCGCGCCGGTGGCCGACTGGCTGCAGGCCCAGGCCGTGCTGGCCGCGACCGGCCGCCAGGCGCGCCCGGGCGGCCAGCCGCTGCTGCTGGCACGCGACGGCCGGCGCGCCAGCTTCGCGCTGCACGAGTCGACCGGCGACGACGAGTGGCTGCTGGTGCTGACCGAGAGCGACGACCGCGGCACGATCGAGTCGCTGGCGCTGGCCTTCCGGCTGACCGCCCGCGAGGCCGAGGTGCTGCACTGGGTGACGCAGGGCAAGACCAACCGCGACATCGGCGAGATCCTCGGCACCAGCCCCAAGACCGTGACCAAGCACCTCGAGCACGTGTTCGAGAAACTCGGCGTGGAGACGCGCACCGCCGCGGCCAACATGGCGCTGGCGCGCGGGCGCTGACTCAGAAGTCGGTGCTGACGGTGGCCCGCGTGAAGGCCTCGTTGTGGTCGATCAGCGTGTCCAGGGCCTTCGTGGCCCCGGCCTCGTCGCGCTGCGCGATCGCGCGCGCGATGTCGCCGTGCAGCCGCGCCATCGTCGGCGTGTCGGCGGCCTGGCGGTAGTGCAGGAACCAGAAGCGCCGCGACAGGCCGTGCATCAGGCCCATCGCGCCGGCCGCGAACTCGTTGCGCGACGCCACCAGCGACAGGTCGTTGAACTCCTTGTCGGCGCGCATGAAGCGCGTCTCGTCGTCGGCGCGGCCGGCGGCCTCGAACTCCTTCGCCAGCGCCTCGAAGCGCGAACGCTCGGCCTCGCTGCAGCGCCGCGCGGCGCAGCGCACCACCAGGCGCTCGACCTCGCGGCGCGTCTCCAGCAGGCGCAGCTGGCGCTTGATGTCGATCTCGGACACCAGCACGCCGCGCTGCGGCAGGATCGCCACGAGGTGCTCGCGGGCCAGGCGCTGCAGCGCCTCGCGCACCGGCGTGCGGCCGATCGCCAGGCGCGCCGACAGCTCGGCTTCGGACAGCGCCGTGCCGGGCGGCAGCTCCAGCGTGACGATCAGCTCCTCGATGCGCTCGTAGGCCTGCGAGGTCAGGCTCTTCGGGCGGGCCGCGGGCGGGCGCGCGACCGGCGCGGGGGCCGCAGCGGCCCGCGGCGTGCGTCGGGCGGCGATCTTCTTCGGCGCAGCTTTCATCGTGGTCTGTACTCCGGGGTCCCGCGGTCGCGACGATAGCCGAGCCGCCGGCCGCCGGCCGCGGCGATGCGGGTTGTTCCCGATGGGCGATTCGTCATCGGCAATTACGATGCCACTAACATATCAGTTGTGTGGATGGTGATCACGATGATGTCCGAACGCCAGCGTCGCTTCCGCGAGCAGTACAAGTCCAACATCAACCCGCTCTACAACGGCCCGCTGCACGTGGTGGTGATGTTCGCCGCCGGGCTCGGGGCGATCTGGTACTGCGTGCAGCACCTGCAGTCGCCGACCTGGGAGTGGGCGCTGGTGCTGCCGGTGTTCCTGGCCGGCAACTTCGTCGAGTGGTTCATGCACAAGTACGTGATGCACCGTCGCATCGACGTGTTCGCGCTGCGGGCGATCTACGAGCGCCACACCCGCGAACACCACCAGTACTTCACCGACAACGACGTCACGATCGACACGCTGCGCGAGTTCCGCATCGTGTTCTTCCCGTGGCGCGTGCTGATCGTGCTGGGCGTGGCCGGCGGCACGCTGGGCTGGCTGGCGTCGGTGCTGATCAACCCGAACGCCGGCTACATCCTCTACATGACGATGGTCTCGCACTACCTCGTCTACGAGGTCTTCCACTTCTGCTGCCACGTCCACGAGAACTGGTTCGTGCGCAACGTCCCCTTCGTCAACACGATCCGCCGCCACCACAAGTCGCACCACAACCAGGGAATCATGATGCACCTCAACATGAACCTCAGCTTCCCGATCGCGGACTGGTTCATGGGCACCAGCGACCTGAAGCGCGGCCTGGTCGGCCACCTGTTCAACGGCTACGACGAGACGCACATCAAGCCCGAGCTCAGGCCGTTGATCGCGCGCTTCCGCGCGGCCGATGTCCAGGAGCAGCGCGTCACGCTCGACGGCCCGCAGCTCACGTCCGAAGAAGAGAAGGCGTTCGCCTGACCGGCACGACCGACCCGCCCCGCCCCGCGAGCGACCGCTCGCCCCACCCCAGGAGACCAACGATGAAGCGTCGCAACTTCGTGAACGCCGCGATCGGCAGCGCGGGCCTCATGGCCGCCGCCGGCGCGGCCGCCCAGGCCGGCGGACCGACCTACAACTGGAAGATGGCCACCGGCTGGGCCGGCGGTCCCGTCATGGACGTCGGCGCCAAGGCCTTCTGCGAGCGCATGGCCTTCTTCTCGGGCGGGCGCTTCAAGATCCAGCCCTTCCCGGGGGGCGGGCTCGGCAACGCGCTGAAGGTGCCCGAGACGGTGAAGAACGGCCTCGCCGAGTGCGGCCACACCTGGATGGGCTACGACTGGGGCAAGGACCCGACGACCGTGCTGTTCGGCGGCTACGCCGGCACCTTCGACACCGAGCGCATGCTGCACTGGCTGTACGAGAGCGGCGGCGTCGACCTGCAGCGCCAGTTCCGCGACGAGGCCGACGGCGTCATCTCGATGCCGCTGTTCATCCGCACCGCCGAGGTCTTCCTGCACTCGCGCAAGCCGGTCAAGTCGCTGGCCGACCTGAAGGGCCTGAAGCTGCGCACCGCCGGCGCCTGGCTGGAGATGTCCAAGGACCTCGGCGCCGCGCCGGTGACCACCGCTGCCGGGGACGTGTTCCCGATGCTCGAGCGCGGCGCGATCGACGCCACCGAGTGGGGCACGCTGTGGGAGAACATCTCGCCGGGCTTCTACAAGGTCGCCAAGTACCTGAGCTACCCGGGCGTGCACCAGCCGACCGCGCCCTTCGAGCTGGTCATCAACAAGGACGTCTGGAACAAGATGCCGCCGGCCGACCGGCAGCTGGTCGAGCTGGTCGCCAAGCTGGTGACGATGGAGACCTGGACGCGCATCGGCGCCGAGGACGTCAAGGCCTTCGACTTCTTCAAGAAGCAGGGCGTGCAGATGGTCGAGCTCGACGACGAGGTGCAGTTCGCGGCCCGCAAGATCGGCCTCGACTGGGCCGAGAAGACGGCCAAGGACGGCAAGTACAAGTGGTTCGCCAAGGTGCACAAGAGCCAGGTCGACTTCGACGCGGCCTGGCGTGACGCCGACCACTGGCGCAAGGTCAAGGTCAAGCAGGCCTGACCCGTCCCTCCCCCGGCCCGCCGCCGACGCGGCGGGCCGATCCCGAACCCCTGAGCCGGAGACGCGAGTGGATCGCCTCATCGCCTGGGCCGAGCGTGCGGTGGGTGCGGTCGGCGTGATCGCCGCGCTGCTGCTGGTGCCGCTCGTGCTCGCCACCACCTGGGAGGTCGTCGCGCGCTATGCGTTCGGCGCGCCCACCATCTGGGCCTACGAGGTCGGCTACCTGCTGACCGGCTCGCACTTCCTGCTGGGCCTGGCCTACACGCTGCGGCAGGGCGAGCACATCCGCATCGACGTGCTCAGCATGCACCTGGCGCCGCGCACGCGCCGCCGCATCGACGCCGTGGCCTACGCGCTGGTGCTGCCGCTGCTGGTGTGGCTGAGCGTCGCGCTCTTCAACTACTTCCTGTCCGGCTACACGCGCGGCGAGACCTCGGGCCAGTCGGCCCTGAACCTGCCGGTGTGGCCCTTCCGCGCGGTCTTCGTGATCGCCTTCGCGATGTTCGCGCTGCAGGTGCTGTGCGAGCTGCTCAAGTCGCTGCGCAGCGCGACCAACGACCACCCGTCGCAGCCGTCATGACCGAGTACCTGCCCTTCTTCATGCTGCCGCTGGCCTTCGGGCTGATGTTCCTCGGCGTGCAGGTCGCGTTCGCGATGATGCTGACCGCGGCCGCCTTCGGCCTGGTCATCTTCGGTCCCAACGTCATCCACCAGTTCATCGAGAAGATCGACGACCTGTCGTCGAACTTCGTCTTCGCCGCGGTGCCGCTGTTCGTCTTCATGGGCGCGATGCTCGAGAAGTCCGGCATCGCCGACCGGCTGTTCGAGGCCATCCACATCTGGACGCGCCGCCTGCCCGGCGGCCTGGCGCTGGCGACGGTGCTGATGTGCATCGTCTTCGCGGCCTCCAGCGGCGTGATCGGCGCCACCGAGTCGGTGGTCGGCCTGCTGACGATCCCGATCATGCTGCGCTACGGCTACAACAAGAGCCTGATCAGCGGCACGATCTGCGCCGGCGGCTCGCTGGGCACCATCATCCCGCCCTCGGTCGTGGTGGTGGTGATGGGCCCGCTGGCCAACCTGTCGGTCGGCGACCTGATGTACGGCATGGTGCTGCCGGGCTTCCTGATGGCCGGGCTCTACCTCGTCTACATCTTCTTCCTGTGCCTCTTCAAGCCCGAGATGGGCCCGCGCATCCCGCCCGAGCCGGGCGATCCGACGTTCGTGCAGAAGCTCGGCATCACGACGCGCAACCTGCTGCCGCCGATGGGCATGATCGTCGCGGTGCTGGGCTCCATCCTCGCCGGGCTGGCCTCGCCGACCGAGGCGGCCGCGCTGGGCGCCGTGTGCTCGGTGGGGCTGACCGCGCTCTACGGCCGCTTCACCTGGGCCGGCCTGTACGAGTCGCTGCTGAAGACGCTGCGCGTCACCGCGATGATCATGTTCGTGCTGCTCGGCGGCACGCTGTTCACCGGGGTGTTCATCGGCGGCGGCGGCATCAACCTCGCCAGCTCGATCATCACCCACCTGGACCTGTCGCCCTGGGCGCTGCTGGGGATGATGCTGTTCATCCTGTTCCTGGCCGGCTTCTTCCTGGACTGGATCTCGATCGTGCTGATCTTCCTGCCGATCTTCACGCCGCTGGTCAAGGCCGCCGGCTTCGACCCGGTCTGGTTCTGCATCCTGTTCCTGATCATGATCCAGACCAGCTACCTGACGCCGCCGATGGCGCCGGCGATCTTCTACCTGCGCGCCGTCGCCCCGCCCGAGATCACGATGCGCCACATGTACTGGGGCATGATCCCCTTCATCGTGCTGCAGGTCATCACGCTGGCCTGCACGCTGATGTGGCCGCAGCTCGTGACCTGGCTGCCCGGCGTCGCGATGCAGCTGCGCTGACGGAGGCCCTGCGATGGATGCCCGACCCTCCCGCCGCGTCGACGTGGACCTGCTCGTCGTCGGCGGCGGCGCGACCGGCGTCGCGGCCGCCACCACCGCGGCGCGCGCCGGCCTGAAGACGCTGCTCGTCGAACGCTACGGCTTCTGCGGCGGCGGCGCGGTGGCCGGCCTGTCCGGCACGATCTGCGGCCTGTACGAAGCCGAGGCGTCGCCGACCCGGCCGAAGCAGCTGGTGCACGGCTTCGTCGACGACTTCATCGCCGCGATGGAGCAGCGCGGCGGCCTCGCCGCGCCGGTGCTCTACGGCAAGACCTGGACGCGCGTGCATGAACCGCTGGCCTGGCGCGAGTCGGCCGACGCGCTGCTGGTCGACGCCGGCGTGCAGCTCGCGTACCACGCGCTGGCGATCGGCGTGCACCGCGACGGCGACGCGATCGGCGGCGCGACGGTCTGGACCAAGGGCGGCCTGCTCGACGTGCGCGCCGGCCTGACGATCGACGCCAGCGGCGACGCCGACCTCGTGGCGATGGCCGGCCTCGAGACCTGGTGCGGCGCCGACGGCACGGTGCAGAACCCGACGATGATCTTCCGCCTGCAGGGCGTGGACACCGCGCGCTTCAAGGCCGCCTACGGCAGCGACACCATCATGCCGCCGCAGGTCAGCGCGCTGATCGCCGAGGCGGCCGAGGCCGGCTACGCACTGCCGCGCCAGAAGATCTGGCTGTTCGAGACCACGCGCCCCGGCGAGCTGCTGTGCAACTGCACGCGCGTGCGCGGCGCCGACGGCCGCGAGCTCAACACCGTGATCGCCGCCGACTTCACCGAGGCCGAGGTCGAGGGCCGCCGCCAGGCCCGCGAGTACGCCCGCTTCTTCAAGGACCGGCTCGCCGGCTGCGAAGCCAGCTGGATCAACGACACCGCGGTGCAGGTCGGCGTGCGCCAGACGCGCCAGGGCAAGGGCGTCGCGATGCTGCGCAATGCCGACGTCGTGGCCGGCAGCAAGTTCGCCGACGGCGTGGCGCGCTCGCCCTGGCCGATCGAGCTGCACGCCGGCGCCAGGCCGCGCGTCGAGTGGCTGCTGAACGACTGGTACGAGGTGCCCTGGGGCTGCTTCGTGCCGGCGCGCGGCGAAGGCCTGCTGTTCGGCGGCCGCTGCCTGTCGGCCGAGCACGAGGCGGTGGCCTCGGCGCGCGTCACCGCGCAGTGCTTCTCCTACGGCCAGGCGCTCGGCGTCGCCGCGACGCTGGCCGCGCGCGAGCGCGTCGCGCCGCGCGACATCCCCGGCCGCACGATCCGCGAGGCGCTCAATCGCCAGGGCGCGCGGCTCGACGACTGAACCGACTCGAATGCCATGTCCCGCAAACCCCTGAGAAGCAACTTCGAACCCGGCTCCACGCGCTGGGCGGTGCGCCACGCGCAATGGACCGCGATGGGCATCGCCGAGGCCGACTTCGACAAGCCCAAGATCGCGGTCGTCAACACCTCGAGCGGCCTGTCGGTGTGCTTCCAGCACCTCGACGGCATCGCGAAGCGCGTCGCCTCGGCGATCCGCGCGGCCGGCGGCCTGCCGCTGGAGATCCGCACCGCCGCGCCGTCGGACTTCGTGACCAGCGCCGGCCGCCAGGGCCGCTACCTGATGCCGACGCGCGACCTGATCGTCAACGACATCGAGGTCCAGGTCGAGGGCGCCGAGCTCGACGGCATGCTGCTGCTGTCGAGCTGCGACAAGACCACGCCGGCCCACCTGATGGCCGCCGGCCGCCTGGACGTGCCCAGCCTGGTGCTGGCCTGCGGCTACCAGCTCGGCCGCCAGTGCGGCGAGCACCACGTCGACATCGAGGAGGTCTACAAGTCGGTCGGCAGCGTCAAGGCCGGGCAGATGGCGCTGGGTGAACTGCAGGACATGTGCCGCGTCGCGATCGACGGGCCCGGCGTCTGCGCGGGCCTCGCCACCGCCAACTCGATGCACTGCCTGGCCGAGGCGCTGGGCATGGCGCTGCCGGGCAACGCGCCGATCCGCGCCGACGGGCCGCGCCTGCACGCGCTGGCCGACCAGGCCGGCGCGCGCATCGTCGCGATGGTGGCCGAGGACCTGCGCCCGCGCGCCATCCTCACGCCCGCGGCCTTCCGCAACGCGGTGCGCTTCGCGGTCGCGACCGGCTGCTCGGTCAACGTGATGCGCCACCTGATCGCGATCGCGATCGAGGCCGAGTGCCCGGTCGACGTGATCGCCGAGTTCGAGCGCGCCGCCGATCTGGTACCGATGCTGACCCGCATCCGCCCGAACGGACCCGACCGCATCGAGACCTTCGAGGCCGCCGGCGGCGTGCGCGGCGTGCAGCGCCGCCTGGCCGCGGTGCTGGACCTGGACGTGCAGACGGTCACCGGCCGGCCGCTCGGCGCCTGGGTCGACGAGACGCCGGAGCCCGACGCGCGCTACATCCGCCCGCTCGCCGAGCCCTTCGCGGCCGAGCCGGGCCTGATGATCATCCGCGGCTCGCTGGCGCCCGACGGCGCGCTGGTCAAGCTGGCGGCGGTGCCGGCGGCGATCCGGCGCTTCCGCGGCGCGGCCAAGGTCTTCGAGGACGAAGCCATCGCGATCGAAGGCCTGAAGACCGGCGCCGTGCGCCCCGGCCAGGTCATCGTGCTGCGCATGCTGGGACCCAAGGGCGGCCCGGGCACGGTGTTCGCGGCCAGCTTCATGGCGGCCCTGGTCGGCGCCGGCCTGGGCAGCGAGGTCGCGGTCGTCACCGACGGCGAACTCTCGGGCCTGAACAGCGGCATCACCATCGGCCAGGTCATGCCCGAGGCGGCCGAGGGCGGCCCGCTGGCCGCGGTGCGCGACGACGACATGATCACGATCGACCTGACGGCGCGCCGCATCGAACTGGAAGTCGCCGCCGGCGAGATCGCGCGGCGGCTTGAGGGCTTCACGCCGCCGGTACCGACCGGCCGCTACGGCTGGCTGCACCTCTACGGCCAGCTGGTGCAGCCGCTGTCGCAGGGCGCGGTGCTGGGCCGTCGGCCGGCGCTGCCGGTGGTCAAGCCATGAGCGCGCCGACACCGGCCGCGACGCAAGCCCGCAAGGGCGCGCGCCTGCGCGCGCTGCACCAGCGCGCCGGCATCTTCGTCATCCCCAACCCCTGGGACGCCGGTTCGGCGCGGCTGCTGGCCGGCCTGGGCTTCGAGGCGCTGGCCACCACCAGTGCCGGCCATGCGTTCTCGCTGGGCCGGCCCGACGCCGAGGGCCAGGTCAGCCGCGAGGAGACGCTGGCCAACGCACGGGCCATCGTCGACGCGACCGAGCTGCCGGTCTCGGCCGACCTCGAGGGCGGCTTCGGCGATACGCCGGCGCACTGCGCCGAAACCATTCTCCTGGCCGCGCAATGCGGCCTGGTCGGCGGCTCGATCGAGGACGCGACCGGCCGGCCCGCGGACCCGATCCATCCCTTCGAGCTGGCCGTCGAGCGCGTGGCCGCCGCGGTGCAGGCGGCGCAGTCGCTGCCCTTCCCCTTCACGCTGACCGCGCGCGCCGAGAACCTGCTGCACGGCCGCAACGACCTGGCCGACACGATCCGCCGCCTGCAGGCCTATGCCGAGGCCGGCGCCGACGTGCTGTTCGCGCCCGGGCTGCGGAGCGCCGAGGACATCCGCGCGGTGGTGCAGGCGGTCGCGCCGAAGCCGGTCAACGTGGTGATGGGGCTGTCCGGCGCGACGCCGACGCTGCCCGAGCTGGCCGCGCTGGGCGTGCGGCGCGTGAGCCTGGGTTCGTCGCTGGCGCGCGCCGCGCTGGGCGAGCTGATGCGCGCGGCGCGCGAGGTGCGCGACCAGGGCCGCTTCGACTTCGCGCAGCAGGCCCTGCCCTTCGCCGAGCTCAACACGATCTTCCGCCGCTGACTCCTCCCGGACCCGCCATGAACGCCCCGACGCCCGCCGACCGCAAGAAGCGCACGATCACCGACATCCGCGACTCCAAGCGGACCGGCGAGAAGATGGTCTACACCTCGGTGCCCGACTACACCTCGGCGCGCTGGGCCGAGGCCGCGGGCGTCGACGTCGCGGTCGTCGGCGACAGCCTGGCGATGGTCGCCCACGGCCACACCAGCACCGTGCCGGCGACGATGGACATGATGGTGATGCACGCCCAGGCGGTGCGGCGCGGCGCGCCCAACACCTTCACGCTCGGTTGCATGCCCTACCAGAGCTATCACACGGTGGAGCGCGCGCTGGCCAACGCCACGCGCTTCATGCAGGACGGCGGCTGCGACGCGGTCAAGCCGCAGGGCGGCAAGTCGCAGGCGCACATCCTGAAGGCGCTGGTCGACGCCGGCATCCCGACCGCGTCGCACATCGGCCTGACGCCGCACACGATCGCGATGTTCGGCGGCTTCCGCATCCAGGGCCGCAGCGCCGACGCGGCGATGAAGATCCTGGAGGACGCGCTCGCGATCCAGGATGCCGGCGGCTTCATGCTCGAGTTCGAGGCGGTGCCGGCGAAGATCGCGAAGGTGATCTCCGAGCAGCTGGAGATCCCGACCATCGGCATCGGCGCCGGCGCGGGCTGCGACGGGCAGATCCTGCTGTCCTACGACCTGCTGGGCGTGTTCACCGACTTCAAGCCCAAGTTCACCAAGCGCTACGCCAACCTGACCGAGGTGGCGGTGCAGGGCCTCAAGGTCTACATCGACGAGGTCAAGTCCGGGCGCTTCCCGGACGACGACCACAGCTACGGCGTCGACGAGCGCGAGTACGAGGTCTTCCTGAGCCGGGTCGAGAAGCGCCGTCAGCTCTGAGCGCGCGGCGCGGCCGCCGCCACCGCCTGCTGCGCGCGCTGCTTGGCCGCGACGTAGGCGCCGTGCGGGATGTACAGCAGGTCGGACAGGCGGCGCATCACGTGGTTCTCGTGCGCCGACAGCGTGCCGTCGGCATAGGCCACGCGCCACAGGTGCTCGACCATGCGCAGCTTCTGCTCCATCGAGAAGGCGTCGTTGAGCCGCGAGGTGAAGCCGAAGAAGTCGGTCGCCTCGCGCGAGGTCTGCAGCGCCAGCTCGAGCAGCCGCTCCAGCTCGTCGGGCGCCAGCGCGAACTTGTCGCGCAGCGCATGGATCACCGCCGAGCGCTCGTCGGCATGCAGCTCGGCGTCGGAGCGCATCACCTCGACCAGCAGCACGGCGGTGGCCAACTGCAACGTGTGCTCGGTCGCAGCCTGCGATGTCGAGGCGGCGGGCGTCGTGATCGACTCGAAGAGATCCTTGAGGGTGCGCAGCATGGGGCGGAGGATCGCACAGGGGCGGCTTTCGACCCTGAACCGACATCCACGGCCCTGAATCCGGCGTCACGAAGCGGTCGGCCCGGTACGCCGGTCGCCCCGTGGACGGCACACGCGGGTAGACGGTAGTCAGCGCGATGGAGGCGCAACGCGCGGGTTAAGACCGTGCGGCCTAGCCGCCCGCTCGCAGAGGCGGTTTGTGGCAGCGACGAATTCGTTGCGACCACCGCCGGCAAGAGCGGTTCAATCGGGATCGGTTTGAAGGAGCGGCGCACGAGGACAGGGCCTCTTCATCCCGATCACTCAAGCCATGTGGAGCTTCACATTTGCCGCCGCGGACAGCTCGTCAGCCAGGCAATTTCGCCGCCAGCAGCTCGATCTTCTCGATGTTAGGCGGTGTACTGAGCAAGGCGGCTGCGTTCGCCATCAACGCGGCGGCGATCTGGCCGTGCAGGTGAGCCTCGCGGCCGGCCTCGTCCGCAAAAGCGTCAAAGACGCCGAACGTCGATGGGCCGAACTTCAATGCGAACCAGGCGGTGGTGCCCGATTCGGCGTTGGCGAGCGGCAACGCGCTTCTCAGAAAGTCGGCAACGGCGGCTTCCTGGCCAGGCTTGGCTTCAAGGCGGACGAACAGGGCGAACTTGGTCATGGAGTGATCCTCTGGTTGAACGGGTGAAAGCGTTGGCGAGTCCGAAGTCTCGGGTGCGACGGCAGTTTTTGCGAGTGGCAGGAATGACAACATTGATATCATTTCCGCCATGAATCTGCACCTTCTTGTTCTCGATGGCGTGTTCGACCTGGGTCTTGCTGCACTCATGGACACACTGAGCACGGCCAATGAACTGGCAGGCTCGCTCGCACAGGCGCCGCCGCCCATCAACGTCACGTTGGTCGGCGTTCGGCGTCGCGTGCGCACCGCGCACGGTCTGGCGGTACCGGTCGTGCCAGTGCACCGCGTGGAAAACCCTGACGTTGTTCTGGTGCCCGCACTCGGCGCCAAGATGCCAGACGCACTCGCCGCGCGTCTCGCGCATGCGGACGTGGCCGACGCGGTCGTCGCGTTGCAGCAATGGTCAAGCGCCCGCGCGGCCGCTGGCGCCGCCTGCACTGGCACGTTCTTGCTGGCGGAAAGCGCGCTGCTAGATGGCCAGCGCGCCACAACTTCGTGGTGGCTGGCGCCAATGTTTCGGCAGCGCTATCCGCACGTGGTGCTCGACGAGTCCCGCATGCTTGTGAATTCGGCCGGCTTCACCACGGCCGGCGCCGCCTTGGCTCATCTCGACCTGGCATTGAGCGTCGTGCGCAGCCGTAGCCCAGCGCTGGCGGCTCTGGCGGCGCGATACCTGCTGGTAGAGGCCCGCGGCTCGCAAGCTGAGTTCGTGATCCCCGATCACCTGGCCCATGCCGACCCAGTGGTCGAGCGCTTTGAGGGCTGGGCCAGGCAGCAACTCGCGCACGGGTTCTCTCTCGCCGATGCGGCCATCGCAGCGGGCGCCAGTGAACGCACCTTGGCGCGGCGCGTGCAAAGCGTATTGGGCAAGACACCCCTCTCGTACTTCCAGGATCTGCGCGTCGAGCGTGCGGTGCATCTGCTGCGAACCGGCAGCGAGAGCGTCGACCAAATCGCCGCACAGATCGGCTATTCCGACGGTGTGACCCTTCGCAACCTGTTGCGACGCAAGCTGGGCCGCGGCGTGAGGGAGTTGCGTGCACGTGCCTGATCGGCGCCGCGTGGTGCAGCTCAATGAAGTGCCCGAATGCTGCCGGTACTGAACGTCTGCAGATGGCCGCAAGCCGCCGCTCACCCCTGAACGCCGCGCCCTGCCAGCAAGCGCGGAACCGGGATGAACCGCGCGCCGGCCGCCGCTGTCAGCGCGCGGCGGGGCAGAACTGGCGCTGCAGCGCCTCGGCGAAGCGTGTCGCGATCACGCGGTTGGCGTCGGGGTGCAGGTGGACCCAGGACAGCAGCAGGTGCCGGTCCTGGTCCAGCGCGTCGATCACGTCGACGAAGGGCAGGCGCTCGCGCTCGGCCCATTGCCGCAGGTCCTGCATCAGGCGCTGGTGGACGAGCAGCGAGTACTCGAAGGAACTCACGCGCTCGCCGCGGTCGAGCCGGCGGCGGATCTCGCCGGTTTCCTGGGCGTAGGTGACGCCCTTGAGCTTGAGGCGGTCTTCCTGATCGTGGGGCAGCGGCGACCGCGAGGTCGCCTGCTGGTTCGCCGCGACGAACACGATCTTGCGCGCGCGCGCCGCGTCGAGGATGCGCGCGACGTGACCCAGGAACACCCCGCTGCGCTCGGCGGCATAGGGTTCGAACTTCAGCGTCGGATCGGTGAGCGAGACGCGCTCGCCGACCAGCAGCTGGTCGACCAGCGCGACCAGCAGCAGCCGGCGCGTCGCCACCGCGTACGCGCGCTCGACCGGGCCGCCGCGATCGGCGGCGAGCGTGCTGTCGTTGCGGCCTTCGTAGAAGGTGACGGCATCGGGCGCCAGCGCGACGCCCTCGGCCAGGAACATCGCGGCCACCTTCTCGGCCGTGGCATGGGGCACCGCGAAGTTGATGACCTCGAAGCGCGGCGTGCCGCCGCACGCGGCGTTCAGCGCCCGCTCCATCAGCACCGGGTAGGTGGCGTCGTCGGGGTTGTAGTAGCCGAAGGTGGACGATGAGCCGAGGGTCAGCACCCGCACCACCCCGGGGGCCTTGGTCGGCGCGAAGTCCGCGCCGCGGAAGCCGCTGCCGTTGATGCGCACCGGGATGCGCTCGCCGCTGTCCGGATCCTGGGTGGTCTTGAGTTCGTTGGGAAAGAACTTCGTGTAGCCCTGCAGCGCCTTGCCGTGGCGCTCGACCGAGTCGTCGCGGGCCCATTCGGCCACTGCCTGCCGGGCCTCGTCGTCGGTGAGGGTCTTGGGCTGGCTGCCGTCGGTGCCGGTGGTGTTGCGGTACCAGCCGGTCCCGTACAGCAGCACGCGCGGTCCGACGCTCCACGCGAAGTAGAGGCGCACGGCCGCTTCGGCGAGCAGGCAGCCGACCAGCAGGCCGACCACCACGGCCAACGGCCGCATCCACCACCTGTCCTGCACGGTCCTCTCCCTGGCTCGGCGATCTGGCGTCGCGTCTTGTCTCGTCGCGTTTCGTCGCCTGAATCATTCGGGCGACAAGCTTGCGATTGGACCCGGATTCCGCCTTCGACGCCTCAGGGAAAGCGAGGGCCGCCCGCCGGCGCACCTACGACATCTGCCGTATTCCCCGCCCGCGGCGCGCTCCGGACACTGCGTCGGTTCCTGTCTTCTCCGTCGGTCTCCCGTCCATCACGTCCGTCACGTCCATCTCCCCAGGAGGTTCGTCCATGTCGCTTTCCACCACCCGCCGCACCTTCGCCGTACGGACCCTGGCCGCTGCCGCGGTCGCCACGCTCGGCTTCGGTGCCTCGTTCGGCGCGCGCGCCGCCGACACCATCAAGGTCGGCGTGCTGCACTCGCTGTCGGGCACGATGGCGATCTCGGAGACCGTGCTCAAGGACACGGTGATGATGACCATCGACGAGATCAACGCCAAGGGCGGCGTCATGGGCAAGAAGCTCGAGGCGGTGGTCGTCGACCCGGCGTCCAACTGGCCGCTGTTCGCCGAGAAGGCCAAGCAGCTGATCACGCAGGACAAGGTCGCGGTCGTGTTCGGCTGCTGGACCTCGGTGTCGCGCAAGTCGGTGCTGCCGGTCTTCGAGGAGACCAACTCGCTGCTGTTCTACCCGGTGCAGTACGAGGGCGAGGAACTGTCGAAGAACGTGTTCTACACCGGCGCCGCACCCAACCAGCAGGCCATCCCCGCGGTGGAGTACCTGATGAGCAAGGACGGCGGCTCGGCCAAGCGCTGGGTGCTGCTGGGCACCGACTACGTGTACCCGCGCACCACCAACAAGATCCTGCGCGCCTTCCTCAAGAGCAAGGGCGTCGCCGAGGCCGACATCATGGAGGAGTACACCCCCTTCGGCCACAGCGACTACCAGACCATCATCGCCAAGATCAAGAAGTTCTCGTCCGAGGGCAAGAAGACCGCGGTGGTGTCGACGATCAACGGCGACTCCAACGTGCCCTTCTACAAGGAGCTGGGCAACCAGGGCCTGA
>NZ_CADEFR010000027.1 GCF_902826655.1 uncultured Methylibium sp. | reverse complement strand
ATCGACGACGTGTTCGGCGGCTGGACCAAGGCCCAGAAGACCCACTTCGCCGACGGCGGCGTGTTCGACCAGATCTACAGCAAGAAGTAGGCGGCGGCGGGCCCGGCGCCCGCCCTCGGCCTCGCTCCTGACCCACGCGCCAGCAGCCCGTACCGCCGCCGCGGTGCGCCTGCTGGCGCGTCTGCTTGTGCGAGATTCGCATAAGCATTCCATCAAACTGTCGTTTGGACTTGGGTTCGGCTTGCCTAGCATCCCGGGCTCGCCGAGTTCCCGTCGCGGTGTCCAACCTGCCGAGCCCCAAGATGCCTACAGCTCCCTCGATCGCCCGTCGCGCGCTGGCCGCGCTCACCCTCGCCGGACTGGCGGGTCTGGCCACGGCCGGCCCGGCGCTGCTGAACGTCAGCTACGACGTCTCGCGCGAGTTCTACAAGGACTACAACGCCGTCTTCATCGCCCACTGGAAGAAGACCACCGGCGAGGACCTCACGGTGAACCAGAGCCACGGCGGCTCCAGCGCCCAGGCGCGCGCGGTGGCCGACGGCCTGGAGGCCGACGTGATCACGATGAATCAGGCCAACGACATCGACATCCTGTTCGATCGCGGCGGCCTGGTGGCCGCCGACTGGGCCAAGCGCCTGCCCGACAACGCCTCGCCGACCACGTCGGTGTCGGTGATCCTGGTGCGCAAGGGCAACCCGAAGAACATCCGCGACTGGGACGACCTCGGTCGCAAGGGCGTGTCGGTGATCGTGCCCAACCCCAAGACCTCGGGCAACGGCCGCTACACCTACCTCGCGGCCTGGGGCGCAGCGCTCAAGAAGGGCGTCAGCACGCCGGCGGCCGAGGCGCTGGTCGGCCGCATCTTCGCCAACGTGCCGGTGCTCGACGGCGGCGGGCGCGGCGCGACCACCACCTTTGCGCAGCGCGGCCTGGGCGACGCGCTGGTCACCTTCGAGAGCGAGGTGCCGTTGATCAAGCGCGAGTTCGGCGGTGACTTCGAGGTCGTCTATCCCGGCTGGACGGTGCTGGCCGAGAACCCGGTCGCCGTGGTCGACAAGGTCGTCGACCGCAAGGGCACGCGCAGGCAGGCCGAGGCCTACCTCAAGTTCCTGTGGACCGACGAAGGCCAGGCCGTCGCGGCCAAGTACCACCTGCGGCCGCGCTCGGCCAAGGTGCTGGCCAAGCACGCGGCGGACTTCCCCAAGCTCACGACCTTCACCGTCGACGAGGTGTTCGGCGGCTGGAAGAAGGCGCAGGCCGACCACTTCAGGGACGGCGGCAGCTACGACCGGATCGTCTCTTCGAACAAGCGCTGATCGGCCGCCGGAGCGCCCACCATGTTCTTCTCTCGCACCCTGCTGCGCCGTCACAGCGTGCTGCCGGGCTTCGACCTCGCGCTCGGCTTCACGCTGCTCTACCTGAGCCTGATCGTGCTGCTGCCGCTGAGCGCGGCCTTCCTCAAGACCTTCACGCTGACCTGGGGCGCGTTCTGGGACGCGGTGACCTCGCCGCGCGTGATGGCGAGCTACCGGCTGACCTTCGGCGCGTCGTTCCTGGGCGCGGCGATCAATGCGATCTTCGGCCTGGTCGTGGCCTGGGTGCTGGTGCGCTACGAGTTCCCGTTCAAGCGCGTGATCGATGCGCTGGTCGACCTGCCGTTCGCACTGCCCACCGCCGTCGCGGGCATCGCGCTGACCGCGATCTACGCGCAGAACGGGCTGATCGGCCAATACCTGCCGTTCAAGGTCAGCTACACGCCGGTCGGCGTCTTCGTCGCGCTGACCTTCATCGGCCTGCCCTTCGTCGTGCGCACCGTGCAGCCGGTGCTCGAGCATGTGAGCAAGGAACTGGAGGAAGCCTCGGCGACGCTGGGCGCGAGCCGCTGGCAGACCTTCCGTCACGTCATCTTCCCGATCGTCAGCCCGGCGCTGCTGACCGGCTTCGCGCTGGCCTTCGCGCGCGCGCTGGGCGAGTACGGCTCGGTGATCTTCATCGCCGGCAACATGCCGATGGTCAGCGAGATCACGCCGCTGCTGATCATCACCAAGCTCGAGCAGTACGACTACGCCGGCGCGACCGCCATCGCCGTCGTGATGCTGGTGGTGAGCTTCGCGCTGATGCTGACGATCAACGCGCTGCAGTCGTGGGCGCGCCGTCGCCAGGGCGGGATCTGACATGAGCGCCGTACTGACTGCATCAGGCTCCGCCGTGAGCGTCGCGCCCCCTGCATTGAAGTCCGCGACCACCGAACCGGCCTGGGTGCGGCGCGCCCTGATCGGGGTGGCGCTCGTCTTCCTGACGCTGTTCCTGTTCGTGCCGCTCGGCACCGTGTTCTACGAGGCGCTGAAGAAGGGCTGGAGCGTCTATGTCGCAGCCATCGTCGAGCCCGACGCGCTGTCGGCGATCAAGCTCACGCTGATCGTCGCGGCGATCGCGGTGCCGATGAACCTGGTGTTCGGCGTGGCGGCAGCCTGGACCATCGCGAAGTTCGATTTCCGCGGCAAGAACGTGCTGCTCACGCTGATCGACCTG
The DNA here is from genome assembly GCF_902826655.1 of uncultured Methylibium sp. Taxonomy (GTDB): domain Bacteria; phylum Pseudomonadota; class Gammaproteobacteria; order Burkholderiales; family Burkholderiaceae_C; genus Methylibium. The sequence goes on along the minus strand of NZ_CADEFR010000027.1, from coordinate 41,391 downwards.
CCGTTCTCGGTGAGCCCGGTGATCTCGGGCCTGATCTACGTGCTGATCTTCGGCCTGCAGGGCTGGTTCGGCGGGTGGCTGCGCGACCACGACCTGAAGATCATCTTCGCGGTGCCCGGCATCGTGCTGGCGACGGTGTTCGTGACCTTCCCGTTCGTCGCGCGCGAGCTGATCCCGCTGATGCAGGCGCAGGGCAACGAGCAGGAGGAGGCCGCACGCGTGCTCGGTGCCAACGGCTGGCAGATGTTCTGGCGCGTCACGCTGCCGAACGTGAAGTGGGCGCTGCTGTACGGCGTGATCCTGTGCAATGCGCGGGCGATGGGCGAGTTCGGCGCGGTCAGCGTCGTCAGCGGCCACATCCGCGGCCAGACCAACACGATGCCGCTGCACATCGAGATCGCCTACAACGAATACCAGTTCGCGGCCGCCTTCGCGGTGGCCTCGCTGCTGGCCGGCCTGGCGCTGGTGACCCTGGTCCTGAAGTACCTGGTCGAGCGGCGCGTCAAGCAGCAGATGAATGCCGTGAGCCTCGAACGGCCCCAGTGAAAGACACGAGATGAGCATCGAAGTCCGCAACCTCAACAAGCGCTTCGGCGCGACCGTCGCCTGCGACAACCTCAACCTGACGATGCCGGCCGGCGAACTGGTCGCGCTGCTCGGGCCGTCGGGCTGCGGCAAGACCACGCTGCTGCGCATCATCGCGGGCCTCGAGGTGCCCGACAGCGGCAGCGTGCATTTCGAGGGCGAGGACGCGACGAACACGCACGTGCGCGAGCGCCAGGTCGGCTTCGTGTTCCAGCACTACGCGCTGTTCGGCCACATGTCGATCTTCGAGAACGTGGCCTTCGGGCTGCGCGTGCGCCCCAAGGCGACGCGGCCGTCGGAGGAGAAGATCCGCGAGAAGGTGATGGAGCTGCTGAAGCTCGTGCAGCTGGACTGGGTGGCCGACCGCTTCCCGCATCAACTCTCCGGTGGCCAGCGCCAGCGCATCGCGCTGGCCCGCGCGCTGGCCGTCGAGCCCAAGGTGCTGCTGCTCGACGAGCCCTTCGGCGCGCTGGACGCGAAGGTGCGCAAGGAGCTGCGCCGCTGGCTGCGTCGCCTGCACGACGAGGTGCACGTGACCAGCGTCTTCGTCACCCACGACCAGGACGAGGCGATGGAGGTCGCCGACCGCATCGTCGTGATGAACCAGGGCCGCATCGAGCAGGAAGGCGCGCCGGACGAGGTCTACGACAAGCCGGCCACGCCCTTCGTGCTGCAGTTCCTGGGCGACGTGAACCTGTTCCACGGCCGGCTCGGCCACGCCCCGGGCGATGCGGTCAGCTACGTGCGTCCGCACGAGCTGGCGATCCTGCCGGCCCCGGCCGACGGCTCGCTGCCGGCCACGCTGTCGCAGGCGCTGACCGTGGGCCCGAACACGCGCATCGAGTTCAAGCGCGTCGACGACGGCAGCTATGTCGACGTCGAGCTGCCGCGCAGCGAGTACCAGCTGCTGCGCCAGCGCTTCCCGCTGGAGCCCGGCGCCACGGTGCATCTGCTGCCGCGCAAGGTGACGCGCTTCGCGACCGAACACGCCACCGACCCGGCCACCGACCCGGCCGCGATGATCTGAGCCGCGGCGCGGCTCGTCAGTCCTCGACCGCGCCGCCCTCCAGCGCGCGCTGCACGACGCCGCGCGTCAGCGTCGGCGCGAAGCTCTCGATGAAGTCGTAGACGTAGCCGCGCAGGTAGGCGCCGCGCTTGAGGGCGAGGCGCGTCATGTTGACCGCGAACAGGTGGCGCGCGTCCAGCGCACGCAGGCCCCGGTCGCGCTCCTCGTCGTAGGCGATCGACGCGACGATGCCCACGCCCAGGCCCAGCTCGACGTAGGTCTTGATGACGTCGGCATCCATCGCCGTCAGCGCCAGCGCCGGGCTCAGGTCTTCGCGTGCGAAGGCCTCGTCGATGTGGGTGCGGCCGGTGTAGCCGGCGTCGTAGGTGATCAGCGGGAAGGCCGCCAGGCGCTTCAGCGTCAGCGCCTGGCCGTCCAGCAGCGCGTGGCCGGGCGGCACCAGCACCGCGTGGGTCCAGCGGTAGCAGGGCAGGGCGACCAGGTCCGGGTACTGCGCCAGGGCCTCGGTGGCGATGCCGAGGTCGGCCTCGCCGTCCAGCAGCATCTGCGCGACCTGCTTGGGCGAGCCCTGGTGCAGCTGCAGCTGCACGTCGGGATGGCTGGCGCGGAAGTCGCGCACCGCCGGCGGCAGCGCGTAGCGCGCCTGCGAGTGGGTCGCGGCGATGGCCAGCGGGCCGTGGCCCTGCTGGGCGTAGTCGGCGCCGGCGCGCCGCAGGTTGTCGGCGTCCTGCAGCAGGCGCTCGACGATGGGCAGCACCGCGGCGCCCGGCGGCGTCAGGCCGGTCAGGCGCTTGCCGGCGCGCACGAAGATCTCGACGCCGAGTTCGTCCTCGAGTTCGCGGATCTGGCGGCTGACGCCCGGCTGCGAGGTGTGCAGCGCCTGGGCGACCTCGGTCAGGTTGAAGCCGAGCCGGACCGCCTCGCGGACCGACCGCAGTTGCTGGAAGTTCATCGTCGGGCCAGGGCGCGGTCGAGCCGGCGCCGGGTTGCAAACCGGCGATTCTTCCGGTGCCGGGCGACGCCGCGAACCACATTTTTCTGGTTTGCTAGTGCGCCAGGGGCATAAGGCAGCCGGCCCGGCTCCGGCCTGTCGGCCGGCCCTGCAGTCCGTCGGGCCGCCGCGGCGGTGCGTCGCAGGCCGGTGGCCGGCCCCGGGGGCGGCCCGTACAGTCGCCGCCCATGGAGTCTCCTGCGTCCCCCCCGCCCCCCGGCAACGAGCCGACCCGCTGGCAGCGCCTGCGGGCGAGCAGCGTGCGGCACTTCCACACCTACGCCAACTGGCTGGTGAGCATCAGCTGGTGGCGCTTCGCCTTCCTGTCGATCCTGCTGCTGATCGTCACGGCCATCGTCTCGGAGCTGCCGCCCTTCACCTGGACCATCAGCGAGACCATCACCGAGCGTCCGGCCCGTCCGGCCGAGGTGCCCAAGCCGCCCAAGCCCCCGAAGTCCCCGACCGTGATCCAGCTGCCGGCCCCGCCCGAGGCGCCGGCCCCGGCCGCGTCGACGCCCGGCACGCGGCCGATCGTGCGGATCGAGAAGTCCAACGACGACGGCAGCGAGGAGAACGTCGAGATCTCGATCGGCCGCGACGGCGTCAAGGTGGTCCGCAAGCCCAAGCCGGCGCAAGCGGCAGATCTGGCCGCATCGGCGGCCTCGGCCGCCCAGCACGCGGCGGAAGCGGCATCGGCCGCGGCCTCCCGGCTGCGCATCGAGCTGCCCTCGGGGGTCGACACTACCGGTGTGCGCGAGGCCGTCGAGGCCGCCCGCGCCGAGATCGAGCGCGCGATCGAGGAGGCGCGCGAGGAAGCCGAGCAGGCCAAGCGCGAAGCCGAGCAGGCGCGCGAGGACGCCGAGCAGGCCGCCGCCGACGCGCTGGAGGCGCTGGGCGACTCCAGCCCGCGCATCCGCATCAGCAAGGTGAGACTGGGCGACTTCCTGACGCAGCTGGCGCTGCTGTGGATCGTCGGCTCCATCATCATCAAGGCGACCTACAAGGGCCGCGTGCAGGCCGAGGTCAAGGCCGCCCAGGCCACCGAGGCGGCCGAGGGCGAGGCGCTGAAGCGCCAGGTCGTCGAGGCGCGCATGGCGGCGATGCAGGCGCAGGTCGAGCCGCACTTCCTGTTCAACACCCTGGCCAGCATCGACCACCTGATCGAGACCGACGCGCCGCGCGCCAGCAAGATGCAGCGCAACCTGATCTCGCTGCTGCGCGCCAGCATGCCGACGATGCGCGAGGCCAACGCGCAGGAGAGCCGCGACCTCGGCCGTGAGCTGGCCGTCATCAAGCCCTACCTCGAGATCCTGAAGGTGCGGATGGAAGAGCGCCTGATGACCGAGATCGCGGTGCCCGACGGCCTGCTGTCGGCCGAGTTCCCGTCGATGATGCTGCAGTCGCTGGTCGAGAACGCCATCAAGCACGGCCTCGAACCCAAGGCCGAGGGCGGCCTGCTGCGCGTCGCCGCCGAGATCGTGCACGGGCAGCTGGTGGTCACGGTGTCGGACACCGGCCTGGGCTTCGGCAAGGCCGCGACCGCCGGCACCGGCGTGGGCCTGGCCAACATCCGCGAGCGCCTGCAGCTGCTGTACGGCAACCGCGCCAGCCTGTCGATCACCGAGAACCCGCCGAGCGGCACGCGGGTGTCGATCTCGCTGCCCTACACCCCCAAGCCGCAGGCCGGAGCCACCGCATGAAGACCCTGGGCAAGTTCGCGCTGGCGATGCTGGGCATCGGCCTCGTGCTGGCACTGCTGGCCGCCGCGGCCGGCGGCTGGGCGCTGATGAACGACGGCCTGCCCGGCGCGTCGGCCCTGGTCGAGATCGACGGCGAGCGCATCGCGATCGCCGAGCTGGGCGTCGGCGGCGCGCTGCTCGCGGTGGCCGGCGTGACCCTGGCGCTGCTGGTGGTTGCGGTGGTGGTGCCGAGCGCGCTGCTGCTGGCCTTCGGCATGGTGGCGCTGGCGCTGGTGGTGACCTTCGGCGCGCTGCTGGGTGTCGCCGTGCTGCTGCTGGCGCCGCTGCTGCTGCCGGCGGGCCTGGCCTGGTGGCTGTGGCGCCGCAGCCGCCGCGGCGAGGCCGCTGCTGCCGGCACGGGCGGCGGCACGGGCGGCGGCACAATCGGCGCCCAGTGAACCCGAACGACCCCACCCCCCCGGCCCCGCGCGCCGTAGTCGCCGACGACGAGCGCCTGATGCGCGAGCAGCTGCGCGCACGCCTCGCCGAGGTCTGGCCCGAGCTGCAGGTCGTGGCCGAGGCCAAGAACGGCGTCGAGGCGGTCGAGGCGGTGGCCCGGCTGCGCCCCGACCTGGTGTTCCTGGACATCCGCATGCCCGGCATGACCGGCATCGAGGCGGCCCGCGAGATCTCTCGGCTGGAGCCGGCCGACGACGCGCCGGCCTGCGAGATCGTCTTCATCACCGCCTACGACCAGTATGCGGTCGAGGCCTTCGAGCAGGGCGTCGTCGACTACGTGCTCAAGCCCGCCGAGCGCGAGCGCCTGCAGGTCACGGTGCAGCGCCTGAAGGCGCGGCTGGCGCTGCGCAGCCAGGCCGACGACGACCGTCCCGCGCCGGCGCAGGACCTGCACGCGCTGCTGGCCCGCCTGGCCAGCCAGCTGCAGCAGGGCGGCGGCGACGCGGCCGCGGTCCCGGGGCGGCTGCGCTGGATCCAGGCCACCGTGGGCCAGCAGATCCAGATGATCCCGGTCGACGAGGTGCTGTTCTTCATCTCCGACGAGAAGTACACGCGCGTGCAGACCGCGCAGATCGAGGCGCTGATCCGCAAGCCGATCAAGGAGCTGATCGACGAGCTGGATCCCGACCAGTTCTGGCAGATCCACCGCTCGACGCTGGTCAACGCCAAGGCCATCGCCGGCATCAGCCGCGACCTGCGCGGCCGCCAGCTGGTGGCGGTGAGGGGGCACGCCGAGAAGCTGGAAGTCAGCCGCTCCTACACGCACCTCTTCAAGGGGATGTAGCCGGCTCCTGGCAACCGCGCAGGCGCAGCGTGAAGACGCTGCCGGTCCCCGGCTCGCTGCGCACGTCGATCTGCCCGCCCATGGCCTCGGTCAGGCGGCTCGACAGCGCCAGTCCCAGGCCGGTGCCGGCGATCGCGCCCTTCTCCTGGCCGAGCCGCTCGAAGGGCTTGAACAGCCGCTGGATCTGGTCGGCCGTCAGGCCCGGCCCGTGGTCGGCCGTCAGGCCCGGCCCGTGGTCGGCCACGGCGATCCAGGCCTGCTGCCCGTCGCTGCCGGCGCTGAGGTCGACGCGGCTGCCCTCGGGGCTGTACTTGACCGCGTTGCTGGCCAGATTGAGCAGCACCTGCTTGGCGCGCCGCGCGTCGGCCACGGCGCACAGCGTCTGCGGCAGGCGCATCTCCAGCTCGATGCGGCGCGACAGGGCCATCGGCGCGACCAGCCGGCCCACCGCCGACAGCACCGGCACCAGGTCCAGCGGCGTGACCTCGATGCGCGCCGCGCCGGCCTCCAGCCGCAGCAGGTCCAGCGACTCGTCGATCAGCTCCAGCAGGTGCCGGCCGGCCTCGACGATGTGCTGGGCGTGGCGGCCGGGTCGCGAGTCGCGCTCCAGTTCCAGCTGCAGCAGCTGCCCGAAGCCGAGGATGGCGTTCATCGGCGTGCGCATCTCGTGGTTGAGGTGGCCGATGAACTCGGTCTTCGCGCGGCTGGCCAGCCGCCGCTCCAGCAGCTCGGTGCCGAGCCGGCCGAGCTCGCGCAGCGCCTGGCGCTGGCCGTCGTCGAGCCGGTGGGGCTGGTGGTCGACGACGCAGACGGTGCCCATCGGCAGGCCGCCGACGCGCAGCGGCACGCCGGCGTAGTAGCGCACGTGCGGCGCGCCGGTCACCAGCGGGTTGGCGACGAAGCGCGGGTCGGCGTGCGAGTCGGGCACCTCGAACACGTCGTCGGCGGCGATCGCGAAACCGCAGAAGGAGATGTCGCGCGGCGACTCGTCCGCGTCGAGCCCGATGCGCGACTTGAACCAGGTGCGCTCGGCGTCGACCAGGCCGATCAGCGCGATCGGCCGGCCGGTGATCTGTGCGGCCAGGCGCGTGATCGCGTCGAAGGCCGTCTCGGCCGGCGTGTCCAGCAGCTCCAGCGAGTGGAGCAGGGCCAGGCGTTCGGCCTCGCCCTCCAGGCGGGGGGCGCAGCCGGTCAGGGCCGGGGTGGTGTCCATGATGAAAAGGCCGACGAAGCGATGCTGCTCCTGCGCGGTCATCGGCGCAAGGCGGGCTTCCTGAAGCCGCGTCGCCCGCCTGACAGGCGCTCGTCAGGCCCCGGCCCGGACCTCGCGGCGATACCAGCGCTGCAGGGCCTGCTCGCGCGCCTGCTCGCGTGCCGCGCCGGCCGGGCGCCAGCGCTCGTGGCTGCAGGCGGCGCGCGCGACGAAGTCCAGGAACACCAGGTGGCGCCGCAGCACGCGCTGCTGGCGGTGCTGGATCAGCGGATTGAAGATGCCGTGGCGCGAGAACAGCTGGCGCGGGTTCTTCTTGACCCACAGCCACGAGCCCATCTCCAGCGTCAGCGGCAGGAAGACCTGCTGCGGCGCGACGTCGGCGGCGCGCAGGTAGAGGTGGTCCCACAGGTCGCCGTGCGCCAGGTACTGGCGGCTCTGCGGTTCCAGCACGTAGCGGTGCTGCGCGTGGGTCTCGTCGAGCACCGCGCCCAGCGCCTGCAGCTCGGGCAGGTGGGCGATCGGCCGCGCGGTGTGCGCGAACGGGAACCACAGGCGGTCGTGCAGGCCGAAGCCGGAGTGGCAGTCGAGCGCGATCGCGAACGGCCGGCCCAGCAGCTCGGCCTCGACCACCTCGCACAGTGCGCGGCTCTCGGCCTGCATCGGCGCGCCCGCCGGCCCGCGGTACCAGGGCAGGCCGGCACCGAGGCGCTGGCCACCGACGAGGAAGGGCACCGGGTCCGTCGCATCGACCGGTGCGTTGCGCATCAGGTCCACGCCCTGCGGGTTGGCGCGCGTGCCGCGCCACAGGCCGCCCGGGTTGACGATCGGCATGAAGACCAGGCGCATCGATTCGAGCTGCCGGTGCAGCAGCGCGTCCCAGGCCAGGCGGCCGACCAGGCTGCGCAGGCCGGCCAGCACGACCTCGGCGCCGATCCGCTCGAGCCCGTGCACGCCGCCGAAGTAGCCGACCGCCGGCAGCGCCGGGTCGGGATTGCCGAGCGTGACCACGTGCACCGGGAAGCGCCGCTCCCAGGCCTGGACCTCGCCAACCTGGCGGCACTGCAGCAGCGGGCCGCCGCGCGCGACGATGCGCTGCAGCTCGACCAGTTCGGGCAGCTCGGTGTCGGTCACGGCGGGCGAGCATAGGGCGCCGGGCGCCACCGCCGCGCAGCAGCCCGGGGCCGCGCCGGGGTTCACGCGGCTGCCATCGCGCTGTCATGCGGCGCGGCTAGCGTGCAGCCATGAACGGACGGCTGCGCATTCCCACGACCCGCCTGCCGGCACTGGGCGGCAGCCTGCTGTGGGGCGCGATCGAGTTCGTTGCGCTGTGCCGCTCGCGCTGGGCCGGCCGGCTCACCAGTCGCGCAGGCGGCGCTTGAGCTTCTCGACCACCGCCGTGTGCATCTGCGACACGCGCGAGCGGCTGAGGCCGAGCTGCTCGGCCGCGCCGCGGTGGTCGAGCCCGCGGTCGTAGAGCATCGTCATCAGCTCCTGCTCGCGCTCCTCGAGCGTGTCGAAGGCGGTGTTCAGCGCCACGCTGCGCTGACGGCGCTGCAGCGCCTGCATCGGGTCGGCGTGCTCGTCGAAGCCGGTGTCGTGTTCGGTCTCGGGCGCCGGCGCCTCGTCGGCCAGCGGCTCGTCGCCGTCGCGCATCGACGCGGCGCCGGCCTCGACCATGCGCGCGTGCAGGTGGGCCAGCGACCAGCCGAGTTCCTGCGCCACCTCCATCGCGCGCGGCGCGCGCAGCAGCCGGTGCTCGAGGCGCTTGACGGCGTCGCGGATGGCGCGCTGCTCGGCGCGCGACTCGCGCGACAGCACGTCGGCGGCGCGCAGGCTGTCGAGCATCGCGCCCTCGATGCGGCGCGAGGCGTAGGTGTCGAAGCTGGCGCCGAAACCGGACTCGAAGCGGTCGATCGCCTCGTTCAGGCCGATCAGGCCGGCCTGCAGCAGCTCGTCCATGTCGACGCCGGCCGGCAGGCGCGCGCGCAGCCGCGAGGCGATCTTGCGCACCAGCGCGCGGTGCTTGCGCAGCCGGTCGCAGCGGTCGGCAGGGGTCTCTCGGGGCGGCGCGGTCATGTCGGCCCGGCCGCGGCGGCTTGCCGGCGACCAGGCTTCGACTCTAGCGCCACCCGCGGACGGCGCGGACGAGTTACCAGTCGCGCAGGCGGCGCTTGAGCTTCTCGACCGCGGCCGCGTGCATCTGCGACACGCGCGAGGGGCTGACGCCCAGCGTGACCGCGGCGCCGCGGTGGTCGAGCCCGCCCTCGTAGAGCATCTGCATGACCTGCTGCTCGCGCTCCTCGAGCGCGCCGAAGGCGGTGTTGAGCGCGCTGTGGCGCTGGCGGCGCTGCAGCGAGTCCATCGGATCGGCCTGGTCGTCGGCGGTGTGGAAGACCTCGTCGTCGTCCTCGATCTCGGCCAGCGCCTCGCCGTCACGCAGCGCGCTGCCGCCGGCCTCGGCCATGCAGCGGTGCACCGCGGCGAGCGACCAGCCCAGCGTGTTGGCGACCTCCTGGGCGCGCGGCGCGCGCAGCAGCCGGTGCTCGAGTTCCTGCACCGCGGCGCGCAGCTCGCGCTGCCGCGCCCGGGCCTCGCGCGGCAGGCTGTCGTTGCTGCGCAGCGAGTCGAGCATCGCGCCCTGGATGCGGCGCGAGGCATAGCTGTCGAAGCTGGCCCCCTGGTCGCCGACGAAGCGCGACAGCGCGTCGTTCAGGCCGATCAGCCCGGCCTGCATCAGCTCGTCCATGTCGATGCCGGCGGGCAGGCGGGCCCGCAGCCGGCCGGCGATCTTGCGGATCAGCGCTTCATGCGCCAGCAGTTGCGCACTGCGCTTGCAGGATCGGGTCCGGGTCAGATTCATCGATGCGGCGGGAAGTGGGGCGAGTATCGAAGCCCCGGCGCGACGTTCACTCACACGACGTAACAAGCGTCAGCAAAGCTGTAGCGGCGCTGACGTTCATGCGCGTGACTTCCTCACGTGAAGCGCGCGGCGGGCCTCGCGTGCCGGCCGGTGCCTGCCGCGGCGAACCGGCCGCGGCCGCCGCTTCGGCACGCCGCGGCGCAGCAACCTGCTACATCTGCGGGCTCACGCGCGACGCCCGGGTGCCGAAGGCGCGACAACGATGCGCCGGCGCTGCAGCGGCGCTCCCCCGGTCCGGGGGCCTGACCCCGGACCACGGGCCAAGGAAGTCACGCTTCGGCGGCCGGCACGGCGAAGTGGCCGGTCGGAGGCTTGCTTTTCGGATTCACCCGTGACAAGCGCGGCCGATAAGCTTTGCAACATCCTGAGCGAGGTTGCCATGCTTCAACATCACAGCCACAAAGCGACGCGTCATGTCCCGGCCCACCACGCGGCCCCGATCACCGATGCCATCGAGTGGGAGGAGCTGCCCTCGTTCGCGGATTCGCTGACGCAGCGCCTGGTGGTGCTCGGCTCACGGCCGCTGGCGGATCGCGTCGAAGCCGCCACCTCGCCGGCCTGGATCGAGACCATGGCCGCCGACCTCGACCTGGCCGCGCCGTCCGAACCCTTCCGCGAGACGCTGGAAGGCCTGGAGTCGCGCGAAGTCTTCGAGCCCGAGGTCTTCCGCCTGTTCTTCGGTTCCTGATCGCGCTCAGCGCGGACCCAGCTCCCCGATCGCCAGCGCGATCTCGCGCGACACCGCGGCCAGCGCCTCGACGTGGGCCGCGGCCAGCGCGTCGTGGCTCGCCCCGGCCATGAGTGCGCGCCCCGCGCTGCGCCCCGAGCGCAAGGCCCCGTCGGCCACGCGCCGCACGGTCCACAACACCTCGTCGTCCACCGCGCCGCCCAGCTCGGCGTCGAAGCGCTGCACGTTGAGCGTGACGCGGAAGGCCGGCTCGGCCACCGCCGTCTGCGGCCAGGCATAGACCAGCGGCGCGCCGAGCGCGGCCGACAGCTGCTCGGCCACCACGCGGCCGATGGCCGGCCGCAGCGGCTCGGCCCAGCGGTGCATCTCCGAGACCTGCACGCGACTGCCGGGACCCAGCGTCGCGATCTGCGGCCGGTCGACCCAGTCGGGCAGCACGACCGCGCCGACGGCGATCACCGGCGCGCCGGGCGCGGCAGCGGTCGCCGTCTGGGCCCGCGCGACCGCCAGGCGGTAGAAGCGCTCCGGCGGCGCCACCGCGCAGGCGCCGAGGGTCACGAGAACCAGCGCCGACGCGGCCTGGAGAAAAGAGCGCTGGTTCACCGGGTCCCCGCCTTCTGGCCGTCGTCGGCCTCGATGGGCTTGCCGCGCAGGACGGACTCCGGCCGGCGTTGCACGTAGTCGGTCAGCTCGCGCAGCGACTGCGCAGCGCGCGACAGCTCGCGCAGCGCCTCGCGCAGGTCCTGCTGCGTCGGCGCGTCGCTGGCCAGCAGCTGGCCGGCCGAGCGCATGGTCTGGTGCGTCTCGGCGATCGCGGCCTTCAGCTCGGGCGCGATGCCGGCGACCTCGCCGTCGAGCCGGCGCGTCAGCTGCTCGGCGCTGCGCAGCGTGCTGTCCAGCGTCTTCAGCGTCGCGCGCAGCTCCTCGGCGATGCGGTCGAAGGGCACGCTGTCGATGCGCTTGACGATGCTGGTCAGCGTCGCCTGCAGGTCCTCGAGGCTGCCCGGCACCGTCGGGATCTCGACGTGGCCGGTGGGGTCGGGGTCGGCCGCGGCGGCGCGCCTGCCGGCCCCGGGGAAGAAGTCGAGTGCGACATAGCGCGCGCCGGTCAGCAGGTTGCCGGTGCGCAGCTGGGCGCGCAGGCCGCGGTCGATCGAGCGCCGCAGCAGCACCTCGGGGTCGACGCGGGCGCGCGCGATCGCGGCGCTGACCTTGGAGCCCAGCCGGTCGCGGTACAGCACCATCTGCACCGGAAAGCGGAACTCGCGCTGGTCGCGGTCGTAGCGGACGTCGATGGACGTGACCTCGCCGACCACGACGCCGCGGAAGTCGACCTCGGCCCCGGGCGCCAGGCCGCGCAGCGACTCGCTGAAGTAGGCCACCATCGTGGTCACCTCGGCATCGCTGCGGCGCATCGCCTGGCCCTGGTTCTCGAACAGCCGGAAGTTGGCGCCGGCGCGCGCCTCGGTGGCTGCGTCGACGCCCTCGGGCGCGCCGAAGGCGATGCCGCCCAGCACGATGGACATCAGCGACTGCGTGTGCAGCTTCAGGCCGCCGGCCGCGTCGAGCGCGACGTCGATGCCGCTGGCGTGCCAGAAGCGCGTGTTCTCGGTGACGTGGCGCTCGTGCGGCGCGGCGACGAAGACGCGCAGCGTGACGCCGCGACCGTCGTCGTCGAGCTGCGTCGAGGTCACCTTGCCGACCGGGATGCGGCGGAAGTACACCGGCGAGCCGACGTCGATCGACCCGAGGTCGGGGCTGCGCAGCACGAACTCGCGGCCGGGCTCGTCGGTGGTCACGGTCGGCGGCGTCTCCAGGCCGACGAAGTCGCGCCTCGAGTCCTCGGACTGGCCGATGTCGATGCCGATGTAGGCGCCCGAGAGCAGCGTCGACAGGCCGGTGATGCCCCCGCCGGCGAAGCGCGCGCGCACCACCCAGAAGCGCGTGTCCTCGCGCAGCAGCGGCTGCGCGTCCTTCGTCATCGCCGCGGTGACGACGACGCCGCGGCCGTCTTCCGACAGCGCGACCTTCCTGACGGTGCCGATGTCGACGTTCTTGTACTTGATGCGGGTCTTGCCGGGCTCGATGTCCTCGGCGGTCTTGAAGTCGATCGTGATCGTCGGGCCGTTGTCCAGCAGCGCGCGCGTCGCCAGCGTCAGCCCGACCAGCGCCGCGATCAGCGGGATCAGCCACACCAGCCAGCTGCTGCGGCGCCGGCGCGGCACGGCGACGGCGTCCGGGATCTGCTCTTCGCCCGCGGGGGACTCGCTCAAGCGCGCCTCCCGGCCGCCGGCGCATCCAGCGGATCCCAGATCAGCCGCGGATCGAAGCTCAGCGACGCGAACATCGTCAGCACCACCACCGCGCCGAAGGCCAGCGCGCCGGGCCCGGCCTCGATGGCGGCCACCGACTGCAGCTGCACCAGCCCGACCAGCAGCGTCACGACGTAGATGTCCAGCATCGACCAGCGGCCGACGAACTCGATCACGCGGTAGGCGCGGGCGCGCAGCAGCGGCACTGCGGTCGACTTGAGCTGCGCGCTCGCCGCCAGCCCGCCCAGCACCAGCAGCTTGGCCAGCGGCACCACGATGCTGGCGACGAAGACCAGCACCGCCAGGAACCACGAGCCTTCCAGCCACAGGTAGACGATGCCGGACCAGATGGTGTCGTCCTGCGCGCCGAACAGCGAGCTCGAGCGCATCACCGGCAGCACGTTGGCCGGCACGTAGAGGACCGCGGCGGCGAACAGGAAGGCCCAGGTGCGCAGCAGGCTCGCCGGGCGGCGACGGTGCAGGCCGCTGCCGCAGCGCGGGCACTGCGAGGCCATCGGCGCCGCGGCCGGCCGGCTGAGGCGGCCGCAGACATGGCAGCTCAGCAGTCCCGCCCCGCGCGCCGTCGGTGCCGCCGTGGCCTGCGTCAGGTTCATGTCGCGACCTCCAGCCGGTGCCAGGTCTGGTGCGCGTCGAAGCTCGCCGCCGCCGCGGCGAACAGGAAGATCAGCCCGCCGAAGCACCACAGCGCCACGCCCGGCAGCACGCTGGCGATGCTGGCCAGCTTGACCAGCGCGACCAGCACGCCCAGCACGAAGACCTCGACCATGCCCCAGGGCCGGATCGCCAGCAGCCCGCGCAGCACCTCGCGCCCGGCCGCCGGCCGCTGCCCCAGCGACAGCGGCAGCAGCAGCCACAGCATCGCGCCGAGTTCCAGGCTCGGCAGCAGCATCGTGGTCGTCGCCACCAGCGTCGCCACCAGCTTCGAATCCTGCTGCCACAGCGTCGCGACCGCGCCGCCCAGCGTGGTGCTGTGGCGGCTGCCCTGCATGTCCAGGCCGACCAGCGGAAAGCCCAGTGCCACGACGAACAGCACGGCCGCGGCCAGCGTCAGGGCCAGCGTGCGCTCGACCGCCGCCGTGTCGTCGTCGTCGCAGGCGCGGCACAGCAGCGCGCCGCAGCGCCAGCAGCGCGCGCTGCCGCCGGACGGCAGGCTCACTTCGCGTTGCAGGGCATCGCAGTCGTGACAGGCCCACATGGGGGCGGAGCCTAACAAACCCGGCCGATCGAACCCGGTTCGGCCGGGGAGTAAGCTGGCCGCATCGCCCTCAGCCCGGAGTCCCGATGAACGCGAACCCTCTGCGTGCCGGCGTGCTGGCCCTGCTGTGTGCCGGCTGCGCCTCGACCCAGCTCGACTCGCAATGGAGCGATCCGCAGTTCGCGGGCCAGTCCTTGCGTGGCAGCAAGCTCTTCGTCGTCTGCGAGGCGCCCGACGCGGTGCTGATCAGGACCTGCCAGGAGCGCCTGGCCGGCGAGGTCGTGGCCTTCGGCGCGACGCCGCTGCTGGCGCAGGCGCAGGCCACGCCGGTCCCGGGCCGTGCCGGCACCGCCGACGCCTACCTGCCGGCCGCCCGCGCGGCCGGCGCCCGCGCGGTGCTGCTGACCAGCGTGGCACCGTCGGCGCGCGTGGTCGGCGGCGGCCCGTCGATCGGCATCGGCGTGGGCGGCGGTGGCGGCCGGGTCGGCGGCGGGCTCGGCATCTCGCTGCCGATCGGCGGCCCGAAAGTGAGCACCGCCTACGGCGCCAACACGTTGCTGACCGACGTGGCCAGCAGCAAGCTGATGTGGACCGCGAACACCAGCACGCCCGCGGCCGACGACGTCGGCGCCCAGGTCGGCGAGCTGGTCAAGGCCGCGATGGGCGGGGCCAGCAAGGCCGGGTTCTTCTAGGGCCTGCGCAGTAGTTGGCAGCGCGCGGCCCACGGCCTGCATCCCGCGGGCCGGCGTCTGCGTAGAGATTGGCATCGCGACACCGACCCCGACGCCGCCATGAGCCCCGACCGCGCCTGCCTGCTTGCCCGCCTCGTTGCCACCGCCGCGTCGCGCCGCAGCGCCGACTTCGACACCTTCTCGGCCCTGGTCGCCGCGCGCTGCAGTGCGGACGAGCTGGCCGCGCTGGGCCAGCTGCTGCCGGTGCTGGCCGGCTACCCCGTCTTCGTGGCCGGCCTCGCGGCGCTGCGCCGCTTCGAGCGCGACGGCGAGACGCCGCCGCTGCAACTGAGCGGCGCCCATGTCGAAAGCCTGGCGCAGCGCGCGCGGCTCGCGGCCATCCAGCGCGGCTTCGACCACCGCGAGACCGAGCCCTTCGTCTGGCTCGGCCGGCCGAGCTGGGCCACGTCGGCACCGGCGCCGCTGGCGTCCTGAAGCTCACGGCCATGCGCCCGCTGCTGACCCGCCGCGCCGTGCTCACCGGCCTGCTGGCCGGGGTCGCGGCCGCGGCGGCCGCACCGGCGGCGGTGAGCGAGGCCGAGGCGCAACAGGTGCGCGCCACCATCCAGGCCCAGCTCGACGCCTTCGGCGCCGACGATGCCGAGCGCGCCTTCGCCCAGGCCTCGCCGGCGCTGCGCCAGCAGTTCGGCCAGGCCGAGCGCTTCGTCGCGATGGTGAAACAGCACTACCCGGTGGTGCACCGGCCGTCGGCGGTGCGTTTCCTGAAGGCCGTGCGCATCGCTGGCGAGCTGACCCAGGGCGTGCTCTTCACCGACGCCCGCGGCCGCAGCTGGCTGGCTGCCTACCGCATGGAACGCCAGGCCGACGGCAGCTGGCGCATCGCGGGTTGCGATCTGAAGGCGAGCGAGGGGCGCACCGCCTGAGGCTGCGCGCGACGAGCTCAGTCCTCGTCCCGCACCTTGTGCTGCCCCACCAGCTGCACCTGCACCGCTGGCGGCACGGCCTCGTAGTGGCTCAGCGCCAGCGTGTAGCGGCCTTGCCCGCCGGTCAGGCCGTTGAGGCGCGCCTGGTAGCCGTTCAGCTCGGACAGCGGCACCTGGCCCGCGACGGTGATGTGCCCGGCCTGCAGCGAGTCGGTGCCGTTGACCTGGCCGCGGCGCGACGACAGGTCGCCGGTGATGTCGCCCAGGCTGGTCTCGGGCGCGCTGATCTCGACCTTGACGATGGGCTCCAGCACGATCGGTGCGGCCTTCTTCACCGCCTCGACGAAGGCCTTGCGGCCGGCGGTCGCGAAGGCGATCTCCTTGGAGTCGACCGAGTGCGCCTTGCCGTCGTAGACGATCACGCGCACGTCCTTCACCGGAAAGCCCGCGATCACGCCGCCATCCAGCGCCTGCCTCACGCCCTTCTCGACCGCGGGGATGAACTGGTTGGGGATCACGCCGCCCTTGACCTGGTCGACGAACTCGAAGCCCGCGCCGCGCGGCAGCGGCTCGACCTTCAGGAACACCTCGCCGAACTGGCCGGCGCCGCCGCTCTGCTTCTTGTGGCGGTGGTGGCCCTCGGCCGGCGCGGTGATGGTCTCGCGGTAGGCGATGCGCGGCGGGCGCGTGTCGACCTCGCACTTGTAGACCTCGGTCATGCGCTCGAGCAGCGTGCGCAGGTGCAGCTCGCCCAGGCCGTAGACCACGGTCTCGTTGGTCACGGCCACATGCTCGACCTTCAGGCAGGGGTCCTCGTCGACCAGCTTCTGCAGGATCTCCCACATGCGCTGCTCGTCGCCGCGGCGCCGCGGCTGGATCGCCAGGCCGTGCACCGGCACCGGAAAGGGCAGCGGCTTCAGGTGCAGGTGGTCGTCCTCGGCGGCGTCGTGCAGCACCGCGTCGAAGTGCATGTCGTCGACCTTGGGCACCGCGCAGATGTCGCCGGGCCGACCGCGCGGCACCTCGACGTGGGTCTTGCCCTGCAGCATGAAGAGGTGGCCCACCTTGAAGGGTTTGCGGCCGTCGCCGATGTAGAGCTGGCTGTCCTTGGTGACCGTGCCCTGGTGGATGCGGAAGATGCCGAGCTTGCCGACGTAGGGGTCCACCGTGACCTTGAAGACGTGCGCGATGACGTGCTTGGCCGGGTCGGGGTCGGCATGCAGTTCCTTGGCGTCGGCGCCTTCTCCTCGATAGAACTGCGGCGGGTTCCCTTCGGTCGGGTTGGGCAGCAGCTGCTCGAAGGCGTCGAGCAGCTCACCCACGCCGGCGCCGTTGCGCGCCGAGACGAAGCAGATCGGGATCAGGTGGCCTTCGCGCAGCGCCTGCTCCAGCGGCGCGTGCAGCTCGCGCGGGTCGACGTCGCCCTCGTTGAGATAGCGCTCGACGAAGCCGGCGTCGACCTCGACCACCTGCTCGACCAGCGCGCGGTGGGCCGCGGCCACCGACGAGAAGTCGGCCTTCGGTGCCTTGTCGCCGGCGTCATAGAAGCAGTCCAGCACCTTCGTCCCGCCCGCCGCCGGCAGGTTGAGCGGCAGGCACTCCTTGCCGAAGGCCGCCTGGAGGCGCTCGACCAGGCCGCCCAGGTCGGTGGCCGCGTCGATCTTGTTGACGACGATCATGCGGCACAGACCGCGCTCGGCGGCCCAGGCCATCATGTGGCGGGCCATCGGCTCGACGCCGGTCTGCGCGTTGATCACGACCGCCGCCGTGTCGACCGCCTCCAGCGCCGTCATCGCCTGGCCGACGAAGTCGCCGTAGCCCGGCGTGTCGATCAGGTGGACGCTGGCCTCGCGGTGGTCGAAGTGCACCACGGCGGAGTTGAGCGAATGCTGGACCCGGCGCTCCATCGGGTCGAAGTCGCAGACGGTGCTGCCGCGCTCCAGGCTGCCGGGCGCGCCGATCACGCCGGCCTTGTGCAGCAGCGCCTCGGCGAGGCTGGTCTTGCCGGCCGCCGTCTGCCCGACCAGGGCGACGCTGTGGATGCGGGCAACGTCCGGATGGACGGCAGGGCTGGATGCGGGCATCGCGTCTCCTGGGCGCCGGGGGGTGGCCCCATGATCGCGCCGACCACCGCGGTCTGTCCACCCGCGGCCGCCCGGGGGCGGGCCGGCCGCTGTTACGCGTCGGCACAGGGGCGGCGCGGGGTTTCCGCTGTAATCGTCAGGCCCTCGGCGCGTCCCTGCCCCCCCGGAGTTCCACCATGGTTTCGCTGCTCGCCTTCGTCCTGACCGCCAACGGCCTCGCGCCGTATTTCGTCGCCAGCTTCAGCTCCGGCCTCGCCTGCGAGAACGCCAAGGTGGCCATCATCGAGGCCGCGGCCAACCAGTCGCGCGGTGGCGGTTCGACCTACTCGCTGACGCCGAAGAGCCTGCAGTGCATCGCGACGCCGGGCCTGGTGTCGGCCGGCGCGCGCCCGCCCGAGCCGGCGCCGCGCACGGCCGCCAAGCCCAGGACGCCGCCGCGCCAGAACGCGCGCTGAATCGGCATCGCTCGATCGAACCCGGCAGCCGCCGCGGATCCGGCTCCGCCGGTCCGCCAGCGGCGCCCCCTGGAGGGGGAGCGGCGAAGCCGCAACGGGGGTGGGCCTACGAGGGCAGGAAGTCGAGCGGCCAGCTGACGACCATCACCTCGACATCCTTCGCCCCGAAGTCGAACTGGCGGATGCGCGCGAGCAGCTTGCTCTCCAGTTCGTTGGCCTTCAGTTCGCTCGAGATGATGCGGGCCGCCACGATCTCGCCGGTCGGCGCGATCTTCAGCTCCAGCACCACCTTGCCCTGCAGCGAGGGGTCCTCGCGCAGCGCGCGGTTGTAGATCGCGTAGATCGAGCCCTTGTTGCGCTCGAACACCAGCTTGATGTCCTCGAGCGAGCGCGAGGCCTTGCCGCTGCCGCTCTTGGCCAGCGTGCCGCCGCGGCCGCCCGCGCCCGTGCCGCTGCCCGAGCCGTCGCCCTTGCCGCCGACGCCCAGGCCACCGCCGGGACCGCCGCCGCCCCCGCCGCCGATCGTGCCTTCGACCAGCGTCGTGCCGCGGCCCGCGAGGCCGCCGCCGCCGGTGTTGCGGCTGTAGCCGGCGGTGTTGATGCCGCCGCTGCCGTTGGTCGCGTTGGAGGTGATCAGCGCGCGCGTCGGCACGCCCGGGTCGGTGCCCGCGCCGACGCCGACACCGACGCCCGCGCCGATGCCCGGGCCGGGCTTGATGTCCTTGTTGAGCTGCACCGCGGTCGGCGCCAGCGCCAGCTGCGCCAGCTCCTGCTTCATCGCCATCAGGCCGACGCCGGCGGCCTTGCGCTTGGCGGCCTCGAGCGCTTCGCCGGGCGGCTTGCCCGCGATCGGGTTGCGCGCCTCGGGCACGGCCGACGCCCGCGGCGGCTCGGGCTTCTTCGCCTCGGGACGCGGTGCCTCGGGCTTGGCCGTCGCGACTTCGGTCGCGGCCTGCTTCTCGGCCTTGGGCGGCACCAGCTTGGGCGTGGGCGGCGGCTCGCGCTGCTCGATCACCAGCTTGGCCAGGCGCGGCGGCAGCTCGACCGGCACGCTGCGATCCACCTCGCGCTTGGGCATCAGCAGCAATACCAGGCAGATCAGCGCGCAGACGACGAGGACCGCGCGCAGGATGCGCTTGAAGCGCGCCTCGTCCTCGATGACCAGCGCCCACGGCAGAACGGGCGCGCGGAACGAAATGGCTGCGGCACTCATGACGACGCCTTCTGCGTGACCGCGAACGCCACGTCGCTGAAGTTCGCCCGCGCCGCGGTGTACATCACCTTGCGCAGCAGGCGGTAGGGGATGCCCTTGTCGCCCATGATCGTGATCGCCTTGGCCTGGGCCTCGTTCTCCTTGCGGAGGGTCTGGCGGCCGGCCTGCAGGTCAAGCTCGGCCTTCAGCGGCGCGATCAGGTCGTCCTCGCCGGCCAGCGCCTCGCTGACCGATGCGACCTTGCGGCCGTCGACCACGATGTCGGTCGCGCTGACGGTGATGACCACGGTCTCGCGCGGCAGCTTCTCGGCCGTCGACTCGGGCAGCTTCACGGCCCGGGCGCTCGACAGCACCTCGATGCCGGTCGACGACATCAGGAAGAAGATCAGGATCGTGAAGATGTCGATCAGCGCCACGAGGTTCATGTCGAGCCCGTGCTCGTTGCGCGACTTGCGCTCGGCGCGTTTCTGGATCGGGGTGAGCTTCATCGCGGCCCCTATTTCTTCAAGGCGACACTGATCGGCGCGTCGCCGATCGAGATGTCGGGGAACAGCACGGTGGCCGGCGCGGCGGCCACGGCCGGTGCGTCCTTGGCCTTCGGCGCGTGCGGCGGCTTCGCCTCGCGCACCATGTCCATCACCTGCACCAGCATCTCGTAGGGCGTGTCGGGCTGGGCGAGCACGGTGGCCGTGGTCGTCTGCGGGAACTTGCCCTTGATCATCTGCATCAGCGTGGACAGCGCGGCGTAGTCGTGCTGGCCGGCGGCGGCCATCGGGATGCGCTGGATCAGGCCGCCGATGCGGTCACCGACCTCGATCGCGTCGGGGCGGATCACCACCTCGAGCTTGAGGTCGTCGACCTTGAGCTGCTCGACCGCCGACGACTGCGCCGGCAGCGTCAGCTCCATCACCGACAGGCGCGTGAACACCGCCGTCGACAGCAGGAACGGCACCAGCACGACGATCACGTTGATGAAGGCCGTGACTTCCAGGCTCGCCGACGGCTTGCGAAGGCGACGGTTTCTCATGGCGACTCCGTCGTTCAGCGCGTGGTCGCGGCCGAGTCGGCCTTGACGCGCTGGACCAGGTTCAGGAAGCTGATCTTGGCGGCCTCCAGGCCGTCGACGATCTCGCTGGTGCGCGCCTGCAGGAAGGCATGGATCAGCAGGAAGGGGATCGCCACCGACAGCGCGAACGCGGTGTTGTTCATCGCGATCGAGATCGACGCCGACAGCAGCTCGGCCTTCTCGGCCGGGTTGACCGCCGCGACCGCGGTGAAGCCCTTGATCAGGCCGATGATGGTGCCCAGCAGGCCCACCAGCGTGATCACGTTGGCGAAGGTCGCGATGTAGTGCGTGCGCTTCTCCAGGCGCGGCACGATCTCCATCATGCCCTCCTCCATCGCCGCGTCGATGTCCTCGCGCCGGCCCGGGCTCTGCATGCGCTCCAGGCCGTGGGCGACGATCTTGCCGATCGCCGCGTCGGACTTGGTGGCGACGCTGTGCACTTCCTTGTAGCGGCCGCCCTGCAGCATCGGCAGGACCTGGGCCCAGAGCTTGCGGTTCTGCGAGCGCGCGCGGTTCAGGAAGACGTAGCGCTCGATCGCGATCGCCAGGCCGACGGCCATGATCGCGATGCTGAAGTAGATGGCCACGCCGCTGTCCTGGAAGAACTTGACGGCGAAATCGATGAGGGACATGGGGAGCTCCTGTGACGGCGGTTCGGTGATGAGCGAAGGGTTCAGCGCGCGGCCGGGGCCGGCGCGGGGTTCTTGGACGGTGCTTGCTGGGCGTCGTACTGCAGCTGGCGGCGGTAGACGTCGCGGTCGATCGGCGCCAGCGCCTCGTCGAGCACGCTGGCCAGCGGCCGGCCCGACAGGTCGCCCGGCACCGGCTTCTTCCACGGCACGATGTACAGCACCTTGGGCAGCTCGCGGTTGCCGATGATCTGGGTGCGGTCGATGTCCGCACGGTCCTGCGCCAGCGCGGGCAGGGCCGCGGCCGACAGCAGACCGATGGCAGCGAGGCGTTTCATGGCTGCTCCTTCTTGCTGACCAGGCGCTGGCCCGGCTTGCGGTTCTTCAGGTCCGCGACCCATTTGCCGACCGTCGCGTCCTTGCCGGCGGTCAGGATCTGGTAGCGCTCGTAGAGCTCCAGCGCGCGCGCGCCGTCGCCCAGGTAGAGGTCGTGCAGGATGCCGAGGTTGAGCTGCGGCGAGGCGTAGGCGGCGTCGAGAGCGATGGCCTTCTCGTAGGCCGCGCGTGCCTTCGCGAACTGGCCCTGCTGGCGGTAGGCGATGCCGAGCTGGTTGAAGTACAGCGGCTGCTCGGGGCTGAGCTTCGTCGCCTGCTCGAACTCGGCCACGGCCTGGTCGGCCTTGCCGGCCTGGCGGTAGATGAGGCCCAGGTTGGCATGCGGGCCGCCGAGCTCGGGGTTGGACTTCGTCAGCGCGCGGAAGCCGCGCTCGGCGTCGTCGGCGCGGCCCGCGGCCAGCGCACGGCGTGCATCGTCGAAGCCGCGCTGCGCGGCCGGCGGCACCGGCGCCGCCACGACCACCGGCGCAGCCGCCACGGGCGCTGAGGCCGCGGCGGCGGGCGTGGCCTCGGCGGGCGCCGGCGTCACCGCCTGCTGGATCGCCTTCAGCGGCTCGCCCAGCGAGGCGCAACCCGACATGACGAGTACCAGGGCCAACGCCAGCAGCCGCCGCGGATCCGGCTCCGCCGGTCCGCCAGCGGCGCCCCCCTGGGGGGGAGCGGCGCAGCCGCAACGGGGGGGAGCGTCCTCAGCGGATCGCATCGATCACTCCTTCGGCGCGTTCGACCTTGCCGTAGCGCACGGGGCGCAGTTCACCCAGCGCCTTGAAGCTCTTCTGCACCCAGCCGTCGTAGATGCCCTCGGCGGCGCGCTTCGCGTTGACCTCGTGCAGCTCGATCGCCTTCTCCTCGAAGGGGAAGGCCTGCTCCTCCAGCAGCACGTCGTACTGCTCGCGCTCGATCTTCGACAGCTTCTTGGGCCGCTGCGAGCCGAGCAGTGCCTTGCCGAAGTCGCCGTAGAGCGACGCGGTGTGGAAGGTCGACGCGGTGGTGACCTCGGCCACACCGTAGTCGGCCGCGACGGCGTAGGCCTTCAGCGCGTCCTCGAACTTCGTCTTCTTCAGCTTGAGCTGCCGGGCCAGGGGCTCGACCAGCGCGACCTTGCGGTACTCGGCGACGGCCGGCTCGGCCATCGCCAGCGCCGCGGTCGCGCCCAGCGTGCGGGTGCGGCCGGTGCGGGCGCTGCCGCCGGTCTGGTCGGCCTGGTAGATCTCCTTCACCAGCGCGAACTCGCGCGTCGCGTTGCCGTCGGCCTTGGCCAGGCCCGCGAGGCGCCAGCGTGCCTCGACGGCCGGCTCGAGCGGCTGCGGATGCTCCTTCACGTAGCGCTCCCAGGCGCGCACCGCGGTGGCGCGCGCGCCGCCCTTGGCGATGGCCTTCTCGTGCAGGCTGGCGGCCTGCCATTGCGCCTCGCGCGCGAGGGCCGGTTCGCGGCTCGCGGTCTTGGCGGCCGCCAGGCGCTCGAACTCGCCGGCGGCCTGGCCCCAGCGCTCCTGCTCCAGGTAGGCGACGGCCAGCTTGCCGCCGACGTCGGCCTGCAGCGGGTGGTTGGGGTAGCGCGTGCGGAAGTCCTCCAGCGACTTCGCCGCGCCGTCCCAGTCCTTCAGGCCGATCAGCGACGCGGCGGCGTCGTACTGCGCGGTCGCGCGCACGGTGGACTGCGGCGCCACCGCGGCGATGCGGTTGAAGTGGCCGACCGCGTCGCGCGCGCGGCCGTCGGCGCGGGCCTGCTCGCCCTGCTTGTAGATGGCCGCGGCCTGGCGCTCGACCAGGTCGTTGCGGCCCGGGTCCTTGTCGGGCGTCAGCGCCAGCACCTCGGCGTAGTTCAGCTCGGCCTCGGGGAAGGCGCCGCGCTCGAAGGCGTTGTGCGCCAGCACCGTCCAGGCGACGCGCCGCTGTGCCGGCGCGGCCTCGGGCTTGAGCGCCAGCACCTGCTGCGCGACGCCGGCGGCACGCTCGTCGCGCAGCGCGTAGAGCTTCTCGGCGGCATTGGTCAGCACGGGCCCGGTGCGCGGGTCGGCCTCGAAGGCCCTGGCGAAGCGCAGCGCGCTCTCGACGCCGGCGCGCTGCAGCGCGGGGCGCTCGGCCGCGGGCGCCGTCTTCTCCTGGTTGGCGTAGCCCAGCAGCGCGCCGTAGCCGGCGTCGGCGCTCCTGGCGTGCGCCGGGTAGTCGTAGGCGGTCTTCTCGTACTCGACCGCGGCCTCGGCGTAGCGCTTGTCCTCGTACAGCAGTTCGCCCAGCAGGAAGTGGTTCTGCGCGGTCGCCGGGTCCTGGGGGAAGGACGCGATGTACAGGCGGTACCAGCGCACCGCCTCCTGGTAGTCGGCGCTGGCCTTGCTCTTCTGCGCCAGCGCGTGGTGGTGGCGCGCCAGCTCGGTGAGGTGGGTCTTGACCAGCGGCTGCGCCTTCTCCCAGCCCTCGGGGTTGGCCTTGCGGAACTCGCTCTCGACGCCGTAGCGCGAGACGTAGTCCTTCTTGGCCTCGAGCGCCAGCGCCGGGAAGCCGTTGCCTTGGTAGATGTCGATCACGCGCGCCTGCAGCTGCGGCGCCTGCGCGTGCAGCGGATGGCGGCGCGAGAACTGCCCGAAGGTGTCGGCCGCGTCCTTGACGCGCTCCTGCTTGAGGTAGAGCTCGCCGAGCTGCTGGTAGACGCGGAACTCGTAGCCCTTGCGCGCGTCGCTGGTGATGTAGGGCGGGATGGACTCGGCGCCCTGCAGGTTGGCGAGGCTGATGCTGGTGACGCGGAAGCTGTCCTCGACCAGCTCGCGCTCGGCGCGGCTCAGGCCGGCCAGGTTCTCCAGTTCGCCGTCTCCCTTGAGCGCGTCGGCGTTCAGGTCCAGCACGCCGAAGAAGGAGCGCAGGCCTTCCTCGAGCTTGCCCTGCTTGAACTGCGACCAGCCCTGCATGTACAGCGCGCGCTCGCGGTAGCGGTCGCTGGCATCGGCCGCCAGCACCGTCGTGTAGGCCTGCTCGGCCTTCGCGTAGTCGCGCGTCGTGAACAGCAGCTCGCCGCGGCGGAACTGCGCTTCCTCGACATAGGCGGTCCTGGGGTAGTCGGCAACCAGGCGGTCCAGCGTCTTCAGCGCGGTCTCGAGCTCGCCCGACTGCTCCTGCGCGCGCGCCAGCTGGTAGAGCACGCGATCGTTGCCCGGGTCCTTGGGGTAGAGCTTCAGGTAGTCCTGGTACTGCTTGATCGCAGCGCGGTAGTCGGGCGCGCCGGTCGAGGTGGTGCCGCCCTGGCCGCTGGCGAGCCGGCTGTCGGTGCTGTCCATCTCGAGGTCGCCCAGGCGGCGCAGGGCCTCGGCGCGTTGCGGCGCCTTGGGCGCGATCTCGAGGAACTTGCGGTAGGCGGCGATGGCCTGGGCTTCGTCGGCCTGGATGCGGCGGTCGGTCGCGACCTGCACCTCGCGGCCGGCCAGCGCCTTGAGCGTGGGCTCGTTGTCCGGCGTGCCGGTGTCGCGCCGGCCCGCGCAGGCGGACAGGCCGCCGGCGACGATCATCAGCCACAGCAGGCTACTGCGGGGCCGCACGGTCGTTCTCCCGCGCCAGCTTGGCGCGATCGTAGAGCTGGGCCAGCGCGAAGCGCGCCTGGGTCGCGTAGACCACGAGTCTTTCCTTCTGGCCCTGCAGCTCGGCCACGGCCAGTTCCTGCACGACGTTCTGCTGCTCGCGCGCCAGCGTCTGCACGCGCGGGATCAGCGCCTGGATCGTCGGCGACAGCGCCTTGATGCGCGCCTCGAAGCGGTCGAAGCGCGCCGGCTCGTCGCGCTGCGCCTGCACCAGCGCGGCCTCGCGGGCACGCGCCTGCTCGATCTGCTGGTCGGTCGTGCGCAAGCCCTTCTTCGCCTCCCAGACGCGCGCCGGGTAGTCCTGCGCCAGCTGCCAGGTCAGCGCGCCGGCGGCGAGCCGCGCGTGCTGGCGTGCGCGGTCGTAGGCCGGGTCGCTGCCCAGCGCCTGCAGCTGCTGCTGCACCTCGGCCAGGCGCGCGCGCTGCTCGGCCTGCTTCGCGTCGGCGAAGGCCAGGCCGTCGGCGCGCGCCTCGGCGTCGGCCAGCTCGGCGGCCAGCGCGTCGCGCTGCTTCTGCAGCGCGTCGATGTTCAGCGCGCCGGCCTGGCTCAGCACCTTGGGCAGGCGCTCGGCATAGGCCTGGCGGCGGTTGACCAGCATGTCGCCGAAGACGCCCAGCTTGTCCTGCCACTCGGTGAGGTTGCGTTCCAGGTAGCGCAGGTCGCGGAAGTTCTTGAAGGCTTCCTGGAACTCGTGCTGCGCCAGCACCTGGGTGAGGTGGCTGGCGTGCGGCATCTCGGGCAGCCGGTCGATCTTCCAGAACCAGCCCATCTCGTCGCCCGGGTTGTTCTCGATCAGGCCGTCCACCAGCTTGCCGGCGCGGATCGCGCGGATCGACTCGTCGAGCTTGCCGCCTTCCTGGTCGAAGGCGGTGATCGCCTCGTTGTAGCCGTCCAGCGCCTGGCCGTAGGCGCCCAGCTCGGCATAGGCATAGGGCAGCGCGATGCGCGCCTCCAGCACCGCGGCATCGCCCGGGTCGCGGCCGGCCAGCTCGGCCCAGGGCACGAGCGCGAGCTTCGGCTGCTTCAGTGTCGCGGCGGCCCAGCCGAAGCCGAGCAGCGCCTTGTTCGACTGCAGGCCGTTCAGGCGCACCCGCTCGAGCGCGGTGCGCGCGTCCTCGGCGCGGTTCTCCTGCAGGGCGGTGTAGCCCAGCGCGACGTTGGCCTTGTCGCGCAGGCTGCGGATCTCTTCATTGGGGCCGGGCATGCGGCCCAGCTCGTCGAGCAGCGCGGCGCCGCGCGCCGGGTCGCCGCTCTTGACCAGCGCGACCCCGAGGTTGAAGCGCAGGTAGGGGCCGGCCGCGCGCGCGCGCTGCTTGCCTTCCGGGGTGGCGGTGACGCCGGCCAGCAGCGCCGCCGCGCCGGTGTAGTCGCCGCGCGCCATCAGCAGGTTGGAGGCCAGCAGCAGGCGGTCGTCTTCCAGGTCGCCAGGCAGCGTGCCCTCGATGCGCGCGAGCGCGGCCTCGGCCTCGGGCAGGAAGCCGCGCTGGTAGCGGATCTTCGCCAGGTAGTACCAGGCGCGGTCGCGCACCGCCGGCGCCGCGCCCTTCTCGATCAGCTGCGCGAAGATCTGCCCCGCCTCGCGGTGCAGGCCGTAGGACAGCAGCAGGCCGCCGCGCAGCACCTCGGCCTCGTCGGCGTGCTTCGGCATGCGCTCGAAGTGCTGCGACACCATCAGCGTGGTGACCGAGGTGAAGTAGTGGTCCTGGTAGAAGTGGAACAGCGTGTCGCCGTAGTGCGGATCGCGCACGACGTTCACGAGCGGCGCCTCGTCGCGGTCGAGCCAGGTCCACGGCGCATACCAGGTCGCCGCCGCCGCAGGCGCGGCGAGGCCCGCGGCGAGACTCGTTGCGACGAGGCTCGCTCGCGCGGCTCGCAGCGGTCCGGCCCAGAGGCCGCGACGGGAGGAACGCGGCATCACCAGACCTTGACCTCGAACTCCGGCTGCAGCTTGCCGGTCGAATCCTTGATCTGCAGCTCGATGTACTTGGGCTCGGTGCCCTTGTCGAACTTGATGGTGGCGCCGCGCTTGTAGTCGCGGCGCTGCTCGCCGTGCGCCGGGCCCTGGCCGGTGAAGAAGGCCACGATCTCGTGCGTGCCCGCGCGCAGGTTGCCCAGGTGCAGGCGCTGCACGCCGCCGCGGTGCAGCGCGGCGACCTCGTGCGGCGTGTACAGGTGGTTGGCGACGACCTTCTCGTCGAGCTTGATCTGCACCGACTCCAGGTTGAAGAGCTTGCCCACGTCCATCGACACGAACAGCGCCACCTGGGTGTTGGCCGGGAACAGCAGCTCTTCCTCGAGCACCAGCAGGTCGCGATTCAGGCGGATCACGTCGCCCTTGACGTCCTGGATGCGGCCGTCGAGCGCGTTGTTGGCCGAGGACGGCGCCGCGGCCGGGGCCGCTGCCGTCGTGGCGGGTGTGGCGGCAGGCGCCGCCGTCTGCGCGATGGCCGGGGTCGCGGACAGCACGAACGCGAGCAGCAGCGCCAGCGCCGCGGCGCCGCGCGCCAGCAGGGAGGGGACGGGGAAGGCGGACGTCATGGCATCGGACCCTAGTAGGTCGCCGACACATAGACCTGCAGCACGTGCGCGTCGAACGAGTACGGCTGGCCGGTGCGGATGTCGGTGAAATCGCTGAACTTGAAGCGCTTGAACTCGTAGGCGCCGGTGACCTTGACGCCGTACTTCGCGGGGACGTTGGGAACGGTATAGGTGGCCTTGGCGCCGATGGCAACGCTGTTGAAGCTGCTGAGCTGCCGGTTGCGTGACACGTAGACGGTGTCGGCCTGGGCGTTGTCGCTGTAGAACAGCGCCTTGTCCTGCGTGTAGTAGCGCAGCAGCACGTCGCCCAGCCAGGCGTCGCCGAAGTAGCGGCTGTAGCCGGCCTCGGCGGTGTGGGCCGCGATGTCCCAGTTGTCCCAGAAGTAGCGGTACTCGCCGCGCAGCGCATCGCGCGAGCCGAGGTCGCCGATGACGTGGAACTTGACGGCCCGGCTGGAGCGCGTGCGCGGATTGCGCTCGGGCACCGCGGCGCCGAAGACGCGCGCGACGCGGTAGGGGCTGCCCAGGTAGCCGTCGTCGGACACCGCCTCGAGGTTGACGCTGGCCAGCCAGCGCGGCGTGAGGATCTGCGTCACGCCCACGCGGTACTGCCAGTGGCGCGCGTAGTCCTGGAAGCTCGCGTCGTTCTTGCGCTCGACCTTGTCAGAGGCGCGGGTGAAGCCCAGGCTCACCGTCGTCATGCCGCCGAAGACCTCCTGCGACACGTCCATGCCGATCGCATCGGCGGTGTAGTCGGGTTCCTTGCTGTTGTAGAACGACAGGCTGATCTGCGAGTCGCGGTACACGTAGTCGGCACCCAGGCTGTAGGCGGTGCGCTTTTCCTTGAACGGGCTGGCGGTCGTCACCACGTCGATCGACGCGTTGCTGACCATGTCCACGTAGTACGACGCCGACAGCGAGACCTTGTCCGCCAGACTCTTGCGCACCAGCAGCGCCGGGCCGGTGGCGCGCACGCCACCGCCGTCGTAGACGTGGTACATCGCCTCGGCCTTGTCCTCGGGCAGCGTGACGCCGTGCGCGGCGCCGCCGGCCAGCACGCCGCCGATCAGGCCCAGCGGTGCGGCGGCGCGGGCGCGTCGGCCCTTCAGCGCGGCGCAGGCGCGCAGCGTGCGCTGCCAGCGCTCGCTCCAGGCACGCGGCGACGCCTCAGTTGCAGCCACAGCCGCCTCCCTGCACGCCGGTCGCGCCGCGCGAGGCCTCGCGCACGTTGTGGATGTGCTCGCGGTGCGTCTCGAGCATGCCGTCGCGCACGAACTGCATGATCGGATCCGCCAGGCGCTCGCGCTCGTAGGGCTTGACCCAGGGCTGGATCGCGCAGGCACCGAGTTGCGATGCCAGCAGCGCCCCGAGCACGACCTTCAGGATGCGTCCGGCGTTCATTGCTTCAGCAACTCCCGGATCTGCTGGTCGTAGGTGTTCTCGTAGCCTTCCTTGTAGCCGCGGTGCAGGTAGCGCACGCGGCCGTCGCGGTCGATCAGCACGGTCTGCGGCATCGCGCTCAGGTCGTAGAGCCTGCTGACCTTCTTGTCGCCGTCGGGCAGCACCGGGAACTTGACGCCGAGCTTGGTCGCCAGCGCGGCGGCGCTGCGCGGGTCCTCGTCGACGTTGACGCCCAGCAGCTGGAAGCCCGAGGCGCGGTACTTCTCGTACAGACGGTTGAGGTGCGGCATCTCCTGGCGGCAGGGGCCGCACCAGGTGGCCCAGAAGTTGACCAGCACGACCTGGCCGCGCTGCTCCTGGAGGCGCAGGTTCTGGCCGTCGATGGTGCGCAGCGTGAAGTCGGGCGCCAGGCCGGCCGGCGCCAGCGGCAGGGCATAGACGCTGGCCGCGACGGCCAGCAGGGCACCGGGCAGCAGGCGCATCAGCGCCCGCCGGCGGGACGAGGGGATCGAAGTCATGAAGGGCCGCTTTCGTCAGAAGTAGTAGGACAGGCCGCCGGTCAGTTCGAGGTTCTGGGTGTTCTGGCGCTTGCCCAGGATGTCGAGCGAGAAGATGTGGTCGCGCAGGTCCATCTGCAGCGACCAGTGGTCCGTGAGCATCAGCCGCACGCCGAGCCCGAAGTTGTAGGTCTGGCGCCGCTGGTCGGCGAGCTTGGTGCTGCCGATGCCGCCGATCAGGTAGATGGCGGTGGCCTTGGCGCGCGAGCTGCCGATGAAGACCTCGCCCGGCAGCAGGTTGTAGCCGACCGAGAGGTTGTAGTAGGACAGCGTCTCCTCGTCGTCGGTGAAGACGCCGCCCGGCAGGATCTGGCGGAACAGCTCGTCGCTGACCTTGGTCTGCGCGTAGTTGGCCTGGACGAAGAAGTCCTCGGTGACGTGATAGCCCAGGCGCACGCCGTTGACCCAGCTCGAGCCGAAGTTCTGCGTCGAGTAGGTGCCGGTGAAGAGCCCGATCTCGAAGTCCTTGTTCGGGAAGCGCGGCAGCTTCACGTCGCGGCGGTCGACCTGCGGCACGATGACCTGTTCGTTCGGCGCGGTCTGCGTGGACTGCGCGCCGGCAGCGGTGGCCAGGCCGGCCAGTGAGGCGAGGAGCAGGAGGCGGGCGATGTTCATGGCGTGTTCTGGCGCTCTCAGAAGAAGAAGGACAGCCCGGCGGTGATCGCGCGGTACTCGGTGCTGCGCTGGTCCGCGACGAAGGCCGTGTAGAGCGACCAGTCGGCGCGCAGCACGAAACGCTCGCTCAGGTAGTAGCGCGCGCCGATCGTCACGTTGGACAGGTTCGCGTCGGTCGGCGTGGCGCTGACGAGGCTCAGGTTGGGGATGTTCTTGAACTTGCCCACGCCGATGCCGAAGAACGGCGACAGGCGCCGGTCCGACCAGGGCTCGGAGATCAGGTTCAGGTGCCAGAAGTCGGTGCCCGAGAAGGTGCCCTGGACCTGGCCGATCGTGCCCTCGAGGCTGAGCGTGTCCGACAGCTTGTAGCTGGTCCAGAACTTGAGCATGGGCTCGCGCTCGAAGCGGCCGATCGCCGCGCCCAGCTGCACGCGCCGGCTCAGGTAGTCGTCCAGCGCGAGGTCGCGGAAGCTCTTGCTGCCGCCGGCCTCGGTGAGCGTGGTCTCGAGCTGGCGGCGGTGCACCCAGCCGAGCTTGCCGCCTTCGGTGCGCACCTTGTACCAGTCGGTGAAGCGCAGCTCGATCGTGATCCACTCCTGCCGCGCCGCGACGAAGAACACCGGGTAGCCGCGGCCCGGGCCGGTGTGCAGCTCGATGTAGGGGTCGGTGATCTGCACCCGCTCGGTGGCGGGCTCGTCGGCCGCGCGGGCCGGCGTCGACATCAGGACGGCGAGGCCGAGGCCCAGCGTCAGCGGGAAGCGGAGGAAGAAGCGCAGGACGAAGCGCAGGAGGGTCCGGGTCTTCACTGGGTGTTGCACGTGCCGGTGTTGGGGTCCGCCGGCGTGAACATGCTGTAGGCCGCGGTGCTGAACTCGTCCGCGCCCTGCGGCACGGGGCGGCTGATCCAGTACTGGAACACGCGCGCGTTGGGGTCCTGCTGGTCGATGAAGATCTGGCCACCGCCGTGCAGCACCTGCAGCACCAGCGGCTTGGTCAGCAGCCGGCTCTGCGTCGGCGAGCCGATGAGGGTCGAGCCCTGGGCCGAGAAGAAGTTGCGGTACATCGCGGTGGCGCGGATCACGTCCGGCGTGTTGGCCGGGTTGGCGACGTCGACCGCCGTCGCGCCCGCGACCACGCGGAAGGCCCCGCCGGTGCCGGCGCCGTCGTCGTGGCAGCCCGAGGCCGCGCAGGTGTTGGTCGAGATGTTGCCGCTCTGGTTGATCTGCAGCGGCGCGATCAGGATCGGGTAGACGCAGCGCTGGAAGTAGGCGTACGACAGGTGCTGGCCCGAACTGCCGCCCGGGTTGGCGATCGTCGGCGGGTTGCCCAGCGGGTTGTCGCCGCCACCGCCGCAGCTGGCCAGGCCGCCCACGCCCAGCAGCGCCGCGCACAGGCCCGCGACGCCGAGGCGCGCGGGCCTGCCGGGGCTGGATCGTTCGGCTCGTCTCACCGTCATGGTCAGCAACCGCCCGCGATCCAGTTGGCGATCGTCGTGTACGCCGCGCTGCCGGCCGGCAGCACCGCCGTCGTCTGCCCGGCCGCGCCGCTAGGGTGCGGCACGGTCGACGGACGGCTCAGCAGGTAGTTCGACGGCGCGTTGCAGGTGTCCGAGATCATCGTCAGCGTGACGTTGAAGTCGCCTTCGGGATCGCCGGTCAGGATATAGCGGTTGCGCGCGAACGACGGTCCCGGCTGCGAGGCGCCGGCGTTGCCGCCGGGCTGGTGGCAGGCCACGCAGCTGCTGCGCAGGATGGGCAGCACCTGCGAGGTGAAGCTGGCCTGGCTGAGCGCCGCCACCGGACGCACCGCGGCGCTGCCGGTCAGGTCGTTGTAGTACTGGCCGCCGAGGTCCATCCACTCCGTCATCAGGCGCTTCTCCGCGGCGTTGAGCATGCTCGCGTGGTTGGGCGCGCCGCCGGGCGGGTTGGGATGGGCCGTGCGCGCCGCGGCGCTGGCCTTCAGGTTCTCGCCGAACATGATCTCGCCGAGGCGGCTCATGCGTGCGAGGCCGCCGCCGTTGCTGGCGCTGGTCTCGACCAGCGCGGCGCCGCGCTGCACCACCGGCACGCCGTCCTCGATGCGCGTGATCGGCTGGCCGGTCGCGGCGTCGATCAGCGGATCGCCGAGCAGCAGTTCCTCGTACGAGGTCAGGCGGCCGGTGCCCGCGGTCGTGGCCCGCAGGTCCAGCACGGCAGCGTCGCTGTGGCAGGTGGTGCAGGTGTTGGCGCCGCGCGCCTTGGTCCACAGCGGCGCGATGTGGTCGGGGTAGTTGATGATGCCGTTGGTGGGCACCGGCGTCGTCAGGTCGTCGGCCGGGTTGGCGTTGCCGGTGTAGCGCACCAGGATCGAGGCCCGCGCGGTCACGCCGGCGCGGCTGGTGTCGGCCCAGACGTCGCTGAACACCATGTCGGGGCCGAGCGTGAGCTTCGACGGGTCGAGGCGTGTGCGCAGCGCGGCCATGGTCTCGCCCGACAGGTGGGCGGTGCGCATGGCCGGCAGCAGGCCGTCCGGCAGCGTGTTCACCGTGGCCAGCGTATTGAGCGCGGCGCCGCGGCGCGGGCTGTGGCAGCCGTCGCAGGTGCGGCGCTCGCCGGGGCGGACCTGGATCCAGTTCAGGTGGGTCTGCAGGCCGCGGCCCTTGGCGTCGATCACCGTCAGCGCCAGCGGCACGTCGGCCGGCACCTGCAGCTTGAACGACCCGTCCGGCTCGATCGGCGCGTAGCCCAGGATCTGCTGCGGCTCGAACTCGGTCTCGCCGATCGCCTCGCGCATGCCGGTCATGCCGGCCTGCGGCGCGACCGCGCGCGTCGCGCGGATGAAGCGCGCCGGTGCGCAACCGTAGGCCGGGTCGGCCGGGTCCTTGATGCGCAGGATGTCGGCCACGCTCGAGCGCGTGTCCTTCGGGTCGGTCGGTGCGGTCATCGCGATGCCGACCGGGCAGCCGCTCGGCAGGTCGACCGGCGCGAGCACGGCCTCGGACATGCGGCCCAGGCCGTCGGTGTCGTAGACGCTGCGCACCTCGAGGGTGGCCAGGCCCTGCGCGGCCAGGCCGGCGTCGAGCTCCGGCGTCGCCGGCGTGTTGGGCTCGGTGCGCGCCTGCAGCGCGACCGGGTCGGTGTACATGTAGCCGGCCGGCGGCGCGGCGACGACCAGGAAGGTCTGCACGGCCGGGTTGAACATGTAGATCGTGTACGGCGGCGGCACGTTGTCCTGCAGCGGATCGCCGGCCACGTCGGCCATCAGGCGCTGGCGGTCGGACAGGCGCGTCACTTCCGCGTCGGTCAGCGTCGCGCAGGACACGACCTGGCCGTTGCGCGTCACCTCGCAGGGCCGGTAGGCGACCAGCACGCGGTTGGTGCCGTCCCACAGCGGATACGGCGTGGTGATGCGGCCGAAGCGCGACAGCCCGCGGCCGTCGTTCAGCGCCTGCGCCGTGATGGCGACCTGGCCGCCCTGGTTGGCGATGCCGGTCTCGGCCGGCGTGTTCTGCTCCGAGTAGCGGCCGGCGTCGATCAGCATCAGCGAGCCGCCCTCGTCGGTGCCCGACAGCGACATCAGGTCCGACATCACGTAGCCGGCGTAGGGGCCGGCCGGGTCCATCTCGCGCGGGTGCAGGAAGCTGTTGCCCGGGCTGTGCGCGCCGTAGCGCACGAACATGTTGGTGCCGTCGGGCTTGACGGTGAAGATCGCGAAGCGGTTGCGGTCGCCGACGTGCTCCCAGCGCGAGAACATGATGTCGCCGTTGCGCTGCACCACCGGGTTGCGGTCGTGGCTCTGGTTGACCGAGATCTGGCGGATGTCGCCGCCGTCGGCGTCCATCGTGTGCAGGTTCATCACCCGCTCGCGCTCGTACTCGTCGAGCGCGTAGTAGGTGCGGCCCAGCGCCTGGCTGCGCGTCGTGGTCTGGCGGTTGGACGTGAACACGAAGCCGCGGCCGCCCGGCAGGTAGGCCGGGTCGACGTCGTCGTGCTCGGTCGAGCTGGTGATGCGGCGGAAGCTCCCGCCGGTCATCCCGCCGCTCGTCATGTCGTATTCCCAGATGTTCCAGTGCCCGGTGCAGGCCGGCTGGCCGCCGATCTGCGAGGTGTTGGTCGTCGGGCAGCGCATCGCGAACACGATCTTGCGGCCGTCGTAGGAGACCTCGGGGTCCGAGGCATCGCCGGCACCCTGGGTGAACTGCGCGGTGATGTTGTGCTCGGGCGCGCTCGGCGAGGACTTCTCGCGGATCATCAGGTCACCGCCCGGGGCGCTGGGCGCCCCGTTGGTGGGGTTCATCTCGATCGTGTTCACGCGCTTCACGTAGGCGATGGGCACGTCGCCCTGGACCGTGACCGTGCCCTCCGAATCGCCGCCGCTTCCGCAGGCAGCGAGGACGGCCCCGAGCACGATGGCGCTCACGCTGATGGCTCCGATCTTCTGTGGCAGCTTCATCTTTGCCTCCTTGATGAATCCCTCTGTCCGTCGCCGGAATCTCATTGCCGCGGCGACACGGCACCGGCGAGCAGGCCCGCCGAGTAATGCAGGGCCCCTGCCGCGTCGACGACGACCGCGTCGACTCCCGGCAGCGACTCGACCAGTTGCAGTCCCTTGTCCACGCCCAGCACGAAGACGCTCTTGGACAGCGCCTCGCTGGTCAGGCCGTCGTCGGCCAGGATGGTCACGCTGTGCACGCTGCTCGGCGAGCGGCCCGTCTTCGGGTCGATCACGTGGTGGAAGCGCACGCCGTCGCGTTCGAAGTAGCGTTCGTAGTCGCCCGAGGTCGACACCGCGCAGTCCTCGAGCGGCAGCACCGCGACGACCTCCTCGGGGCGGCGCGGGTCGCGGATCGCGACGCTCCAGGGCCGGCCGCGGCGGTCGCCCAGGAGGCGGCTGTCGCCGCCGGCCGTGACGATCGCGTGGCGGATGCCGTGGCCGCGCAGGATCGCCGCGGCGCTTTCGACCGCGTGGCCCTTGGCGAAGCCGCCCAGGTCGATGCGCATGCCTTCGCGCGCAAAGCGCAGCGTGCGTGCCTTCGGGTCCAGCTCGAGGCCGCGCCAGCCGATCGCGGCGCGGCCACGCGCCAGCGCCGCGGCGTCGGGGCGAAGGCCCCGGCGGTAGTCGTAGAGCTGGCCGACGCTGGCGTGGGTGATGTCGAAGGCCCCGCCCGACAGGTCGGAGAACTCGATCGCGCAGGCCAGCAGCTGGCACATCTCCTCGCTCAGCGACACGGCCTGCGTTGCGGCGTCGCGGTTGATGCGCGACAACTCCGAGTCCGGCTTGTGCGGGCTCATCGCGCGGTCGATGCGGTGCATCTCGGCCATCACCGCGTCGATCGCGGCTTCGCCGGCGGCGCGCTCGTCGGACCACAGCTCGACGCGGATCGCCGTGCCCATGATGACCTCGTCGCGGCTAGCCCAGGCGCCGGCCGCGCGGACGCGGCCCAGCCCACGGGCCAGGCTGGCGGCTTGAAAGCCGGTATGGGTCATGCCGAACAACATGTCGCTGCCGAGGCCTGTGGTGGCCCCGTCCTCCCGCTCGATCGATGAATGGTCCGATGCGTCGTCGGGCCGGGGAACGAGACGGAGGTCACGCAATGCAGCTCGACGCGACGGCATCTTCTCGCGGAGTTGCGGCGAGAAGGCGTCAATAGTTAGCAGCGCGTATAGACCTTACAAGCGGTCGCACAAGAAACCGGAACCTGTGGTGCCGGCCCATGTGCAACTGCGTCAGATGTGTGCAGACGCAACGAGAGCGACATCCCGTCGCCCTCGGAGCCAAGAAATGTCGGGCCCCCGCCGCAGCCGGCGCCGCGTCGACGCGGCGCCGTGCGCTTGATGCAGCGCAAGCCGCGCGCACGGCGGCGGCGCACACTCGCAGCGACCCATGGCCGCAGCGCACGATGTCCAAGCACCTCCCTGTCGGTCGGGCCCCGGCGGATGCGGCCGTCGAGGCGGCGGTGACGACGGAGGTCCTCTGAAGCCGCCGGTCGCGCAGGGGGCCGGGGTGGCCGGCGCCGCCCTGCTGCTGGCGGCGGCGCTGGGCACGGGCTGCGCCGCGCCGCCGCTCGCGCCGGCCGGGGTCGTTGCCGGCCCCGGGGCCGGCTTCTCGGCGGCGATCGAACGCAGCCTGCCGTACACCGTCGGCGTCTACCGCAGCGGCGACCCGTCGGCCCCGGCCTCGCGCAGCAGCGCCGACGCCGAACTGCTGACCGACGTCAGCCTGGGTGCCGGCATTGTGATCGACGCCGGCGGCCTGATCGCCACGGCCGCGCACGTCGTGGCCGGCAGCGATCCGGTGGTGGTGCGGCTGCCCGACGAGCGCGTGCTGCCGGCGACGCGCCTGGGCGTCGATGCGGACACCGACCTCGCGCTGCTGAAGGTCGATGCGCGCTGGGACGCGCCGCCGCCGCTCGGCCACTCGATGAGCCTGCGGCCCGGCGACTGGGTGATCGCGATCGGCGAGCCCTACGGCCTGGAGCGCTCGGTGATGGCCGGCATCGTCGGCGGCGCGAACCGTCATTTCGCCGACGACGACGCGGTGCTCTTCATCCAGACCAGCATCACCGTGAACCCCGGCAACTCGGGCGGACCGCTGGTCGACGCCCGCGGCGCGATCGTCGGCATGAACCTGCGTGCCGTCGTCAGCCCGCTGGGCATGGCCGGCCTCGGTCTGGCCCTGCCGATCGAGCTGGTGCAGCAGATCGCGGCCGAGCTGCAGAGCGGCACCGCCGCGCGACGCCCGCGCCTGGGCGCCTTGTTCGAGGACGTGCTGCCGCCGGAGGCGCTGACCGCCGGGCTGGCGCGCGCCAGCGGCGCGATGGTGCGGCTGGTGCGGCCCGAGGGCGCGGCGATGCGCGTCGGCCTGCGCGTCGGCGACATCGTCGTCGGCATGAACGGCCGCCCGGTTGGCGGCGGCGCGGAACTGGCCCGCCTGCTGCTCGAATGGCACGCCGCCGAGCCGCTGCGCCTGATCGTGTTCCGCGACGGCGGCTACCGCGAGTTGCGATCGCCCTGATCGCGCCGCACCGGGGGCCGTCGGGCTCGCGCGGCGCGGCTTGATCCGCATCAAGCCGGGGGCGGGCTCCCGGACCTAGGCTGCGCCATCACCGACCGCCACGGACCCAGGCCATGACCGCTCTCCGTTCGATCGTCGTGCACGTCGATGGCTCGCCGCGCTGCGCGGCACGCCTGACGCTCGCGCGCAAGCTGGCTGCCGCCCACGGCGCGGTGCTCGAGGCCGTGCTGGCCGCTGCGCCCAGCCTGGCCGAGCTGCCGATGGCCTACAGCGCCGGCAGCGAAGCCGCCACGGTGATGCTCGAGCTCGACGCCGACCGGCGGCGCCGCGCGCGCCTGCACTTCGCGCGCGAGGCCGAGCGCCCCGGCCCGCCGATGCACTGGCTCGAACTCGACCAGGAGCTGACCCGGCACGGCTTCGTGCAGCGCGCGCTGTATGCCGACCTGCTGGTGCTGGGCCAGCACGACGCCACCGACCCGCTGGCCTGGGGCGTCGCCAGCGACTTCGTGCCCTCGGTGCTGGCCGACAGCGGCCGGCCCGCGCTGGTGCTGCCCTACACCGGGCACTTCGCCGAGGTCGGCCGCAACGTGCTGATCGCGTGGAAGCCCTCGCGCGAGGCCATGCACGCGGTGAGCGCCGCCCTGCCGCTGCTGCGCGAGGCACGCCAGGTCCACGTCGCCTGCAACGCCCCGGCGGGCGAGGCCGGGCGCATCGCGCTGGGACCGCTCGAGGCTTACCTGCAGCGCCACGGCGTGACCGCCAGCGTCGCGGTCCACGGCGTCGCCGTCGAGCAGGTGGGCGAGAGCCTGCTGTCGACCGCGGCCGACGTCGAGGCCGACCTGTTGGTGATGGGCTGCTACGGCCACAGCCGCACGCGCGAGTGGCTGCTCGGCGGCGCGAGCCGCAGCGTGCTGCAGGCGATGACGCTGCCGGTGCTGATGGCGCACTGATGGCGCACTGAGGGCGGCCCACCGCGGGCGCCGTGGCGGCCGGTCTAGCGCGCCGTCGCGATGACGCCGCCGCCCAGGCAGACCTCGCCGTCGTAGAGCACCGCCGACTGCCCGGGCGTCACGGCCCATTGCGGCGCATGGCCGAAGTCGAGCGCGAAGCGCCCGTTGGCATGCGGCGCCAGCCGGCAGGGCGCATCGTCCTGGCGGTAGCGCGTCTTGGCGGCCAGCGCACCCGCGGCCGGCGCCGCACCGGCGACCCAGCTGGCATCGTCGGCCTCGAGCCCGGCCGACTGCAGCCACGGGTGCTCGTGACCCTGCACGACGTACAGCGTGTTGGCCGCCATGTCCTTCCGTGCGACGAACCAGGGCGCGTGCTCGGCGCCGCCCTTGGCCGAAGCGCGCTCCTTCACGCCGCCGATGCCGATGCCCTTGCGCTGGCCCAGCGTGTAGAAGGACAGGCCCACGTGCTCGCCGAGCGTGCGCCCGCGGTCGTCGCGGATCGGGCCCGGCGTGTTGGCGAGATAGCGGTTCAGGAACTCGCGGAACGGCCGCTCGCCGATGAAGCAGATGCCGGTCGAGTCCTTCTTGCCCGCGACCGGCAGCCGGATCTCGGCGGCGATCTGCCGCACCCGCGTCTTCGGCAGCTCGCCGACCGGGAACCAGGTGCGCGCGAGCTGGGCCTGGTTCAGGCGGTGCAGGAAGTAGCTCTGGTCCTTGGCCGGGTCCAGTCCCTTCAGCAACTCATGCCGGCCGTCGCGCTCGCGGACCCGGGCGTAGTGACCCGTCGCGATGCGCTCGGCGCCCAGCCGCATCGCGTGATCCAGGAAGGCCTTGAACTTGATCTCGGCATTGCACAGCACGTCGGGGTTGGGCGTGCGGCCGGCCTGGTACTCGCGCAGGAACTCGGCGAAGACGCGGTCCTTGTACTCGGCCGCGAAGTTGACGTGCTCGATCTCGATGCCGATCAGGTCGGCGACGCTGGCGGCGTCGAGGAAGTCCTGGCGCGAGGTGCAGTGCTCGTCATCGTCGTCGTCCTCCCAGTTCTTCATGAACAGGCCGACGACCTCGTGGCCCTGCTGCTTGAGCAGCCAGGCGCTGACCGCGGAGTCCACCCCGCCGCTCAGACCCACCACCACGCGCTGCTTCGCCGTCGCCGCCATGCTCAGGATTTTTCCACCGGGTCGTAGAGCCCGGGGTCTACGAAGACCGTGTCGAGAGGATGGCGAACCCCGGCCAGCCAGTCGTCGACGTTGCGCTGCAAGGCCGGGCTGCGGTGGCGGTCGGCGGCGGCGCGGATCTCCCCGGGCGTCATCCACACCGTGCGCAGGATGCCGTCGTCGAGTGCGCGCGACGGGTCGCGCGGTCCGACCGTGCCGGCGTAGGTGAAGCGCAGGTAGGTCACGTCTTCATGGCGCGCACTGCGGATGAAGCGCGACATGTAGACGCCCAGCAAGGCGGTCGGCGTGAAGACGCAGGCCGTCTCCTCCAGCACCTCGCGCACCACCGCCTCCTGCAGCGACTCGCCCGGGTCCAGGTGCCCGGCCGGCTGATTGAGGCGGATGCCCTCGGGCGTCTCTTCCTCGACCAGCAGGAAGCGGCCGTCCTGCTCGATCACCGCGGCCACGGTGACGCTGGGTTTCCATCGGGGGCTGCTCATCGGAGCGATCCTATAGGGGCGACCCGGGGTCGGCCCGGCGTCCGGGCCGGGGTAAGCTTGCGCGCCCCCTGGGCGGCCGAGAGCCAGGCAGCGACCCGCGGTCCGCCCGCCGTGACCAGGCTCCAGAAGAATTCGTGAGAGGAGATCGGTTCATGGCTCTGCTGATTGGTGTGCCCCGGGAAACGGCGCCGGGCGAGAAGCGCGTCGCCACCGTGCCGGCTGTCGTCGAGAAGCTCGTCAAGCTGGGTTTCCGCGTGGCCGTCGAGAGCGGCGCTGGCGACGCCGCCAACTTCGACGACGACAGCTACCGCGCCGCCGGCGCCCAGGTCGCGGCCAGCGCGGCCGAGCTCTGGGCGATGTCGGACATCGTCTTCAAGGTGCGTGCCCCGAGCGCGGCCGAGGTCGGCCTGCTGCGCGAAGGCGCGATGCTGATCGGCTTCATCTGGCCGGCGCAGAACCCCGAGCTGATGCAGCAGCTGGCGGCCCGCAAGGCCACCGTGCTGGCGATCGACGCGCTGCCGCGCCAGCTGTCGCGCGCGCAGAAGATGGACGCGCTGACCTCGATGGCCGGCGTCAGCGGCTACCGCGCGGTGATCGAGGCGGCCAACGCCTTCGGCCGCTTCTTCAACGGCCAGATCACCGCCGCCGGCAAGATCCCGCCGGCCAAGGTCTTCGTCGCCGGTGCCGGCGTGGCCGGTCTGGCCGCCATCGGCACCGCGGCCAACCTGGGCGCGATCGTGCGCGCCAACGACACGCGCGCCGAGGTGGCCGACCAGGTGGTGTCGCTGGGCGGCGAGTTCGTCAAGGTCGACTACGAGGAAGAGGGCTCGGGCGGCGGCGGCTACGCCAAGGTGATGAGCGAAGGCTTCCAGGCCGCGCAGCGCGCGATGTACGCGCAGCAGGCCAAGGACGCCGACATCATCATCACCACCGCGCTGATCCCCGGCAAGCCGGCGCCCAAGCTCATCACCGCCGAGATGGTGCAGAGCATGAAGCCCGGCAGCGTGATCGTCGACATGGCGGGCGAGCAGGGCGGCAACTGCGAGCTGACCGTGCCCGGCGAGGCAGTGGTGCGCCACGGCGTCACCATCGTCGGCTACACCGACCTGGTGAGCCGGCTGGCCAAGCAGTCGTCGACGCTGTATTCGACCAACCTGCTGCGCGTGACCGAGGAGCTGTGCAAGGCCAAGGATGGCACGGTCAACGTCAACTTCGACGACGACGCGATCCGCGGCCTGACGGTCATCAAGGACGGCGAGATCACCTGGCCCGCGCCGCCGCCCAAGCTGCCGGCTGTCGCGGCCAAGCCCAAGGCGGCGGTCGCCGCGCCGGCCGCCAAGGGCCATGGCCACGGCGCCGGCGAGCCGATGCCGGCCAAGTCGCTGGCGATCGTGTTCGGCGTCGGCGCGCTGCTGTTCGCGCTGGTGGGGCTGTACGCACCGGCCTCCTTCCTGGCGCACTTCACCGTGTTCGTGCTGGCCTGCTTCGTCGGCTACATGGTGGTGTGGAACGTGACCCCCTCGCTGCACACGCCGCTGATGAGCGTGACCAACGCGATCTCCTCGATCATCGCGATCGGCGCGCTGGTGCAGGTGGCGCCGCCGCTCGACGCGGCCGGGGCCGCCGACCGGCCCAACGCGCTGATCCTCGGCCTGGCCGTCGTCGCGCTGGTGCTGACGGCCGTCAACATGTTCGGCGGCTTCGCGGTCACGCGGCGCA
>NZ_CADEFR010000026.1 GCF_902826655.1 uncultured Methylibium sp. | reverse complement strand
GGGCAGGTGGCGGTGCAGAAGCCGCAGTGCACGCACTTGCGCAGGATGGCTTCGGCCTCGGCGCCGTCGGCGCTGCCTGCGTACTCGGGGGCGAGGGTGGTCTGCATGCGCTCAGGCCGGCACGGTGTGCGCGGTGGCTGGCAGGTAGGGCCGCACATGGCCCAGCGCACGCGCGACGTAGTCGTCCTTCTCGCCCACCGGCGCCACGTAGTGCAAGGCGCTGTGCGCTTCGCGCTCGCCTTCGTCTCCGCCGACCAGCCGCGCGATGAGCCACGCGGCCAGGTACTGCGACGCGAGACAGCCGCCGGCAGTGGCGACATTGCCGCGCGCGAAGAAGGGCTGGTTCAGTACCTCGACGCCGGCCTCCTGCACCCAGGGCCTGGTGATGAGGTCGGTGCAGGCCGGCAGCCGGTCGGCGCCCTGGCCCAGCAACCCCAACTTCGCCAGCAGCAGCGTGCCCGAGCACTGCGCGCCGATCAGCTGGCGCGACGGATCGAGCTTCAGCGCGCCGAGGATCGTTGCGTCCTGCGCGATCTCTCGCGTCTTGATGCCGCTGCCGACGATCACCGCGTCGGCCGCGTTCGCGTCGGCGAGCGTGGCCTGGGCCTGCAGTACCACGCCGTTCATCGACGTCACCGTCGGCGTCGGGCAGGCCAGCGACACGCGCCAGCCCGGCCGCTTGACGCGATGGAGGATGCCGAGCGCGACGATCGAGTCCAGCTCGTTGTAGCCGTCGAAGGTGAGGATGGCGATGTGCATGAGGGTCAGAACTCCGGATAGAGCCGGCCGCGATTGAAGATCCCGGCCGGGTCGAACTCGCGCTTGAGCTCGCGGTGGATGCGCATCAGCGGCTCCGGCAGCGGCGCGAACACGCCGGCCGACTTGTCCTTGCCGCGCAACAGCGTCGCATGGCCGCCCGCACGCTGCGTGGCCTCGCGCACCGCGGCCGCCGGCGCGGCGCTGCACCACCAGCGCTGGCCGCCGCCCCACTCGATCAGCTGTTCGCCCGGCAGCTTGATCGCAGGCGCGGTCTGCGGCAGCGACAGGCGCCACAGCGCCACGCCCGAGCCGGACTCGACCGCCGTGCGCGCCTTGGTGAAGAACTCGTCCTCGTGGTCGCGCAGGCCGTCCCAGAACGGCGTCGCCAGCGCGTCGTCGATGCGCTCGCCGCCCAGGCGCGCCAGCGCGGCATCGACTGCGGCCTTGGCACCGCGCAGTCGCAGCAGCAGCATGCCGGCCCACCAGGCGCTGGCGCTGATCGGCAAGGGCTGGCCGCCCCAGGCGTTGAGCTGCTTCAGCGCCGCGGCCTCGTCCAGCTCGAAGCGCAAGGTGGCCGAGGCCGGCTGCAGCGGCAGGACCTTCAGCGACACCTCGAGGATCGCGCCCAGCACGCCCATCGACCCGGCCAGCAGCCGCGAGACGTCGTAGCCGGCGACGTTCTTGATGACCTGGCCGCCGAAGCTGAGCACCTCGCCGCGGCCGCTGAGCAGCGTCGCCCCCAGCACGTGGTCGCGCAGCGAGCCCACCGACGCGCGGCTCGGGCCGCTGAGGCCGGCCGACATCATCCCGCCGACCGTGCCGCGCCCGCCCGGACCTCCAGCAAAGCGCGGCGGCTCGAAGGGCAGGCACTGCCCTTGCTCGGCCAGCGCGGCTTCGAGGTCGGTAATCGGCGTGCCGGCGCGCGCGGTGACCACCAGCTCGGTCGGCTCGTAGCTCGAGATGCCGGCCAGCGGCGTCATGTCCAGCGGCTCGCCCTGGACCGTGCCGCCGTAGAAGGATTTGCTGCCGTGCCCGGCGATGGCGAGCGGCGTGCCGGCGGCCTGCGCGGCGCGGACGCGCTCGACCAGGGCGGCGAGCGCGGGATCGTTCGGTGTCGTCATCGAGAGGGCGCTGCTTCAGAAGCGGGGAAGGTCGGGGAAGGGCAGCAGCCCCTTCTTCACGTGCATCTTCCCGTACTCGGCGCAGCGGTGCAGCGTCGGGATGACCTTGCCGGGGTTCAGCAGGCCGGCGGGGTCGAAGGCGCGCTTGAGGCCCAGCATCTGCTCGCGCTCGGCGGGCGCGAACTGCACGCACATGCTGCTGAGTTTCTCGATGCCGACGCCATGCTCGCCGGTGACGGTGCCGCCGAGCGCGACGCTGGTCTCCAGGATGTCGGCGCCGAAGAGTTCGGCGCGGTGCAGCTGGTCGGGGTCGTTGGCGTCGAACAGGATCAGCGGGTGCAGGTTGCCGTCGCCGGCGTGGAAGACGTTGCAGCAGCGCAGGCCGTACTTCGTCTCCATCTCGCCGATGCGCGTCAGGATCTCGGCCAGCTGGCGGCGCGGGATGGTCGAGTCCATGCACATGTAGTCGGGGCTGATGCGACCGCTGGCCGGGAAGGCGTTCATGCGGCCGGACCAGAACTTCAGGCGCTCGGCCTCGGAGCTGCTGATCGCGAAGCGCGTCGCGCCGGCGCCTTCCATCACCGCGACCATGCGCGCGATCTCCTCTTCCACCTCTTCCGGCGTACCGTCGCTCTCGCAGATCAGGATCGCCGCGGCGTCGAGGTCGTAGCCGGCGTGCACGAAGTCCTCGACCGCG
Organism: uncultured Methylibium sp.; assembly: GCF_902826655.1. Lineage (GTDB taxonomy): Bacteria > Pseudomonadota > Gammaproteobacteria > Burkholderiales > Burkholderiaceae_C > Methylibium. The sequence continues at coordinate 42,260 of NZ_CADEFR010000026.1, read as the reverse complement.
GCGGTCATCGGCTTGTCCATCATCTCCAGGCCCGCCGGGATGATGCCGGCGCCGATCAGCGCGGCGACCGCGTCGCCGGCCTTGCGCAGGTCGTCGAAGCTGGCGAGGATGGCGCGCGCCAGGATGGGCTTGGGCACGAGCTTGACCGTGACCTCGATCGTCACCGCCAGCATGCCCTCCGAGCCGATCACCGCGGCCAGCAGGTCCAGGCCGGGCGCGTCGAGCGCCTCGCTGCCGAACTCGACCGGCGCGCCGTCGATGGCGAAGCCGCGCACGCGCAGCACGTTGTGGATCGTCAGGCCGTATTTCAGGCAGTGCATGCCGCCGGAGTTCTCGGCGACGTTGCCGCCGATGGTGCAGGCGATCTTGCTGCTGGGATCGGGCGCGTAGTACAGGCCGTGCGGAGCGGCGGCCTCGCTGATCGCCGCATTGCGCACGCCGGCCTGGACCACCGCGGTGCGGCTCACGGGGTCGACCTTGAGGATGCGGTTGAACTTGGCGAGCGACAGCGTCACGCCCAGCTCGTGCGGCATCGCACCCCCCGACAGCCCCGTGCCGGCGCCGCGCGCCACCACCGGCACCTGCAGGCGATTGCAGGCCTGCAGCACGGCGCTGACCTGGGCCTCGGTCTCGGGCAGCGCGACCGCGAGCGGCATCGCGCGGTAGGCGGTGAGGCCGTCGCATTCGTAGGGAATGGTGTCCTCGCGCTGCCACAGCAGGGCATGCGCCGGCAGCAGCGGCCGCAGCGCCGCGACCACCTCGGCCTGGCGGCGCTGGCGTTCCTCGCGCGACACGGGGGCATCCGACGCGCGGGCGTCGGCGGGGGCGTTCATGGTGGTCTCCTCGCGGGCCGGTCGCGCCTGCAGGCTGCGCCGGATCGGACGCTAGCTTAAGCGCTGGCAGGCCGGCCGGGCCGTGCGGTGCAGTCAGTGCGGCTTTGACGGCGATGTGCGCAATCGCGCCGCCGGTCCGGGCTCTCAAGTCGATCCGGCTTTGCCGGGCGACTTGAACCCCCGCGGGGGGCGGGCCGGGCTGGGCCGGCCCTGGGGGCGCTCAGGAGGCCGCAGCGGTCTCGCGGTTGGGGCCGGGCGGCGGCGTCGCACCCGGTCGCGGCGCGGGCTGGGGCCCCGGCTTGGGCGGCTTGATGTCGGGCGGCCGCGTCGGCGGCTCGGGCCGGGGGCGCCAGGGGCGGTGCGGCGGCAGGACCACCACCTGGGGCGCCTGCTCGGCCTCGGCGCGGGCGCGCGCGGCGTCGCGTTCGGCCTGCGCCTGCGCGGCCTTGACGCGGGCCAGTTCGAGTTCCTTGTCGCGCTCGCGCTGACGCTCGATCTGGCGCGCGATGCGTTCGCTGACGGCGTCGGACTCGCGCTGCGAGGCGGCACGTCGCGCGGCGGCCTCGGCCGGATCCTCGGGGGTCGTGGCCCAGCGGCGCTCGATCTTCGCGCCGGGCTGGATCTGGTCGCTGAAGATCACGCGGCCGTCGGGCAGGCGCTGCTGGACGATCTCGCGCGCGGGCGGCGGGCCGGAGGGTGGCGCCGACGCCGCGCTGGCGGGGGACGCTGCGGGCGCATCGGCCGCCTGCCCGGCGGGCACGACGGCGAGCGACAGCAACAGCGCGGCCAGGCGATGCATCGCCGCGCTCATACCGGGGTGGTGAACACCGTCAGCACGCCGGTGTAGCCGTAGAGATGGTGATGACCGATCTCGCCGGCGGCGAAGAAGCCGACCAGCGGCACGTCGCCCAGCGCATGCTTCAGCAGCTGCAGCTCGGCCGAGGGCGCGCCGAAGTGCGGGCCGCCGCGGCCGGTGCAGCTGACGTACAGCGCCCCGGCGATCTGGCGACCGCCCACCGGCGGCGGCGGCATGCCGGTGGCGGCCTGGGTCGCCAGCGCGAGCGGTTGCGCGACCAGCGGCAGGTCCTCGGGTTCGAGCGCGGCACGCACCTCGGTGGCGATGCGCACCAGGTCGCGCCGCGCGGCGTCGGTGTCGCGGCGGCAGAAGGCCAGCTGCTGGCCGCGCTCGGCGATGTCGGCGACCGCGATGCCGCGCCGCTGCGGGTCGATGCCGATCAGGTGGCGCACGCGGGTCTCGGTGCCGAAGGCGCCGCGCCGTGCCGGCGTCGCGAACTCGGGGTTCTGTGCCGGCAGGCCGAACTCGGCCGCTTCCTCGTGGTCGCTCAGGCCGACCAGCGTGCTGCGCAGGCGCGGCAGGGCCTCGCGCGGCGCGTGCTCGTCGACGCCCAGGTCACCGAGCAGGCAGTCGAGCGCCGGCTCGCCGTCGAGCGCATAGACGACGTTGCGCTCGACCTCGGTGATGCGCCGCGTCGGCCCGACCGGCTGGCAGCCCTGGGTGACGCGCGAGACGATGGCGACGTCGGCGTCGAAGGCCACGCCCGACAGGCCGCCTTCGAACACGCCGCCGCCCGCGCCGTCGGCGGCGAGCGTCAGCGTGCGTTGGCGTGCCGAGGCCAGGCCGCCGAACAGGTAGCCGCTGCCGACGCGCCGGCTCAGCTCGCCGATCAGGCTGGCGAGCTCGGTCGTCGACGGGTCGGCGTGGACCAGCGCCGTGTGCGGCAGGAAGCCGCGCTCGGCCTGCAGCGGCCGGCGGCCGGAGAAGACGCGGAACTGCTCGCGCGGCAGCTCGGACAGCATCACCGCGAGGCCGGGTTCGTCGAAGTACTCGACGCCGCCGGCGCACACGCCGACGCCCACCGCGCCGACCCAGGCCGTGCCGGGGTAGTGCTGACGCAGCGCGGCCAGCAGCGGCTCGGCCGCGGCGGCATGGGCTTCGCCGAAGTAGCACCAGCCCAGCGTCGGCGCAGGACGGCCGGCGCGTCGCGCGTCGAGATCGGCGGTGACGCGCGCCAGCGCGGTCCGCCAGTCGGGATGCGCTGCGTGGGCGTGGACGAAAGTCTGCATGGAAGGGAAGCTTCTGGCCGCCTTCTTCAGCGGCGGCGGGTGACTCGCTTGGCCGGCGTGCCCTTGCGGGCGGCCTTGGCCTGGGCCGCGGAGCGCGCCACGTTGTTGACGACGCCGCCGGCCACCTCGGCGGCCTTGCGGGCCGGGGCCATGCCGACCTTGATGGTCTGCTCGGCGGCGTTGAAGCTCTGCTTGACCAGGTTGCCGGCCAGCTGCCTGGCCGAGTCGGAGGCGGCGTCCTTCATGGCCGTCGCGGCGAGCTGCGTGAACTGCTTGGTGAGCGCGCCCCACCACTGCGTCGGGTCGACGACGCCGGGCGGCGGCAGCGCGGCGGCCTTGGACTTCGCGCTGCGCGCCGCGGCCTGCTTCTTCGCGGGGGCGGGCGTCGCGGGCGCGGGTGCGGCGGCCACTTCGTCGGGCATCTTGATGCGCAGCGACTCGCGCAGGTCGGCGACCTGCACGTTCATCGTCTTCAGCGTCGACAGCGTCATGCGCTGCACCTCGAGCGCCTGGATCGTCGCGCCCAGCATGCGCGCGTTCTGCTCCAGCCAGAACTGCACGGTGCGCAGTTCCTCGATGCGCTTCTCCAGCTCCTCGGGGTTGAGCGTCGGCGCGACCCACTGGCCGATGTTGGGCAGCACCGACCCGGCGTTCTTGACCAGGCCTTGCAGGAAGTCGAAGCCGGGAACCATCTTCGCGAAGTCGGGCGCGCTGGCGGTCATGGGAGTCTCCTCGTTGCTTTTATGGAAGGGCGATGACAGAGAGCGGAGCCATTGTGCGGCGGGGCGTGCCGCTTGTGGGCGGCGGTTACGCCGTTCACGGGGCGAACGTGACGCGTTCCACCCGGTAGCCGCGCGCGCCCAGCAAAGCCGGCAATCCTTGGGGTCCGATGAAGTGCAGGCTGCCCACGCCGACCAGGATCGGGCCGGACTCGCGGTGCAGGGCGTCGATGCGCTCGACCATCGCGAGGTTGCGTTCGTCGAGCAGCCGGCGCATCAGTTCCCGATCGGCCTCGCTGCCCATGCACTCGCACCACTGCGGATAGCTTTCCAGCGCGGCCAGGTCGCCGTCGGCCCAGACCTGCGCGACGCGCCGCAGCATCGGGCGCGCCCGGCCGCTGTCCAGTTCGTCCAGCGTCTGTTCGACGAAGCGCTCGACGCCGTCCGGCCCGTCGCCCTTCAGCGCCGTGAGCTGCAGGTCCAGGTTCTCGAGCGCGACGACGCGCTTGCCGGCCGCGTGGCCGAACGCGGCCAGCATCGCGTCGATCGCGTAGGCCGGATCGAGGCCGTCGCGCCGGCCCGCCAGCGCGCCCAGCGTGGCCGCCTGCAGCATCGCCGGCATGCCGTCCAGCGCGCCGGCCGGCAGGCATTCGGCGGCGAGGCGCTGCGCCAGCCGCCGCCGCAGCGGCGCGGGCAGCGCCGGCTCGCGGACCGGCGGGGGTTCGCGGAGTTGCTGGTGCAGGGCGGGATCGGTCAGGTCGATCTCGAGCGCGACGACGCGCGCTTCGCTCAGCGCCGCCGCGAGCCGCGGCCCGGGCAGGGCCCAGGCCAGGCGCGCGACGTGCACCGTGCCGTAGAGCCAGGAGCGCCGGCCGTCGCGCTCGACGCGCCACAGGAAGCCGCGGTCTCGGGCGGCGGCGCGGGCCGCGGCCAGGTCCTGCGCGGTCGGCAGCGTGGCGACCGGCGGGCAGTCCGCCTCGGCCGCGCGCAAGGGCGCGGCCAGCAGGGGCAGCGCTGCGAGCAGCAGGCTGCGGATGAACGACGAGATCAGGCGGCGACCCATGGCCGCACCAGCTTACGCCGGCTCAGCGTCCGGTGGCCGGCTCGATGCGCAAGACCCCGCCCTGCTGCTGCCAGCGCAGCTTGCCCAGCACGTCCATGCCGAGCAGGGGGTTGTCGCCGAGCGCCGGCAGCACGACCAGCGGCAGGCGCTCGACGCGCACGCCGCCGTCCAGCACGAGGTCGGCGCGCGCCACCTCGCCGCGCACCACGCCGCCGGCGGTGCTGGACTGCACGCTGCCGATCGCCTCGAGCCCGAGCTCGCGCGCCAGCGCCGTCGAGATCGCGGTCGTCGTCGCGCCGGTGTCGACCAGGAAGTCGACGTTGCGGCCGTTCAGGCGCGCCGGCCAGTGGTAGTGCCCGTCGGGGCCGCGGCGGATCTCGATCGTGCCGCCGTCGTGCGAGAAGCGCGACTTCTGCTGCTGCGCCTCGAGCGTGCGGAACCCCAGGAAGACGGCGATGCCGACCAGCAGCCAGACGGTGGCGATCTTGAGCGTGCGCGGGAACTCGCTCACCGCGGGCTCAGCGGGCGTGCACGGCCACGGTCTGCTCGATCGCGCCGAACACGCTCTGGCCGTCGGCACCCTTCATGTCGATGCGGATGCTGTCGCCGGCCTTCATGAAGGCGGTCTGCGGGCTGCCGCCCTCGATGGTCTCGATCGCGCGCTTCTCGGCGATGCAGCTGTAGCCGTGGGTCCAGTCCTTGTTGCTGACGGTGCCGCTTCCGACGATGCTCCCGGCGCGCAGGTTGCGCGTCTTGCCGACGTGCGCGATCAGCTGGCCGAAGTGGAAGGTCATCTCGGGGCCGGCCTCGCACAGGCCGACACGCCGGCCGTTCCACACCGACTCCAGGCTCAGGTGCAGGCGCCCGCCTTTCCAGGCGCCGCCCAGCTCGTCGGGCGTCACCGCGACCGGGCTGAAGGCGGTGGCCGGCTTGCTCTGGAGGAAGCCGAAGCCCTTGGCCAGCTCGGCCGGGATCAGGTTGCGCAGGCTCCAGTCGTTGGCCAGCATCACGAGGCGGATCGCGTCGATCGCGGCCTCGGGCGTCACGCCCATCGCGACGTCGCCGGTGACGACCGCGACCTCGGCCTCGAAGTCGATGCCCCAGTCTTCCGACAGGAAGGACGCCGTGTCGCGCGGGCCCAGGAAGTCGTCGCTGCCGCCCTGGTACATCAGCGGGTCGGTGTAGAAGCTTTCGGGCACCTCGGCGTTGCGCGCCTTGCGCACCAGCTCGACGTGGTTGATGTAGGCCGAGCCGTCGGCCCACTGGCAGGCGCGCGGCAGCGGCGCCATGCACATCGCGGGGTCGAAGGGGAAGGCATGGCGTGCCTTGCCGCCGTTGAGCGTCTCGTACAGGTCCTGGAGCTGCGGCGCGACGAAGTTCCAGTCGTCCAGCGCCTGTTGCAGGCGGGTCGCGATGCCGGTGGCATGGTGCGCGGTGGACAGGTCGCGCGAGACGACGACCAGCTGGCCGTCGCGCGAGCCATCCTTGTAGGTGGCGAGTTTCATGGTGGGGGCTTGCCGCAGCGCGCGGTCCGCGCGGCGGGGATTCGCTACAGTGAATCGAGGCCAGGATTGTAGATTTGCCCCCATGACCCCGCGTTCTCCCCTCGCACCCGCGCCGCTGCGGCGTCGCGCCGGTCTCGCGCTGCTGGCGCTGGCTGCCGTGGTGGCGCTGCTGCACGGCTGGGTGATCGACGGCGTGGCGCGCGCAGCGCCTCCCGCGGCCGCCACCCGGCCGCCGGCGGCGGTGATGCTGGCCGCGCTGCGGCCCGAGACCGTCGCTATGACGCAGACAGCTGCCGAGCCCGAGCGCAGCGAGCCGGCAGCGGTCGAGCCGCCGCCTGTCGCACCGCCCAGGCCCCGTGTGGCACCACGACCGCTGCCGGCGCTGCCCCCGACCGAGACTCCGGCCATGCCGAGCGACGCCGCACCGACGCCCGCAGTGCCCGCCGAGCCTGCCGCACCGACACCCGCCACGCTGCCCGCCGAGACCGAGCCGCCGCTCATCCTGCTTGCGGCCGCCGCGACGGCCGCCCCGGCCGCCGCCGGAGTGCCGCCGCCGATCTACCGCACGCGCATTCCCGCGGCGGCCCAGGTCAGCTACCGCCTCAGCCGCGGCGCGCTGGCCGGCACCGGCGAGCTGGACTGGCGGCCCGAGAAGGGCGGCTACAGCCTCAAGCTCGAAGGCCGTCTGCCGCTGATCGGCACCCTCATCACGCAGACCAGCCGCGGCGGCTTCGACGCGGCGGGCCTGGCGCCCGAGCGCTACACCGACCGCCGCCTGAAGCGCGGCGAGCAGGCCGCCAACTTCGAGCGCGCCAGCGGCCGCATCAGCTTCTCGGGCCAGAACCCCGAGCTGCCGCTGTCGCCCGGGGTGCAGGACCGCCTGAGCGTGATGCTGCAGCTGGCGGCGATCGTCAACGCCTGGAGCAAGCCGCCGGCGGCCGGCGAGCACCTGCGCATCGAGGTGGTCGGCGCGCGCGGCGACTCGCACCAGTGGTCGCTGCGCTTCGAGGGGCCGCAGGCCATCGACACGCCCGACGGCCGCGTGGCGGCGCTGCGCTTCCTGCGCGAACCCGAGAACCCGCAGGACACGCGGGCCGAGTTCTGGCTCGACCCGGCGCGCCAGCACCTGCCGGTGAAGGTGGTGCTGACTGACGGCAAGGGCGAGCCGCTCGAACTGCTGCGCATGAAGTGAGTCGAACGCCCTGGGTGCCCGGGACGGGCTGGCTTGAAACCTGCAAGCCGGCCCTCAACTGGGCTTCGAAGGGGAAACCATGCAGATGCTCTACAACTCCGCGAACTTCGCGGTCGTGCAGTTCGAGGTCGCGACCGGCGAGACCGGACGCGCCGACACGCCGCCGCTGACCCGCGGCGGCTACGAGATCGTCGACAAGTTCGCCCGCAAGGAGATCTTCATCGAAGGCGCGCTCGCGGCCAGCTTCCGCGAGGGCGTCGACGCGCTGATCGAGACCTCGCCCTCCGAGGAAGAGATCGACGCCTACGTCGGCCGCTACGCCGCGCTGATGCAGCAGCCGTTGACACTGCACTGAGCGGCCGCGCAGAGGGGCCCCGGGCCCGCCCGGGGATCGAAGCCCGGCGAAGTGCAGCGTCGCACGACGCCACGGCGGCGGCATCCGATCGTCCAGTCGCGAGGGCACTGCACTGAGCGGCTCCGGGCTTGTCCCGGAGATTCGTGCGGATACCACCTCTCGCCGGCAGGGCTTGCCGCGACGGCTGGCCTGGGTCAAGATGAATCGTCACCCTGATCCCAGCCGGAAGCCGATCCATGGCGAGGAGTCCTGCCGAGTCGCGTCCCCTGCTGTCCCCCGGCCTCGCCGAAGCGCCGGTGCTGGACCGGCTGTGCTCGCAGTTCGTGCTGACGCTGGCGCTGCGCCACCTGGGGCGCTTCAACCTGCGGCGCGACTGGAATGCGCTGCTGTCGCTCACCGGCCGCCACCTGGTCTGGCCGCCCAGCGTGCTGCGGCGGCTGCGCGACTACCTCGCCACGCGGGTGCGCCAGCACGAGGCCTGGAACGGCCACGACGCGCTGGGCGACGCGGCCTTCGTGGCGCGCTTCGGTGCCTGGCGCGGGCCCTATGAGGAAGGCACGCTGTTCTTCTACATCGACGAGTACCTGAAGGACGCGCCCAAGGACCTGCTGGCGGTGCTGGGCGCCACCTGCGAGTGGCTGCAGCGCAGCGTCAAGAAGGAATCGACGCTGGTGCAGAAGAACATCGACGCGCTGGCCGGGCTGCTGCAGCTCAACCCGGCCGAGCGCGCGCTGCTGCTGTACGGCACGCTCGCCCGCTATCAGCGCGACCTGCGCGGCCTGCTGGTCGAGTTCAAGGTCTCGTCGGCCCAGGAGGCCTACGCCGCGATCGCCGAGGTGGCGGGCGTCGACCAGCGCGAGGTGGCCGAAGCGCTGCGCGCCGGCTCGCGGCTCGAGCGCATCGGCATGGTCGAGAACCTGATCTCCGAACACAACATCACCGACCTGGCCGACCTGATGAAGGTCAGCGAGCAGCTGCCGCCGGTGCTGATGCGCGAGTACGCCGGTGCCAGCGACCTGATGGCCGTCTTCACCAAGCCGGCGCTGCCGACCGAGCTGGGCCTGGCCGACTTCGAGTTCGTCGCCGAGGACGCGAAGGTGCTGGTCGCGCTGCTGAAGAACGCGGTCGCGCGCAAGGAGCCCGGCGTCAACGTGCTGCTCTACGGCCCGCCCGGCACCGGCAAGACCGAGCTGGCCAAGGTGGCGGCGCAGGCGGCGGGGCTCGAGCTGTACGAGGTCGAGTCGGCCGACCGCGACGGCCATTCGCTGTCGGGCCGCGACCGCTACCGCTCGCTGCAACTGAGCCAGGTCTTCCTGAAGGGCAGCCCCAGGGTCGCGCTGCTGTTCGACGAGGTCGAGGACGTGTTCCCGCCGCTGTCCAGCGACACCGCGCAGCTGATGGCGCGCATGGAGCTGAGCGACAGCGGCACGCCCAACTCGGTGGGCGGCAAGGCCTGGGTCAACCAGATCCTGGAAACGAACCCGGTGCCGGTGGTCTGGGTCACCAACCGCATCGAGCAGATCGACCCGGCCTTCCGGCGGCGCTTCCAGTACCACCTGGAATTGAACTCGCCGCCGCCCGGCGCGCGCGAGGCCATCGTGCAGCGCGCGCTGGCCGGCGTGGACGCGGCGCCCGAGTTCGTCGCCAGGCTCGCCGGCCGGGCCGGGCTGACGCCGGCGCAGATCCGCACCGCGGTGCGCTTCGCCCGGCTGGCCTGCGCCGACGACGCGCCGTCCCAGACGCTGATCGAGCGCCAGCTCGGCAATGCCGACAAGGCCCTGGGCCTGCGCCCGCGCGACGGCGCGACGCGGCCGGTGGTCACGCACTACGACCTGGGGCTGCTGAACGTCGACACGCGCTTCGAGGTGCCGCGCATCGTCGAGGCGCTCAAGCGCCGCGGCTGCGGCACCTTGTGTCTCTACGGGCCGCCGGGCACCGGCAAGACGGCGCTGGCCGAGCACATCGCCGCCGAGCTGGGCAAGCCGCTGGCCATCAAGCGCGCCTCCGACCTCGTCAGCAAGTACGTCGGCGAGACCGAGCAGAACCTCGCGCGCATGTTCGACGAAGCCGAGCGCGAAGGCGCGGTGCTGCTGCTCGACGAGGCCGACAGCTTCCTGCGCAGCCGGCTGCGCGCCGAGCGCAGCTACGAGGTGACCGAGGTCAACGAGATGCTGCAGGGCATGGAGCGCTTCGGCGGCGTGTTCGTCTGCACCACCAACCTGTTCGAGGAGCTGGACGAGGCGGCGCTGCGGCGCTTCTCGTTCAAGATCCGCTTCAAGCCGCTGGAGCCGCCGCAGCGCGAGCGCATGTTCGTCGCCGAGGCGCTGGGGGGCGATGCGAGCGCGCTGACGGACGAGCAGCGCGGGCGCCTCGCGCAGCTGGACCTGCTGACGCCGGGCGACTTCGCGGCCGTGCAGCGCCAGGTCGAGATCCTGGGCGCCCCCTTCGAGCCCGATGCCTTCCTGTCGCAGCTGGAGGCCGAGCACAGGGTCAAGCCCGGCGTGCGCGACCGCCGCAGCATCGGCTTCCTACAATCCGGGGCATGAAGACCCTGCCCTACACCCGCGCCGCGCTGCTGCCCGAGCTGCTGAAGCAGCGCATCCTGATCCTCGACGGCGCGATGGGCACGATGATCCAGCGCTACAAGCTCGGCGAGGCCGACTACCGCGGCACGCGCTTCGCGGACCATGCCAAGGACCTGAAGGGCAACAACGAGCTGCTGCAGTTCACGCGGCCCGACGTGATCAGCGAGATCCACGAGGGCTACCTCGCCGCCGGCGCCGACCTGATCGAGACCAACACCTTCGGCGCGACCTCGATCGCCCAGGACGACTATGGCCTGGGGGCCGTCGCGCGCGAGATGAACGTTGCCGCGGCCAGGCTGGCACGCGCCGCGGCGACCAAGTTCAGCACGCCCGACAAGCCGCGCTTCGTGGCGGGCGCCTTCGGGCCGACGCCGCGCACCGCCAGCATCAGCCCCGACGTCAACGATCCCGCGGCGCGCAACGTGAGTTTCGACGAGCTGCGCGCGGCCTACCGCGAGCAGGCCGAGGGCCTGCTGGAAGGTGGCGCCGACCTGTTCCTGGTCGAGACCATCTTCGACACGCTCAACGCCAAGGCCGCGATCTTCGCGATCGACGAGCTGTTCGAGGCCACCGGCGAACGCCTGCCGGTCATCATCAGCGGCACCGTGACCGACGCTTCGGGCCGCATCCTGAGCGGCCAGACCGTGGGCGCGTTCTGGAACTCGGTCCGTCACGCGAAGCCCATCGCCGTGGGCCTGAACTGCGCGCTCGGCGCCGCACTGATGCGGCCCTACATCGAGGAGCTGGCCAAGGTCGCCGGCGACACCTTCATCTCCTGCTATCCCAACGCCGGCCTGCCCAACCCGATGAGCGACACCGGCTTCGACGAGACGCCGGCGATCACCGGCGGTCTGGTCGAGGGCTTCGCGAAGGAAGGCTTCCTCAACATCGCCGGCGGCTGCTGCGGTACGACGCCCGAGCACATCGCCGAGATCGCCAGGCGCGTCGCGGCCTACCGGCCGCGGGCGCGCCAGGAGCGCTGGATCAGCGCCCTGGCCGACGAGGCGCAGGCGGCCTGAGCCGCACCGCCTGCGCTGCCCTTGTCAGGGCCGCAGCACCGAGACGCTGAAGAAGCCGTTGGTCGGCGCGCCGCCGGACACCACGGTGAAGCCGGTGCCCTGGGTCGGCAGGAAGATGCCCTCGGCGCAGGCCAGGGTCGGGCCGCCGATGCCGGTGGTGCAGCTGTTCAGCGCGCGGTAGAGCATGCCGGTGCGGGGCGCGTTGAACGCCCGCACGTCGACCCGGCTGTCACCGGCCCGGATGCGGGTCACCGTGTTGGGCGTGACCGTGGTGTTGATCGAGGTGATCTCCACCGACTGGGCGTTGATGGCACTGACGCCCGTGGCGGTGTAGACCATCTCCCAGAACGGCGTGACGGTGCCCACGATCTGCGCGCTCGCATCCACCGGGGTCTGGCGCCGCAGGATGGCCACGCCGGGCAGGCCGTCGTCGATTCCGATGATGAAGATGGTCACGACGCCGTCGGCCGTCTTGTGCGGCAGCCAGCGCGTGACGCTGGTGACGTTGGTCGTGAGGTCGCGATCGTTGTAGGTGCCGTCGGGCCGCTGGATCAGGCGCCGCGGGGTGGCGTCGCCGGGCTGGGTGTCGTCGACCAGGTTGATGAAGTTCTGGCTGTTCGACAGGGTGCCGTCGGCCGCGATGGTGACGGTGCCGTTGATCGGCACGAAGGCCGCGCCCTCCTGTCCGTAGCCGACGTAGTTGTAGCTGCCTGCCAGCTCGGCCGTGGTCAGCGTCGTGCGGGGGAAGCCGATCGTGCCCTTGAACGTGCCGGCCTCGGGGAAGCGCGTGGCGAAGATGCCCGAGGAGGAGACGACGATCTCGTCGCCGCCGCCGCCGCCGCCGGCCGGGCCGCTGACGGGGATGGTGAAGCGGCACGGCTCGCCTGCCACCGGCGTCAGCGTGGCCACGGTCGGCGTGGGCTGGTCGGTGTCGAAGGTGGCGGTCAGCGCGGTCGCGTCGACCACGACCAGCGAGCTGTTGCCGATCGAGAGCTGCGGGTCGCGCGGCTCGATGTTCCAGTACTCGCCGCTGCGCAGCGACGGGCAGGTTGCCGAGGCCGGCGCGACCAGGTTGCGGACCGGGTCCGGGCTGCCGGGGTTGGCGACCAAAGCCGCCGCCACGGCCTGCAGGTCGGTGCCGGCGGCGGCCAGCACGTCGCCGAACTGGTCGAGCCGCTGATCGGTCGCGTCGCCGATCGCGAAGGCGGTGGTGATCGGGTCGAAGCCCGAGATGTCGACGCGCCCGTTCAGCGCCGTGGTGAGCGCGGTGCGCGCGCTGGCGATGTTGGCCGCGGTGAGGCGGGCCTGGATGTCGGGCGTGAGCGTCGTCGAGGTCGGCACGGCGCCCAGCACCTGAGCCGTCATCAGCGTGGTCAGCGGCGTGAGGTTGACCGTGCTCGGGTTGGCGCTGCCGGCAGCGACCATCGAGTAGTAGGTGCTGCCGCCGCCCGTCACCTGCACCAGGCAGGGCGCGACGCCGGAGGTGATGGTGACGCTGTAGCTGCCGTTGGCGGCCGTGGTGGCCTGGCCGCTGCCGCTGGCGCAGGTGACCGACACGGCGCCGCCGGCGATCGGCGCGCCGGTCGCGGCGGTGCCGCCGATGCCGACGCCGGTGGCGGCCGGCGGCTGAGCTGGTGCGTCGTCCCCGCCTCCGCCGCCGCAGGCGCCGAGGGCGAGCAGGGCGGCCACGGTCACCGGGCCAAGAAGGTGTGCATGTCTCATGGAGTCCTCCGGGTTGTCGTGCGATGTCGAGAGCGATGGCGAGGGCGACTCGATGTCGACCTCGACAGGCACGAACGGTAGGAAGGGCATCCGAGCTGCGCATCCTCCAGACGGATGAGGATCGCGGCGCCACCCCGGGGACTGGGGCTACTTGTTGATCGGCCGGTCGCTCAGCACGATCTCCAGCCCCGCGCCGGCGGCGCGATCCACGCCGGCGATGCGTGAGATCGGCACGCCGCGCGCCACCAGGTAGTCGCGCGCGCTCGCGCCGCGGTCGACGGCCAGCTGCGGCGAGGCCTTCTCCTCGGTGGGTGCGGCGATGCGCAGCTCGGTGACGGCGGCGTGGGGCTTGAAGCCGGCCGCGATCTGGTCGAGCACGGCCGCCGCGGCGGGCTTGACGGCCGAGCGGCCGGGATCGAAGGCGTGGCGCAGCGGCACCTCGACGCGCAGGCGCTTGTCGCCGGTGGACTCGACCACGACCGGCGTGCCGCGCAGCACGTCCTGCAGGCGCGTGCGCTGCGCTTCCAGGGCGGGCGACAAGCCGGAACCGAACAGGCCACCGAAGATCGACGGCGATGACGGTGCAGGCGCCGGGTCGGCGCCGGGGGCGGCGGGCGTGCCGGGCCGGTTGGCGCAGCCGGCCAGGCCGGCCGCCAGGGCGGTGCAGAGGGCGAGCGAGCGGAGCGGGGGCGTGTTCATGGCCGCGCATTCCACCCGCTGCGCGATTCCGGCACAAGCGGGCTGCCCCGCGAGCGGGTGAGGCTTTGTAAGCGGCGCGCCCGGGCCCTTAAAATCGGGGCACTCGAGGAGCGTTGCGACGGCCCGGCCCCTGGCCCGGTCGCCAGGCTCGGGTCGGCGGTGGGGCAACCCGCTGCCTTGGCAACGGCGCTCACCGACCCGCTGCCCGGCGGGCTGCGGGTGGGCCGCAGCACCGGGCGCGGCCTAGGGCCCGAACGCCATGACTGCTGCCGACCATCCCGACCTTGCCGGTGTTCCTCCGATGCGCCTGTCCGGCCTCGAGCCGGTGGCGATCGGCGAAAGCTCCCTGTTCGTCAACATCGGCGAGCGCACCAACGTCACCGGCTCCAAGGCCTTCGCGCGGATGATCCTGAATGGTCAGTTCGAGGAGGCGCTGGCGGTCGCGCGCCAGCAGGTCGAGAACGGCGCCCAGGTCATCGACGTGAACATGGACGAGGCCATGCTCGACAGCGTGGCGGCGATGGAGCGCTTCCTGAAGCTGATCGCCTCCGAACCCGAGATCGCGCGCGTGCCGATCATGATCGACAGCTCGAAGTGGAGCGTCATCGAGGCGGGCCTCAAGTGCATCCAGGGCAAGGGCATCGTCAACTCGATCTCGATGAAGGAGGGCGAGGCCGAGTTCAAGCGCCAGGCCACGCTGGTGCGCCGCTACGGCGCCGCCGCCGTGGTCATGGCCTTCGACGAGCAAGGCCAGGCCGACACCTTCGCGCGCAAGACCGAGATCTGCGCGCGCGCCTACCGCGTCCTGGTCGACGAGGTCGGCTTCGCGCCCGAAGACATCATCTTCGACCCCAACATCTTCGCGATCGCGACCGGCATCGAGGAGCACGACAACTACGCGGTCGACTTCATCGAGGCGACGCGCTGGATCAAGCAGAACCTGCCGGGCGCGAAGGTGTCGGGCGGCGTCAGCAACGTGAGCTTCAGCTTCCGCGGCAACGACCCGGTGCGCGAGGCCATCCACACCGTGTTCCTGTACCACGCGATCCAGGCCGGCATGGACATGGGCATCGTCAACGCCGGCATGGTGGGCGTCTACGACGACCTCGACGCCGAGCTGCGCGAGCGGGTGGAAGACGTGGTCCTCAATCGGCGCAAGGACTCCGGCGAGCGCCTGATCGAGATCGCCGACCGCGCCAAGAGCGCCGGCAAGGACGACTCGGCCCGCCTCGCCTGGCGCGCCGGCGACGTGAACGCGCGCCTGAGCCATGCGCTGGTGCACGGCATCACCGACTTCATCACCGAGGACACCGAGGAGGCCTGGGCAGCGATCCGCGCCGCCGGCGGCCGGCCGCTGCACGTGATCGAGGGTCCGTTGATGGCCGGCATGAACATCGTCGGCGACCTGTTCGGCGCCGGCAAGATGTTCCTGCCCCAAGTGGTGAAGAGTGCGCGCGTGATGAAGCAGGCGGTGGCCCACCTGCTGCCCTACATCGAGGCCGAGAAGCAGGCGCTGATCGACGCCGGCGGCGAAGCGAGGTCCAAGGGCAAGATCGTCATCGCCACCGTGAAGGGCGACGTGCACGACATCGGCAAGAACATCGTCACCGTCGTGCTCCAGTGCAACAACTTCGAGGTGGTGAACATGGGCGTGATGGTGCCCTGCCAGGACATCCTGGCGCGCGCCAAGGTCGAGGGCGCCGACATCATCGGCCTGTCCGGCCTGATCACGCCGAGCCTGGAAGAGATGCAGCACGTCGCCGCCGAGATGCAGCGCGACGACTACTTCCGCATCAAGAAGATCCCGCTGCTGATCGGCGGCGCCACCACCAGCCGCGTGCACACCGCGGTGAAGATCGCGCCGCACTACGAAGGCCCGGTGGTCTATGTGCCCGACGCCTCGCGCAGCGTGGGCGTGTGCAGCGAGCTGCTCAGCGACGAGCGCGCCGCGAAGTACATCGACGAACTGAAGGCCGACTACGACAAGGTGCGCGAGCTGCACGCCAGCAAGAAGGCCACGCCGATGGTCACGCTGGCCGAGGCGCGGGCGAACAAGGCGCCGGTCGACTGGAGCGCCTACACGCCACCGGCGCCGAAGTTCACCGGCCGGCGCCTGTTCAGGAACTACGACCTGGCCGAACTGGCGCAATCCATCGACTGGGGCCCGTTCTTCCAGACCTGGGACCTGGCGGGGCGCTTCCCGGAGATCCTGCGCGACGAGGTCGTGGGCCACGAGGCGCAGCGCGTGATGAGCGACGGCAAGCGCATGCTGCAGCGTCTGATCGAGGGCCGCTGGCTGCAGGCGCACGGCGTGATCGGCCTCTATCCGGCCAACACCGTGAATGACGACGACATCGAGCTCTACACCGACGAGTCGCGCACCGAGGTGCTGATGACCTGGCGCGGCCTGCGCATGCAGACCGAGCGGCCGGTGGTCGACGGGGTCAAGCGGCCCAACCGCTGCCTGGCCGACTTCGTGGCGCCCCGGGCCAGCGGCAAGGCCGACTACGTCGGCCTGTTCGCGGTGACGGCCGGGCTGGGCGTGGAGAAGAAGGTTGCTCAGTTCATGGCCGACCACGACGACTACTCATCGATCATGCTCAAGGCCCTGGCCGACCGTCTGGCCGAGGCCTTCGCCGAGCGGCTGCACCAGCGCGTGCGCACTGAGTTCTGGGGCTATGCGGACGGCGAGGCGCTGAGTCACGAGGACCTGATCGCCGAGAAGTACCGCGGCATCCGGCCGGCGCCCGGCTATCCGGCCTGCCCGGACCACCTGGTCAAGGCCGACATGTTCCGCGTGCTGCAGGCCGACGAGGCGCAGATGGCCCTGACCGAGAGCATGGCGATGACGCCGGCCGCCAGCGTCAGCGGCTTCTACCTCGCGCATCCCGACGCGACCTATTTCAACGTCGGCAAGATCGGCGAGGACCAGCTGGACGACTGGGCCCGGCGCACGCAGCAGGACGCCGAGCAGGCGCGGCGTGCGCTGTCGGCGCTGCTGTGAGCTGAGCGCGGCGGCGTTGCCGCCGCTTACAACGCTCGCATCCGCTCGCAGCTGCGACGGCGGGCGTCATGGTGTCATCTGCGACCGGAGGTAAGCCGCGCGCGAGGTGCCAACTATTGCCGCCCGCGCGCGACGGAATGCCGTGAAGAATGACCGTGCCGGTCGGGCATGCGGCTCGCATGTCGCGGCTGCAAAGAGCGACCGCGCTGTCACACGAAGAACAGGGAGAACCGACGTGAGTACGCACCGTACGACGACGAACGCGCCTGCGCGCGCGCTGCGCCTGGCCGGCGGGCTGCTGCTGGCCGCCGTGCTGGCGGCCTGCGGCGGCGACAAGGACGAAGCCGAAGATCCGAACGCGATCTCCAACCAGCCGCCGGTGCCGACGACGCAGGGCGAGGCGGCGCGCTTCCTGGCGCAGGCCAGCTTCGGGCCGACGGAGGCCGAGATCAACAGCGTGGCGCAGTACGGCTACGCGGCCTGGCTGACCTCGCAGTTCGCGCGGCCACAGAGCCTCCACCGCGACTACATGGATGCCCGCCAGGCAGCGCGCACCGCGGCCAACGAGGGCGGCGTCGACCAGAACGACTTCTTCGAGTCGTGGTGGCAGCAGGCCGCCACCGGCCCCGACCAGCTGCGCCAGCGGGTCGCCTTCGCGATGTCGCAGATCTTCGTGATCTCCTTCGTCGACGGCACCGTCAGCCAGTACCCGCGCGGCGTCGCGTCGTACTACGACATGCTGGGGCGCAACGCCTTCGGCAACTTCCGCGACGTGCTGCGCGACGTGAGCCTGCATCCGATGATGGGCATCTATCTCTCGCATCTGCGCAACCAGAAGGAGAGCACGACGCGGGTGCCCGACGAGAACTACGCGCGCGAGGTCATGCAGCTGTTCTCGATCGGCCTGTATCAGCTGAACCAGGACGGCACGCCGCAGCTCGCGGGCGGCCTGCCGGTCGAGACCTACACGACCGCCGACGTGCAAGGCCTGGCCAAGGTCTTCACCGGCTGGAGCTGGTATGCCGGCCCCAACCAGAGCGACCGCACCAACAGCCGCTTCTACGGCGGCAACGCCAACGCCGACCGCGACTGGCAGGCCATGGTGGCCTACAACAAGTACGCATCGAACACCGACTTCCACTCGGCGTCGGAGAAGAGCTTCCTCGGCCGCACGATCGCCGCCCAGGGCAGCAACCCCGACCCCGAGGGCGACCTCAACACCGCGATCGACACGCTGTTCAATCATCCCAATGCCGGGCCCTTCCTGTGCAAGCAGCTGATCCAGCGGCTGGTGAGCAGCAATCCGTCGCCGGCCTACGTGGGGCGCTGCGCCGGCGCCTTCGCCGGGGCGGCGGGCGGGGTGCGCGGCGACATGCAGGCGGTGATCCGCGCCGTCCTGCTGGACACCGAGGCACGCAGCTACAGCGTGGTCGACGTGCAGTACGGCAAGCTGCGCGAGCCGGTCCTGCGCCTGGCGCACTGGATGCGCGCCTTCAAGGCCAGCGCGGCCGACACCGGCGGGCGCTTCCGCGGCATCGGCAACACCGACGACGTGGCCACCGCGCTGGGCCAGACGCCGATGCGCTCGGGCTCGGTCTTCAACTTCTACCGGCCCGGCTACACGCCGCCCAACACGACGATCGCGACGGCCGGCCTGGTCGCGCCCGAGCTGCAGATCGCGCACGAGGTGTCGGTCGCCGGCTACCTGAACTACCTGCGCGGCTGGGTGCCGATCAGCACCTCCGCCTCGCGCTACGTGCGGCAGGACTACACGGCCGAGCTGGCGCTGGCCGACAACCCCGCGGGGCTGGTGGACCGCATGAACCTGCTGCTGATGTCGTCGCAGATGAGCGACGCGCTGCGCACGACGATCGTCAACGCCGTCACCTCGCGCACGGTGCCGGCGCCGGTCACCAACAGCAGCGGTGTGGTCACCAACCAGACCACCATCGACAACGCGAGGCGGGACCGCGTCTACATCGCGATCTTCCTGTCGATGGCCTCGCCCGACTACCTGATCCAGAAGTGAGCCGGAGTTCGCCATGACGAAGATCAACGCCTCGCGCCGCGAATTCCTGCGTGCCGCCTCGGTCCTGGGCGGCACGGTCGGCAGCGCCGCTGCGCCGCTGGCGCTCAACCTGTCGATGATGGGCAATGCGGCGGCGCAGTCGACCGGCTACCGCGCCATCGTCTGCCTGTTCCTCTACGGTGGCAACGACTCGGCCAACATGGTGCTGCCGACCGACGCCACCTCCTGGAGCGCCTACACGTCGACGCGGTCGACGGCGCCCGACCCGATCGCGCTGCGGCCGGTGGGCACGGCGCGCGACCTGGGCGCCAACTCGGCGCTGCTCGACTACCTGGGCGGCGTGCTGCCGGTGACGCCCGACTTCACGCAGTTCGCGTCGCCGAACAACACGCGGACCTACGCGGTGCACCCGGCGATGCCCGAGGTGCAGTCGCTGTTCAGCCAGGGACGGCTGGGCATCGTCGCCAACGCCGGCCCGCTGGTCGAGCCGCTGGCCAACAAGGCGGCCTATCGCTCCAGCGCGACGCGCAAGCCGGCCAAGCTGTTCTCGCACAACGACCAGCAATCCACGTGGCAGGCCCTGGCGCCCGAGGGTGCGCGCGTCGGCTGGGGCGGGCGGCTCGGCGACCTGGTCGCGTCCGGCAACGGGCAGGCGATCTTCACCAACATCTCGGCGGCGGGCAACGCGGTCTTCATGGCCGGCAACACGGTCTTCCAGTACCAGGTGGGCAGCGGCGGCGCGACCGCGATCCGCGGCCTGCCCGGCGTCGATGCCAACCTGTTCGGATCGGCCGCGGCCGGCACCGCGCTGCAGAACATCGTCACCGCCGACAACCAGCACCTGTTCGCGAAGGAGTACGCCGCGATCACCCGGCGCTCGGTCGATGCGCGCGTGCAGTTCCAGGCCGCCTACACGCCGACCGACACGGTGGTGCCGGCGATCACGCAGTACACGAGCCCGCTCACGCGCCTGCCGGCGAACAACGCGCTGGCGACGCAGCTGCGCACCGTGGCGCGCATCATCGCCGCGAGCACGGCGCTCGGCGCCACGCGGCAGGTGTTCTTCGTCAGCATGGGCGGCTTCGACACCCACGACAACCAGAACCGCAGCCATGCGGACCTGATGGCGCGGCTGTCGCACGCGATCGGCGAGTTCGACCGCATCCTCGGCACGGCGCGCGGCCAGGTCACGCTGTTCACCGCGTCGGACTTCGGGCGCACCTTCACCAGCAACGGCGACGGCACCGACCACGGCTGGGGCTCGCACCACTTCGTCTACGGCGGCGCGGTGCGCGGCCGCGAGATCTACGGCCGCTTCCCGACCGTCGGCCTCAACCACGACGACGAAGTCGGCTCGGGCAGCTTCCTGCCCGGCGTCGCGGTCGACCAGATCGGTGGCACGCTGGGGCGCTGGTTCGGCGTCAGCGACAGCAACCTCGACACGGTGTTCCCGAACCTGAACCGCTTCCAGCGCGACCTCGGCTTCATCGTCTGAGGCCGCGGCACGGCGAAACGCCGGCTTACATCTGAGAGGCGGCGTCTCGAAACGCCGGGCATCGACGCCCGTCCAACCGAGCGGAAGGAGTCGAGATCATGGAAACTACACAAGCCGGTCCCGCGCCGGCGAACCTGCCGCGCTGGATCTGGGTTGCAGGCGGCGCGGTCGCGCTGACCATCGCCGGCATCGCCAGCGCTCTGGCGCTGCAGAACGTCCGCCAGGCCGAGGCGCCACCGGTCGAGAAGGCGGCGGTTGTCGCCGCGACGACAGCGCCTCGTGCGGCACCGAAACCCGTCGCGGCGACCTGCGCCCAGTGCGGCGTGGTCGAGTCGGTGCAGGCCGTCAAGCTCAAGGGCGAGGCCAGCGGCGTCGGCGCCGTGGCCGGCGGCGTGCTGGGCGGCGTGGTCGGCAACCAGTTCGGCAAGGGCAACGGGCGCACCGCGATGACGGTGCTGGGTGCCGTCGGCGGCGGCGTGGCCGGTCACGAGGTCGAGAAGAACGTCAAGGCGAAGACCGTCTTCAACGTCAAGCTGCGCATGGACGACGGCACGACGCGCACCGTGCAGCAGTCCCAGGCGCCCGCGGTCGGCGCGCGCGTGCAGGTCGAGGGTTCGACGCTGCGCGCCCTCTGAGCGGGGCGCTCAGCCCGTGCTCAGAACGCGCCGGTACTGGATGGCCTCGGCCATGTGCGCGACGGCGATCGTGTCCGCACCCGCCAGATCGGCGATGGTGCGGGCGACGCGCAGCAGCCGGTGCTGGCTGCGCGCCGACCAGCCGAGGCGGCCGGCCGCCTTCTGCATGAACTGACTCGCGGCGCTGTCGACGGCGGCGTGGCGGTCGAGCGCGTCGCTTTCCAGCAGCGCGTTGGCGCAGCCCTGGCGCGCGTGCTGGCGCTCGCGGGCGCGGGCCGCGCGGGCCGCGACGGCGTCGCCGGGTTCACCGTCGGGCGCGGCCGCCAGCGCCTCGGGAGTGACCGCCGGCACCTCGATCTGCAGATCCACGCGGTCCAGCAGCGGGCCGCTGATGCGCCGCTGGTAGCGGGCGATCTGGTCGGGCGAGCAGCGGCAGGCCTTCAGCGGCGAGCCCGCGTGGCCGCAAGGGCAGGGGTTCATCGCCGCGATCAGCTGGAAGCGTGCCGGGAACTCGGCCTGGCGCGCCGCGCGCGAGATCGTGATGCGGCCGGTCTCCAGCGGCTCGCGCAGGGCCTCGAGCGCGCTGCGCGGGAACTCCGGCCACTCGTCGAGGAACAGCACACCGTGGTGGGCCAGCGAGATCTCGCCGGGGCGCGGCGGCGATCCGCCGCCCACCAGCGCCGCCGCCGATGCGCTGTGATGCGGCGAGCGCACGACGCGCTGGCGCCAGCGCCCGACGTCGAAGCAGCCGGCGAGGCTCAGCACCGCCGCGGACTCCAGCGCCTGCTGGTCGTCGAGCGCAGGCAGCAGGCCGGCGAAGCGCTGCGCCAGCATCGACTTGCCGGTGCCGGGCGGACCGACGAGCAGGACGCTGTGGCCGCCGGCCGCCGCGACCTCGAGCGCGCGCTTGGCGGCCGCCTGGCCCTTGACCTCGCGCAGGTCGGGCATCGGCGGCCGCGAGCCGGCCAGCGGCGTCGCGCGAGCGATCGGCAGCGGCTCGCGATCGGCTTCGGGGAGCAGAGAGCGCACCACGTCGAGCAGGTGCCGTGCGCTGCGGACCTGCAGGCCGTCGACGAGGGCCGCCTCGCCGGCGCTGTCGGCGGGCAGCACCGGCGTGCGCGCCGAGCCCCGCCGCCGGGCCGCGAGCGCCATCGCCAGCGCGCCGCGCACGGGACGCAGGTCGCCGGCGAGCGACAGCTCACCGGCGAACTCGAACTCCGCCAGCCGCGCCGCGTCGATCTGGCCGGCGGCCGCCAGGATGCCCAGCGCGATCGGCAGGTCGAAGCGGCCCGACTCCTTGGGCAGGTCGGCCGGCGCGAGGTTGACCGTGATGCGCTTGTTGTGCGGGAACTCGAGCCCGCTGTTCAGCAAGGCGGCGCGGACCCGCTCGCGCGCCTCCTTCACCTCGGTGTCGGCCAGGCCGACCAGGGTGAAGCTCGGCAGGCCGTTGGCCAGATGCACCTCGACGGTGACCTCGGGGGCCTCGAGCCCATCGAGGGCGCGGCTGTGGACGACGGCAAGCGACATGGTCTCGTCATGATGGTCGGCGACCGCGCGATGCCGTGCCCACCGTGGAAGGGATCGCGGGGGTTGCGCACCGGGCAGGTGCCGAATGTTTCAGGAAGCCCGTCTTTGGGGCGCAGAAGAAACAAGCCTCCCCGTCGAGGCTCGCGCCTCCCTGTTATGGCGCAGTGGCACAGAACGTGCAAAGCCACGCTGGCGCTCTGTTCTGACCATCCCACCTACCGCAGGAGAACCCATGAGACAAACGAAGTTGGCCTTGGCGGCCGTGCTCGCCCTGAGTGGCATGTCCGCGTTTGCCGCCGATGAGCCGAAGTCCGACTGGACGATCACCGGCAATGCCGGCCTGTACAGCGACTACCGCTTCCGCGGCATCTCGCAGACCAACAAGAAGCCGGCCTTCCAGGGCGGCTTCGACATCGGTCACGCGTCAGGCTTCTATGCCGGCAACTGGAACTCCAACGTCGACAGCGTCTTCTTCGGCGGCGCCAACATCGAGATGGACTTCTACGGCGGCTACAAGGGCAGCCTCGGCGACCTGGGCTACGACATCGGCGGCCTGTACTACTACTACCCGGGCAGCGACGCCCTGGTCGGCTCGCCCAAGATCAAGAACACCGAGATCTACTTCGGCCTGAGCTACGGCCCGATCAGCGGCAAGCTCTACTACCCGGTGTCCGACTTCTTCAGCGCCGAGAAGCTCACGACCTTCTTCGGCGGCACGGCCGAGAACGCGGCCGGCTCGTACTACCTCGACGTGTCGGGCGGCTACGACCTCGGCGGCGGCTTCGGCCTGACCGGCCACGTCGGCTACCAGAAGCTCAAGGGTTCGGCCCGCCTCATCGAGATCGGTGGCACCACGCCGGTGGAGAGCTACGTCGACTGGAAGGTCGGCGTCACCTACACGTTCAGCAATGCCTTCGTGCTGGGGCTGTCGTACATCGACACCAACCGGGACTTCACCGGCGGCACGGCGGCGCTGAGCAACCGCAAGATCAGCAGCAGCGCCGCGGTGCTGTCGCTGAGCAAGACCTTCTAAGCCCCCCGAAGGAGAGACCGTCATGAAGATGGTGACTGCGATCGTCAAGCCGTTCAAGCTGGACGAAGTGCGCGAGGCCCTGAGCAGCATCGGTGTGCAGGGCATCACCGTGACCGAAGTCAAGGGCTTCGGTCGCCAGAAGGGCCACACCGAGCTGTACCGCGGTGCGGAATACGTCGTCGACTTTCTGCCGAAGGTGAAGATCGAGGCAGCCGTCGACGACGCGATCGTGGACCGCGTGATCGAGGCCGTGGAGGCCTCGGCCCGCACCGGCAAGATCGGCGACGGCAAGATCTTCGTCACCAGCCTCGAGCAGGTCATCCGCATCCGCACCGGCGAGACCGGCAAGGACGCGCTCTGAGCGGCCTCACCAGGAACGAGACAACCATCATGAGAAAACTCTTTGCTTCCCTCGCCGCTGCGCTCGCAGTCGGCGTGGCGACGCTCGGCTTCGCCGGCGCCGCCTTCGCGCAGGACGCGGCGTCCGCGCCGGCCGTCGCGGCTTCTGCCGCGGCGGTCGTCGAGGCCGCCGCCTCGGCTGCGGCGCCCGCGGCTGCGGCTTCCGAAGCCGCTGCGGCTCCGGCTCCCGTGGCCAACAAGGGCGACGTCGCGTGGATGATCGTCGCCACGCTGCTGGTGATCCTGATGACCGTGCCCGGCCTCGCGCTGTTCTACGGCGGCCTGGTCCGCAGCAAGAACATGCTGTCGGTGCTGATGCAGGTGATGGTCACCTTCTCGCTGATCGTCGTGCTGTGGTTCGTCTACGGCTACAGCCTGGCGTTCACCGAAGGATCGGCCTACATCGGCGGCCTGGATCGCCTCTTCATGAAGGGCCTGTTCGACCCCGCCACCGGCGCGTTCGCGATGGGGGCGACCTTCAGCAAGGGCGTCTACATCCCCGAGCTGCTGTTCGCGGCCTTCCAGGCGACCTTCGCCGGCATCACCTGCTGCCTGATCGTCGGCGCCTTCGCCGAACGCATCAAGTTCGGCGCGGTGCTGATGTTCATGGTGCTGTGGTTCACCTTCAGCTACCTGCCGATCGCCCACATGGTCTGGTACTGGATGGGCCCGGACGCCTACGCCACCGCCGAGGTCGTCGATGCGATGAACGGCAAGGCCGGCCTGATCTGGCAGTGGGGCGCGCTCGACTTCGCGGGCGGCACCGTGGTGCACATCAACGCCGGTGTCGCCGGCCTGGTGGGCGCGTACATGATCGGCAAGCGCGTCGGCTACGGCAAGGAGGCGTTCACGCCGCACTCGCTGACGCTGACGATGGTCGGTGCCTCGCTGCTGTGGGTCGGCTGGTTCGGCTTCAACGCCGGCTCGGCGCTGGAAGCCAGCAACAGCGCGGTGCTCGCCTTCGCCAACACCTTCTCGGCCACGTCGGCCGCGGTGCTGGCCTGGTGCATCGGTGAAGCGATGATCAAGGGCAAGGCCTCGATGCTGGGCGCCGCGTCCGGCGCCGTCGCGGGCCTGGTGGCGATCACCCCGGCGGCCGGCAACGTCGGCCTGATGGGCGCGATCATCGTCGGCTTCGTCGCCGGCTTCGCCTGCCTGTGGGGCGTCAGCGGCCTGAAGAAGCTGCTGGGTGCCGACGACGCGCTGGACGTGTTCGGCGTGCACGGCATCGGCGGCATCGTCGGTGCGCTGCTGACCGGCGTGTTCAACACCCAGGCGCTCGGCGGCCCGGGCCTGGTCACCGACTGGGTCACGGCCACCGTCGGCTCCAACGCCATCGGCACGCAGGTGTGGATCCAGGCCAAGGCGGTGCTGCTGACCGTGGTCTGGTCGGGCGTCGTCGCGGCCATCGCCTTCAAGATCACCGACCTGGTGGTGGGCCTGCGCGTGGCCGAGGATGCCGAGCGCGAAGGCCTCGACATCACCTCGCACGGCGAGACGGCCTACCACGGCTGATCGAGGCGGGTGCGTTTCACGGCAGGGGCCGCCTTCGGGCGGCCCTTGTCTTTGGGGCCGGCGGCGCGGGGCCGGGCGGGCTTGCAAGCCGCGGGGCGATCACCACCTGCCTAGAATTCCGCTTCCCCCCGGCAAAGGCCTCGCCATGGTCCCCCACCTCATCACCGCGCTCACCGGCCCGATCAACGAGCTCGAGCAGCGCATCCTGGAGTCCATGCCGGCCATCGAGCGCTGGTTCCGGCTCGAGTGGATGGAGCACACGCCGCCTTTCTACACCTCGGTGGACGTGCGCAACGCCGGCTTCAAGCTGGCGCCGGTCGACACCAACCTCTATCCCGGCGGCTTCAACAACCTGACGCCCGAGATGCTCCCGCTGGCGGTGCAGGCGGCGATGGCGGCGATCGAGAAGATCTGCCCCGAGGCCAAGAACCTGCTGCTGATCCCCGAGAAGCACACCCGCAACAGCTTCTACCTGCAGAACGTGCAGCGGCTGATCCAGATCTTCGGTGCGGCCGGCCTGAATGTCCGCCTGGGCTCGCTCGACGACACGGTCACCGAGCCGACCACGCTGCCGTTGCCGGACGGCAGCGAGCTGCGCATCGAGCCGCTGCTGCGAACCAAGCGCCGCCTGGGCCTGAAGGACTTCGACCCCTGCACCATCCTGCTCAATAACGACCTGTCGGCCGGCATCCCCAAGGTGCTGGAAGGCCTGCACGAGCAGTACCTGCTGCCGCCGCTGCACGCCGGCTGGGCGGTGCGGCGCAAGAGCCAGCACTTCCAGTCCTACGAGGAGGTCGCCAAGAAGTTCGCCAAGCTGCTGGGCATGGACCCGTGGCTGATCAACCCGATGTTCGCCAGCTGCGGCAAGGTCAACTTCCAGGACGGCACCGGCCAGGAATGCGTGCAGAGCCATGCCGACGCGCTGCTGGGCAAGATCCGTCGCAAGTACAAGGAGTACGGCATCCAGGAGAAGCCGTTCGTCATCGTCAAGGCCGACGCGGGCACCTACGGCATGGGCATCATGACGGTGCGCGACGCGAAGGACCTGGACGAGCTGAACCGCAAGACGCGCAACAAGATGAGCACGATCAAGGACGGCCAGGAGGTCTCCGAGGTCATCATCCAGGAAGGCGTGCCGACCTACGAGCGCGTCAACGACGCGGTGGCCGAGCCGGTGGTCTACATGATCGACCGCTATGTCGTCGGCGGCTTCTACCGCGTGCACGCCGACCGCGGCATCGACGAGAACCTCAACTCGCCCGGCGCCAGCTTCGTGCCGCTGGCCTTCGCCGAGAGCAACCACCTGCCGCGCCCGGGCGAGAAGCCCGGCGCCAGTGCCCCCAACCGCTTCTACATGTACGGCGTGATCGGCCGGCTGGCGATGCTGGGTGCGAGCTACGAACTCGAGGCGACCGACCCCGACGCCGAGGTCTACGAATAGCGGCCCGGCCGCGGTCAGCCTGACCGCGGGGGTTGTTGCTGCACCGCAACATCGCCGCGCGCAGCGGCGCAGGTCGGCGGCGCACAATCGGCGCCTCCCCGCCCCGGCCCCCGCTTCGTGCAGCCCCGTTCCTCCGACCCGCCGTCCGGCGCCAAGCTGGCGGCCCTGACCCTCGGCGCCATCGGCGTCGTGTACGGCGACATCGGCACCAGCCCGCTGTACGCGCTGAAGGAGGTCTTCCTCCACGGCAAGATCGTCATCACGCCCGACAGCATCCTCGGCGTGCTGTCGATGTTCTTCTGGACGCTGACGGTCATCGTCTCGCTGAAGTACGTGCTGCTGATCCTGCGCGCCGACAACAACGGCGAGGGCGGCCTGATCGCGATGCTGGCGCTGGCCTCGACGGCGGTGAAGGAGCGGCCCGTGCTGCGCCGCCGCCTGCTGATGCTGGGCATCTTCGGCACCGCGATCTTCTTCGGCGACGGCGTCATCACGCCGGCGATCTCGGTGCTGTCGGCGGTCGAGGGCCTGGACGTCGCCGCGCCGGGCCTCAACAAGTACGTGATCCCGGTGACGCTGATCGTGCTGACGCTGCTGTTCGCGGCGCAGCGCTACGGCACCGGCCTGGTCGGCCGCTTCTTCGGGCCGATCTGCGCCTTGTGGTTCCTGGCGCTGATCGCACTCGGCCTGCCGCACATCGTGCGCGCCCCCGAGGTGCTGTGGGCGCTGAGCCCGCACCACGGCCTGGCCTTCATGGCGCAGAACCCGGGCGTCTCGTTCATCGCGCTCGGTGCCGTGGTGCTGTGCGTCACCGGGGCCGAGGCGCTGTATGCCGACATGGGTCACTTCGGCAAGCGGCCGATCCGGCTGGCCTGGTTCATCCTGGCGATGCCGGCGCTCGCGATCAACTACTTCGGCCAGGGGGCGATGCTGCTGCGCGAGCCGCACAAGGTGAACAACCCCTTCTACGAGATGGCGCCGGACTGGGCGCTGTACCCGCTGATCATCCTGGCGACCTGCGCGACGGTGATCGCCTCGCAGGCGCTGATCTCGGCGGCCTTCTCGGTCACCAAGCAGGCGATCCAGCTCGGCTACTTTCCGCGGCTGCGCGTGACCCACACCTCGGTCCGGGAGACCGGCCAGATCTACGTGCCCTTCGTGAACTGGGGCCTCTACGTCTGCATCGTGCTGGCGGTGGTGGCCTTCGGCTCCAGCAGCAAGCTCGCGGCGGCCTACGGCATCGCGGTGACGACCGACATGCTGATCACGACCACGATGACCTTCTTCGTGATCCGCTACGGCTGGAAGTACCCGCTGTGGCTGTGCTTCGCCGCGACCGGCTTCTTCTTCGTCGTCGACGCGATGTTCTTCGCCGCCAACGCCATCAAGATCCTCGACGGCGGCTGGTTCCCGCTGGCGATCGGCGCGGTGATGTTCACGCTGATGATGACCTGGAAGCAGGGCCGCAAGCTGCTGAGCGCCCGCCTGCGCGAGGAAGCGATCGACCTGAAGAGCTTCCTCGCGGCGGTCTTCGTCAGCCCGCCGACGCGCGTCGAGGGGACGGCCGTGTTCCTGTCGGCCGAGGCCGGCAGCACGCCCAACGCGCTGCTGCACAACCTCAAGCACAACAAGGTGCTGCACGAGCAGAACCTGTTCGTCACCGTCAGGCACCACGAGGTGCCGTGGATCAGCTTCGACAAGCGCGTCGAGGTCGAGTCGCTCGGCCACTGCTGCTGGCAGGTCACGCTGAACTTCGGCTTCAAGAACGAACCCGACGTGCCCGAGGCGCTGCAGCTGCTGGGCGGCCGCGGGATCCAGCTCGACGACATGGAGACCAGCTATTTCCTGTCGCGCGACATCGTCATCCCGACCATCGGCAGCGGCATGGCGCTGTGGCGCGAGAAGCTCTTCGCCAGCATGCACCGCAACGCCGCGGCGGCGGCCGACTTCCTGAACCTGCCGACCAACCGCGTCGTCGAGCTCGGCTCCAAGGTCGAGATCTGAGCGGTCGGCCTCAGCCGCCGAGCTGCTGCTTCAGGAAGTCCAGCAGCGCGCGGTTGCGCGACAGGCGCAGGCGCTCGGGCGTCGCGACCGCCGTGATGCGCGTGCCGTACTTCGTGTCGGGCGTCCACTCGGGCAGCACGCGCAGCAGGCGGCCGTCGGCCAGCGCCTCGTCGCACACATAGGCCGGCAGCAGCGCCACGCCCAGCCCGGCCAGCGCCGCGTCGGCGACCGCCTCGGCGCTGTTGGCGTGGTAGCGGCCGCGCACCTGCA
The DNA here is from genome assembly GCF_902826655.1 of uncultured Methylibium sp. Taxonomy (GTDB): domain Bacteria; phylum Pseudomonadota; class Gammaproteobacteria; order Burkholderiales; family Burkholderiaceae_C; genus Methylibium. The sequence continues at coordinate 13,131 of NZ_CADEFR010000026.1, read as the reverse complement.
GCTGGTGGCGGCGCGTGCCGTCGCCCAGCACCCAGCGGTCGTCGGACCGCTCGCGCCAGTAGCAGATGCAGCTATGGCCCGGCAGGTCCTGCGGTCCGGCCGGCGTGCCGGCGGCGGCCAGGTAGGCCGGCGCGGCGACCACCACCCAGGCGACGCTCGCCACCGACTCGGCCGCCAGTCCCTGCGGCGGCTGGTGCGTCCAGCGCAGCGCGAGGTCGATGCGCTCGGCGGCGAGGTCCATCATGCGGTCGGCCAGCAGCAACTCGATCTCGATCGCCGGGTGCTGGCGCAGGAAGGCCGGCAGGTGCCGCGCCAGCACGCGCGTGCCCCAGGAGGCGGGCGCGGTCAGGCGGATCTGGCCGCTCAGCTCGGCGCGCAGCTCGCGCAGCCGTTCCTCGGCCAGCGCGACCTCGGCCAGCGCGCGCCGGGCATGGTCGAGGTAGGCGTCGCCGGCCGGCGTCAGCGCGATCTTGCGGGTGCTGCGGCTGAACAGCGTCGACCTGAGCGCCGCCTCGAGCTGGGCGACGCGCTTGCTGGCCAGGCTCTTGCCGATGCCCAGCTCGGCGGCCGCGGCGCTGACGCTGCCGAGTTCGGCGACCTTCACGAAGGCGGCCAGCATGTCCGTCGAGAGCGCCATTGTTTCCAGATCGTGGACAAAACGTTCGCATTCGAGCAGCTGCGCCCGGTGCGGTCAATCCATAGACTGAGCTGAAGGCGGCGACTGACTGCCTCATCAACCCAGGAGACAGTCATGATGAAGGTGTACGCCGACCCGATCACGGTCAATTGCCGCAAGGTGCTCGCGGGTCTGGATCTGCTGGGTGCGCCCTACGAGCTGGTCCACGTCGACTACTTCAAGGGCGAGCAGAAGTCGCCGGCCTACCTGGCCATCAACCCCAACGCCTCGATCCCGGCCCTCGTCGACGGCGATCTGGAGCTGTGGGAGTCGAACGCGATGCTGCAGTACGCCGCCGACCGTGTCGGCAACGAGGAGGCCTACCCGCGCGACCTGAAACTGCGCGCCGACATCAACCGCTGGCTGCTGTGGGAGTCGTCGAGCTGGTTCCCGAGCTGCTACGTCTTCCTGGTCGAGAACTGCGTCAAGCCGCTGCTCGGCTCGCAGGCCGACCCGGCGGTGCTGGACGCCCAGGCCGGGCAGTTCCACAAGCTGGCCGGCATCCTGGACCGCCGCCTGTCCGACCGCACCTGGGTCGCCGGCACGCGCGGCCCGACCATCGCCGACATCGCGCTGGCCGCGCCCATGCACCTGCACGGCTGGCAGAAACTGCCGATCGCCGACCATCCGAACCTGAGCCGCTGGCTGTTCGACGGCGTCGAACAGCTGCCCTGCTGGAAGAAGACCTGGGTCGGCGAGGGCTTCATCACCCGCAAGGCCGAGGCCGCTGCCTGAGTTCCATCACCCGCACTTCCACGATGACGACTCCCGCCTCCGTCCGCACCACGCTGAACTACACCGTCGACAACGGCGTGGCGCCGGACTACTACTTCTACGAGCCCGACGCGACGGTCAAGCTCAACCCGCCGGGCACCGACCTGCGCGAGGTCGACGTCCACGACGGCTGGCCGGAAGTGGCGCGCCTGTCGGCCGATCGCGAGGGTTTCGAGCTGCACGACTTCGAGGGCCACTTCGACCAGTTCGACGACGACGCGTCGGTCCACCGCGAGTTCTACGCGCAGGTGATCACCTTCGTGAAGCGCCACAGCGGTGCGAGGCGCGTCGTCGTGTTCGACCACACCATCCGCAAGCGCCTGCCGGCCGACCTGAAGGCGCAGACCACGGTGCAGCGCCCGGCCGTGCTGCTGGTGCACAGCGACTACACGGTCAAGAGCGGGCCGCAGCGCGTGCGCGACATCCTGCCCCACGAGGCCGATGAACTGCTCGCGCGCCGCGTCGCGTTCTACAACGTCTGGAAGCCGCTGTACCGGCGCGTCGAGGAGCTGCCGCTGGCGATGTGCGACGCGACCACGCACGACCCGGACGACATGCTGCTGATGGACCTGAAGTACCGCGAGCGCACCGGCGAGATCTACGTGATGCGCTGGTCGCCGAAGCACCGCTGGGTCTACTTCCCGCAGATGGAAGCGAGCCAGGCGCTGCTGCTCAAGACCTACGATTCCGAGACCGACGGCCGCGCCCGCTTCATGGGCCACACCGCCTTCGAGGACCCGACCACGCCGCCCGGCGCGCCGAAGCGCGAGAGCATCGAGGTGCGGACGATGGCGTTCTTCTAGCGACGCTGTCGACCCTCGGGCGTTAGCATCCGCGAACAGTGCGCGCAGACAGCGCGCCGGGGGAGGGATGTGATGCTTCGATCGATCGGCTCGCTGGCCTGGGCCTTCCTGACCTGCGCGGCCTGGGCCGGCGGCGGCGACGTGCCGACGGCGGTGATCGCCGACAGCGCCGTCGGCGGCGGCAAGGAAGGCGCGGCCTTCTACTACCTGTCCGAGTTCGAAGGCGAACCGGTGCGCGTCAACATCCTCTTCGCGAGCATCGATGCGAGCCGTGGGCGCGGCGCCGACCTGCGGCTTGCCCCCGTGGAGCGACGCGTCCGCGCCGGCCGCGTCAAGCTGAAGATGGCCGGCCAGGTCGGCTACGCGGCGCCGGTGCAGAGCCTGTTCAAGTCGGCCGCCGCGTTCAAGGCGGACGGCGTGCTCGAAGCCGATCTCCAGCCGAACGCCCGCTACCGCGTCAAGGGCGCGCTCGATGCCTACCGGCGCGAAGTCTGGCTCGAGGAAGAGGACACGGGTCGCATCGTGGGCCAGAAGTTCGTGGCGCCCCCAGACCCGGCCGCGGTGGCCAAGGCGGTCGGGCACGCGGCCTACACCTGCTGCAACCTGCGCTACCAGGACGACTGGATCAGCGATGCCAACTGGGCCACGCTGCCCTTCATTCCGGCCGGGGCCCGCATCGCGGTCGGCGAGTACGGGCGGCACCGGGCCACCGTCGTCATCGACGGACGGGTGATGCGCGTCGGACACGACTACGGGCGTGCGCAGGAGAGCAAGGAACAGTTCGTCGCCAAGCTGCTGGTCCATGAAGACCCCAAGCTCAGGATCGCGGGCTTTCCCGCCGCCATCCAGGCCGCCATCCACGAGGGCAAGGTGATGCCGGGCATGACGCGGGAGCAGGTGATCATCTCGCTCGGCCACCCTCGGACCGACGTGACGCGGTCGGCGGATCTCGCGGAGTGGACCTACTGGACGCTCAATGGCGACGAGTACGTCGTCATCTGGGGTAGCGACCAGCGCGTCAAGGAGATCGACGCCCCGCGGAGCATCAAGCGCCTCGTGGTTCAGTCCGAGTAGCCACGGCCCGACCAGGCCCGACCGGGGCGGCCGATACTTCGTCCGATGCCGTCCTTCGTCCGCGACCTCTCGCTCTCCTCCGCGACCGCCGGCTTCGTGGCCGTGCTGGTCGGCTTCACCAGCTCCGTCGCGATCGTCTTCCAGGCCGCGCAGGCCTTCGGTGCGACGCCGGGCGAGATCAGCTCGTGGATGTGGGCGCTGGGCCTGGGCATGGGGCTCACCAGCCTGCTGGCCTCGCTGTGGTGGCGCCAGCCGGTGATGGTGGCCTGGTCGACACCCGGCGCCGCGGTGCTGGCGACGGCCGGCGTGGGCTACGGCATGGCCGATGCGGTCGGCGCCTTCCTCGTGTGCGGCGCGCTGATCACGCTGTGCGGCGTGACCGGCTGGTTCGAGCGCGTGATGAACCGCCTTCCGATCGCGATCGCGTCGGCGCTGCTGGCCGGCGTGCTGGCGCGCTTCGGCATCGAGGCCTTCGCCGCGGCGCGCAGCGCGCTGCCGCTGGTGCTGCTGATGCTGGCCAGCTACCTGCTGGCGCGCCGGTGGTGGCCGCGCTACGCGGTGGTGATCGTGCTGGCGGTGGCGACCGCCTTCGTCGCGGCACGCGGCGAACTGCGCACCGAGGCCATCCAGTGGTCGCTGGCGCAGCCGGTCTTCACAATGCCGCGCTTCAGCCTGGAGGCCACCGTCAGCCTGGCGCTGCCGCTGTTCGTCGTGACCATGGCCTCGCAGAACCTGCCTGGCGTGGCGGCGATCCGCGCCGCGGGCTACACGACGATGCCGATCTCGAAGGTGATCACGATCACCGGCGTGGCGACGCTGCTGCTCGCGCCCTTCGGCGCCTTCGCGCTCAACCTGTCGGCCATCACCGCCGCGATCTGCATGGGCCGCGAGGCCCACGAGGATCCGGCGCGGCGCTACACGGCGGCGGCCACCTGCGGTGCGATCTACGTCGTGATCGGCCTGTTCGGCGCCGCGGTCACCGGCGTGCTGACAGCCTTCCCGCGCGAGCTGGTGGTGGCGATCGCCGGCCTGGCGCTGCTGGGCACGATCGGCAGCGGCCTGGCCGTCGCGCTGAAGGACGAGGCGCACCGCGAGCCGGCGCTGATCACCTTCCTGGTCACGCTGTCGGGCGTGGTGATCGCCGGCATCGGCGCGGCCTTCTGGGGCGTGGTCGCCGGCACGATCGCGCTGCTTGTGCAACAGTGGCGCCGGAAAGGACTTGCCGCATGAAGCTGCTCTTCGTCGCCGACCCGCTGGACACCTTCAAGACCACCAAGGACACGAGCTTCTCGATGATGCGCGAGGCGGCGGCGCGCGGCCACGCGCTCGCGGCCTGCGAGCCGAAGGACATCCACTGGCAACGCGGTGCGGCCGTCACCGCGCGGGCCGTCGACCTGACGCTGACCGGCGACGCGAGCGACTGGGTCCGCACTTCCGACCCGCGGGCGCTGGCGCTGCGCGAGGTCGACGCGGTGCTGATGCGCAAGGACCCGCCCTTCGACAGCGAGTACTTCTACGCCACCCACCTGCTGGAGCAGGCCGAGCGCGAAGGCGCGCGTGTCTTCAACTCGCCGCGCGCGCTGCGCGACCATCCGGAGAAGCTGGCGATCCTCGAGTTTCCGGACCTCATCGGCCCCACGCTCGTGACGCGCGACGCCGGCGACATCCGCGCCTTCCATGCCGAGCACCGCGACATCATCCTCAAGCCGCTGGACGGCATGGGCGGCATGGGCATCTTCCGCGTGCGCGAGGACGGCCTCAACCTCGGCAGCATCACCGAGACGCTCAACAAGTTCGGCGCGCAGACGGTGATGGTGCAGCGCTTCCTGCCCGAGATCGCGCAGGGCGACAAGCGCATCCTGGTGATCGGCGGCGAGCCGGTGCCCTACAGCCTGGCGCGCATCCCGCAGGGCAGCGAGGTGCGCGGCAACCTGGCCGCCGGCGGCAAGGGCGTGGCGCAGCCGCTGTCGCCGCGCGATCGCGAGATCGCGGAGACGCTGGGTCCGGTGCTGGCCGCACGGGGCCTGCTGCTGGTGGGCCTGGACGTGATCGGCGACTGCCTGACGGAGATCAACGTCACCAGCCCGACGGGCTTCCAGGAGATCACGCAGCAGGCGGGCTACGACGTCGCGAAGCGCTATGTCGATGCGCTGGAGGCCGCGCTCGCCGACTGAAGTGCGCCGGGGCGGCGACAATCCCGCTCCCCATGGCCCTCCTCACCCTCACCGCCGCCCACCTGGCCTACGGCCACGTCGCGCTGCTCGCTCACACCGACTTCGCGCTCGAGACCGGCGAGCGCGTCGGCCTGATCGGCCGCAACGGCACCGGCAAGTCCTCGCTGCTGAAGATCATCGCCGGCCTCGAGAAGCCCGACGACGGCGAGCTGCGCCTGCAGACCGGTCTGCGCCTGGCGCTGGTGGCGCAGGAGCCGCAGCTCGACGGCGCCACGACCGTGTTCGATGCCGTCAGCCAGGGCGTCGCCGAGGCCAAGGCGCTGCGCGAGCGCTATGAGGCGCATGGCGCCGACGACGACCTCGACGCGCTGCAGACCCGCATCGAGGCACTCGACGGCTGGACCTGGGAGCAGCGCGTCACCGAGACGATCGAGCGCCTGCAACTGCCGCCCGAGGCGCGCATCGGCGACCTGTCCGGCGGCACCAGGAAGCGCGTCGCGCTGGCCCAGGCGCTGGTGGCCGCGCCCGACGTGCTGCTGCTCGACGAGCCGACCAACCACCTCGACCTCGATGCGATCCGCTGGCTGGAGGACCTGCTCAAGGCCTTCCGCGGCAGCGTGCTGCTGATCACCCACGACCGTGCCTTCCTCGACGCGGTAAGCACCCGCATCGTCGAGCTCGACCGCGGCATCCTGCGCAGCTACCCGGGCAACTTCGCCGCCTACGAGGCCACCAAGGCGCGCGAACTGGCCGACGAGGCGCTCTACAGCGCGCGGCAGGACAAGCTGCTGGCGCAGGAGGAGGTCTGGGTGCGCCAGGGCGTCGAGGCGCGCCGCACCCGCAGCGTCGCACGCATCAAGCGGCTGGAGGTGCTGCGTGCGGCGCGCGCCGCGCGGCGCGACTCGATCGGCCGGGTGGCGCTCGAGGTCGATGCCGGCTCGCGCAGCGGCAAGATCGTCGCGGAGCTGGAAGCGGTCTCCAAGTCCTATGGCGACAAGGGGGTCGTGCGCGACTTCAGCGCCACCATCCTGCGCGGCGACAAGGTCGGCCTGATCGGCGCCAATGGCGCCGGCAAGACCACGCTGCTGAAGCTGATCCTCGGCCTGCTGCCGCCCGACCGCGGCACGGTGCGCAACGGCAGCAACCTGCAGGTCGCCTACTTCGACCAGATGCGTGAGGCGCTGAACCTCGACGCGACGCTGGCCGACACCATCAGCCCCGGCAGCGAGTGGGTCGAGATCGCCGGCCAGCGCAAGCACGTGATGAGCTACCTCGGCGACTTCCTGTTCGCGCCGGCGCGCGCCAACTCGCCGGTGGCCAGCCTGTCGGGCGGCGAGCGCAACCGCCTGCTGCTGGCGCGGCTGTTCGCCAGGCCGGCCAACGTGCTGGTGCTCGACGAGCCGACCAACGACCTCGACATCGACACGCTGGAGCTGCTCGAGGAGCTGCTCGCCAACTACCCCGGCACGGTGTTCCTGGTCAGCCACGACCGCCGTTTCCTCGACAACGTGGTCACCAGCACGATCGTCAACGAGGCGCCCGGCGCCTGGCGCGAGTACGAGGGCAGCGTCGAGGACTGGCTGCTGCAGTCCGAGCGCGCGAAGTCGCTGCAGACCGCGGCGGCGAAGCGCGGGGCGGCGGCCGCGTCGCCCGCACCGGCCGTCGCTGCGCCGGCTCCCGCCGTCAAGCGTGCCAAGCTGAGCTTCAAGGACCAGCGCGAGCTGGACGAGCTGCCGGCGCGCATCGAGGCGCTGGAGACCGAGCAGCGTGAGCTGGGCGAGCGCCTGGCCGACCCAGCGCTGTACGCCGAGTCGCCGCCGGGCCGCATTGCCGAGCTGCAGTCGCGCTACGCCGTGATCGACGGCGAGATCACCGAGGCGATGGAGCGCTGGGAGGCCTTGAGCAGCCGCTGAGGTTCAGCGAGCGTCCGCGGCGGAGGCCGAGCCGCCGCCGGGCCGCCCCAAGGCGGCGAGCGCCCCCTCGGGGGGCAGGAGCGCGCGACGCGCGCGACGTGGGGGCGGCGCTACCACTTGCTGAGGCTGCTGAACCAGGAGTCGCCGGTCGCACCAGGATGCGTACGGCTGACGATCAAGCCCGCCTGCAGGTACAGCCCGTTCAGCAGCCGCGCCGCGCGTTCGCGGTCGAAGCCGGGCCAGGCCGCCAGCGCGCGCAGCGACACCGGCTCCTGGCGCAGCCGCCCCACGGCCGCGGCCAGCGCGCCGGTCAGCACGGCCGGGATCTCCAGGTCGGGGGCGACGCGGTAGACCGCCGGTCCGGCCAGCTCGGGCAGCAGCTCGAAACGCGGACCGTGCAGCGCCAGGTGCCACAGCAGCGGGCCGAGGGGATGGCACTGCTCGGGCGGCGCGACCAGGTCGTCGGTGCGACCGCCGGGCGCGCGCAGCACCGCCCGCTCGACCTGCAGCAAGCGCACGCTGTCGAAGCGCGTCGCATAGAGCGTGTCGAGCGGCAGGGGCGTGTGGAACAGGCGCTCGCGCGGGAACACCGTCAGGGGCAGCACGTGCTGGTCGCGGTCGAGGTGCAGGGCCATGTCCTGCGAATGGCGCAGGCAGGCGGCCAGCACCTCGAGCACCTCGCTGCCGCTGCCGCTGCCGCTGTTCTGGAAGCGCTGCAGGTCGGCCAGCAGCGACGGGCTCAGCGAGCTGAGGTGCGAGCCGTCCTTGGACGTGCCCTCCATCGCCCGGCGGAAGGCGCTGACTCTCCAGAGTTCAGGCTCGCCGAGCGGTACGGTGGGTTCATCCATGGCGTCGACTTTAGGGGGGCGTTCTCGGGCTTGTCACCTGACAGGAGTGCCACCCCCAAGGTAAGGGGGGCGCTGTGGCTCAGGCCTTGACGCCGCGTCGCTGAAGCTGTGCACGGCGCTCGGCCAGGGCTCGCCAGAAGGCGGCGTCCTGCGAGGTCGCGACGTTGATGCGCATCAGCGGGCTGGGCCGGCGCGTCGCGTGGAACAGCGAGCCGGGCGCGATCAGCCAGCCGTCGTCGAGCAGGGCCTGCGCCAGCCGGTCGGTGTCGACGCCGGTGTGGACCCAGGCGAACAGCCCCTGCGCCGGCGCGGCGGGCGGGCAGTCGTGGCGCAGCGCGAGCGCGACGCTGCGCGCCCGCGCGGCGTCGAGTCGCAGCCGCACGCGCTCGGCGTGGCGGCGCAGCGCGCCCTGCTCGAGGCAGGCGGCGACGGCCTGCTCGGTGAGCGCCGGCGTGGTCAGCGAGGTCAGCAGCTTGACGTCGACGAGGCGTGCGCGCAACGCCGACGGCGCGGCCATGTAGCCGACCCGCCAGCCCGGTGCCAGCACCTTGGAGAACCCCGAGATGTAGAGGCAGCGCTGCAGGCCGTCGAGCGCGGCGATGCGCGGCGCGTGCGGCGGCGCGAGCCAGGCGTAGGTGTCGTCCTCGACGATATGAAAGTCGTGCGCATGCGCCAGGTTCAGCAGTTCGTGGCACTGCGCCAGGCTCAGGCTCGAGCCGGTCGGGTTGTGCAGCACCGAGACGGTCATGTACAGCCGCGGCTTGTGCTCGATGACCAGGCGCCTGAGCACCGCGAGGTCGGGTCCGTCGGCGCCGCGCGGCACCGGCAGCACCCGCATGCCCAGCAGCGGCAGGCGCGCGAACTCGACCGCCCAGCCGGGCTCGTCGACCAGCACCGCGTCGCCCGGCTGCAGCAGCGCACGCGAGACGATGTCGAGCGCCTGCGTCGCGCCCAGCGCGGTCACGATCTGCTCGGCGCCGCAGGCGATGCCCAGGTCGGCGAGCCGCAGCGCCAGCGCTTCGCGCAGCCGCAGGTCGCCGGCCGGATCGCCGTAGCGCAATGCGCCGGCGGCGCCGCCGGCCGCCTCGGGGCGCAGTGCGCGTCGCAGCGCGGTGTTGAGCAGCGGCAGGTCCAGCCAGTCGGCCGGCAGCGTGCCGCCACCGGGCGCCGGCTTGCCGCCGGGACCGTGGAACATGCTGCGGATCAGCGCGGCGGCGTCGACCGGCGCGTCGACCGGTGTCGACGGCGCGACCGCCTCGGCGCGCGCCTTCGCGGCCACCGGACGCGCGCTCGCCGGACTGCGCACGAAGAAGCCGCGCTGGCGACGCGCCTCGATCAGGCCCTGGGCCAGCAACTGGTCGTAGGCCGCGACCACGGTGTGCGGGCTCACGCCGTGGCGCTGCGCACAGTCGCGCACCGAGGGCAGCCTCGCGCCGGGTGCGAGCAGGCGCTCGCGGATGCGCGCGGCGTAGCGCTCGGCGAGCTGCTCGGTCAAGGTCTGGCTGGCATCGCGGGTCAGCATCGCGGTCTCGTTCGCTGTGTCGCTCCGTTCACCGGTACAGGGCGATGCTTGCGCCGGCGTTCTGTACTGGCCGTGTATTGGTTGCGAGCCTACAGTCGATGCCATGCAAGCGCAACCCCTGCCGATGCCGTCTCCCGCACTCGACCGCCACGAAGCGCGCGGCCTGTGGCTGGGCCTGCTGGGCGTCGCGATCTTCGCGGTCACGACGCCGATGACGCGGCTGGCGGTCGGAGATGCCGCCGCGCCGCAGCTGTCGCCGCTGTTCGTGACGGCCGGGCGCGCGGCGCTGGCCGGCCTGCTGTCGGCGCTCTACCTGGGGTTCACCCGCGCGCCGCGCCCGCAGCGCGCGCAGTGGCGCGACTTCGCGATCACCGCGGCCGGTGTCGTCGTCGGCTTTCCGCTGTTGCTGGCGCTGGCACTGCGCGAGGTGCCGGCGGTGCACGCGGCCGTCGTGACCGGCGTGCTGCCGCTCGGTACCGCGGTGGTCGGCGCGCTGGTGCTGCGCCAGCGGCCCGGCGCCGGCTTCTGGCTGTGCGCGCTGGCGGGCTGCGCGCTGGTGCTGGGTTATGCGGCCTGGCAGGGCGGCGGCGCGCTGGTGCCGGCCGATGCCTGGCTGCTGGCCGCGGTGGCCAGCGCCTCGGTCAGCTATGTCTACGGCGCGCGGCTGTCGATCGTGTTGCGGCCCGAACACGTGATCTGCTGGGTGCTGGTCGGCACGCTGCCGCTGAGCTTGCCGGTCGCGCTGTGGGCGGCGTCGAACACGGACTTCGCGGCGGTGCGGCCGGGCGCCTGGCTGGGCTTCGGCTACGTGGCGCTGTTCTCGATGTGGCTGGGCTTCTTCGCCTGGTACCGCGGCCTGGCGCTCGGCGGCACCTTGCGCGTGAGCCAGGTGCAGCTGCTGCAGCCCTTCCTGTCGCTGCTGGCGGCGGTGCCGCTGCTGGGCGAGACGCTGGACCTGCCGACCGTCGCCTTCGCGCTGGCCGTGATCGCCACCGTCTTCATCGGCAAGCGCATGCCGGTGCGCGTGCGCGCCTGAGCGCAGCATCGTTTCGACTTCCGAGGAGAGCTTGACCATGACCTGGACCCTGGCCGCGCGCACCGCGCGCATGAACCCGTCGGTGATCCGCGAGATCCTCAAGCTGACCGAGCAGCCCGGCGTGCTGTCGCTGGCCGGCGGTCTGCCGTCGCCCGACAGCTTTCCGGCCGAGGCGGTGCGCGCCGCCGCCGAGAAGGTGCTGCGCGACACGCCGAAGGAAGCCCTGCAGTACGCCGCCAGCGAGGGCTACGGTCCGCTGCGCGAATGGGTCGCGGGGCAATTGCGCGCGCAGGGCCAGCGCGTCGAGGCGGGCCAGATCCTCATCACCACCGGCTCGCAGCAGGGCCTGGACCTGGTCGGCAAGCTGCTGATCGACGCGGACAGCGTCGTCGCGGTCGAGACGCCGACCTACCTGGGCGCGCTGCAGGCCTTCGCGCCCTTCGAGCCGCAGTTCGCGGCCATGGCCTGCGACGCCGAAGGACCGACACCGAAGGCCGTGGCCGAAGCCCGGGGCGCGCGCTTCGCCTACCTGCTGCCCAACTTCCAGAACCCGACCGGCCGCGTGATGGGCGAGGCCCGGCGCGACGCGCTGGTCGCGGCAGCGCAGTCGACCGGCCTGCCGCTGGTCGAGGACAACCCCTATGGCGAGCTGTGGTTCGACGCCCCGCCGCCGGCGCCGCTGGCGGCGCGCTGGCCCGAGGGCACGATCTATCTCGGCTCGTTCTCCAAGGTGCTGGCGCCGGGCCTGCGCCTTGGCTACGTCGTGGCGCCGCCGCCGCTCTACCCGAAGCTGCTGCAGGCCAAGCAGGCCGCCGACCTGCACTCGCCGGGCTACAACCAGCGCGTCGTGCACGAGGTGGTGAAGGACGGCCTGCTCGACCACCACCTGCCGCGCGTGCGTGCGCGCTACGCGGCCCAGCGCGACGCGATGGCCGCAGCCTTGCGTGCCCATCTGCCGGCCGCCACCGAGTGGAGCACGCCGCAGGGCGGCATGTTCTTCTGGCTGCGGCTGCCGGCCGGACTGGACGCGATGGCGCTGCTGCCGCGCGCGGTGGCCGCCGGTGTCGCCTACGTGCCGGGCGCGCCCTTCTTCGCCGGCGAGCCCGACGCGCGCAGCCTGCGCCTGAGCTTCGTCACGCTGGCGCCCGCGCAGATCGAGCAAGCCGTCGCCGCGCTCGGCCGCGTGCTGCACGAGGCCCTGGCCGAGACGCCGGACCGGCTGCGGCGGGCCGCATGAGGACCTGGCGCTACGCGCAGGTCGACGTCTTCACGGCGCAGCCCCTGCGCGGCAACGCGCTCGCGGTGGTGCACGACGCCGCGGGCCTGAGCGATGCGCAGATGCAGGACTTCGCGCGCTGGACCAACCTGAGCGAGACCACCTTCCTGCTGCCGCCGACACAGGCCGGCGCCGACTACCGGCTGCGCATCTTCACGCCCGGTGGCGAACTGCCGTTCGCCGGCCATCCGACGCTGGGCAGCTGCCACGCCTGGCTCGAGGCCGGCGGCGCGCCGCGCGGCGAGGTCGTGGTGCAGGAGTGCGGGGTGGGGCTCGTGCGCGTGCGTCGCGACGGCGCGCGGCTGGCCTTCGCCGCGCCGCCGCTGCGTCGCCACGAGCCGGCCGACGCGGCCACGCGCGAGCAGCTCGCGCGCTCGCTGCGGGTGGCGCCGTCGGCGATGCTGGACGCGCAGTGGATCGACAACGGCCCCGGCTGGATCGGCGTGCGGCTCGCCGATGCGGCGGCGGTGCTGGCGGTGGAGCCTGACTTCGCGGCGATGGACGCCCTGAAGGTCGGCGTGATCGGCGCCTGGCCCGCGGGCAGCGAGTGCGCCTTCGAGGTCCGCGCCTTCGTGCCGACGATGGGCGTGCCCGAGGACCCGGTCACCGGCAGCCTCAACGCCGGCTTCGCGCAGTGGCTGGTCGGCGCCGGCCTGGCACCGCCGCAGTACGTGGCCGCCCAGGGTGCGCGCCTCGGCCGCGCCGGCCGCGTGCACGTGCAGCAGCGCGGCGAGGACCTCTGGATCGGCGGCGAGTCCGTCACCTGCATCGAAGGCAGCCTGCGGCTGTGAACACCGGTACCGCGGCCCGGCTCGATCACCTGGTGATCGGCGCCGACACGCTGGCGCAGGGCGTGGCGTGGTGCGAGGCCGAGCTGGGCATCACGCCCGGGCCGGGCGGGCGCCATGCCTTGATGAGCACGCACAACCGCGTGTTCACGATCGCGTCCGACGGCTACACGCGCGCCTATGCCGAGATCATCGCCATCGATCCCGACGCGCCGCCGCCCGGCCGCGCGCGCTGGTTCGGGCTCGA
>NZ_CADEFR010000025.1 GCF_902826655.1 uncultured Methylibium sp. | reverse complement strand
CCCAGTGTGGCTGGTCGTCCTCTCAGACCAGCTACAGATCGTCGCCTTGGTAGGCTTTTACCCCACCAACTAGCTAATCTGACATCGGCCGCTCCAATAGCGCGAGGTCTTGCGATCCCCCGCTTTCACCCGTAGGTCGTATGCGGTATTAATCCGGCTTTCGCCGGGCTATCCCCCACTACTGGGCACGTTCCGATGCATTACTCACCCGTTCGCCACTCGTCGCCAGGTTGCCCCGCGTTACCGTTCGACTTGCATGTGTAAGGCATGCCGCCAGCGTTCAATCTGAGCCAGGATCAAACTCTTCAGTTCGATCTTGAATGTTTGCTCAAAGAATTGAAGTGAACTTCACTTCAGTGAGCGTTTAAGGTCATGAGACCTCGGTCTTGCGACCTTGGCACTCGCCTTCAAACGCCCACGCTTATCGGCTGTTGTTTGTTAAAGAGCACTGCCTTACGGCATCGCTGATCGTTATCAGCAGAGAGATGGGATTGTGCAGTGTTTTTAACCCTGCGTCAAGTGATCCCGATCTTTCCTCCACAGCGGCTTAAGTTCGCGTTCAGCGACTCACTCCGCAGCAGAGCCTCGCAGTCTAGCACTGTTCTGGGGGTCGCCGCAAGCACGCACTCGGCAGTGCGTCATCTCGCCCCTGTCAGGCTGTTGGCTGCAGCTCGGACGAGTCTTCTCTCGCCTTGCGCGAATCCGCCCGCAGGATCTGCTGCTTGATCGTGGCGATCTGCGCTGGATGCATCGAAAAGCTTCTGAGTCCCATCGCCAACAGCGACGCAGTGAACGTTGGGTCTCCAGCCATCTCGCCGCACACACTTACTGGCTTGCCTCGGCTGCGAGCAGTCCGAATCGTTCGATCGATCAGTTCCTGCACCGCTGGATGCCACGGGTCATACAGGTGAGACACCGACTCGTCGGCACGATCGATCGCCAGGGTGTACTGGATCAAGTCGTTCGTGCCGATCGAGACGAAATCGAACGACTCGAGGAAACGGTCGATCATCAAGGCCGCTGCAGGCACTTCGATCATCGCGCCTACCGGTACCGCCCCGAAGGCCCGCCCGCTCTCGTTCAGCTGCTGCTTTGCACGCGTGATCGCATCGAAAGTTCCCCGGATCTCGGAGAGGTGAGCCAGCATCGGCACCAGTAACCTGACCTGCCCATGCGCGCTGGCCCGCAAGATCGCCCTCAATTGCTGACGGAACATGCTGGGCTCCGACAAGCTCCAGCGAATCGCGCGCCGGCCAAGCGCGGGATTCAGCACATGTTCATGCCGCAGCTCGTGCAGCGACATGCGCTCCAGCGGCTTGTCGGCACCGATGTCGACCGTCCGGATCGTCACCGGCAGGCCCTGCATCGCCTCGACGACAGCCCGGTAGGCCTCGTACTGCTCGTCCTCGCCGGGAAGATCTCCGCTGCTGCGGTTCATGAACAGAAACTCGCTGCGGAACAAGCCGACACCAACGGCGCCGGCCTCCAGCGCAGCGGCCGCATCTCCCGGCAGCTCGATATTGGCCAGCAGTTCGACCCGTTCGCCATCGAGCGTCACGGCGGGCGTGTGCCGCAGGCGGGTCAAGCGCTCGCGCTCCAGTTCGCTCTGTCGCTGCCTGAAGCGGTACTCCTCCAGCACGATCGGTGACGGATCGATGATCACGATGCCGACATCGCCGTCGATCACCACCCAGTCATCCTGCCGGATGACGCGACTGGCCTCTCGCGCTCCGACCACGGCGGGAATGTCGAGGCTGCGGGCCACGATCGCCGTGTGAGAGGTCCTACCGCCGACGTCGGTCACGAAGCCCGTGAAGACGCTGCGCTTGAACTGCAGCATGTCGGCCGGCGCGATGTCGTTGGCGACCAGAACCAGCGGGTCCTCGCCGGCAAAGTCCCGCGGGTTCACGCCCAGCCCCGACGGGGCTCCGCCGCCGAGGTGCATCAGCGCGCCCAGCAGGCGCTCGACCACCTGCTCGAGGTCGGCCTTGCGCTCACGCAGGTAGTCGTTCTCCATCTCGTCGAACTGCCGCGCCAGCACCTCGAGCTGCGCCGACAAGGCCCACTCGGCGTTGTAGTGACGCTCTCGGATCCAATGACCGGTCGCCCCCGTCAGGGCCTCGTCATGCAGCAGCATCAGGTGCACGTCGAGCAGCGCCGACAGCTCTGATGGCGCATCCGCGGGCATGTCGCGTTGCAAGCCGCCCAGTTCCGCGGCGACGGCATCCCGTGCGGCGCGCAGGCGCTCGATCTCGGGCTCGACCTGCGCCGGCTCGATGAAATAGTGCGCGACGTCCACGCGGCTCGAAGCGACCAGCACGGCCCGCCCGATCGCGACGCCGCGCGACACCGGAATACCGAACATCTGCAGGCTCATGAACCGATCGTAGCAGCGCCCCTCTCTCCGGCTGTCACGGCGGCTTCACGCGGGCTACATCGCCACGTCATGCACCTGCCTCATCCTCGATGGCCATGCAAGATCAGGAGAGCTCATGAGGGATCTGCCGCTGCCGACGCTGCCGCTCCACGAGATCGCAGGCCCGGGCGCACGCGCCGACCGGAGGTCACTTCGATGCCGGGACGCCGAGCCGCCTGCCTCGACCGAGCGGGTTCGACTGGACGTGGCTTGGGCGCGCGATGAAGGCGAAGTTCGCGAAGCGCAGCGCCTGAGGCATCTCGTCTTCGCCGAGGAGATGGGCGCACGCCTGTCGCCACCACGCGGCACGCCGGCCGGACACGATGTCGACGTGTTCGATGCGTACTGCGAGCACCTGCTGGTCCGGCTTCTCGGCGCGGACGATGAACCAGGGCCGGTGATCGGCACCTATCGCGTGCTGACGCCCGCGGCCGCGCAGCGCGTCGGCGGCCTCTACAGCGAGACCGAGTTCGATCTGACGCGACTGCGTCCGCTGCGCTCGAAGATGGTCGAGCTGGGCCGCTCCTGCGTCCACCCGGATCACCGTTCCGGCGGCGCCATCCTGGCGCTGTGGGGAGCACTGGCCGAGTTCATGGTGCGCAACGAGCTCGACACGATGGTCGGCTGCGCCAGCATCAGCATGCGCGACGGGGGACACGTCGCCGCCAGCCTGTGGGAGCAATTGCGTCATACCCACCTCGCGCCGATCGAATGGCAGGTCCGCCCTCGCCTGCCACTCCCGGTCGAAGAACTGGATCGGCACCTCCAGGTCGAGCCGCCGCCGCTGATCCGCGGCTACCTGCGCTGCGGTGCCAGGGTGCTGGGCGCACCGGCCTGGGACCCCGACTTCAACACCGCCGACCTGCCGATGCTGATGCGGATCGACGACCTGCCGGCCAAATACCGCCGGCACTTCCTCGGTCGGTGACGCGTCGCGCCTACTCGCCCTCGCCGAACTTGTCGTTGATCAGCGCCAGCAGCGCATCCATCGCCTGCTGCTCCTGATCGCCCGAGGTCTCGATCTCGACTTCGGTGCCGATGCCCGCAGCCAGCATCATCACGCCCATGATGCTCTTCGCGTTGACGCGGCGAGCACCGCGCGCCATGAACACCTCGCACGGGTAACTGCCGGCCAGCTTGGTCAGCTTGGCCGAGGCGCGGGCGTGCAGGCCGAGCTTATTGCTGATGGTGACGCGCGTCGAGATCATCGCCGGGGCGGGCTCCTACGTTCTGGGTCTGGTTCTGCGGCCGCGCCGGCGCCACCTGGAGCACGCCCTGCGTCGCGCCCGCCAGGGCTCGCGCAACCAGCATGTCCAAGGGCTCGTCGGCGTAGTTGATCGTGCGCCACAGCATCGGCACGTTGACGCCGGTCACGATCTTGACGCTCGCGCCGTCGGCCAGTCGCTGTGCCACGTTGCAGGGCGTGGCGCCGAACACGTCGGTCAGGATCAGGGCGCCTCGATCGCCCTGCGCCGCCAGCAGCCGGTCGAGAAGCACGCGAGCCTGCGCCTCGATCTCGTCGGGCGCCAGCTGCGGCGTCACATCCAGCGCCTCGACGGCCTGCATCGCATCGGGAAAGGCGTGTCCGGCCGCGACGCGGAGTGCCGACGCCAGCGGAGCATGCGCAATGATGAACAGGCCAGCCATGATCGGTGATTATGGGTTGAGCTTCAGTCCACCGAAGAAGGCCCCGAGGGCCTCATCGGACGGCGCGCCGCCCAGAGCAGCGACATGGAAGACGCGGGTGCCGCGCGCGAACAGCCAGGCCTGTTCAAGAATCTCGCTCCCATCCGGCCGTCGCCCGGCGATGCGCAGCCGTACGGCCTGCGGGTTCGGCGTCATGCCCGCCAGTGCCAGCGCTTGCACTTCGAGTTCGCGCCCGCCGAGATTGTCGAGTCGGCTGGCGCGCAGGGCGGCGAGTGCCGCGGCGACGCGCGCCGGATCCGACACCTCGGCCGTCCCGAGGCCCCAGGTCACGCCGCCGGCGCTGCACACCAGCATCTGCAGCGACACCGTCGCTCCGGCGAGGGAGATCGGCCGCTCCTGGCGCTCGGGCTTGCAGGGGAACATCGCGCTGACGCCCGCACCCGCGGGTCGCACCTCGCGCCAGTCCAGGGTCGGCGAGCACGCCCCGGCCAGCAGCAGGACGGCGAAGAACGCGATCGGTCGAAGCGGCATCACCCGATTATCCGAAGCCTGGGCGCAGAATCGCCGAATGGACCAAGCCCCGGCTCAGTCACTCGGCGGCCTGCGCGTGCTCGACCTGTCGCGCGTGCTGGCCGGACCGTGGTGCACGCAGGTGCTGGGCGACCTCGGCGCCGACGTCGTCAAGGTCGAACGGCCGGGCACCGGCGATGACACGCGCGCCTGGGGCCCACCCTTCCTGAACGACGGGTTGGGCGCCGAGAGCGACGAGTCGGCCTACTACCTGGGCGCCAACCGCAACAAGCGCTCCATCACGATCGACCTCGCCCACCGCGAGGGACAGGCCCTGATCCGCTCGTTGGCACTTCAGGCCGACGTGCTGGTCGAGAACTACAAGGTCGGCGACATGGCCCGCTACGGGCTCGACTTCGCCACCCTGCACGCGCTGAACCCGCAGCTCGTCTACTGCTCGATCACCGGCTACGGCCAGACCGGCCCGTATCGCGATCGCGCCGGCTACGACTACGCGGTGCAAGGCCTGGGGGGCCTGATGAGCGTGACCGGCGAACGCGACGATCTGCCAGGCGGCGGCCCGCAGAAGGTCGGCGTCGCGGTGGCCGATCTGTTCACCGGCCTGTACGCCACCGTCGGCATCCTCGCGGCGCTGAGGCACCGCGACGCGAACGGCTGGCGGCGCGGCCTCGGCCAGCACATCGACATGGCGCTGCTGGACGTCCAGGTCGCGATGCTGGCCAATCTCGGCGCCAACTACCTCGTCAGCGGTCGCGCACCGGGGCGGGCCGGCAACGCGCACCAGAACATCGTTCCCTACCAGGTCTTCGAGGTGGCCGACGGTCACGTCATCCTGGCGGTCGGCAACGACGGCCAGTTCGCCAAATTCTGCGAGGTGACCGGGCGACCGGACCTGGCCCTGGACCCACGCTTCGCGAAGAATGCCGATCGCGTGCGCCACCGCGCGGTACTGGTCCCGCTGCTGGCTGCGCTGATGCGCGAGCGCCGGCGCGACGACTGGCTCACCGCGCTCGAGACCGCCAAAGTGCCCTGCGGGCCGATCAACTCGCTGGACCAGGTCTTCGCCGATCCCCAGGTGCTGGCGCGCGGCATGACCGAAGCCGTCCCTCACCCGCTGACCGACGGCCTGCGGCTGGTTGCCAGTCCGCTGAAGCTGTCCGCCACGCCGCCGCGCACGCGGCATGCGCCACCCTTGCTGGGTCAGCACGAGGCCGAGGTGCTGTCCGACTGGCTGGGCTGGGACCCTGAACGCATCGCGGCAGCCCGCGCCGCGGGCGCGCTCGGCCCCTGATGCCGCGCCCCTGAATCGGGGGGAAACCGCGCTGCGGCAAGCGCGGAGCTAGGGATGGCGCCTCGAAACGTCACAGAATGTGTTCCGAGCGGCCGAGCGGGTTTACCGACCCGGGCCGCGCCGACCACGCCCCCATGACCATGACTGCCCGCCCGCCACTGCCCGCCCCCGAGACCGACTCGGCCGACACCCAGGAGGCGTGGCGGGAGCTGACTGCCCAGATCGGCCGCGAGGTCGCCGAGCCGCTGAGCGCCGCGCTCGAACGCGTGATCCAGCTCACCACCACCGGCGGCATCGACCGCGAGGGCCTGCGCGCGCTGCGCAACGAGATCGAGCGCGCCCGCCGCATCGGTGTGGTCAGCCAGCAGTTGTCGCGCTTCGCCTCCAAGCGGCTGCGACAGTCGCACGAACGGCTCGACCTGGCCCAGACCCTGCAGTCGGTGCTGACCCATCGCGCCCGCGAAGCCAATGCCCGCGGCATCCAGGTCCGGCAGAGCACGCGGCCGATCGAGGTGCTGGTCGATCCGGCCCTGCTCTTCAGCCTGCTCAATGCCGTGCTCGACTGGGCCATCGAGCTGGCCCGCTCGACCATCGACTTCCGCGTCGATCTGAAGGACTGGCCGGCCCACGGCCGCGTGCGCTGCAGCTTCGCGCACGAACCCGAGCGCTCGGCGGCCGCCGAGCCGGCAGCTGGCGATTCGCTCAATTGGCACCTGCTGAGTCAGATCGCCCGCACGATGGGTCTGGTGCTGGACCGCGAGGCCGATGCGGCGCGCGTCTCGATGACGCTGGAGTTTCCGCTGACCGTCAACGAAGAGCTCGAAGGCATGACCGCCATCGAGCTCGATCACGGCGACTCCTCGACCCTCAACTCCAAGCCGCTGGCCGGCAGCCAGGTGCTCGTGCTCGCGGCGCGACGCGAGGTGCGCGTGCAGGTGCGCGAGGCGCTTGCCAACATGGGACTGCTGATCGACTTCGTGGGCTCGGTCGACGAAGCCGCCGACTTCTGCCGCGAGGGCCTGCCTCATGCCATCGTCTTCGAGGGCGTGCTGCGTGGCGAACGCCTCGAACAGCTGGCCGACGACATCCGGGCCGAACTGCCCGGCTTCTCGTTCATCGAGCTCGTCGAGGAAGGCAATGCCTTCGAGGTCTCGGGCTTCAACGGCATGAACCACGCCCGCGTCGGCCGCGACGGACTGCAGCAGTCGCTGCCGTCGGCGCTGGTGTTCGAACTGTCGAAGCAGTTCTAGACCGGCTAGAGCGCGCCGAAGACCTTCTTCAGGATCGCGCTGCCGGTGGCCACCGGGTTCTGGCGGATCTTCTTCTCTTCCTCGCCGATCATCAGGTACAGACCGTCGAGCGTCTTGCCGGTCACGTACTGCTGGACGTTGGCGTCTTCCTTCTTGACGACGCCCAGGCCGACACCCTTGCTCGCCACGGCGTTGTACTTCGATGCGAGCGACACCTTCTCGGTCGCATGCGTGACGATCGGCAGGAACTTCTCGCCCAGCGGCAGCCGCGTCTTGTCGGCGAAGAACGTCGTCACCGACGTGTCGCCGCCGGTGAGGATCTGCTTCGCGTCGGTCACCGTCATCTGCTTGACGGCGTTGCTGAGCAGCTGCTTCGACTCCGGCACCGCCGACTCGGCGGCACGGTTCATCGCGGTGACCAGCTCGTCGACCTTCTTGCCCTGACCCAGCCCGCGCATCAGCTTGGCGGCGCTCTCCAGCGCGCCGGGCAGCGGGATGCGCACCTGGGGGTTGCCGAGAAAGCCATCGGGCTTGCCGAGCAGGCCGACGGCCGCTGCCGCGCCGCGCTCCAGCGCCGCCTTCAGGCCGGCGTTCGCGTCGGCGTCGCTCAGCGACAGGGCACGCGCCTGCGCCGCCCAGACCAGAAGGGCAAGGCCCGACACCACCTGCCCCGTGAACTCACGTCGATCCATCGGACACCTCCGCGACTGCGATGCGCTATCTTGGGCTCGTCGATGCGGTTTTGGCAATCGACTTTGCAGCCGTCAGGCGGCTCTCAGCAGCGAGCGGACCAGATCGGTCTGCGTCACGATGCCGAGCAGCCGCGCGCCCTCTCCGACCACCGGCAGATGATGGTGGCCCGTGTCGGCGAACAAGGGCACGAGGTCCGCCAGCGGCCGATCGGCGCTGACCACGCGCACCTGCCGCGTCATGATCTGACCCACGGCCTCGGCCTTGTCGGCATGCGTGGCACGGGTGCGGCGGATGAAGCCGCGCAATCGGTCCGACCATCCCTCGTGCAGGTCCAGGTCGACCTGACGCATGAAGTCAGCCAGGGTGACGATGCCGACCACCCGCCGCTGCCGGTCGATCACCGGCAGCGACTTGATGCGGTGCTGGCGCATCAGGGCCCACGCCTCCTCGATCGGGGTGCCGAAGTCCGCCGTCAAGACGTCGCGGGTCATCACGTCGGCGCAGCGCAGCGCGCCGAGCCGGCGGCGGTAGCCCTCGCCCTCGGCGGCATGCAGCAGGGCCGCGAGGTCGTCGCGGCTGACGTCCAGCACCTGGTTGTAGCGGGCGAGCACGGCGTCGAGGTCGGCCTCGCCGAAGCGCGCGGCATCGGTGGCATGCCCCGACGCTGCCGGCGCGGCGCCGTGCGGATAGCGGCGCCCGGTCGCGCGGTTGTAGGCGATGGCGGCCACGACCAGCAGCGCCGAATTGACGAAAGCCGGGAACCACGCAAAGCGCCAGCTGGCGACGCCCGCCAGCGCCGTCAGCAGCGCCATCGCGCCGCCCGGTGGATGCAGGCAGCGCAAGGCAAACATGGCGCCGATCGCCAGCGCGACTGCCGCGGCCGCGGCCCACGCCGGGTCGGGCAGCCAGCGCGCGCAGGCGATGCCGATGCAGGCCGAGATCGTGTTGCCGCCGATCACCGACCAGGGCTGCGCCAGCGGGCTCGCCGGCACGCAGAACACCAGCACGGCGCTGGCCCCGAGCGGTGCCACCAGCCACGGCAGGCCGTCGGGCGATGCGCCGAGCCGGCTCAGCAGTCCGACCAGCAACAGCCCGAGCCCGGCTCCCAGCGCCGCGCGCCAGCGCTCGCCGGCGCTGACTTGCATGCGCTCGGGCCAGAGCGCACGCAGCTCCTGGGTGATCGACACCCGGCGTCAGGCGCCCGTGGCCAGACCTGCCGCGTGCGCCTGCTGGTCGGCGTGGTAGCTCGACCGCACCATCGCGCCCACGGCCGCGTGGCTGAAGCCCATCGCCTGCGCCTCGCGCTCGAACATCCGGAAGGTGTCCGGGTGCACATAGCGGCGCACCGGCAGGTGGTGGCCGCTCGGCGCCAGGTACTGGCCCAGCGTCAGCATGTCGATGCCGTGGGTACGCATGTCGCGCATCACCGCGAGGATCTCGTCGTCGGTCTCGCCCAGGCCGACCATCAGGCCGCTCTTGGTCGGCACGCCCGGTGCGAAGTCCTTGAAGCGCTTCAGCAGGTCCAGGCTGAACTGGTAGTCCGAGCCGGGTCGCGCCTCCTTGTACAGGCGCGGCACCGTCTCGAGGTTGTGGTTCATCACGTCGGGAGGGGCGGCCTTCAGGATATCGAGTGCGCGGTCCATGCGGCCGCGGAAGTCGGGCGTCAGGATCTCGATCTGCGTGGCCGGCGACAGCTCGCGGACCTTCTCGATGCAGGCGACGAAGTGGCCCGCGCCGCCGTCTCGCAGATCGTCGCGGTCGACGCTGGTGATCACCACGTACTTCAGCTTCAGCGCCGCAATGGTCCTGGCCAGGTTCAGCGGCTCGTCGGCGTCCAGCGGATCGGGCCGGCCGTGGCCGACGTCGCAGAACGGGCAGCGCCGCGTGCACTTGTCGCCCATGATCATGAAGGTCGCCGTGCCCTTGCCGAAGCATTCGCCGATGTTCGGGCAAGAGGCTTCCTCGCAGACCGTGTGCAGCCTGTGCTCGCGCAGGATCTGCTTGATCTCGTAGAAGCGCGTGCTCGGCGAGCCCGCCTTGACGCGGATCCACTCGGGCTTCTTCAGCACCTCGCCGGCCGGCACCACCTTGATCGGGATGCGGGCAGTCTTGGCCTGCGACTTCTGCTTGGTCGTGGGATCGTAGGCAGGAAGGGCGGGTGAGGTCATGGCGCGCTCAGGGACCGAGGTAGCTGCCCAGCTGGTCGCCGAGCGCACCGGCCGCGTCGTCCCAGGTGGTGGTGACGCCGATTGTAGAAAGGTCGATCGAGGCCAGCCCGGCGTAGCCGCAGGGGTCGATGCGCGCGTAGGGGCTCAGGTCCATCGCGACGTTGAGCGCCACGCCGTGGTACGAGCAGTGCCGCGTCACCTTGATGCCCAGCGCGGCGATCTTGCCGATGCCCTTCCAGGGGTCGCGCGGATCGCGGGGCGACGGCAGCGCCGCGTGGCCGCCGGGGTCGTCCAGGTTCACGTAGATGCCGGGCGCGCCGGCGACGCGGTGGCCGGTGACGCCGTAGCCCTCGAGCGCCTTGATCACCGCCTGCTCCAGCCGGAACACGTACTCCTTGACGAAGATGCCGAGCCGCCGCAGGTCCACCAGCGGATAGGCGACGACCTGGCCGGGCCCGTGGTAGGTCACCTGGCCGCCGCGGTTGGTCTGCACGACCGGGATGCCGCCGGCGTCGTGCAGGTGTTCGGGTCGTCCCGCGACGCCCTGGGTGAAGACCGGCGGATGCTCGCAGAGCCACAGCTCGTCTTCGGTGTCGGCGCCACGTGCGTCGGTGAATGACCGCATCGCGGCCACCGTCGCCGCATAGTCGGCGCGGCCCAGCAGGCGTCGCCTCAAAGCACGACCTTCACCATCGGGTGGGTCGACAGGGTGCGGTACAGCTCGTCGAGCTGCTCGCGGCTCGTCGCGGTGACGGTGATCGTCAGCCCCAGGTAGTTGCCGGCCTTGCTGGGTCGCTGCTCGATGCCCGCCGCATCGAAACCAGGATCGAACTGCGCGGCGATCGCGGCGATCGCTTCAACGAAACCCTCGGCTTGCGCACCCATCACCTTGATCGGAAAGCGGCTCGGGTACTCGATCAGCGACTGCTCGGGGGGGATGTCGGCCATGTCGGACTCAGGTGCACTGGGTGGACTTGGCGCGCTGGTAGGCCTCGTACAGCCTCGCGTACACCGGACCGGGCTTGCCGCGCAGCGTGCCGTGGCCGACCGGCTGGCCGTCGAGGCGCGTCACGGACAGCACCTCCTTGGTCGACGAGCTGAGCAGCAGTTCGTCAGCCGCTGCCACATCGCCCTCGGCAACGGGACGCAGGCTGTAGCCGATGCCGACGTCCTCGCACAGCTCGCGCAGCAGGTCGACGCGGATGCCTTCCAGCACATGCTCGCTCTTCGGCGGGCCGATGAGCGCGCCGTCCTTGGCGATCCAGACGTTGGACGCCGAGGCCTCGGTCAGCCAGCCGTCGCGGAACAGGATGGTCTCGACCGCGCCCTGGTCGGCCGAGATCTGCCGTGCCAGCACGTTGCCCAGCAGCGAGGTCGACTTGATGTCGCCGCGCTCCCAGCGGAAGTCGCGGGCACTGACGCAGGCCACGCCGGCATGGCGCTGTTCCGGCGTCGCCGGCTTCAGCGGCGTGGCCATCATGAACACCGTCGGCGCGAGGTCCTTCGGCATCACATGGTCGCGCGGCGCGACGCCCCGCGTCACCTGCAGGTAGACCAGCTGATCGGCCGCCCCGGTCTGCGACTGCTGGGCCGCGATCAGCCGGCGCAGGCGCTCGAGCCATTGCGCCGGCGCGTGCGGATTGCCGATGCGCAGCTTCGACAGGCTGCGGTCGAGCCGTGCCATGTGCTCGTCGAAGCGGAAGATGCGACCGCCGTAGACGGGCATCGCCTCGTAGATGCCGTCGCCGAAGATGAAGCCGCGGTCGAGCACGCTGACCCGCGCGTCGCCGAGTCGCTGGTACTCGCCGTTCAGGTAGCACAGCGAGTCGGCGAGGAGGTCGGGCAGGCCGTTCATGGGCGCAGGGTAGGACGGTCGGGGTCGATCGGCAAGCGGGGCCCGGCTACTTGAGCCAGAGCCGCAACGAGTCCCAGGCGCGGCCCAGGATGCCGGCGGTCTCGACGTTCTCGAGCACCGTCAGCGGCACCTCGGCCACCGGCGCGCCGCCGGCGCTGACCTTGATCGTGCCCACGACCTGGCCCTTGACCAGCGGCGCGACCAGCGGGTCGGTGCGTGCGATGTCGGTCTTGAGCTTGTCGCCCTGGCCCTTGGGCACGTTGACGAACACCGCTGCCGCGCTGCCGAGCTTGGCGTTGCGGCTCTTGCCCTTCCAGACCTCGGGGCTGACGACGGCCTGGCTGGCGTCGAACAGCTTGACCGCGTCGAAGGCGCTGTAGCCCCAGTTCAGCAACTTCTGGCTCTCGTTCGCGCGGCTCTCCATCGAGGCCGCGCCCAGCACCACGGCGATCAGCCGGCGCGGGCCGTTCGGGAAGTCGCGTTTCGCCGTGGTGATCAGGCAGTAGCCGGCCGCATCGGTGTAGCCGGTCTTGAGGCCGTCGACCGTGGGGTCGCGGTAGAGCAGCAGGTTGCGGTTGGGCTGCTTGATCTTGTTGTAGGTGAACTCCTTCATCGAGTAGTACGGCAGGTACTCGGGGAAGTCGCGCACCAGGCGCTCGGCGATGACCGCCAGCTCGCGGGCCGTGCTGGTGTGGCCGGGCGCGGTCAGGCCCTCGGGGTTCTTGAAGCTCGTGGCCTTGAGGCCGAAGGCCTGGACCTGGCGGTTCATCATCGCGACGAACTGCTCGTAGCTGCCGCCCACGCCCTCGGCCAGCACGACCGTCGCGTCGTTGCCGCTCTGCACGATCATGCCCTTGAGCAGGTCGTCGACCTTCACCTGGCTGTTCAGCGGCAGGAAGCTGCGCGACGCGCCGGTCATGCCGGTGCGCCAGGCGCGCTCGGACACCGGCAGCGTCTGCTCGAGCGTCAGCCGCTTGTCCTTCAGTGCCTGGAAGACGATGTAGGCGCTCATCA
Organism: uncultured Methylibium sp.; assembly: GCF_902826655.1. Lineage (GTDB taxonomy): Bacteria > Pseudomonadota > Gammaproteobacteria > Burkholderiales > Burkholderiaceae_C > Methylibium. The sequence goes on along the minus strand of NZ_CADEFR010000025.1, from coordinate 37,417 downwards.
GCTTGGTCAGCGAGGCCGGCTCGACCGGCAGGTCGGCGTCCTTGGCACCCAGCACCTGGTGGGTGTTGACGTCCAGCAGCAGCCACGAGCGCGCCGCGACCTCGGGCGGCTGCGGGGCCTGTGCGAGGCTGGCGCCGGCGACGAGGGCGAGGGACAGGAGAGCGAGCAGTCTTTTCATCGAGGATCCGGGGAACGGGAGGCGGAAGATCGCGCTGGCGCGACGATCATGGAGAGGCAGACCAGGCGTTCTGCACCAAGTTCCTGAGCAGGCCGAGCTGGCCGTGGAAGAAGTGCCCGCCACCCGGCACCACCACCACCGGCAGCACCTGCGGACGGGCCCAGTCCAGCGTGGCGGCGAACGGCACGACCTCGTCGGCTTCACCATGGATCACCAGCGTGTCGGCGGGCACCGCAGGCACCGACTGCTTCTGCGTCGACGGCGCGATCAGCGCGAGCCGCTGCGGCCCCTGGCCGCCGGCTGCCAGCCGGGCCGCGGCCGATGCGGCGACATAGCCGCCGAACGAGAAGCCCGCCAGCCACAGCGGCAACCCGGCCTCGCGGCGATCCGCGATCACGGCCAGGGCATCGTCGATCTCGCCGCGGCCGTCGTCCCACTGGCCGGCCGAGCCGCCGACACCGCGGAAGTTGAAGCGCACGCTGCGCGCGCCCAGGCGCACGCCGGCGCGCGCGATCGTCTGCACCACCTTGTTGTCCATCGTGCCGCCGTGCAGCGGGTGCGGGTGGCAGACCACGAGCACTGCGCGGGCCGCGCTCTCCGGCTCGTCGACCGCGCAGGCGATCACGCCGGCCGGGCCACGCAAGGTCAGCAACTGGGTCTGGGCATTCATCCGCGGCGCGAGGTCCGGCGCGATCGAGGCGCCTCAGCGGCCCACGGTCTCGGGGAGCACGAGCCGCTCGACCACCTTGCCGTTCTTCAGGTGCGACTCGACGATCTCGTCGATGTCGTGCGCATCGACATAGGTGTACCAGACGCCTTCCGGATAGACGACGGCCACCGGCCCGCCCGCACAGCGATCCAGGCAGCCCGCGCGGTTCACCCGCAGCTGGCCCTTGCCCATCAGGCCGGCGGCCTTGGCCTGGGCCTTGCAGCGGGCGAAGCCCGCCTCGGCATCGTGGTCCGCACAGGCCGCTTCGCCGTCGCGCTGGTTGAGGCAGAAGAAGATGTGGCGCTGGTAGTAGCTCATCGGTGCGATTCTAGGTTTGCGCCTCAGTCGTCCCTTTGCACGACGCGGCCCAGCAGGTAAGCGAGTGTGGCCCAGGGCCAGAGCCAGCCGATCCACTGCGTCAGGCCGTGGAAGCGGATGAAGCGGCCCTGCTCCCAGGCCTTCAGGCTGGCCGCGTAGTACGCGTCCGCCGGCGCGGCATTGACGAGCGCGACGCCGAAGCTGATCACCAGGAGCGCCACCGCGGCAGCGCTGCGTGGCCGCACCCAGGCCAGCAGCACGGCGATGCCGAACGCCACGCCGACCGCGGGCAGCACCGGCGGCGTCAGCCAGGTGAGCGCGTGCTCGGGGCCGAAGTTGAGCGCCGTCGACAGGGTCGTCGCCGCCCCACCCAGCGCCAGGGCGCCCGCCGGCAGCGCCAGTCGCCGCAGCCCGGGGCGGGTCAGGGCGTAGGCCAGCAGGCAGGGCGCCAGCAGGCCGGCGGCGATCGCCAGCAATTCGACGCCGGGCGCCAGCGGTGTGCTCGGTGCAGGCCCGGGGCGCAACCAGCCGTCCCAGGCCGTGCCTTCCAGCACCTCGATCAGCAGTTCCCGCGCACGCAACAGCACCTGCCCGAGTCCGAACGGCAGCGGCGGCGGGAACAGCAGGCCGAAGGGCCACAGCAGCAGCAGCGTCAGCCCGACCCCACGACCGCGCAGCAGCCAGCGCTCGCGCCAGCGCTGCCAGCCGTCCAGGGCGCCGACCGCGTGCAGCAGCAGCATCGCCAGCGCCCCCAGCGCGGCGCCGGCACTGTTGAGGGCCCAGTCGACCAGCGAGGGCACGCGCAACGGCAGCCAGTGCTGCAGGGTCTCGAGTCCGTAGCTCAGGGCGCTGCCAGCCAGCAGCGCCGTGGCGAACGCCGCGGCGTAGGTGCGCTGGGCGCGCAGCAGCCCGCCCGCGATCAGCAGGCCCAGCGGCAGGTAGGCCAGGAGGTTGACGACCAGGTCGAAGCGGGTGACGTAGTTCGGCTGCGGCACCGCGAGCCGCCACCAGTCGACTTCCGGCCGCGGGGGCTCCCAGCCGGTGAACGGATGCAGGCTCGCGTAGACGATCAGGCAGACGCAGGCCGCGGCCAGCGGCCACGCCGAGCTCCGATAGGCCGCCATCAGAACGGCTTCACGACCACCAGCACCACGATGGCGGCGAACGCCAGCACCGCCGACTCGTTGAAGACGCGGAACCAGCGGTCGCTGCGCCGGTTGGCCGACTGCTCGAAGTCGCGCAGCAGCGCCCGGCAGACATGGTGGTAGCCGATGGCCGCAACGACCAGCACCAGCTTCGCGTGCAGCCAGCCGTTGCCGGCGCCGCGGCCGACGCCGTAGCCCAGCCACAGCCACACCCCCAGCACCAGCGCCGGGATCATCAGCAGGCTGCTGAAGCGGTAGAGCTTGCGCGCCATCAGCAGCAGGCGCTCGCGCTCGGCGTGGCTGTCGGGCGGCACCATCGCCAGGTTGACGAACAGCCGCGGCAGGTAGAACAGCCCGGCGAACCAGCTGGCGACGAAGACGATGTGGAAGGCCTTGACCCAGAGATAGCCGCTGCTCATCGACCGATTATCCCCATCGATCCGGCATCGTCGCGCCCAGAAAAAAGCCCCGGCAGAGCCGGGGCCACAAAGCCCTTGCGCTGTCACACGGTCGGGCTCCTGCTCAGGGAGGAAAAGCAGGGAATGAACGCCTTGCGACGTATCATTCGCTGGCCAGTTTAGCAGTGCAACGCTTGCTTCGGACTGTCTGTGGCCCCCCTGCAAATCGGTGCCCGGCGACCGCGCAGCCAACCTCCGACAGGCCACCCTTGACCTCCTACTTCCAACGCTTTCCGGCCACCCGCGCGCGGCGCCTGCGGCGCGACGACTTCACCCGCAACCTCGTGCGCGAGCACGCGCTGACGCCCTCGGACCTGATCCTGCCGGTGTTCGTGCTCGAAGGCAGCGGCCAGGTGCAGGACGTCGCGTCGATGCCCGGCGTGCAGCGCCTCAGCCTGGACCGCCTGCTGCCGGTGGCCGAGGCCTGCGTGCGCGAGCGCGTCCCGGTGATGGCGCTGTTTCCGGTGATCGACGCCGCCCGCAAGAGCGAGGACGGTCGCGAGGCCACCAACCCCGAAGGCCTGGTGCCGACGGTCGTGCGAGAACTCAAGCGCCGCTTCCCGGAGCTCGGCCTGCTGACCGATGTCGCGCTCGACCCCTTCACCACCCATGGCCAGGACGGCTTGCTGGACGCCACCGGCTACATCGTCAACGACGAGACGGTGGCGGTGCTGACCCGGCAGGCGCTGGTCCAGGCCGAAGCCGGCGTCGACATCGTGGCGCCGAGCGACATGATGGACGGCCGGATCGGCGCGATCCGGGCTGCGCTCGAGTCGCGCGGCGCGATCCACACGCGGATCATGGCGTACAGCGCCAAGTACGCGAGCGCCTTCTACGGCCCCTTCCGCGACGCGGTCGGTTCGGCCGGCAACCTGGGCAAGAGCAACAAGAAGGTCTACCAGATGGACCCGGGCAACACCGACGAGGCGCTGCGCGAGGTCGCGATGGACATCGCCGAGGGCGCCGACATGGTGATGGTCAAGCCCGGCATGCCCTACCTCGACATCGTGCGGCGCGTGAAGGACGAGTTCCGCGTGCCGACCTTCGCCTACCAGGTGAGCGGTGAGTACGCGATGCTCAAGGCGGCGGCGGCCAACGGCTGGCTCGACGGCGATGCGGTGATGATGGAGTCGCTGCTGGCCTTCAAGCGCGCCGGCGCCGACGGCGTGCTGAGCTACTTCGCGCTCGATGCGGCGCGCGCGCTGAACCAGGCCCGCTGAGCCGCGCGATGCGGGTGTTCCATGTCACGCCCGAGCAGTTCGTCGAACTGGGCGATGCACTGCCCGAGCAGCTGCCCGCCACGGGCTACCTGTGGATCGGCAGCGCGCGGCGCGAGTTCGAGGTCGGCGTGCCGGCCCTGCAGGCAGCGCTGCAGCGCTGGACGGGCGGCCAGCTGGTCGACCTGCACGTCGCCGACCTGCTGAACAACCAGCTGCCCTCGCACTACGACTACACGTCCTGGTACGACGTCATGGTGTTCCGCCGGCTCGCGGCCAGCGGCAACAGCGGCAACCTCTTCGTCGACGACCAGCACGGCACGCTGGCCGGTGCCAAGCGCGCCCTGGAGTCGATCGACACCAGCCCGGTCGGCTTCGCGATCTTCGACCGGGTGCTGCTGACCGTGCATCCGACCGACTGCCAGGTCCGCGAGTACTTCGCCCAGCGGCTGCAGCAGGCCGGCCAGGGCGGCGAGTCGCGCAGCGGCAGCACGCGCATGCCGGCCAGCCCCGCCGACCTGATGCTGCGCATGGTCAACCACATGGTCGACAGCTACCTGGAGCTGCGCCGCCTGCTGACGCGCCATCTCGGCTATCTGCAGCAGGAGCTGTTCCGCCCGCGCGGTCACTTCAGCGACTGGAACGCGCTGCTCGATGCGCGCAACGCCCTGCACGCGCTCGAGGACACCTGCGAGGACCAGCGCAGCGCCATCACCGAGTGGATCGACGCGCTCGACGAGTGGCCCGACGAGACCGATCCCACGGCGCAGCGCGAGCGCGAGCTGCTGCGGGTGCGCTCGCGCGACGTGCTCGAGCACATCGAACGCGTGCTCGGCCACGTTCGCCGGCTCGAGAGCTCGGCCGAGAGCGCGGTGCAGATGCACTTCTCGGCGCAGAGCAACCGCACCAACGACATCATGCGCACGCTGACGGTGATCACGGCGATCTTCATGCCGCTGAACCTGATCACCGGCTTCTTCGGCATGAACTTCGACTTCCTGCCGCTGGTGCACACCAGCACCGGCGTCTGGGTCACGACGCTGCTGATGGGCCTCGTGGCGATCGGCCTCGTCGTCGTCTTCCGCCGCAAGCGCTACCTGGACCGCGGGCGCTGAAGGGGCCGCCCGGGTCAGCCGGCCGTCGTGCGGGCCACCCAGGTCTCGAAGGCGGCGGTCGACAGGGCCGGGCTGATCGCATCGCCCTGCAGCTCGTCGCACTGCTCGCGCGCCAGGAAGGCGCGCTGGGCCTCGGTCTCGACGCCCTCGGCGATCACGCCGATGCCGAGGTTGCGCGCCATCTGGATGATCGCGCGGGCGATCGCCACCGAGTCCCGCGCCTCGGGCAGGTCGGTGACGAAGGAGCGATCGATCTTCATCTTGTCGATCGGCAGCGCCTTCAGGTGACCGAGCGAGGAGTAGCCGGTGCCGAAGTCGTCGACCGACAGCCGGATGCCCAGGGCCTTGAGCTGCGCGAGCTTGTGGCCGACCTCGGGCACTTCGTCCATCAGCATGCGCTCGGTCAGCTCGAGTTCCAGCAGCCGCCCGGGCAGGCCGACCTCGTCCAGCACCCTGGCCACCGAGGCGACGAAGTCCGGCGCCTGGAACTGCATCGTCGAGAGGTTGACGGCCACCGGCACCTCGCACAGGCCGGTGTCGTGCCAGCGGCGCGCCGCACGCGCGGCCTGGCGCAGCACCCAGGCGCCGATCGGCAGCATCAGGCGCTGCTGCTCGGCCAGCGGGATGAAGAGGTCGGGCAGCAGCAGCCCACGCTCGGGATGCTGCCAGCGCAGCAGCGCTTCGGCCCCGACCAGCACGCCGTCTCGCGCGCGCACCTGCGGCTGGTAGTGCAGCAGGAACTCGCCGCGTTCCAGCGCCTGTGCGAGCTGGCCTTCCATCACCAGCGCCGCGTAGGCATTGGTGGCCAGCGAGGGATCGAAGAACTGGTAGGTGGCCCGGCCGCGCGTCTTGGCGCGGTACATGGCGGTGTCGGCGTGCTTGATCAGCTCGGCCGGCGTGTGGCCGTCGCCGGGGAACATCGCGATGCCGATCGACGGCGTGACCGAGATCGGCCGGCCCTCGGCATGCAGGGGCACCTCGATCGCCGCCAGCAGCTTGCGCGCCACGTCGGCGACGTCGTCGCGCTGCGGGCTGCCGCCGATCAGCACCATGAACTCGTCGCCGCCGAAGCGCGCCACGACATCGGTGCCGCGCAGCACGGCGCCGATGCGCTGCGCCACCATCTGCAGCAGCGCGTCGCCGGCCAGGTGGCCGAGCGAATCGTTGACGCGCTTGAAGTGGTCGAGGTCGATGAACAGCAGCGCCAGCGGCTGGCGGTTCTGGCGTGCCGCCATCATCGACAGTTCGAGCTGATTCATGAAGGCCAGCCGGTTGGGCAGGCCGGTCAGCGCGTCGTGGTGCGCCAGGTGGTGGATGCGCGCCAGCGCAGCCTGCCGATCGCGGATGTCGCGCACGATCGTCATGCGCAGCCGCTCGTCGCCGCGCATCATGGTGCGCACGATGAACTCGACCGGAATGCGTTCGCCGCGCTTGTCGACGATCGCGCTCTCGTAGGCGGTCTCCTGGCCCGAGGCGATCACCTCGGCGACCTTGGCCACCTGGTCGGGCGCGATGAACTCCAGCGTCTTGCGGCCGAGCATGTCGTCGAGGCTGTAGCCGATCAGCGTACAGGCGGGCGGGTTGGCATCGGTGATGTAGCCGTCCTTGTGGAAGACGATGCCCTCGGCGCTGGCCTGCATGAACTTGCCGAGCCGTTCCTCGGACTGGCGCACCGCGCGCTCGGCCAGACGGTGCCGGGTGATGTCGGAGATCATCACGAAGCAGGCGATCGCGCGCCCGTCGCTGCCGATGTGCGGCAGCAGGTGGACCTCGATCCATTGCGGGCTGCCATCGGGCCGCGTCAGCTGCCGCTCGTAGACCACCGCGCGCAGCTCGCCCAGCACGATGTCCACCTGCGGCCGGATCTGCTGCCACGCGGCTTCGCCGATCACCTCCCAGGTGTGGCGGCCGAGGATCGAGTGCTCGTCCCAGCCGAAGGTCTGCGCGTACTCGCGGTTGGCGAACAGGCAGGTGTTGTCGGCCGCGGCGTAGTAGGCGATCAAGGCCGGCACGTTGTCGGCCAGCAAGCGGAACTGCTCGGCCTGGGCGCGCGCCGCGAACTCGGCCTGCCGCGTCTGCGACATGTCGTGCAGCACGCAGCACCAGCGCGCCGAGCCGGCGTCCCACTGGCCGGCGACGTCGATCCAGGCCTCGCGCGTGACGCCGCTGCCGTCGTCGGCGCGCAGCAGGCTCACCTGCAGAGCGAAGGCCTGCTCGCGCTGCAGCGCGGCCAGCAGCGCGTGGCGCGAGATCTCGGGCAGCAGCAGCTGCCAGCCCGCGCCGCGGGCCGTCTCGGCCGTCAGACCGGTGAAGCGGCAGAAGGCGCGGTTGACCTGGTGCGCCTGCCCGTCGCGCGAGAGCAGCAGCACGGCGCTGGGCAGCGCGTCCCAGACGGTGGTCTCCTCGATCTGCGGCAGCGCGGACATGGATGGGAGCGGCCCCCTCGTGCCGCCGGCCGATGATAGGGGGCGGCCCCCCTCAGGTCGAGCCGGCGCGCTCCATCGCTTCGCGGGCCAGGCAGAGGTCGTCCCAGCCGCGGGCCTTGTCGGCCGGGTTGCGCAGCAGGTAGGCCGGGTGATAGGTCACCACGGTGGGCACGCCCTGGTAGCGGTGCACGCGCCCGCGCAGGCGGCCGATCGCCTCCTGGCTCTGCAGCAGCGACTGCACCGCGAAGCGTCCCATGGCGAGGATCAGCTTCGGCTGCACCAGCGCGACCTGGCGCTGCAGGAAGGGCTCGCACCGGGCCACCTCCTCGGGCTGGGGGTTGCGGTTGCCCGGTGGCCGGCACTTCAGCACGTTGACGATGAAGACCTGGCGGGCCGGGTCGCCGCCCACCGCCTGCGCGTCGCGCGAAAGTCCCAGCGCGCGCAGCATGTTGTCCAGCAGCTGGCCGGCCTTGCCGACGAAGGGCTCGCCCTGCCGGTCCTCCTGCTCGCCCGGCGCCTCGCCGACGATCATCCAGTGGGCCCGCTCGTGCCCGACGCCGAACACCGTGTTCGTGCGCCCGCGGCACAGGCCGCAGGCCGTGCAGCCGGCCACGGCGGCGCGCAGCCCGGGCCAGTCCATCGCCTCGACACCGGTCGCGTGCGGCCCCGGCGCCGCAACCACCTCGCTCGGCTGCGAGGCACGCGCCTCGCCTCCCCCCTTCCCGGAAGGGGGGCCGGGGGCTTGCCCCAGATCCACCGGAACGGCAGCGCCCTGCGGGCCGGAAGGGGTGGGCGGCCACAGCCGCACGCCCATTTCGGCCAGCATGGCGCGCTGCCGTTCATCCCAGGCCATGCGTCACCTCCGGGATCTGCAGGCTCATCACCACCGCATCCTCGCGCTGCCGGCCCTGCGCCGGGTAGTAGCCGCGGCGCAAGCCGATGTTGCGGAATCCATAGCGCTCGTACAGCATCCGCGCGCGCGCGTTCGAGATCCGCACCTCGAGCCACAGCTGCTGGGCGCGCCGCGCGGCGGCGATCAGGCGCAGTTCGTCGAGCATGTAGCGCGCGTGCCCCTGGCTCTGGGCCGCGGGCGCGACACTGAGATTCAGCAGATGCAGTTCGTCGACACCGGGCAAGGCAATGAAATAGCCGACCAGCTGCGGCGGCGAGGTCCACAGCGCCTGCGCCAGGTAGCCGGCCCGCAGCGAGTCGATGAAGTTGCCGCGCGTCCACGGGAACTCGTAGACCGCGCGCTCGATGTCCATCACCGCCTCGAGGTCGGCATCGCGCAGCGGCTGCAGGCCGCGCGCCGCGGGCCGGACCACGGCGTTCATGCGCGCCGCTCCAGCGCGGCCGCCGCGCGCTCGGCCGTGGTCTGAGCCACCTTGTCGCGCACGTAGAGCGGCAGGGCCCGGGCGGCATCGACCGCCTCGCCCCGCGCCCAGGCGGCACGGGCCAGCGCCAGCAGCGCGCCGGCGCGCGGGCCTGCATCCGGCCAGCGCGGGCCGCCGCAGGCCGTCCACGCCGCCGCATGCGCCGACAGCGAGCTGCCGGCCACCTGCGGGGCCGGCGTCTCGGCAGCGGCGTGCTGCGCCAGCGTCACCGGGTCGTGCAGCGACGGCGCATCGATCGTCCGCCAGCCTTCGGGTCCGTGCCGGTAGCGCGCCGCGTAGGCCTCGCCCATGCGGGCATCGACGGCCACCCAGAGCTCGTCGCCCGCGCCCTGCGTGCGCGCGTCCTCGGCCACCGCCATCAGGCTGTCGAGCGACAGCACCGGGCGACCGGCGCCGAAGGCCAGACCCTGGGTCACCGCGCAGGCCGCGCGCACGCCGGTGAAGGCACCCGGCCCGCGGCCGAAGGCGATCGCGTCCAGGTCGCGCAACGCCAGACCGGCCTCGTCGAGCAGCGACATCAGTGCCGGCAGCAGGTCGGCCGAGGCCCGCGCACCGCCGGGCAATGCACGCTGCCACGACCGGTCGCCGCGGCACGCGCCGAGATGCAGCACCTCGGTGCCGGTGTCGAGCGCCAGCAGCGTCGGGTTCACCGGCCGTCCCTCATGTCGCGCCCTCGGGTCGCGGCAGCGGGGCGGTCCGGGGCAGCGCCGCGCGCAGCCCGAGCAGCAAGCCGCCGGTCACGCAGGCCAGACCCAGCAGCGTCGTCGGCACGAGCGCCTCGCCGAGCAGGGGCACCGCCGCCAGCGCCGCGATCGGCGGCACCAGGGCGGTGATCATGGTGCTGCGCACCGGCCCGAAGGTCGCGACCACCTGCGTGTAGGCCATGCCGGCGATGATCATCGCGAACAGGCCCTGGTAGAGGCCCTGGAAGACGATCTCCGACCAGGGCGCGGCATGCAGCCCGCTCGGGATCACGCCGCCCAGCACGCCCAGCGCGTACAGCGGTACCGCGGTCACGAGGCAGAAGCTGCCGATCGCGAGCGTCGCCTCCACGGCGGTCACCCGCCAGCGTCGACACAGCACCGTGTACAGGCCCCAGCTCATCGAGCCGCACAGCAGCAGGAGGTCGCCGATCCAGACCGTGCCGCCGTCGAACGCATGCAGCAGGCTCGCCCCGCCGACCAGCAGGTCGCCGGCCACGATCAGCGCCAGCCCGGCCAGGCGCTGGCGGCCGGAGCGCTCGCCCAGCAGGAGCCAGGCCATCACCGCCGTCCACAGCGGCAGCGAGCCCGGCAGCAGCACCGCGCCATGCGCGGCCGGCGCGAAGAAGAAGGCGCTGTAGGCAAAGCCGCAGTAGGCGACGCCGGCGCTCAACCCGAGTCCGGCCCAGCGCGCGGCAGGCAGTCCGCCGCGCCACTCCGAGGCCAGGGGCGGCTTGCGGCGGCGCCACCACCAGCCGAGGCCGATCAGCACCACGCCCGACACGGCGAAGCGCAGGAAAGCGATGTCGAAAGGGCTGAGGGTCCGACTGGCCGACGACCGGGCCACGAGGATGAACGACGACCAGATGCACAGCACCACCGCCGCGCAGAGCCAGCCGACCCAGGTGGCCCGCGGACCAGGCTCGATGCCGGCTCGGGAGTCCATGCCTCAGTGTAGCGGCGCGTCCTGCCGCAGGCGGCCGCTACCATCCCGGTCCATGACGAGACCCTGGGTTCGCTGGCGACGCAAGGCCGCCGCCGCACTGCTGGGCACCGCGGTGCTGGGTGCCGCCGCCAACGAGCTGCCGGCTTCGGTGCAGGCCGCGATGAAGCGCGCGCAACTGCCGCCCGAAGCCCTGGTCGTGCAGGTGATCGAAGTCGGCACACCGGGTGCGGCCGCGCCGAGGCTGTCGCACCGCGCCCAGCAGCCGGTCAATCCGGCCTCGCTGATGAAGCTCTACACCACCGGCGCGGCGCTCGAGCTGCTGGGGCCGGCCTGGGCCTGGGCGACGCCGGTGCTGACCACCGGCGCCACCGTCGACGGCGTGCTGCTCGGCGACCTGGTGATCCAGGGCCGCGGCGATCCGACGCTGGTGATCGAGCGCCTGTGGCTGCTGATGCGCCAGGTGCAGGCGCGCGGCATCCGCGAGATCCGCGGCGACATCGTGCTGGACGGCAGCGCCTTCCCCGCGCCGAACGGCGAGCCGGGTGATTTCGATGGCGAGCGCTACCGGCCCTACAACGTGCAGCCCGATGCACTGCTGCTCAACCTGAAGTCGATCACGCTCACCTTCACGCCCGATGTCGCGCGTGGTGTCGCGCGCGTCGCCAGCGACGTCAGCCTGGCCGGCGTGCAGATCGATCCGACCGTTCCGCTCGGCAACGGCGGCGACTGCGGCGACTGGCGCGGCGCCCTCAAGCCCGACTTCACGGACCCGCTGCGACTGCGGCTGACCGGCCTGTACCCGCCGGGCTGCGGCGAGAAGAGCTGGCCGATCGCCTATGCCGAGCCGCGCAGCTACAACGTGCGCCTGGTCGAGGCCGTCTGGCGCGACCTGGGCGGCAAGCTGCTGGGCCGCGTCCGCGACGGCGCCGTGCCGGCCGGGGCGCAGCCCTTGTTCGAGGCGAGCTCGCCGCCGCTCGCCAGCGTCATCCGCGACATCAACAAGTTCAGCAACAACGTGATGGCGCAGCAGCTGTTCCTGACGCTCGGCTTGACGGTGGCGCCGGTCAACCGGCCGGCGTCGGCGCCGACCGGGCCTGCCGAGGCGGCCCGCGAGGTGGTGCGCGGCCAGGTGCGCAGCCGCGCCGGGTGCAGCGACGCCGAGTTCTCGATCGACAACGGTTCGGGGCTGTCGCGCCAGTCGCGCAGCAGCGCGCGCTGCATGGCGGCGTGGCTGCAGGCGCTGTGGGCCAGCCCGGTCATGCCCGAGCTGGCCAGTTCACTGCCGCTGACCGGCATCGACGGCACCGCGCGGCGGCCGGGGCGCCTGTGGGGCGCCGCGCTCGGCCGCGCACACCTGAAGACCGGCTCGCTGCGCGACGCGATGGGCCTCGCCGGCTACGTGCTGGGACAGTCGGGACGCCGCTACGCGCTGGTGGTCATCGTCAACCACCCGAACGCCGGCGCGGCCCGACCGGTCCTCGATGCGCTGGTGCAGTGGGCCGCCGAGGATCAGGACCGATGAGCGTCGGCTGGACCGATGCGCTGGGCTACGCGGCGGCCGCGCTCACCACGGCGGCGTTCGTGCCGCAGGCCTGGCTCAGCTGGCGCACGCGCGACCTGTCGGGCATCTCGCTCGGCATGTACGGCGTGTTCTCGCTCGGCATCGCGCTGTGGCTGGCCTACGGCTGGGCGCTGCGTGCCTGGCCCATCGTCGTGGCCAACGCGATCACGCTGGGGCTGGCGCTCGTGATACTGGGCCTGAAGATCGCGAGTCGGCGCTAGAACGGGTTGTTGACGGCCCGGGTGATCGCGAGATTGCCGATGCGGCTGTGACCATCCACGCCGAAGCGGTAGTGGTCGGCCCAGAGGTAGTTGCCGACTGTGGCGCCCGTCACCAGGGTGCCCGGCGTAGCCGGCGCGGAGGCCGTTGCCGCCGTCGGAGCCACGCAACCGAGCAGCTCGTTCGTCGGCGTAAACGGCCCGCTGCCCGGAGGTGGCGTCAAGCCGGTGCATGCCGCGGCAGAGACACTAGCGTAGCCAAACACCGCCGGGTTGTTGATCACGAGCTGCAACTGTTCGTCGGCCTGCACCAGACCGATCACCCGGCCGTCATTGACCAGCGCCGCCCGGAGCCCGGCATTGAAGCGCTGGGTCATGCGGCTCAGCAACGCAGCGCGGCCGTCGGCCAGCGCGTTCTGAGCGGCAGCAAAGGGCGTGGCCCCCTGGTTCGGCACCGTGGCGATCAGCACGCGACCGCCCGCCTGGGCGATGGCGTTGACCTGGGCGCCGAGCGCACGACCCGTCGCCTCGACGATCGACACCACCGCATCTTCGCTCTGGGCCGGATAGAGCGCATACGCATCGAGGATGTCGCGCTGACCCACCATCACCGTCACGAGGTCCGTGTTCGAGAAGCCGGTGCCTGTCGAGACCTGGTGATTGGCCACCTGCGCGGCGATACTGCCAACGCGCGCTCCGACCTGGGCGTAGATGCGCCCGCGGGCCGCGTTCGGTGCGTAGGGATTGCAGGCGTCGGGCACCACCGTGGCGGTAGTCGCATTGGGCGGGACGGCGGCCAGGCCCATCCCGTAGTGGCCGGCAACGGCCTGGACCCACACGGCGAGGGCGTTGCAGTTGTAGGTCGCCAACGGCGCGCCGCCGGCATCCAGGTTGCGAGCGTTGACCGAGTACTTCGCGCCGGCCTGCGTCGTGATCGCCACCGGCGGCGCATCCGCCGTGTAGAGCAGGCCATCGCTGCCGGCGATCACGTTCGCCTCGTCGCCGAACACCAGCAGGCGCTGCGGCGAGAAGCTGCTGACGCGGTCGCCGCCGCCGCAGGCCGCCATCACCACGAGCAGCAGGCCCAGCACGGAGGCGGCCGCGACGCGCGGGCCCGGGCGGCGCCAGCCGCGATGCAGATCGATCCCAACACTCATGCTCACTCCAAGGACAAGGCGGAGGGTCGCGGCGCTCAAGGCGCGGCCGCGCGCTGTAGACGGTCGCGCACGCCCTCCCAGGCGGCATCGGCCGGCGGCTCTTCGACCCAGATCAGCTGCACGCCCTCGTCGTCGAGTTCATGCAGCACGGAGAACAGTTCATGCGCCGCGGCCGCCGGATCGTCCGGCATGCGGTGATGCCTCAGGCGCGACGGCACCGCGACGCTGCGGGAATATACCGCCAGCTTTCGCGGACCCTGCTTCGGCAGGGCTTCGAGCGGCAGCACGTCGAGCGCCGTGCGCAGCGCGCTCGGCGCCATCAGTCGCAGCCGCGCGCGCGGCGCGTAATGCGAGGCCAGCGTGCCGGGGGCGCGCGGCGCCGCGGCGTCCGCATCGGCCAGCGGCTCGCCGGCCGCGGCCTCGATCCGGGCGCGCGCCAGCACGCCGGGACGCAACAGCACCGGATGCCCGCGAGAGCAGTCGACGATGCTGGACTCGATGCCGACCTCGCAGTCGCCGCCGTCGAGCACCATCAGTTCGTCGCCGAACTCCGCCGCAACGTGCGCCGCACGCGTCGGGCTGAGGCGGCCATAGCGGTTGGCGCTCGGCGCCGCGATGCCGGGCACGCCGAGCGCCGCCGCGGCGCGCAACAACGCCTGTGCGACGGGATGGCTGGGACAGCGCAGCCCGATCGTCGGCTGCCCGCCGGCCGCCGCGGCCGCGATGCCGTCGCGGCGCGCGACGATCACCGTCAGCGGCCCGGGCCAGAACGCCGCCATCAGGCGTTGCGCCAGCGGGGGCAAGGCGGCCGCAAATGCGGCCGCGCCTTGCGCATCAGCCACGTGCACGATCAGCGGATGCCCGGCGGGACGGCCCTTCACCGCGAACACCCGGGCCGCCGCCGCATCGTCGTCGGCCCGGGCCCCGAGGCCGTAGACCGTCTCGGTCGGGAAGGCGACCAGCCCGCCCTCGGCCAGGCGCTCGGCAGCCTGCGCGAGGGCGCCGGGCTCACGCCCGTCCAGCACCGTCATGCGGACCCTAGAACGCCGGCAGACCCAGCCGCTCGGCGGCCTGCAGCGCCAGCGCGCGGGCAGCGTCGGGCGTGGCGGCCGTCAGGGTCAGGTGGCCCATCTTGCGGCCGCGGCGGGCGCTGCTCTTGCCGTACAGGTGCAGGTGCGCGCCCGGCAGGGCCAGCACGGCGGTCCAGTCGGGCGTGCGCTCGCGCCCGGCATCGTCGAACCACAGGTCGCCCAGCAGGTTGAGCATCACGGCCGGCGAATGCAGGCGCGGCGGCGGCAGCGGCAGGCCGGTCATGCAGCGCACCTGCAGGTCGAACTGCGAGACGTCGCAGGCATCGATGCTGTAGTGGCCGGAGTTGTGCGGGCGCGGGGCCATCTCGTTGGCCACGAGGCTGCCGTCCTGCAACACGAAGAACTCGACGCACAGCACGCCGACGTAGTGCAAGCCGTCGGCGATGCGCTGTGCGGCCGCCGTCGCCTGCGCGGCCAGTGCCGCGGTGACACGCGGACCGGGCACCTGCGTCACCGCGAGGACGCCGTCGCGGTGCAGGTTCTGCTGCACCGGCAGTGCGACGCTGTGGCCGTCGGCATCACGCGCGAGGATGACGCTGAGCTCGAAGTCCAGCGGCAGCAGCTTTTCCAGCACGCAGGGCGCCTGCCGGAGTTCGGACCAAGCGGCCGCCAGTGCGTCGCGGGTGGCGACGCGCACCTGGCCCTTGCCGTCGTAGCCGAGGCGCGTGGTCTTCAGGATGCCGGGCAGCAGGTCGGCATCGACGGTGGCCAGCTGCTCGGCCGTCTCGATCACCGCATGCGGCGCGCACGGCACGCCGCAGCGCACGAAATGCTGCTTCTCGAGCTTGCGGTCCTGGCAGATCGCCACCGACTCGGCGCCCGGCGCCGTCGGCAGGTGGGCACCGAGGGTGTAGAGCGCCCCAGCCGGCACGTTCTCGAACTCGGTCGTGATCGCGCTGCAGCGACGCAGCATCTGCGCGAGACCCTGCTCGTCCAGGTAGTCGGTCTGAACGTGCACGTGCGAGACCAGGCCGGCCGGGCTGGCGACGTCGGGGTCGAGGACGGCGGTGAAGTAGCCCAGGCGCTGCGCCGCGTGCACGAACATGCGGCCGAGCTGGCCGCCGCCCATCACGCCGAGCGTGCTGTCCTGGGCCCCGGCGCCGACGGCGGCGGGCAGGATGGTCCGGAACTGCGCCATCAGGATTCCAGCTTCGAGGCACGTGCCGCTTCGGTCTGGCGCGACCGCCAGACCCCGAGCCGGCCGAGCAGGTCGGCGTCGTCGCCGGCCAGCAGCGCGACCGCGAACAAGGCCGCGTTGGCGGCACCGCTCGCACCGATCGCGAACGTGGCTACCGGCACGCCCTTGGGCATCTGCACGATCGAGTGCAACGAGTCGACGCCCTGCAGGTGCTTCCCGGGGACCGGCACACCGAGGACCGGCAGCGTGGTCTTCGCAGCCAGCATGCCCGGCAGGTGGGCCGCACCGCCGGCGCCGGCGATGATCGCCCGCAGGCCGCGCCCGCGGGCCGACTCCGCGTAGCGGAACATGTCGTCGGGCATGCGATGGGCCGACACGACCTGCGCCTCGAAAGGCACGCCGAACTCGGTGAGAATGTCGCTTGCGTGGCGCATGACCTCCCAGTCGCTGCTGGAGCCCATCACCACGCCGATCAGGGGAATCGCTGCGCCCACGGCCGCTCCGGTTCCGATAAACCCCGAATTGTAGGCGGCGCTTGGTTTGCCGACTCTCGCCCGCACCTGTCCCGACATGATCGACATCACCCTCCAGAACCTCGAGACCGATCTGATCCAGGCCTCGATGCACGCGCCCGTGCTGCTCGACATCTGGGCCCCGTGGTGCGGGCCCTGCAAGCAGCTCGGTCCCGTGCTCGAGAAGCTGGAAACCGCCTACGCGGGCCGCTTCGTGCTGGCCAAGCTCAACAGCGACGAGCAGCCCGAGATCGCCGGCCAGCTGAGCCAGGCCTTCGGCGTGCGCTCCATCCCTTTCTGCGTGATGTTCGTCGGCGGCCAGCCGGTCGACGGCTTCGTCGGCGCGCTGCCCGAGGCCCAGATCCGCGCCTTCCTCGACAAGCACGTCCCCAGCCCCGACGAACTGGCGGCCGAGGAAGAAGCGCAGGAGGCCGAACAGCTGGCCGCGGAGGGCGACACCGGGGCGGCGCTCGACAAGCTCTCGGAGGCGCTGGCCATGTCGCCCGGCGACGATGCGATCCGCGCCGACTACGTGAAGCGCCTGCTCGACGCAGGCCGCGTGGCCGACGCCCGACGCGCCTACGAGCCGCTGGCGCCCAAGGCCTTCGTCGATGCACGCGCCAGCGCGCTGGGGCAGTGCCTGCAGGCCTGGGAAGCGTCGGCCGGCGCGCGCAGCCCGGAGGCCCTGGCCGCCGCGATCGCCGCCGACAAGCGCGACTTCGCGGCGCGCTTCGAGCTCGCCCAGCGGCACCTGACCGGTGGCCGCCCGACCGAAGCGATGGACGAGCTGCTCGAGATCCTGATGCGCGACAAGGCCTGGTCCGAGGAGCGCGCGCGCAAGCTCTACGTCGCGATCCTCGAGCTGATGAGCAAGCCCGCGGTCAAGGCGGCCGCGCCGGCCGAGTCCAAGGGCACGCTCGAGATCGCCGGCGCCAAGGCGCTCTCGGTCGCCAGCGATCCGGTGGTCGACGGCTACCGCCGCCGCCTCAGCATGGTGCTGCACTCCTGAGCGACGCGCCGCGGGCGGCGGCGGATCGCACTCACTCCTCGGACCAGCCGACGCCGAAGGTCTTGTCGAGCTCGGCCACGGTCTGGGCCTGCTGCGCGCGATGCCGATCGGCGTGCTCGCGCGCCTGCTGGGTGTGGTGGCGAGCCTGCGTGGCCTCGCCCAGCGCCCGGTAGACCTGCGCCAGCCGGCCGTGCGTGACGGCCAGATCGTCGACGTGGCACTCCGGGCGCAAGGCCGCGACCGCCGCCAGCGCCTGCTCGCGCGCCAGCTGCGGCTGGCCGAGCTGGCTGCGGCACCACGCGACGTCGGCGCGCAGCGCGCACTCCAGCCGCCCCAGGCCCTGCGCCAGCGCGTCGGCGAAGTGCGCCTCGAACAGCACCAGCGCCTCGGCATGGCGGCGTTGAGTGACCAGCAGCTGCGCGCGCAGGATGGGCTGCAGCACCGGCAGCGCCGCGCCGCCGATCCGGTCGTCGAAGTGCTCGGACGACTCGGTCGCGGCCAGCGCATGCAGCGCCTCCTCGGCCCGCGCGGCGTCGTCGTCCAGCACGGTCGCCAGTCGCGCCTGGTCGCCGCGCAGCGCGGCCATGTTGTGCATCAGCGCGCTGATCGTCGCGGCGTCGCCCTCGGCGCTCGCGTGCTGGCGTGACCGCGAGTACCAGGGCTGGGCCAGGTCCAGCCGGCCGGCATAGTGGTAGCTCATCGCGATGACGAGGTTGGCGCGCGAGCGCGCCGAGTGGTGGTCCGGTGCAGCGAGGCGCATCGCCAGCGACGCGTGGCGCACGACGCCGGCGAAGTCGTCGTGCACATAGTCCAGGTGCGCCAGCCACGCCGCGCACAGCGCCTGCAGCGCCGGCCGGTTGGCCGAGATGCTGAGCGAGCGCGCCTGCTGCAGCTTGACCCGCGCCTGGCCGCCGAGGTCGCTGAAGTAGTCGACCATCGCATCGGCCAGGCAGATCGCTGCCGCGGTGGCGGCGTCGGGCCGCAGGTGGTGCCGGCGGTGCAGCGGGCCCAGGCCGGCGCGCGCCTCGTCGAGCCGGCCCTCGCGCGCCAGCAGGCCGACGCGCTCGGCCCGCAGGACGTCGGCCTCGACCGGGTCGGCCGCCTGCGCGATCGCGGCATCCAGGCGCGCCAGCAGGCGGGAGTTCATGGCCGGCCGCCTCGGGATGCAGGAGCGCAGCAGCGCGGCGACATCATGGTTCAGGCCATCAGGCGATCGAGCGCTTCGCGGTACCGGGTCGCGGTGTGGGCCACCACGTCGGCGGGCAGTGCCGGCGCCGGCGCCTGCTTGTTCCACGGTCGGCCGTCGATGCGCACCTGCTCGAGCCAGTCGCGGACGAACTGCTTGTCGTAGCTCGGCGGATTGCTGCCCTCGACGTAGCCTTCGACCGGCCAGAAGCGCGACGAGTCCGGCGTCAGCACCTCGTCCATCAGCGTCAGCGTGCCGTGCTCGTCGAGCCCGAACTCGAACTTCGTGTCGGCGATGATGATGCCCTTGCCCAGCGCGAACGCCGCCGCCGTCTCGTAGAGCGCGATGGCGACGCGCCTCACCTGCCCGGCCAGCACCGGTCCGATGATCGCGGCCATCTGCTCGAAGGAGATGTTCTCGTCGTGCGCGCCCATCTCGGCCTTCGTGGCCGGCGTGAAGATTGGCGCCGGCAGCCGGCTCGCGTTCCGGAGCCCGGCCGGCAGCTTGACGCCGCAGACCTCGCCGTTGTGCTGGTACTCCTTCCAGCCCGAACCGGCCAGGTAACCGCGCACCACCGCCTCGACCGGCAGCGGCTTGAGCCGCTTCACCAGCATCGAGCGACCGGTGACCTGCGGACGCTCGGCCGCGCTGACGACGCTTTCGGGCGCCTCGCCGGTCAGGTGGTTGGGCACGATGTGGCCGAGCTTGTCGAACCAGAACAGCGCCATGCGCGTCAGCAGTTCGCCCTTGCCGGGGATCGGCTCGCCCATGACCACGTCGAAGGCGCTGAGCCGGTCGCTCGCGACCATCAGCAGCCGGTCGTCGCCGACGGCGTAGTTGTCGCGCACCTTGCCGCGGGCCAGCAGCGGCAGGCTCTGCAGTCGGCTCTCCAGCAGCGGGAGGGAGGTCGTGGCGGGCTGGGACATGACGGACAGGGGCGACGGGGGACGGTTTCGATTCTAGGGGGCCGCCTCGATGCGGCCACGGCGCAGGAAGCGTGCCACCAAGCACAGCGGGCGCCGAAGCGCCCGCTGCGAGGAGCCGGGGCGCGCCGGCTCAGTTCACCAGCTGCGCCAGCTCGCCGCGCGCGTAGCGCGTCGCGACGATGTCCAGCGAGGCCGGCTTGATCTTGGGGGCCTGGCCCTCGCAGCCGAACTCGACATAGCGCTGCTTGCAGATCGACTTGGCCGCGGCGGTCGCCGGCTTGAGGAAGTCGCGCGGGTCGAACTTGCTCGGGTTCTCGTGCAGGTAGCGGCGCACCGCGGCCGTCATCGCGAGGCGGATGTCGGTGTCGATGTTGATCTTGCGCACGCCGTGCTTGATGGCCTCCTGGATCTCGGACACCGGCACGCCGTAGGTTTCCTTCATGTCGCCGCCGTACTGGCGGATCTCCGCCAGCAGGTCCTGGGGCACGCTGGAGCTGCCGTGCATCACCAGATGGGTGTTGGGGATGCGCTTGTGGATCTCCTTGATGCGGCCGATCGCGAGGATGTCGCCCGTGGGCTTGCGGGTGAACTTGTAGGCGCCGTGGCTGGTGCCGATCGCGATCGCCAGCGCGTCGAGCTGGGTGCGCTTGACGAAGTCGGCGGCCTCTTCCGGATCGGTCAGCAGCTGGTCCATCGTCATCGTGGCCTCGGTGCCGTGGCCGTCTTCCTTGTCGCCCTTCATGGTCTCGAGCGAACCCAGGCAGCCGAGCTCGCCCTCGACGGTGACGCCGAGCTTGTGCGCCATGTCGACGACCTTGCGCGTCACATCGACGTTGTAGTCGTAGCTGGCGATGGTCTTGCCGTCGGCCTGCAGCGAGCCGTCCATCATGACCGAGCTGAAGCCGAGGTCGATCGCACCGCGGCACACGTCGGGGCTCTGCCCGTGGTCCTGGTGCATCACCAGGGGGATGTGGGGCCAGGTCTCGACCGCGGCCTGGATGAGGTGCTTGATGAAGGGTTCGCCGGCGTACTTGCGGGCGCCGGCGCTGGCCTGCAGGATCACCGGGGCACCGACGTCGTGGGCGGCCGTCATCACGGCCTGCACCTGCTCGAGGTTGTTGACGTTGAAGGCAGGGATGCCGTAGCCCTGCTCGGCGGCGTGGTCGAGCAGCTGGCGCATGGAAACGAGGGGCATGGGAGTCTCCGAAGGTCAGGAACCGGTGGCAGCGCGAGCGCACCCGACGCTGCGGCGAAGACGATGATTTTAGGCGCCCCGTGCCTCGCCCCGCCCCCCGCGCTCGCTGGGGCGCGGCCTCAGCCGACCCGACATACCTTCAGCATGTTGGTGCCGCCCGGGTGCCCCATCGGCTCGCCGACGGTGATCGCGTAGGTGTCGCCGGGCTTGAGCACCCCCTGCTCGATCAGCAGCGCCTCGGCCTTGGCCAGCGCCTGGTCGCGGTCGGCGTACGACGGCATCAGCAGCGGGCGCACGTTGCGGTACAGCGTCATGCGCCGCTGGCTGGCTGGCTGCGAGGTCAGGCCGTAGATCGGCACGTGGATCTTGTGCCGGCTCATCCACAGCGCCGTCGAGCCCGACTCGGTCAATGCGACGATGGCCTTGCAGCCCAGGTGATGGGCCGTGAACAGCGCGCCCATCGCGATGCTCTGGTCGATGCGGCCGAAGCGGCGGTTCGTGAAGTCGGCGTCGAGCGAAACGTCCTCGGCGGCCTCGGCCGCTTCGGCGATCGCGGCCATCTGCTCGATGGTCTCGACCGGGTACTTGCCGGCTGCCGTCTCGGCGCTGAGCATCACGGCGTCGGTGCCGTCCAGCACCGCGTTGGCGACGTCGCTCACCTCGGCGCGCGTCGGCACCGGGTTCACGATCATCGACTCCATCATCTGCGTGGCGGTGATGACGACCTTGTCGAGCTCGCGCGCGAGCTTGATCATCTTCTTCTGCAGCGCCGGCACCGCCGCGTTGCCGACCTCGACCGCGAGGTCGCCGCGCGCGACCATGATGCCGTCGCTGGCCTTCAGGATCGCATCGAGCACCGGGATCGCCTCGCTGCGCTCGATCTTGGCGATCAGCGCCGGCTTGTGGCGGAAGGGCTCGCCCGCGACGTTGGCCAGCTGGCGCGCCATCTCCATGTCGGTCGCGTTCTTCGGGAAGCTGACAGCGAGGTACTCGCACTGGAAGGCCATCGCGGTCTTGATGTCCTCCATGTCCTTGGCCGTCAGCGCCGGCGCGGTCAGGCCGCCGCCCTGCTTGTTGATGCCCTTGTTGTTGGACAGCTCGCCGCCGACCTTGACCGTGGTGTGCACGGCCTCCCCGGCCACCTTGTCGACCGTCAGCACGATCAGGCCGTCGTTGAGCAGCAGCGTGTCGCCGGGCTTCACGTCGCGCGGCAGCGACTTGTAGTCGAGGCCGACGGCGCGCACGTCGCCGGGCTCGGCACGCGCGGCGTCGAGCACGAAGGCCGCGCCGGGCTCGAGCATCACCTTGCCGTCGGCGAACTTGCCGACGCGGATCTTCGGGCCCTGCAGGTCGGCCATGATCGCGACCTCCTTGCCGGCGCGCCGGGCGACCTCGCGCACCAGCGTCGCGCGGTCGATGTGGTCCTGCGCCTTGCCGTGCGAGAAGTTGAGCCGCACGACGTCGACGCCGGCGCGGATCATGCGCTCCAGCACCTCCGGCGTCGACGAGGCGGGGCCGAGGGTGGCGACGATCTTGGTGGCGCGTTGCATCATGGTCATGGATGAATCTGGGGCAGAACATGGGGCGCCGCAGCGCCCCGGATCAATGTCGGTCAGGCGTCGGCCCGTTTCTGAAGGATCTCGAAGGCCGGCAGGGTCTTGCCCTCCAGCACCTCGAGGAAGGCGCCGCCGCCGGTGGAGATGTACTCGATGTCCTTCTCGATGCCGTACTTGGCGATGGCGGCCAGCGTGTCGCCGCCGCCGGCGATGCTGAAGGCCGGCGAATGCGCGATCGCCGCCGCCAGCGTGCGCGTGCCGCCGGCGAACTGGTCGTACTCGAACACGCCCATCGGGCCGTTCCAGACCACCGTGCCGGCCCGCGCGATGATGCCGGCCAGCTCGGCCGCGGTGCGCGGCCCGATGTCCAGGATCAGGTCGTCGGCCTGCACTTCGGTGGCAGCGACCTTGTTGGCGCGCGCCATCGCCGAGAACTCGTTGGCCACCACGACGTCGGTCGGGATCGGCACCGCGGCACCGCGCGCCTGCATCATGTCGATGATTGCGCGCGCCTCACCGACGAGGTCGGGCTCGGCCAGCGACTTGCCGATCGGCAGGCCGGTGGCCAGCATGAAGGTGTTGGCGATGCCGCCGCCGACGATCAGCTGGTCGACCTTGGATGCCAGCGACTTCAGGATCGACAGCTTGGTGCTGACCTTGGAGCCGGCGACGATGGCCACCAACGGGCGCTTGGGATTGCTGAGCGCCTTGGTGATCGCGTCGATCTCGGCGGCCAGCAGCGGGCCGGCGCAGGCGATCCTGGCGAACTGCGCGATGCCGTAGGTCGAGGCCTCGGCGCGGTGGGCGGTGCCGAAGGCGTCGTGCACGAAGATGTCGCACAGCGCGGCCATGCGCCTTGCGAGCGCCTCGTCGTTCTTCTTCTCGCCCTTGTTGATGCGGCAGTTCTCCAGCAGCACCAGCTCGCCGGGCGCGACCTCGACGCCCGCAGTCCAGTCGCTCAGCAGCGGCACCTTGCGGCCCAGCAGTTCGGCCAGCCGCCGCGCCACCGGCGCCAGCGAGTCCTCGGGCCGGAACTCACCCTCGGTGGGACGGCCCAGGTGCGAGGTCACCATCACCGCCGCACCGGCCTTCAGGGCCATCTCGATGCAGGGGATCGACGCGCGGATGCGCGTGTCCTCGGTGATGCGGCCGGCGTCGTCCTGCGGTACGTTGAGGTCGGCGCGGATGAAGACGCGCTGTCCGGCAACGCGGCCCTGTTCGACGAGATCGGAAAAGCGCAGAACCTTCAAGAGCCCTCTCCTCCAGGAATGAACACGAAGCGCCTCACCAGCCCAGGCCCAGCCGCAGCGGCAGCAGCACCGCCATGCCGACCACGATCGTGCCGAGGATGCTGCGGCGCCAGAAGTAGTAGGCCGTCGCGGCGATGGCGGCATGGAAGCGCGCGTCGAACCACGGCTCGGCGACGAGCCGGCCCTGGCTCATCAGGATCTCGGGCACGACGACCGCAGCCAGCGCAGCGAGCGGCGCGTAGCGCAATCCGCGCTTGACCCAGCCGGGCAGCACCAACTCGCGCTCGGACAGGAAGAAGAACGAGCGGGTCACCACGGTGATCACCGTCAGGCCGGCGATGGTGAACAGGAACTCGGCCAGGCTCATGTTCATGCTGCACCGACCTTGCGTTGCAGCGGACCGCCGCGCTGGCCCGCGGCGCGGTCCAGGTAGGCGCGCAGGCGCCGACCGGCGTCATCGCCGCCGTCCATCATCAGCCCGACGCAGATGGCGGCCGCGATCGCGACCACGATGTGCAGCTTGAAGGGCAGCGCGAAGGCCGCCACCGCGGCCCCGCCGGCCACCACTGCGGCCAGCAGGGTGGCCCGGTCGGAGACCAGGGCATAGGTCAGGCCCAGCAAGGCCAACGTGCCGGCGAAGCCCAGACCCCATTGCGTCGGGATCACGTCGGCCAGCAGGATGCCGATCACGGACGGCAGTTGCCACGCGATGTAGTTGGTCGTCACCGAGCCCCAGAAGTACTCGATCTGCCCGTCGGGCGCCTCGCCCTCGGCCGGCGGCTCGGGGTAGCGCTTCATGAACAGCACGTAGTTGATGTCGCCCGAGAAGTAGCCGAGCCCCATCCGCTGCCGCTGCGAGAAACGCATGAAATACGGCCGCCACTGCGCGCTGAAGATGACGAAGCGCAGGTTCACGCAGAAGGCGGTGGCCCAGATGACCCACACCGGCGCGCCGAGGGCGATCAGCGGCACGACGGCGAGTTGCGCGCTGCCCGCGAAGACCGTGAAGCTCATCAGCAGCGCCAGCGGCACCGACAGGCCGCTCTTGACCATCGCGACGCCGGTCACCAGGCCCCAGGCGGCGATGCCCAGCGCCGGGCCGGTCATGTCGCGCACGCCGGCGCGGTAGTCGGGATGCCGGACGGTGGCGCGCAGCGACGGGGACAGCATGTCTCGATTGTCCCACCGCCGGCCCGGCGAGCGCGGCGCGGGCTCAAGCCGGGTCGGTGCCGCCGCCGCGTCGCTAGCGGCGCCGCACGTGCCCGCTGCCGGCGACCGAGACCTGCGGCTGCGCCTCACCCCGGTGGACCACCTCGCCGCTGCCGGCGATGGCGACCGTCAGGCTCTTGCGCGCGGTGACGGCGGCGTCGCCGCTGCCGGCGACCTGGACCGCCACCTCGTCGGCCTCGAGCGCATCGGTATCGACGTCACCGCTGCCGGAGACCGTCACCGCGAGCTTGGTCGCGCGGCCCGCGACCTTGACGTCGCCGCTGCCGGCCACGCCGATCGCCAGGTCGTCGGTGCGAACCTGCCGCAGCGCGATGTCCCCGGAACCGGCGACGCGCAGGGCCAGCGAGGGCGCGGGGGGTGCGTCGCCGCTCACCTCGCCGGACCCGGCGACCGTGACGAGGCGCAGATTGACGACGTCGACCGTGACCAGCATCTCCCCGCGCGGCGAGACGCGCACGCCGTCGCGCCAGCGCAGCTCCAGCACCGGACCCGGCTGACCGGCGCGGGCCTCGACGACGCGGGTCTCGACCAGCGCCAGCAGGTTGTCGTCACCGCGCAGCGTGACGCCCTCGCGGCCGCTGGCACGCAGCAGCACCTTGAACGGCGCCTTCAGCGCGATGCCGTGATAGCCGTCGACCGCCCGGGTCTCGGTGCCCGGCTTGCCGGACCCCGACGCGCTCTCGGCCCGGGCGCCGGCGGTGGCGGCGGCCAGCAGCAATCCCAGGAGGCCCAGCAGACAGGTGCGTCGGGGCAGGCGGATGGCGTCGAACATGGCAGGTCTCCGGTGATGACGATCACCGGAGTCTGGCGGCGCGGCCTGCGCAGGTCGACGCGCCTGCGACGGAGCGCATCGGCGGCGGGATCAGCCGCCGACCGGCGCGACGGAGCGCGCGCTCAGGAGTGGTCGGGCTTGACGCGGATCCGGGGCTTGAGCCGCGGCATCGAGGCGGCCTCGGCCGGCGGGGCGGCGACCGCCGCTTCGCTGCGGGGCGGCTCGGCGGGGTCCGGCGCCTTGGCCGCCGGGCGGTCCAGCGCGGGCACGACGGCTTCGAGCTTGTTCTCGCGCATGTACTCGTCCATCTCGCGCCAGCCCGCGAAGACCGCCGCGCGCTGCGCCTTGGGATTGAGCAGGTAGCAGTCCTCGATGGCCCGTCCGGCATGGCGGCAGGCGCTGCCGACGGCCTTGCCGTCGGCCTCGCGCAGCGCGGCGACCTTGTCGGCCGCCTCGCTGCCGGTCAGGTCACAGCCGGCCAGCAGCGCGGCGGCGCAGAAGAGGGGAACGGACAGGAGGCGGTGCATGGTCGGCTCGGAGGCTTCGCAGGCTTATCGACCCGTCGGACGGCAACTTGAGGCGCCGGGCTGGCGTCAGGCCCGCAGACCGGGCTGCGCCATCTCCATCAGCCGGGCGACCCGCTCCTCGGTCGCGGGGTGGGTGCTGAACAGGCCGCGCAGGCCGCCGCCGGACAGAGGATTCATGATCATCATCTGCGCCGTCTCCGGGTGGCGCTCGGCCGCCTCCATCGGGATGCCCTGGGCGTAGCGCTGGATCTTCTGCAGCGCGCTGGCCAGGGCCTGCGGGTCGCCGGAGATCTCGGCGCCACCGCGGTCGGCCTCGAACTCGCGCGCGCGGCTGATCGCCATCTGGATCAGGCTGGCGGCCAGCGGGGCCAGCAGCATCACGGCGATCGAGGCGATCGGGTTGGCGGGCCGCCCGTCGCTGCCGCGGCCGCCGAAGAACATCGCGAAGTTGGCCAGCATCGAGATCGCACCGGCCATGGTCGCGCTGACGGTGCTGATGAGGATGTCGCGGTGCTTCACGTGCGCCAGCTCGTGCGCCATCACGCCGCGCAGTTCGCGCTCGGACAGCACGCGCAGGATGCCGGTCGTCGCGGCCACCGCAGCATGGGCCGGATTGCGGCCGGTCGCGAAGGCGTTGGGCGCGTCTTCCTCGATCAGGTAGACCTTGGGCATCGGCAGGTCGGCCTTTTGCGCCAGCTCGGCGACCATGCGATAGAACTGCGGCGCCGTGGTCTCGTCGACCTGCCGCGCGTTGTACATCTTCAGCACCATCTTGTCGCTGAACCAGTAGCTGAAGAAGTTCATGCCGAGCGCGATGACGAGCGCGATGGCCATGCCCTGCTGGCCGCCGAGCACCGAGCCGATCGCCATGAACAGCGCCGTGATGGCGGCCATCAGGATGGCGGTCTTCATCAGATTGAACATCTCGTCGTTCCCTTCGTCGCGCCGGACCGGCGCTCTGCCGTAGATGCGGGCCGGCGCCCCGAGTTCAATGGGCGGCGGGCCGCGACGGCCGGGCCGCCAGGAACTCGCGCACGCCGACGCGGCGCCCGCCCGGCCGCTGCAGCTCCAGCAGGTCGAGCGCGCCGTCGCCGCAGGCGATCCGCAGCGCATCGCCGCTGACGCACGCGGTGCCGGGTACGTCGCCGGTGGCCGGGGCGAGCGCCGCGCGCCACAGCTTGACCGTCTGGCCCTCGTAACCGAAGTTCGCGCCGGGGAAAGGGTCGAAGGCGCGAACGCGCCGCTCGATCAACGCGGCCGGGCAGGTCCAGTCGATCGCCGCCTCGGCCTTGTCGATCTTGTGCGCGTAGCTGACGCCCTCCGCGGGCTGCGGGCGGGGCGGCAGGCCCCCGCAGGCCGCTGCCTCCAGCGCCTCGACCACCAGACGGCCACCCAGCACCGCGAGCCGGTCGTGCAGCGTCGCGGTCGTGTCGTCCGGGCGGATGGCCTCGCGCTCGACCAGCAGCATGGCGCCGGTGTCCAGGCCTTCGTCCATCTGCATGATGGTGATGCCGGTCTCGCGGTCGCCGGCCTCGATCGCGCGATGGATGGGCGCGGCGCCGCGCCAGCGCGGCAGCAGCGACGCGTGGATGTTGAGACAGCCGCGCCGGGGCAGGTCGAGCACCCAGCGCGGCAGGATCAGGCCGTAGGCGGCCACCACCATCGCGTCCAGGTCGGCGGCAGCCAGGGCGGCGCGGGCCGCCCGGGCATCGTCGGCGTACCGGCCGTCCAGCCGCAGGCCCTGCGGCTGCAGCACCGCCAGGCCGCGCGCCAGCGCGAGCTGCTTGACCGGGGAGGCCTGCAGCTTCATCCCGCGGCCGGCCGGACGGTCGGGCTGGCTCAGCACCAGCGGCACCTCGAAGCCGGCCGCCAGGAGGCGCTGGAGCGCGACAGCCGCGAACTCGGGCGTCCCGGCGAAGGCGATCCTCATGGCGGCCACGCGGCTCAGGGTCGCGCGTCCTCGCGCGTCTTCTTCAGCAGCTTGCTCTTGATGCGATTGCGCTTCAGCGGCGACAGGTATTCGACGAAGACCTTGCCGACCAGGTGGTCCATCTCGTGCTGGACGCACACCGCGAGCAGGCCGTCGGCGTCGAGCTCGTAGGGCTGGCCATCACGCCCCTGCGCGCGCACCCGGATGCGGGCATGCCGCGGCACGCGGTCGTAGATCTGGGGCACCGACAGGCAGCCTTCGTCGCCGACCAGCATCTCCTCGCTGGCAGACAGCAGCTCGGGGTTGATCAGCACGCGCGGCTCGTCGCGCTCGTCGGAGACGTCGATGACGATGACGCGCTCGTGCACGTCGACCTGCGTCGCGGCCAGGCCGATGCCCTGGGCCTCGTACATGGTCTCGAGCATGTCGTCGACCAGCTGGCGGGTGCGGTCGTCCACGGTCGCCAC
Source organism: uncultured Methylibium sp. (assembly GCF_902826655.1). Taxonomy (GTDB): domain Bacteria; phylum Pseudomonadota; class Gammaproteobacteria; order Burkholderiales; family Burkholderiaceae_C; genus Methylibium. Next base: position 9,085 of record NZ_CADEFR010000025.1, on the reverse strand, counting down.
CGGCTTGGCGATCTTGTGCAGGCGGGGGTCGGGGTAGCGGAGGATGTCGAGCAGGGCCATGACGGGCTCAGGGTAACGAAATGCGTCAGATGCCGCGTGTGGATCACACGCAACGACGAGGCGTGAAGGGCTACCGTTGCGCAGCCCCCGCGCCCGACCGGTTTCATTGCGGCATCAAGGGTTTATGGGCAGAATCTTCGAAACGAAGTGAGGATTTTCCCCCAAGCGCGGCACGGGGGCACAGCCCTCGCAAAGACCACAGGGCGGCGGATGGGTTGGAACCGGCGTCCACGGAGAGAGATCGATGACACGTCACGTCCCCGCTGCCCGCCGGCCTCTCGGTCTGTTCGCGACCGCCCTGTTGTCGGCCGCGGCCGTCGGCGGTTCGATGTTGGCGGCGGCTGCCGAACCCAACTTCCCGATCACCTCGCAGCAGCGCGCCACGGCGCAGCAGGTGGCGCAGGCCGGCGTGCCGCTGTCCGAACTGGCGCCGAACGCGCCGGACCAGTACACCGTCAAGCGCGGCGACACGCTGTGGGACATCTCCAGCCTCTACCTCAAGCGCCCCTGGCGCTGGCCCGAGCTGTGGGGCATGAACCTCGACCAGATCCGCAACCCGCACCTGATCTATCCGGGCCAGCAGCTCGTGCTCGAGCGCAGCGGCGACCGGGCCCGCCTGCGCATGGCCGGCGGTCAGCCCGGTGACACGGTGCGGCTGTCTCCGCGCGTGCGCGACGTGGGTCCTTCGGGCGGCCCGATCGCCTCCGTCCCGCTGAAGTTCATCGAGAGCTTCCTGAACGACGCGGTGATCCTCGACAGCGACGAACTCGATCGCGCGCCGCGCATCGTCGCGGCCCAGGAGGGCCGCGTGCTGCTCGGCAAGGGCGATCTGGCCTACGTGCGCGGCAGCCTCGGCAACACGCGCGAGTGGCGCGTCTTCCAGCAGGCCAAGCCGCTGGTCGATCCTGATTCGAACGCCGTGCTCGGCTACGAAGGCACCTACGTCGCCAGCGCCGAATACGAGCGCGAGGGCGAGACCAACAGCCGTGGCGAGGTCGTGCCCGCCACCTTCCGCCTGACGGCCACGACGCTGGAGGCCCGCGTGTCCGACCGTCTCGCCCCGGCCCAGCCGAAGGACTACGAACCTTACGTGCCGCGGCCGCCGTCCGCACCGGTCAACGGCCGCATCGTGTCGGTGTACGGCGAGGCGCTGAATGCCGGCCAGAACCAGATCGTGTCGCTGAACCGCGGCGCGCGCGACGGCCTCGAGCGCGGCCACGTGCTGGCGCTGTGGCGTGCCGGCGCGCTGGAGCGCGACCTGACGCAAGGCGGCGCGGCCCAGCCGATCCGCCTGCCCGACGAGCGTCACGGCCTGCTGTTCGTGTTCCGCGTCTTCGATCGCATGTCCTACGCGCTGATCCTGAACGTGCAGGATCCCGTGACCCGCGGCGACCGCTTCACCGAACCCTGAGCATCGCGGCGCCCGCGCGCCCCGGCCCGGCCATGCTCGAGCGCGAAGAACTCGCGGGCTGGCTGCGGCTGATCGAAACCCCCCAGATCGGCCTCGAGCACGGGCGCCGGCTGCTGGCCGCCTTCGGATCGCCGGAAGCCGTCTTCGCGGCGCCCACCGCTGCCCACCGCAGTCTGCTGGGGCCGGCGCTCGCCGAGGCGCTGTCCCGGCCGCCCGACGCGCTCGACACCCTGCTCGACGCCACCTGGCGGTGGTTGCAGGCCGCCGACGGCGCACCGCGCCACGTCATCGTGCTGGGCGACCCCGCCTATCCGCAACTGCTGCTACAGACGGCCGACCCGCCGCTGCTGCTGTACGCGATCGGGCGGGCCGAGCTGCTCAACGCCCCCTGCATCGCCGTCGTCGGCAGCCGCAACCCGACGCCGCAGGGCGCCGAGAACGCGCGTGCCTTTGCGCGCAGCCTGGGCGATGCCGGGCTGACCGTCGTCTCCGGGCTGGCCATGGGCATCGATGCCGCCGCGCACGAAGGCGCACTCGACGCCCCGGGATCGACGATCGCCGTGGTCGGCACCGGGCTGGACGTCGTCTACCCGAAGCGCAACCTGGCCCTGGCACGGCGCATCGCGTCGCAGGGCCTGGTGCTGAGCGAGTACGCACTGGGCATGCCCTCGATGCCGGGCAACTTTCCGCGCCGCAATCGCATCATCGCGGGTCTGAGCCGCGGCACGCTGGTGGTCGAGGCGGCCCTGGAGTCGGGCTCGCTGATCACCGCGCGGCTGGCGGTCGAGGCCGGGCGCGACGTGTTCGCGATCCCGGGGTCGATCCACTCGCCGCAGTCGCGCGGCTGCCATGCGCTGATCAAGCAGGGCGCCAAGCTCGTCGACGGCGCGATCGACATCCTCGAGGAACTGCACATCCGCACGGCATCCCCGTCGCCGGTCCCGACGGGCCAGGATCGGGGCGGTGACCTCCTGCTCGACGCGCTTGGCCACGAGCCCGTGACCCTGGACGCGCTCGCCGCCCGGCTGGGAGAGGCGCCCGCCGAACTGAGCGCTCGCTTGCTGGAACTGGAGCTTGCGGGCGAGGTCGTGCGCTTGCCAGGACAGCTGTTCCAGCGCCTCGTCCGCAGCTGAACCGGGCGCTCGATCGCCCCGGCCGCGATGCGGCCACGGCCCTGTTCCGCGGCTTCGCTGCGGACCCCTGTGGTATCTTCAATTCATGTTCGACGTCCTCGTCTACCTCTACGAAAACTACTGGGAACCGGGCGCCTGCCCCGATCACCGGCAGCTGTCGCGCAAGCTCTCGGCAGTGGGCTTCGAGAACGAGGAGATCGAGGATGCGCTGAGCTGGCTGGCCGGATTGGCCGAGGCCGCGGAGTCGCACGGCGGCTCGCAGAGCGCCGACGCCCTGCGGGTCTATTCGACCGCCGAACAGGACCACCTCGGCGAAGCTTCGATCGGCTTCGTCAGCTTCCTCGAGTCGGCCGGCGTGCTGCGCCCGCCGATGCGCGAGATGGTGATCGACCGCGCCATGGCGATCCCCGCGAGCCCGCTGGCCCTGGAGGACCTGAAGATCATCGTGCTGATGGTGTTCTGGAGCCTGGGCGAGGAGCCCGACGCCCTGATCCTCGACGAACTCTTCGTCGACGACGAGGATCGCCTGATCCACTAGCTGAGCAGGCGCTGCGGGTCGGCGTCGAGCTTGGCCAGTGCGCTGCGCGTGGCGCGTACCGTCAGCGCCTCGTCCTGGGCCGGGATCAACAGGCCGGCCTGCAGGAAGGACGCGAGCCGGTGCTGCTGGAACAGCGTGCCCCGGCCCTGTTGAGACACGAACAGGCTCAGCTGCTTGCGCATGCCGTGCCAGGCCAGCTGAACGGCCTCGATCCGGCCGCGGTGCTCGAGCATGTACCAGCCGCCGACCTGCAGCTCGCGGGCCCAGGCCAGCATCGCCGGCGTCGGCATCGAGCCGCCGTCGGTGACGATCTGCAGTTCGCTGCTCTCGTGGCCCGACAGGTCCATCACGATTGACTCGTCGATCTGCAGGTCTTCGGCGTCCGGCAACATCTGCTCCAGATCCTCGAGCCGGCCCATCAGTTCGTCCAGGCGCTCGGCCGGGATCGCCGCGGCCTTGGCGGTGAAGGCGGCCGCGAGCGAATCGTTGAGCGCCTGGATATGCTCGTCCTGCTTCTCGGTCGCCAGGCCGGCCTCCGCCATGCCCTCGCGCAACGTCTTCAGCAGCGGCGGCAGGCGCCGGATCACGTCGGCCCGCTCTTCGCGCGAGACCTTGGCGCCGGCCGACCAGATCAGGTCAGCGGCCGCGCGCTTCATCTGCTTGGTGGGCTCGCTGGCCGCGCCGTGCTTGAGCGCCGTCGTCGCCAGCACGTCGGCCCAGACCTGGAACAGGAAATTGCGAACGCCTTCCTGGACCGGCATCTCATTGAGCATCTTGCGCAGCTCGATCGTGTACTGAATCGCCAGCGTCTCGCGCTGTTCGACCTGCTGCGCCAGCGACACGCCCTTGCGCGTGGCCTCGTTCTCGTTCTTGAAGTAGTGCTCGAGGAAGCGCTCGAACTCGGTCAGCACGGTCTGGAAGACGCGACGACCGGTGTCCGGATAGGCCTCGACCACCTGCACCACGCGTTTGATCTCCTTGTCGAGCGCGTCGCCCGCCGCGCGCGAGGAGATGTCGAAGCCCATCACGCAGGCCCCCATGCGGTCGATGAGCTTGCGGGCCGGGTGGTCGGTGGTGGCAAAGAAATCGGGCTCGCTGACCGCGACGCGCAGCACCGGCATCTGGAGCCGCGCGAACCACACGCGCACCGTGGCAGGGATCTTCTCTTCGGTGAGGATGCTCTGGAACAGCAGCGCGACGATCTCGATCGTCGCGCGCTCGACCTGCGTGGTCGCGGCTTCCTTCAGCACGCGCTTGCGCTGGTTCAGCTCCTGCAGCAGCGCGGGCGTGCTGATCGGCCCGCGCTCGTCGCGCCCGGTGGTGGCCAGTTGCCGTTGCACGGCGGCCTGAGCGTCCGAGATCGCGCGCTGGAAGTTCGGCGACGGCCGCATGTCGGCCGTGTCCGCGAAGCTCGGCACCTGCCGCCCGACCAGCTTGTTCAGCCGGCCCAGCACGGCCTCGGCATGCCCGGCGCTGCGCGCCAAGCCGCCGATGCGCGTGATCAGCCGGGTCTCGTCGCCGACGCTCGCCCCGCCCGTCGACGGCCCGACGACGACGTTGGCGCGCCGGATGCCATGCGGGTCGGCGATGTCGCCGAAGCCGGACGTCACCGGAATCGCCGCGACATGGCCGCCGATCGATCGCCGGATGAAGGGGCGCAGGTCGATCTCGGGCCGCACGCCGTGCTCGAGCAGCCAGCGATTGGTCTCGTGATAGGCCTCCTCGACCAGCTCGCCGAAGGTCTCGTGCAGCACCTTGTGGAGGGTGCGCCAGTGCTCCAGCGACAGCGAGGCGCCACGCCAGGTGTCGATGACCATGCGCGCCACGACGTGCGGGCGCAGGACGTCGGCGCTGTCGAGTTCCTCGCGCTTCTCGAGGTGCGACATGCGCGAACGCAGGTCGGTGAACTCCCAGGAGGCCTTGTCCATCATCGCCAGCGCCAGCCGCGAACTCAGGATCTCGACCTCGATCGTGTCGTCATCCACCAGTTGCAGCGGAGCGCCGGAGCCGCTCATGCTGGCAGCCGGTACCGAGGCCAGGGAAGGCCGGGCCGCCGGCGGCAAGCCGGGCACGCTGGCCAGTGCGTCGATCAGGGCCTGCTGCCAGTGGGGCAGCGGCCGCGCCAGGTCCATCGCGACGTTCAGGCGCTTGTGCGAGGTCTGGGGATCAGCCTTTTCGTTGGCCAGCCGGTGCGCGCCGTTCAGCACCGACTGCAGGGCGGCCGGCAGGGCCAGCAGCAACGCCTCCAGATACACCCGCCTCGCTTGCGCGGCCAGGACGGAGGGTGTGGCTGGAGCGGCCATGGAAGGGGTGGGCGGCGGCGGAGTTGACAGTCCGTTTCAACTCTACACCACGGCCCCTGCGTTCGGGTCGTCCGGATCGTTGCTCTTGTTGCCCCCAGGCTTCACCAGGTCCTCGCGCTTGACGCCCAGCCACATGGCGATGGCGGCGGCCACGAACACCGACGAATAGATGCCGAACAGGATCCCGATCGTCAGCGCCACCGCGAAGTAATGCAGCGTGGCGCCGCCGAAGAGCAGCATCGACAGCACCATCATCTGCGTCGAGCCGTGGGTGATGATCGTGCGGCTCATCGTCGACGTGATCGCGTGGTCGATGGTCTGTGCCGTATCCATCTTGCGGAAGCGCCGGAAGGCCTCGCGGATCCGATCGAAGATGACCACCGATTCGTTGACCGAGTAGCCCAGCACCGCCAGCACCGCCGCCAGCACCGACAACGAGAACTCCCACTGGAAGTAGGCGAAGAAGCCCAGGATGATGATGACGTCGTGCAGGTTGGCGACGATCGCCGCGACCGCGAACTTCCACTCGAAGCGGATCGCGAGATAGATCATGATGCCGATCACGACGAAGCCGAGCGCCATCGCCCCGTCGGTCGCGAGTTCCCTGCCGACCTGCGGGCCGACGAACTCGCTGCGCTTCAACTGCAACGGCTCGGCGCCGCCGGCCTCGCAGACCTGACGGCTGATCTGCTCGCCCTTGTCCGAAACGGCCTGTCGTTGGGCCACCGTGCCGCCCTCGGCCTTGCAGAGCGCCTCGAAGACGCGGCCGACCACCTCGTCCTGCTTGATGTCGGCGCGCAGCGGCAGGCGCACCAGCATGTCCCGTGACGTGCCGAAGTTCTGCACCTGGACTTCACCGAAGCCGAGAGCCTCGACCGCCCCGCGCACCTTGGGCACATCGGCCGACTGCGCGTACTCGACCTCGACCACGGTGCCGCCCGTGAACTCGATCGAGAAGTGGAGGCCGCGCGTGACCAGGAAGAACACGGCGGCGGCGAAGGTCACGAAGGAAATCACGTTGAAGATCAACGCGTGCTTCATGAACGGGATGTCGCGATGGATACGGAAGAACTCCATGTCGTCCTCCCTGCCTCAGACCTGGGCTGCCGGCGGCGTGGCGCCACCAGGCCGCCACACCTGGCCGATCGACACGCTCTTGAGCTTCTTCTGGCGGCCGTACCACAGGTTCACGAGCCCGCGCGAGAACAGCACCGCCGAGAACATCGAGGTCAGGATGCCCAGGCAGTGCACCACCGCGAAGCCGCGCACCGGCCCCGAACCGAAGGCCAGCAGCGCCACGCCGGCGATCAGCGTGGTGACGTTGGAGTCCAGGATCGTCGCCCAGGCGCGTTCGTAGCCGGTGTGGATCGCGGCCTGCGGCGACGCACCGGCGCGCAACTCCTCGCGCACCCGCTCGTTGATCAGCACGTTCGCGTCGATCGCCATGCCCAGCGTCAGCGCGATGGCGGCGATGCCCGGGAGCGTCAGCGTGGCCTGCAGCATCGACAGCACGGCCACCAGCAGCAGGAGGTTCAGCGCCAGTGCGAGCGTCGAGAACAGGCCGAACAGCAGGTAGTAACAGCACATGAACAGCGCGATCGCACTGAAGCCGTAGATCACGCTGTTGAAGCCCTTCTCGATGTTCTCGACCCCCAGGCTCGGGCCGATGGTGCGCTCCTCGACGATCTCCATCGGCGCCGCCAGCGAGCCGGCGCGCAGCAGCAGCGCAGTGTCGTTGGCTTCCTGCGTCGTCATGCGGCCCGAGATCTGGAAGCGCGAGCCGAGCTCGCCGCGGATCACGGGCGCGGTGACGACCTCCCCCTTGCCCTTCTCGAACAGCAGGATCGCCATGCGCTTGCCGATGTTCTCGCGCGAGATGTCGCGCATGATCCGCGCGCCCTTCGCATCGACCGTCAGGTGCACGGCCGGCTCCTGGGTCTGGCCGTCGAAGCCCGGCTGAGCATCGGTCAGGCTTTCGCCGGTCAGGATGACCTGGCGCTTGACGATCAGCGGCGCCCCGCCCCGCTCGACGTAGCGCTCGGCGCCGAAAGGCACCGGGCCGGCGCCGGTGATCGCGGCCCCGGCCTCGGCGCTGTCGTCGACCATGCGCAGCTCCAGCGTCGCCGTGCGGCCGATGATGTCCTTGGCCTTCGCGGTGTCCTGCACACCCGGCAGCTGGACCACCACGCGGTCGGCCCCTTGCTGCTGGATCACCGGCTCGGCCACGCCCAGCTCGTTGATGCGGTTGTGCAGCGTGGTGATGTTCTGCTTGATCGCCTGTTCCTGCACACGCCGGGCGGCATCGGCCTTCAGACTGCCGGTCAGCCGGAAGTCACCGCCCGTCGCGGCCTCGGTCCACTGCAGGTCGGGCAGCGGCTCGGCGAGAGCGGCGCGCGCGGCGGTCAGGGTGGCCTGGTCGCGGAAGCTGACGGTGACCGCATTGCCCTCGCGCACGATGCCGGAGTGGCGGATGCCCTTGTCGCGCAGCAGCGTGCGGATGTCGCCGGTCAGGGCGTCGGCGCGCTTCGTCAGCGCCGCCTTCATGTCGACCTGCATCAGGAAGTGCACGCCGCCGCGCAGGTCCAGGCCGAGGTACATCGGCAGCGCATGCAGCGAGGTCAGCCAGTGCGGCGACCGCGACAGCAGGTTCAGTGCGACGATGTAGCTCGGGTCGGCGGGATCGGGATTCAGCGCCTTGCCGATGACGTCCTTGGCCTTGATCTGCGCATCGGTGTCGCGAAAGCGCGCCTTGACCGAGCTGCCGTCCAGTTGCACGAAGTCGGCCTGGAGGCCGGCCGCACTCAAGGCCTGCTCGACGCGCGGCACCAGCGTCGCATCGACCTTCAGCGTCGCCTTGCCGCTGGACACCTGAACCGCTGGCGCCTCGCCGAAGAAGTTCGGCAGCGTGTAGATCAGACCGACCAGCAGCGCGATCGCGAGGATCGTGTACTTCCACCACGGAAAGCGGTTCATCGCAGCATCCCCGGGTCTTGCGGACCCGTCCCGCCGCCGCGAGAACGCGGCGCCTTGTTTGCACGAAAGGCCGCGACGCCCGCAGGCGCACGCGGCCTTGTTCAGACCCGCGCCGGCGGCGCAGGCCCCTGGCTTACTTCAGCGTGCCCTTGGGCAGCACCTGGACAACGGCGGTGCGCTGCACCTGCAGTTCGACCCCGTCGGCCACCTCGACGTGCAGGTAGCCGTCGCCGAGCTTGGCGACCTTGCCGAGCACGCCGCCCGCGGTGACCACCTCGTCGCCCTTGGCCAGGGCGTCGATCATGGCCTTGTGCTCCTTCTGGCGCTTCATCTGCGGGCGGATCATCACGAAGTACAGCACCACGAACATCAGCACCAGCGGCAGCATCGTGATGAGGCTGGACTCGCCGCCGGTGGCCGCCGGAGCAGCCTGGGCAAAAGCTTCAGAAATGAACACGGGTATCAATCCTTGTGATCGTCATGCCGACAACGGCGGCGATTGTAGTGCGGGGGTCCCGCCGAGCTTGGAGCCGGCCGGGCCGGCTTGGTTCGCGGCCTCCAAAGGCAAACGGCCCCGCGCGGGGGCCGTCTTGATCTGGTGGCTCGGGGCGGAATCGAACCACCGACACGCGGATTTTCAATCCGCTGCTCTACCAACTGAGCTACC
>NZ_CADEFR010000024.1 GCF_902826655.1 uncultured Methylibium sp. | reverse complement strand
GGCCCCTTGCCCAGATCGCACCGCTCGAGCGAGGCGTTCTTCGGCCCGCGCTTCTGCTTCCACAGGGCCTCGCCCTTGGCTTCGAAGAGGTCGGCCGGGTTGCCGTCCTCGAGCATCCTGCGGTATTCGGCGATGCCGTCGGCCGTGCTCCTGGCCTGCGACCAGGCGACGCCGGCCGTGGCCAGTGCGACGGCGGCCAGCGCACCGCCGGCGATCCTTGCGTGTCTCATTCGGGCTTGTCTCCGTGGTTCTTCCTGCCGATCGCGCGCGGGTGCTCAGGACACCGTGGCTTCGTCGGTGCGCGTGTCGCCCTTGTTGTCGACCCAGGTGATCGCGACCTTGTCGCCGGCCTTCGCGCCCTTGATCGTGAACTGCAGGAAGGGGTTCTTCGCGACGGCCGGGCCCCACTGGGCGGTCATCACGGTCTTGTCGTTGTGCTTCGCGCTGACCTGCTGGATGTGCCAGGCCGGGATCGTCTTGCCGGACGAGTCCTTGCGCTGACCGGTCTCCATCTCGTGGGCCATCAGCACGCGGACGGTGGCGTTGGGGCCGGCCACCTGGGCTCGGATGCGCATCGGGTCTGCCATGGGAATCTCCTTCGATCGTTGCGGTTCGGGGTGTCGAAGCGGGCGCGAGGCTTCAGCCGCCGCAACCGCCGAGCGTCACCTTGACTTCCTTCTGCGCATACAGCACGCGGCCGTCGTTCATCATCGCGACCGCGAAGACGTTGGACGACTGGCCCATCTTCACGCGCGTCGTGATCGAGGGCTCGACCGCATCGGTCAGCTCGAAGATCGAGGTCATGATGCTGGGGTTCTTCTCGACCAGCAGCGCGAGACGCTTCACGCCCGGCAGCGTGGTCGCGGCGCCCAGCGGCACGACGGCGCCGTTCTCGGCGATGTCGGGACCGGTGATCGTGACGTCCTTGCTCTCGGCGGGTGCCGAACCGCCGAGCGCCTTCATCAGCTCGGCCATGGTCTTCGTCTCGAAGGCCGCGGCGTTGTAGCCCGAGGCCTGGGCGCGGGCGACGGTCGGCAGCAGGCCGGCCGCCATCATCAGCGCGGCGACGCTCGCGCTGCGCTGGAGCATGTCTCGACGGGTGTTCATCAGGGTCTCCTTCATCACTCGATGCTAATGATTCGTGGCGGGTCCCGGCTCGGTGCCATCCCTAGCCGGTGGATCAGGGCGCGGCGCCGCGCGCCAGCCAGTCGGCGATCGAACGCAGGTCGGCATCGGGCGCGGATTGCGGCGGCATCGGGATCGTGCCCCAGGCGCCGCTGCTGCCGGCCTTGATGCGGCCGGCGAGCCAGGTCGATGCATCGTCGCGACCGGCGTGGCGCGCAGCGATCTCGCGGAACGACGGACCGAGGATCCGGCTGTCGATCGCGTGGCAGGCGGTGCAGCCGTGCTTCTGCGCCAGTGCGGCGGCGTTCGCGGGCGCGGGGGGCGATGTCGCCGCCGCCACGGGCTGGTTCGCGGCGGCGCGGCGCGTGTCGGCACCGCGCTGCGCACCGACCTCGCGGTTCTGGTCGGCCAGGTTGCCGTGCGCATCGCGCGCGAAGTCGGGCAGGAAGGACGCGAGCTTCGGCTCGCCGCCGCAGTCGCGCATGCACGCCGAGCCCTGCACGTCGGGCCGCGCGCTGCCGCCGAACTCGCGGCCCGGCCACAGCGCGTGCCGCTGTGTCATGCCGTCGCGGTTGGGCAGGCGCCGCTGCACGTCGGCGATGTTGCGGTCGCTCAGAACGAAGTCGTCGGGCAGCACGCCGCCCAGGTTGAGCACGTAGGCCGTGACCGCGTAGACCTCCTCGACGCTCAGCGACTTGGGCGCGGTCCAGGGCATCGCGCGGTTGATGTAGTCCCACAGCGTCGAGACCTGCGAGGCCTTCATCAGCGTCGTGCGGCCCGGATAGCCGGCATCGGTCAGGCGCGCGACGCGGCCGCGCTCGACATCGGCCCGGGTCGTGCCGCCGACCACGGGATTGAAGACCTCGCCCGACTCGCCGAACACGCCGTGGCAGGACGCGCACTGGGCCTCCCACACCTCCTGGCCCCGGGCCACCGAGCCCGACCCGGGCGGCAGGCCCTTGAAGTCCGGCCGCACGTCGATGTCCCAGGCGGCGATCTCCCTGGGCGTTGCGGGGCGTCCGATGCCGGGCAGGGCGGCGGATTGCGCCAGTGCGGCGGCCGACAGCAGCAGCGCGCCGACGGCCAGCAGGGACTCACGCCAGCTGCACATTGCGCACCTCGCCGCTCTCCTGCACCAGCCAGGTCTGGATCGCGTTGTTGTGATAGATCGAGCGCGAGCCGCGCACCGCGCGCAGCTGCTGATAGCTCGGCTGCACGTGGCCGGTCTCGTCGGTCGCGCGGCTCTGTACCAGCGCCGGCCTGCCGTCCCAGGCCCAGTCGACGTTGAAGCGCGTGAGGCACTTCGACATCACCGGCTGCTCGAGCCGCGCCATGCGCCAGTTGCGGCCGCCGTCGACCGACACGTCGACGCGCCGGACCTTGCCGCGGCCCGACCAGGCGAGGCCCGAGACGTTGTAGTAGCCGCGGTCCAGCAGCACCTGGCCGCCCGAGGGCGTGGTCACGACGCTCTTCACCTCCTGCAGCGAGCTGTACTGGCGGTGCAGGCCGCCGGGCATCAGGTCGACGTAGTGCAGCACCTCGTCCTTGGTGCCGTAGGGCTGGTCGCCGAGCTCGATGCGCCGCAGGTACTTGACCCAGCTCACGCCCTGCACGCCGGGCACGACGAGGCGCAGCGGATAGCCGTTCTCGGGCCGCAGCATCTCGCCGTTCTGGCCGTAGGCGACGATCACCTCGCCGCTGTCGATCAGCGAGCGCGGGATGGTGCGCGTCATCGACGAGCCGTCGGCGCCTTCGGCCAGCACGAAGCGGCCGCGCTTCCAGTCGGCACCGCACAGGTCGAGCAGGGTCTTCAGCGGCACGCCGGTGAACTCGCTGCAGCTGATCATGCCGTGGCTGTACTGGCAGGTGGGCACGGCGACGTTGCCCCACTCCATGCCGGTGTTGGCGCCGCACTCGATGAAGTGGAAGCGCGACACCGACGGCAGGCGCATCAGCTCGTCGAGCGTGAAGACCATCGCACGCTTCAGCATCGCCTCGTCCGAGCCGTTGATCATCAGCCGGTGCTTCGACGGATCGATGTCCCACCAGCCCTGGTGGTGGCGCTCGAAGTGCAGGCCGCTGGGCGTGACGATGCCGAACAGGCTCTGCAGCGGCGCGAACGACACCGAGGCCTGCGTGGTCTGCGTCAGGCCCGGGCTCTGGCGGCGCTGCACGTTGGACTCGTACCGCGAGGGCTTGCCGTAGCCGTCGGTCGCGACCGGCCGGCCCAGGCCGCGGCTGTGCTCGGGCAGCCTCAGGATGTTGGGGTCGCCGTCGCCGGCCACCGGGTTGGCCCGGGCCGCGGCCAGCGGTGCCGCGCCGCCGGCCACCGCGGCGGCGAAGGCGTTGCGGATGAAGTCGCGCCGGCCGGCCTTGCCTTCGCGGAACACCGTGCGGATGTCGTCGCGGTCGAGGAAGTTCTCGGGAGCCTTCAGCAGGCGGCCGGCCAGGGACGGGGGAGGGGGCACGGTGGGTGTCGTCTAGATCAGTGAGTGCAAATATAAGCGTATGCAAATATGCGGCTATGCGGGTTTGCACCGCCCGGCGGGCAGAATGTCGGCCCGATCCGACCGCCGCCGCCCATGGACTTCCCGCTCTCCCCGCAAGCCGCCACCCAGGCCGTCGTCTGGGGCGCCTTGCTGCTCGGGCTGGTGCTGGGCGCGGCCGGTCAGGCCTCGCGCTTCTGCGTGCGCGGCGCGATCGCGGACTGGTACATCTTCGGCGGCCAGGGGCGCATGCTGTCCTGGCTGCTGGTGGTCGTGGTCGCCGCGGCGGGCACGCAGGCACTGATCGCGCTGCAGGTCTTCGAGGCGCCGCGCGCGCTGGCCTGGAGCGACCGCTTCCTGTGGGCGTCCTACCTGCTCGGCGGCGTCGTGTTCGGCTACGGCATGGTGCTGGCGGCCGGCTGCCCGCAGCGCAGCCTGGTGAAGGCCGGCGCAGGCAACCTGAAGGCGATCGTCACGCTGCTGGTGGCGGCGATCGCGGCGCAGATGACGCTGCGCGGCGTGTTCGCCGAGGCGCGCGTGCGCAGCGTCGACAGCTGGGGCGTGCAGCTGCCGACGCCGCAGGACCTGGGCTCGCTGCTGACCGCCTGGCTGCCGGGATCGGCTGCGGCCTGGCGCGGCGTCCTGCTGGGGCTCGTGCTGCTGGCCGCCATCGTCTGGCTGTGGCGGCGACGCGCCGACATGGAGCCGACGCAGTGGGTCGCCAGCGTCGTCATCGGCCTGCTGGTGCCGACCGCCTGGTGGCTCACCGGCTTCGTCGGCTACCTGCCCGACCACCCCGAGACGCTCGAGCCGGCCTGGCTGGGCACGCAGTCGCGCCGCCCGGAGGCGCTGACCTTCACCGCGCCGGTCGCGCACACGCTGGACCTGCTGACCTTCTGGTCCGACCGCAACGCGACCGTGAGCTTCGGCGTGATGCTGACCGTCGGCGTGCTGGCGGGCAGCTTCGTGTCGGCGCGGCTGCGCGGCGAGTTCCGGCTCGAGTCCTTCTCCGGCCCGCGCGAGTTGCGCGACCACCTGCTGGGCGGCCTGCTGATGGGCATCGGCGGCGTCACCGCCGCCGGCTGCTCGGTGGGGCAGGGCGTGACCGGGCTCGCGATGCTGTCGGCCGGCGCGGCGCTGGCCGTGGCCGGCATCGTCGTCGGCGCGCTGCTGGCCCTGGCGGCCCAGGTGCGGCGCGCCGAGGCCACGACGGCCTGAGGACCGCCGGCGCGTCGCGCTGCGCGCCGGGGCCACCGGGTGTAGGACAACGCCGCGCGTGCGGGCTCCGCGGCGATCGAAGCGCGCTTTCTGCGTGCTTGTGTGGCCTGGCCCACAGACCGGCGCGCACGCGGTCCCTAGCCTTCATCGACCGTGTTGCTGCGGCGCCGTCGCGGCGACGCACCCGATCGAAAGGACCCGAGATGAGCGCAAGACCGACGACCCACAGCCCGTCGCACGAGCTTCCCCCGCTGCCCTACGCCGAGGACGCGCTGGCCCCTGTCATCTCGGCGCGCACCGTGGGCCTGCACCACGGCAAGCACCAGCGCGGCTATGTCGATACCCTGAACAAGCTGATCGCCGGCACGCCCTATGCCGAGATGAGGCTCGAGGACATCATCACCGCGACCGCCGGGCAGGCCGACGAGGTGCCGGTCTTCAACAACGCGGCGCAGGCCTGGAACCACGACTTCTACTGGAAGAGCCTGCGACCCGACGGCGGGGGCGTGCCGCCGCTGTCGATCCGGCCGCTGATCGAGGCGTCCTTCGAGAGCGTCGACGCCTGCAACGCGATGCTGGCCGACGCCGCGATCAAGCACTTCGGCAGCGGCTGGGCCTGGCTGGTGCTCGAGCGCGGCAAGCTCAAGGTGATCACGACGGTGAACGCCGAGGTGCCCGCGACGCGCGGCCTGCGGCCGCTGCTGGCCATCGACGTCTGGGAGCACGCCTACTACCTGGACTGGGAGAACCGGCGCCCGGAGCATGTGCGCGCCGTGATCGACCGGCTGGTCGACTGGGGCTTCGCGGCCGACAACCTGGGCTAGGGCCGACGACGATGGACAAGTCGCATCCCCCCGAGAGCTTCGGCGTCTTCAGCCCGGTCGGCCACACCGTGCTCGCGTTCCGCTCCGCTGCCGGCATGGAGGCGGCGGCGGCGGCGCTGGGCCTCGCCGGGTTCGACGTCGAGGCGCTGACGCGCTACACGCCGCAGGAGATGGTGGCGCAAGCCGACGCGGACCTGCGCAATGCCAGCCCGATGGCGTCGCTGGGCCAGGACCTGAACCTGGTCAAGGCCCATCGGGACCTGGCACGCAGCGGCTGCAGCTTCCTGGTGGTGCCGACGCCGGACGAGGAGCGTGCGCGGCGCGTCGCCGACCTGGCGGCGGCGACGGGCGCGGCCGCCGCGCGGCGCTACGGGCGCTTCCTCGTCGAGGAGCTGGTCGACCGTACGGCGGGCGAGGTGCAGAGCTTCGAGTCGCCGGCGCGCGGCCTCGATGTCGACGACGAGGGCAAGGCGGCTTCATGACCGCGGGCCGACCGACGCGATGCCGGGCGGCCGCCGCCACGTCGCCGCTGTAGGAAGCGACCGACACGGGAACCCGGCCTGCGCCGATATCGGTGCGATGCGTCGGGGTCGACCATCGGGACTCGAAACTGCGGAGAGTCCCGTGAATGCGACAGCCCGATCCATCTCCGACCTGCGCCAGAACCATCTGCTCGGGTCGCTGCCCGACTCCGACCTGCGGCGCTGGTTGCCCGAGATGGAAGTCGTGGACCTGCGCGCCGGCCAGGTGATCGGCGAGCCCGGTTCCGCCGCCGGCCATGTCCACTTTCCGGTCTCGGCCGTCGTGTCGCTGCTGTACCTGACGCAGGACGGTGCCTCGATCGAGACCGCGGTCATCGGCAACGACGGCCTGGTGGGCCTGGCGCACTGCATGGGCGGCGATGCGTCGCCGAGCCAGGCGGTCGTGCAGCATGCGGGCCAGGCGTATCGCCTGCGCGGCGCACTGATGAAGCAGGACCTCGCGCGCGGCGGCCCGGTGCTGACGATGCTGCTGCGCTACACGCAGTCGATGATCGTGCAGGCGACGCAGACGGCCGCCTGCAATCGCTATCACACGATCGATCAGCAGCTGTGCCGCCGGCTCCTGCAGAGCCTGGACCGGTCGCCCTCCAACGAGCTGGAGATGACGCAGGAGGGCGTCGCCCGGCTGCTGGGCGTGCGCCGCGAAGGCGTGACCTCGGCGGCGCTCAAGCTGCAGCATGCCGGCGTGATCCGCTACCGCCGGGGCCACATCGCG
This sequence comes from uncultured Methylibium sp., assembly GCF_902826655.1. Taxonomy (GTDB): domain Bacteria; phylum Pseudomonadota; class Gammaproteobacteria; order Burkholderiales; family Burkholderiaceae_C; genus Methylibium. The sequence goes on along the minus strand of NZ_CADEFR010000024.1, from coordinate 45,594 downwards.
GTGCTCGACCGGCCCCGGCTCGAGCAGCGCGCCTGCGAGTGCTATGCGGTCGTGCGCCAGGAGCAGCGCCGCCTCCTGCCGCTGCCGCAGGCCGCCTGACGGGGCTCAGCCCTTCATCAGCTGCGCCAGGCGCCCGCCCGACCGCGAGTGTTCGGCGACGACCTTGATCAGCACGACCAGGGCCGGGCCGAGGAACAGCCCCCAGATCCCCCACAGCGCCCCCCAGAACACCAGGCCGATGAACACGGTCGCGGCGTTCATCTTCGCGGCATGGCCTTGCAGCCACGCGGTGCCCAGCGTTCCGACCAGCGTCGACAGCAGCACGACGAAGCCGGCCATGCCGAGCGCGGCACCCGCCGTGCCGTGGGCCAGGAAGGTCTCGGCCGCGCCCAGCACGGTCAGCAGGGCCATGCCGAGGTAGGGAATGACATGCAGCACCGCGGCGGCCGCACCCCAGCCCGCGGCGTCGGGCAGGTCGGCCAGCGAGAAGGCGACCCACACGGCCATGCCGATGACGGTGTTGGTGACCAGCAGCACGACGCCGTAGATGCGGATCTGCCGCCCCGACTCCAGCAGCGCCTGGCGGGCGCGCGCATGGACCCGCGGATCGTGGCCCCACAGTCCGAGGAAGCGCTCGGTCAGGGGCGCGCCGCCGGTCAGCACGAAGAACGCGATGAAGAAGATGATGGACAGGTTGCCGGCGAAGGCGAGCAGCACGCTCGAGCCGGTGACCGCGGTTTCGCGCAGCGCGACCGTGGCGCCCTCGGTGATGCTGGCCACCGGGGCGCTGGCGGCGGCCGGTGCCGCAGCGGGCGTCGTGGCGGCGGCCGCGCGTCGCTTCGGCCGGGCCGGCGGCTCGGGCCGCATCATGCGGTCGGCGGCCCGGTCCAGCTCCTGCAGCGCGACGCGTGCCCGCGTCAGCAGCGAGTCCGTGCCCGGGTCGCGCTCGGCGAGTTGCTGCGTCACCATGCCGATCATGTCCGGCGTGCGTTCGGCCACGCGGACGAACTGCCCGCCGAAGGCCATGGCGCCGAGCACCAGCGTGCCCAGCACCATCAGCAGGCTCAGCAGGGTCGCGGCCACGGCGCTGCGCAGCACCCGCGTCAGCCGGGCGTTGAGCGGCATGACCAGCATGGCCAGCATCAGCCCGGCCGTCAGCGGGATCAGGAAGCGCTGCCCCCACCACAGCGCGGCGATCACCGCGAGCGTGGCGAGCACCGTGGCCGCCACGCTGGAGCGCTCGCGAGGCGCGGGCTCGCCCGGGGCCGGTCCGTCGTCGGTCGTGTCGCGACGGGGCGGCGGGGTGTCGGGGCTCATGCAGCGATCCTAAGCCGGCCCGACGGCCCGGGGGCTCTTGCCAGCGACGCCTGCTGGCGACGGAGCTCGCCGCGCTTCATCCGCAGGTAGTCGTCGCGCTCCAGCTCGTGCAGCTGCAGTGGGTAGCGCTCGACGCCGCTGTGCCAGTCGTTGAGGCGCTTCTCCTGCCGCTGCGCGGCCGGCACGGCCAGCGCGCCGAGGTAGGCCTCGACGGCCAGGTAGTAGCGCATCGTGTTGCGCTCGATGACGCCGCGCGTGCCGCCGACGTGCACCGGCCGCCCGCCTGCATCGGTGCCGACGACGCTGAAGCCGACCTTGTCGCGTCCGGCGGTCGCCAGGTAGGTCTGCATCGCCATCCGCGCCACCGCGCCGTGGGCGTAGGAGTAGGACATGTGCAGGAAGCTGCGTTGCGCGTCGAGCGCCACCACCTCGACCTGGATGCGATAGCGGCGGGTGCCGAGCGGACCTTCGTCGGCCTGCAGCGCGATGTGCAGGTAGTCGGGCCGGGCCGCGAGCACGCGGTAGCCGAACTCGAAGCGGTAGGCGTCGGCCAGCGGCTGGTCGAACTTGCGCCCGATCGCCAGGCGCAGGGCCTCGCCGGCCGACGATCTCGAGGCCGTGCACTGCTTGACGTTGAGATGCAGCATCAGGATGTCGCACCACGCGCCGACCGGCGTCAGGGCGGGCCCGACGCTCGCGTAGGGCTGCTCGATCACGGCATGGATGTCGCCTCGCAGCTCCCCGTCGCCCTGCCGCGACTCCACGTGCAGCGGCCGGCGGAAGGCGTTGGTCGACAGCGTCTCTCGCAGTGCCGCATGGCGCGCCCGCAGCGACGCGGCGTCCTGCGCCTGCGCGGCCGGCCACACGAGGAGGGCGCCGCACAGCGCCAGCCACGCCAGCCGCGATGGCGCGATCCGGCGCGCGTCCTTGCGTGGCGATGCCGAGGCGGGGGTGGCGACCATGGACCGACGCTAGGGCCGCACGCAGCGGCCGTCTGTTCGACATCGAACGCCGGCCTGTAGGACATCGCGAGCACCGCGGTGCTGCCGCGGCCGACACGCCGACGCGCGCTCTGCCGATGCCGGGCACGCCGCCGCGGATCCACAGTCGGGGCCAGGCCGCGCGACCGCGTTCGGCCAAGACCCTGACCTGACGGAGACCGCCGTGAAGATGCTGAGCCGACGCTGGCAGCTCGTGGCCGCGGGCGTGCTGCTCGCCCTGCTGGCCGCGGTGGCGCTGGGCGAATGGCGTGGCTGGCCGTTCCTCGTGCCGCCGCTGCAGCGCGTGCTGTCCGAGCGCCTGGAACGCAAGGTCGACCTGTCCGCCGACGCAACAGGCAGCGGCAGCGTGCGCCTGCGCTTCGTCGGCGGCGTGCAGCTGCACGCGCCGCGACTCGTCGTCGGCGCGCCGGCCTGGAGCCGGGCGCCGCACCTGCTGCAGGCGAACGAGGTCGCGGTCGAGCTGCGCTACGTCGACCTCTGGCGCGCCCACCGCGGCGAGCCGCTGCGAGTCCAGCGGCTCGAGGCGAAGACGCTCGACAGCCACCTGGAGCGCCGCGCCGACGGCCGCGCGTCCTGGCAGTTCGGCACGCAGCTGCCCGACGCGGCGCCGCGTCCCCTGTCCCTGCCGCGCTTCGTGCACCTGAAGCTCGGCAGCGCCGATCTCCACGTGCGCGACGAGATCCTGGCCGTCGATGCCGACGGGCGCGTGTCGCCCGGTGGCGGCAGCCCGCCAGCGTGGCGCCTCGAGGCGACGGGGCGCTTTCGCGACCTGCCGCTGAAGCTGGAGCTGCTCGCCTCGGACGGCGAGGCCGCCACCGCCCCGACGACCGTGCGGCTGAAGGCCGAGGTCGGCCGCTCGCGCCTCGCGTTCGACGGCCATGCCCGTGGCCTGCAGGACCTCGGCGGTCGCTACAGCCTGCAGGGTCCGTCGCTCGCCGCGGTCGGCGACACGGTGGGCGTGACCTTGCCGACCACCGGTGCCTTCCGCGCCGAGGGCAGCGTCGTGCGCGACGGGTCGCTCTGGCAGGTCGCGATCGACGATGCGACGGTGGGCAGCAGCCGGCTGCGCGGCGCCTTCGCCTACGGACCCGTGCGGGGGCCGGGGACGGCGCGGCCGATGCTGACCGGCCGGCTCGGCGGCAGCCGGCTGCTGTTGTCCGACCTGGGTCCGGCGGTGGGCGTGGTCCCGGCGTCGACCGGCGCCGCGCGCAAGGCCGGCCGGGTGCTGCCGGACCGGGCCTTCGACCTGCCGTCGCTGCGTGCGATGGACGCCAACGTGCTGATCGACATCGCCGAGGTCGATCTCGACACCGCGCTGCTCGAGCCGCTGCGGCCGCTGCGTGCGCACCTGCTGCTGTCGAACGGCGTGATGACGCTGCGCGACGTCGACGCGCGCACGGCCCAGGGGCGGCTGCAGGGCCGGCTCAGCCTCGACGGCCGCGACAGTCCGGCCGGCTGGACCACCGACCTGCGCTGGGACGGCGTGCGGCTCGAGCGCTGGCTGCGCCTGGCGCGGGCCGACGACGCGCCGCCCTTCGTGTCGGGCCGGCTCAGCGGCAGGGCCGCGCTGACGGGCCAGGGACGGTCCACGGCCGAGATCCTGGGCAGCCTGCGCGGCGCCGTGCGCACCGAGCTGCACGAGGGCTCGATCTCGCATGCCACGATCGAGGCGGCCGGCCTGGACCTGGCCGAGAGCCTGGGCCTGCTGATCCGCGGCGACGACGCGCTGCCGGTCCAATGCGCGGTGGCCGACCTGGCCGCCGAGAAGGGCGTGCTGCGGCCGCGCGTGATGGTGGTGGACACGGCCGATTCGGCGATCTGGATCGACGGCTCGCTGTCGCTGGTCGACGAGACCCTGGACTTGCGTGCCGTGGTCGCGCCCAAGGACTTCAGTCCGCTGGCGCTGCGCACGCCGCTGCGCGTGCGCGGCAGCCTGGCCAAGCCCGCGGTGTCGGTCGAGAAGGGCGGGCTCGGCCGCAAGGTCGCCACCTCGCTGCTGCTGGGTCTGATCAACCCGCTGGCCGCGCTGATCCCGCTGGTCGACACCGGCAACGCCGACGGTGCCGAGCGCAGCGCGACTGGCTGCCAGGCCTTGATGCGGCGTGGCGCGGCGCGCAACACCCGACAGGAGCCGTGATGCGGACACCGAAGCCGAGATTGGGATCCACGCCGGCAGTCGCGCTGGCAGTTGCGCTGGCGCTCGGCGGCTGCGGCGATGTCGCCAAGCTGCCCGTGTCGGCCGGCACCGGACCGCAACCGACGCTGCCGGCGCCGCGCGAGTCCTGGATCCCGACGGTCAACATCGCGCCGGCCCAACCCTGGCCGCCCGGCGCGATGCCGCAGCCGGCTGCCGGCCTGCAGGTCGTCGCCTTCGCGCAGGGGCTCGACCATCCGCGCTGGCTGCTGGTGCTGCCCAACGGCGACGTGCTGGTGGCCGAGTCCAACGCCCCGCCCAAGCCCGACGACGCCCGCGGCGTCAGGGGCTGGGTGATGGGCCTGGTGATGCGGCGCGCCGGTGCGGCCACGCGCAGCGCCGACCGCATCACGCTGCTGCGTGACACCGACGGCGACGGCGTCGCCGACCTGCGCTCGGTGCTGCTCGAAGGCCTGAAGTCGCCGTTCGGCATGGCGCTGGTCGGGTCGTCGCTGTACGTCGCCAACTCCGACGCGGTGCTGCGCTTCCCCTATGCGCCCGGCGAGACGCGCATCGGCGCTGCCGGCACGCGCGTGGTCGAGCTGCCGGCCGGGCCGATCAACCACCACTGGACCAAGAACCTGATCGCCAGCGCCGACGGCAGCAGGCTCTACGTGAGCGTCGGCTCCAACAGCAACGTCGGCGAGCGCGGCATGGCGGCCGAGGAAGGCCGCGCCGCGATCTGGGAAGTCGACACCGCCAGCGGCGCGCATCGTGTCTTCGCGTCCGGCCTGCGCAACCCGAACGGCATGGCCTGGGCGCCGGGCGGGGCGCTGTGGACCGTGGTGAACGAGCGCGACGAGATCGGCAGCGACCTGGTCCCGGACTACCTGAGCGCGGTGAAGGACGGCGGCTTCTACGGCTGGCCCTACAGCTACTTCGGGCAGCACGTCGACACGCGCGTGCAGCCGCCGCGGCCCGACCTGGTGGCGCGCGCGATCGCGCCGGACTACGCGCTGGGTCCGCACACCGCGTCGCTGGGGCTGGCGGCGTCGGCCGGCAACGCGCTGCCGCCGGCCTTTGCCGACGGCATGTTCATCGGCCAGCACGGCTCGTGGAACCGGCGGCCGCACAGCGGCTACAAGGTCATCTTCGTGCCGTTCCGCGGCGACCGGCCGTCCGGCGAGGCGCCGATCGACGTGCTGACCGGCTTCCTCGGCGAGAACGGCAAGGCCCGCGGGCGGCCGGTGGGTGTCGCGATCGACGGGCGCGGTGCGCTGCTCGTCGCCGACGACGTGGGCAACGTGGTCTGGCGCGTCAGCGCCCGGCCCTGACGATCCGGGAGCGGTGCGCGATGGTCGCGACGATTCGACGGCAGGTCCTGGGGCCCGCGCTCGCCTGCATCCTGCTGCTGGCCGGCTGCGGCACGCTGCCGACCTTCGTGCCCGACCTCGAGCGGCGGCCCGCCGGGCCGGTGCGGCTGGAAGGCGCGCAGGGTCCGCTGTCGACCGCGCAGAGCCAGGCCATCATCGCCAGGCTGCGCAGCCAGCGCGGCCAGGACACCGACATCTTCGACCGCCACCTGGCGCTGGAGGAAGCCATCGTCGGCAGCCCGCTGACCACCGGCAACCGCGTGCGGCTGCTGCAGGACGGCCCGGCGACCTACGAGGCGATGTTCGCGGCCATCGCAGCGGCGCGCGACCACATCAACATGGAGACCTACATCCTCGAGGACGACGAGGTCGGCCAGCGCTTCGCGCAGGCTCTCATCGCCCGTCAGCAGCAGGGCGTGCAGGTCAACCTGATCCGCGACAGCGTGGGCACCATCGCCACGCCGGCGGCGTTCTTCCAGCGCCTGACCGACGCCGGCGTGCAGGTGCTCGAGTTCAACCCCGTCAACCCGCTGGCGGTGCGCAAGGACTGGCAGGTGAACCAGCGCGACCACCGCAAGCTGCTGATCGTCGACGGCCGCACCGCTTTCCTGGGCGGCATCAACATCAGCAGCGTCTACTCCGGCGGCTCGCGCCGGCGGGCCGACACCGACAGCGCCCTGGCCTGGCGCGACACCCACCTGCAGCTGCAGGGACCGGTGGTGGCCGAGCTGCAACAGCTCTTCCTCGCGACCTGGGGTCAGCAGAAGGGCCCGCCGCTGCTGCCGCGCCACTACTTCCCGCCGCCCGAGAACGTCGGCCGCGAAGTCGTGCGCGCGATCGGCAGCTCGCCCGAGGAGCCGTACAGCCAGATCTACAAGACGCTGCTGTCGGCCATCGCCAGCGCCGAGACCAGCGTGCTGCTCACCAACGCCTACTTCGTGCCCGACCCGCAGTTGCTGGCGGCCCTGGAGGCGGCCGCCGCGCGCGGCGTCGACGTGAAGCTGATCCTGCCGGGCCAGACCGACTCGTGGCTGGTGTTCCACGCCGGGCGCGGCTACTACGCGCGGCTGCTGCGCGCCGGCGTCAGGATCCACGAGCGGCGCGGCGCGATCCTGCATGCCAAGACCGGGCTGATCGACGGCGTGTGGGCCACCGTCGGGTCGACCAACCTCGACTGGCGCAGCTTCCTGCACAACCACGAGCTCAACGCCGTGGTGCTGGGCGCCGAGTTCGGCCGCGAGTTGCGGGCCATGTTCGACCAGGACCTGGCGGCGTCCGACGAGGTGACGCTCGAGCAGTGGGAGCGGCGCCCGCTCGACCTGCGGCTGAAGGAGGCCTTCGCCCGGGCCTGGGAATACTGGCTCTGATCCGGAGGAACCGCCTCATGAAGTACGCCGCCGCCTACGCTGCCACCGCCCTGGTGATGGTCGTGCTCGACCTGCTGTGGCTGGGCGTGATCGCCAGGCCGCTGTACCAGCATGGCATCGGGCACCTGATGCTCGAGCGGCCGAACGTGCCGGTCGCCGTGCTGTTCTACGCGGTGTTCGCGCTGGGGCTGGTGGTGTTCGCGGTGCTGCCGACGGCGGCCGACCCGGGATGGACGCGGACGGCGCTGTGGGCCGCGCTGTTCGGCTTCTTCGCCTACGCGACCTACGACCTCACCAACCTGGCCACGCTCAAAGGCTGGCCGGTCGGGCTGTCGCTGATCGACATGGCCTGGGGCAGCGCGGTCAGCGCGGTCTCGGGCGTGGCCGGCAAGCTGGCCTTCGATCTCTTCCTGCCGCGAGCGCCTGCGTAGGACGACGACTACCGCAGGCGGCGAGTCCTTCCGATGGTCGCGGCGACGGCGCGTTCGCACACTGCGGTCACCGCGGTCCCGCCGCGGACCCACTCGACAGGAGACCTTCATGAACAAGACCTTCGCTCTCAAGACCTCGATCATCGTCGCCGCCATGCTGGCTCTGCCGGTGGTTCACGCCGCCGGCATGAGCAAGGCCGACTTCAATGCCGCGAAGACGCGCATCGAAGCCGACCACAAGGCCGATCGCGCTGCCTGCGACTCGCTGGCCGGCAACGGCAAGGACGTCTGCGTCGAGCAGGCGAAGGGCAAGGAGAAGGTCGCGCGGGCCGAGCTCGACGCCAGCTACAGCGGCAAGCCGGACGACCGCAACAAGCTGCTGGTCGTGAGGGCCGAGACGGCCTACGCGGTCGCCAAGGAGAAGTGCGACGACAAGGCCGGCAACGACAAGGACGTCTGCGTCAAGGAAGCCAAGGCCGCCGAGACCAAGGCCCTGGCCGACGCCAGGATGAGCAAGGCGACCGGCGCCGCGGCCCGGGAGGCGACCGCCGACAAGCGCGAGGCCGACCTGAAGGTGGCGCTCGAGAAGTGCGACGCGCTGTCGGGCGACGCCAAGGCCAGCTGCGTCGCCGACGCGAAGGCGAAGTTCGGCAAGGGCTGAGTCGCCGCCTCTCGACCGGAAGAAACGGGCCCGCGGGCCCGTTTCTTCCGTGCGGCCACCAGCCTCAGAACGGATAGTGCCGGGGCGCCGTCTGCACCGTGATCCAGCGCAGCTCGGTGAACTCGGCGATGCCCGCCTTGCCGCCGAAGCGGCCCAGGCCCGAGCCCTTGACGCCGCCGAAGGGCATCTGGGCCTCGTCGTGCACCGTCGGCCCGTTGATGTGGCAGATGCCGGACTCGATGCGCCGGGCCACGTTCATCGCACGCGCCACGTCGCGTCCGAACACGGCCGCCGACAGGCCGTACTCGTTGTCGTTGGCGCAGGCGACCGCGGCCTCGACGCCGTCGACGCGCACGACGCACTTCACCGGGCCGAAGGTCTCTTCGCGGTAGATGCGCATGGCCGGCGTCACGTGGTCCAGCACCGTGGCCGGCATCAGCGTGCTGTCGGCCTTGCCGCCGCACAGCAGCTTTGCGCCCTTGGCGAGCGCGTCGTCGATCAGCGCGTTGCAGTGCTCGACCGTGCCCATGCCGACCACCGAGCCCAGCACCACCGGCTCGGGCTTGCGCGGGTCGCCGAGCGGCAGCGACTTCGCCTTCCTGACGAACTTCGCGACGAAGTCGTCGGCGATGCGACCGTCGACGACGAGGCGCTCGGTACTCATGCAGATCTGCCCGCTGTTGGCGAAGGCGCCGAAGGCCGCGGCATCGACCGCGGCGTCGAGGTCGGCATCGTCCAGCACGACCAGCGGCGCCTTGCCGCCCAGTTCCAGCACGACCGGCTTCAGGTGCCTGGCGCAGGTCATCGCGATCAGCCTGCCGACGCGCGTGCTGCCGGTGAAGTTGACGCGCCGCACCGCCGGGTGCGCGACCATGGCCTCGACCACCGCGCCGGCGTCGGCCGGCGCATTGGTGAGGTAGTTGACGACGCCCGGCGCGAAGCCGGCGTCCTGGAAGGCCTCGACGATCAGCTGGTGGGTGCGCGGGCAGTTCTCGCTGCCCTTGAGCACCACGGTGTTGCCGCAGGCCAGCGGCACGGCGATCGCGCGCACGCCCAGGATCACCGGCGCATTCCACGGCGCGATGCCCAGCACCACGCCGGCCGGCTGGCGCAGACCCATGGCGAGCGAGCCGGGCACGTCGGATGGGATCACTTCGCCGGCGATCTGCGTCGTCAGCGCGGCGGCCTCGCGGATCATCCCGGCGGCCAGCATCACGTTGAAGCCGGCCCACGGGCCGGTGGCGCCGGTCTCGGCGGCCATCGCCTCGATGAACCGGGGCGTGCGTGCCTCCAGCGCGTCGGCGGCCTTCAGCAGCAGGGCGCGCTTCTCGCCGGGGCCGGCCTGGCTCCAGGTCCGGAAGGCCTCGGCCGCCGATTCGACCGCGGCCACCGCGTCGGCGGCGCTGGCTGCGGGCGCGCGCGTCGCGACGCTGCCGTCCAGCGGGTTGCGGCGCTCGAAGGTCGCGCCCTTCTCGGCAGAAACGGCGAGGCCGTTGATGAGCATGGACAGATCGGACATGGGACTCTCCTTCGCGGGGGAACTGGTGGCTGTCGGAGCGGCCGCAGCGCCGCTGCCCAGATAGGCCTGGCGGACGATGGTGGACCGCGCCAGCAGCGTGGCCGGGCCGCTGGCGACCAGGCGGCCGCGCTCCATCACGTAGCCGCGGTCGGCGACGGCCAGCGCCTTGCGCACGTTCTGCTCGACCATCAGCACGGTGGTGCCGGCATCGGCGATGCGGCGCGCGATCGCGAGCAGCTCGTCGACCATGCGCGGCGCGAGGCCGAGCGAGGGTTCGTCGAGCATCAGCAGGCGCGGCGCGCTCATCATCGCGCGGGCCACGGCCACCATCTGCTGCTCGCCGCCGCTCATCGTGCCGGCCAGCTGGCGGGCGCGCTCGCGCAGCTTCGGAAAGTCCGCGAAGGCCTGCTCGAGCCGGCGCGCGCGTTCGTCGGGCGGCAGCAGCCAGCCGCCGAGCTCGAGGTTCTCGGCCACCGACATCTGGGGAAAGAGCTGCCGGCCTTCGGGCACGAGCGCGATGCCGCGCCGGACGATCTCGCTCGTCTTCGCGTCACGCTCGATCGGCTGGCCGTCCAGCGTCAAGCTGCCGCCGCGCGGGATCAGCCCTGCGATCGCCTTCAGCAAGGTCGTCTTGCCCGCACCGTTGGGCCCGAGGATCACCGTCAGCCCGGGCCGCGCTTCCAGCGACAGCTCGCGCAGCACCAGGAAGGCGCCGTAGCCGGCCGACAGGCCCTCGACCTTCAGGTGGGCCAGGCGGCGGCCGAGCGCGGTCTCGATCTCGTTGTTCATGCGGCTTGCGTCATCTCGTCGCCGAGGTAGGCCTCGACGACCTCGGGGTTGCGCACCACCTCGGCCGGTGCGCCGTCGGCGATCTTGCGGCCCTGGTGCAGCACCAGCACGCGCTCCACATGGCGCAGCAGCGTGGTGACCGCGTGCTCGATCCAGATCACGGTCAGGTCCAGCTCGTCGCGCAGGCGGCGGATCAGGCGGGCCATGGCCTCGATCTCGGCCTCGGTCAGGCCGGCGGCGACCTCGTCGAGCAGCAGCAGGCGCGGGCGCGTCGCGAGCGCCATGCCGATCTCCAGCAGGCGCTGCTGCGACGGCGTGATCGCGGCGGCCGGCAGTGCGGTCTGCGGCGCCAGGCCGATCAGCGCCAGGATCGCGGCCCCGTCCTTCAGCAGCCCCGGCGCGCTGCGCCCGCGGCCCGCGAACTGCAGGCCGAAGTCGATGTTGTCGGCCACGCTCAGCTCGCCGAACACGCGCGGCGTCTGGAAGGTGCGCGCGATGCCCTGGCGCGCGTAGCGGTGCGGCCCGGCGCCATCGAGCCGCCGGCCCTGCGCGAACAGCCGGCCGGCGCTGGGGGCGACCACGCCGGACAGCGCGTTGAAGAAGGTGGTCTTGCCGGCGCCGTTGGGACCGATGATGCCGACCAGCTCGCCGGGTGCGAAGGCGGCGCTGACGGCGTCGACGGCGACGAGGCCGCCGAAGCGCACCGTCACGTCGCGGGCTTCGAGCAGCGGGTGGCCGTTCATGCGGTGCTCCCGGATTGCGCGCCGGGTCGGCGAAGCGCGCGCCACCACGCCTGCAGGTCGTCGCGCCACTGCCGCAGCGTCGCCGCACGCAGCGAGGCCAGGCCGCCCGGCAGGTAGAGCACGCACAGGATCAGCAGCAGGCCCAGCGACATCATGTAGACCTGCGGTGCCTGCAGGCGCAGCGTCTCGGCCAGCAGACTGAAGACCACGGCGGCGATCAGCGGGCCCCAGAGCGTGGCCGCGCCGCCGATCAGCGCGATCAGCACGGTCTGGAAGCCGATGAAGGGGTTGAAGACCGTGGCCGGGTCGATGTAGGTCCAGCGCACGCTCATCGCCGCGCCCACCGCGCCGGCGAAGGCCGCGGTCAGCGCGAAGCCGGCGGTCTTGACGAGCCGCGTGTTCACGCCCAGCGTCTGCGCGCGCTGTTCGTCGGCGCCGATGCCGGCCATCGCCAGGCCGAAGCGGCTGCGCCGCACGACGATGGCCGTCGCCACGGCTGCGACGGCCAGGGCCAGCATCGTGAGGTAGATGGTGTCGCGGTCGGGCACGGTGGTCAGCACGCGGCCGACGGTGCCGGTGACCTGCTTCTCCCACCAGGTGATGGCATGGCGGATCAGCTCGGTCATGCCGAAGGTCAGCACCGCGAAGTAGGTGCCGCGCAGGTGCAGCACCGCCAGGCCCATGACGACGGCGACGGCCGCGGCGATCGCCGCGCCGAGCCCGATGGCCGCGGCCCAGCCGGCTGCGTCCAGCACCAGCGCGCTGGTGTAGGCACCGATGCCGAAGAAGGCGGCCGTCGCCAGCGACAGGTAGCGGGTCGTGCCGCAGAACAGGCTCCAGCTGGTGGCGAGCGCCGCGTACATCAGGCAGGTGAGCGCCAGCGAGACGGCGAAGTCGCTGCCGTAGTGCGGCACCGACAAGGCCCAGCCGGCGAGCGCGAAGAGGATCAGGAAGTCACGTCTCATGGGCCGCTCACTTGCGCACGAACAGGCCGTTGGGCCGCCACAGCAGCACCGCGATGAAGATGCCGTAGGAGAGCAGCGACTTCAGCGACGGGCTGGCGAAGTGCATGCCCAGCGCCTCGACGACGCCCAGCGCCAGCCCGCCGACCAGTGCGCCGGCCATGCTGCCGAAGCCGCCGAGCGTGATGACGATCAGCGCCGTCACCGTGTAGGGCTCGCCCATGGTCGGCGAGATCGTGTAGGTCATCGACAGCAGGCAGCCGGCCACGCCCGACAGGCCGAGGCCCACGCCGAACATCAGCGGGTGCAGCCGCGTCGTGTCGATGCCGACCAGCTGCGCGCCGGTCGGCGACTGCATCAGCGCGCGCACGCCCTTGCCGTAGAGCGTGCCGCGCAGCACCGCGATCAGCGCGCCGCTGAACCCCAGCGCCAGCGCCAGCAGCAGCAGCTTGTTGGCCGCGAACTGCGCGCCGCCGATCGCGACCGGCCCGGTCAGGTAGTCGTAGCCGCGCAGGTCGCCGCCCCAGAGCAGCTGCGCGGCGTTCTGCAGCAGGAACATCAGGCCGAAGGCGACCATCAGGCCGCGCGCCTCGAAGACGTCGAGGTTGGGGCTGGTGCGCGCGAGGCGCCGGAAGCTCAGGCGATGGATGACGAGCCCCATCGCCATCAGCACCGCAAAGCACACCGGGATCATCAGCAGCGGCGAGAGCCCCAGCGTGGACTGCGCAGTCCAGGTGAGGAAGGCGCCGACCATCAGGAACTCGCCATGCGCGATGTTGAGGATGCGCATCAGCCCGTACTGCAGGTTCAACCCCAGCGCGACGAGCGCATACACGCCGCCGGTGATCAGGCCGGAGGCGATCAGTTCGAGCCAGGCGCCGAGGCTCATGTCGGTTGCTGCGCGTGCTGGGAGCGGCGTTTGCTTTTCCCCCGCCGCACACCGCCTGCCGCGCCGCGCAGCACCACCAACAACACGACACTCAACTCCACGCCGGCTTGGCGATCAGCGTCGAGGTCGCGTTCGACTTGGGCCAGACCACCTCGAACTCGCCCTTCTGCCACTGGCCCACCGAACCCGGCGTGCCGACGTTCTCGCTGCCGGCGAACCTGATCTTGCCGAGGATGGTCGAGTGCTCGGTGTTCGCCACGTAGTCGCGCAGCGCCTTGCGGTCCAGGCCGACCCTGGCGACGCCGGCGGTCAGGATCTCGAGCCCGGCCCAGGTCGCGCCGCTGGCCCAGCGGTCGGGTTCCTTCTGCGCGCCGTACTTGGCGACATGGGCGTCGAAGTAGGCCTTGGCACCGGGGCTGGTCTTGGCGTTCCACGAGCCCATGCCCAGCACGCCCTCGGCGCCGGCGGCCGTCATCACGTTGCGGTAGAGCTGGAAGGCGGTGCCGACGCTGGCGTAGAAGAACTTCGGGTTGAAGCCGATCTCCTTGCTCTGGCGGCTGGCGAGGATGGTGTCGGGCGGGTAGGTCAGGCCGACGAAGGCGTCGGGGTTCTTGTCCTTGATGCTGCGCAGCACCGGCGACAGGTCCTTCACGCCGAGCGGGTAGCTCTTGTCCTCGACCAGGCTGATGCCGGTGCCCTGCAGCGCGACCTTGAGCGCGGCGTAGTTCTCCAGGCCGAACAGGTCGTCGACGTAGATCGTCGCGATCGAGCGCACGCCGTTGGCCTTGAGCATGTCGACCAGCGCGTTCATCATCGGCGCCGGCTGCTGCAGCAGCGAGAAGAAGTAGGGCAGCTTCATCTCGATCAGCCGCCGGCTCAGCGCGGTCGGCGCGAGGAAGGGATAGCCGAAGCGCGTGGCCAGCGGCGCGACCGCGAAGTTGGCGTTGCTGCCCCAGGGCGGCAGCACCAGGTCGACCTTGTCGCTGCCCATCAGCTTCTCGTAGGTGCGCACGCAGGTCTCGATGTTGCTCTGGTCGTCGCTGCTGACCAGCTCGATGGTCCGCTTCGCGCCCTTGACGCTGAGTCCGCCGGCCGCGTTCTGCTGCTCGGCCCACAGCAGGTAGTTCGGCTCCTGGCTGACCTGCGCGCCGGTGGTCCACGGCCCGGTGCGCGCGATGGCGTAGCCGATGCGCACCGGCGCCGCCTGGGCGCGCACGAGGCCGGGCAGGGCCAGCGCGGCGGACGCGGCCGACGCCGCCTGCAGGACGGTGCGGCGCTTCAGGCCCGCGGGCAAAGGACGGCGTGCGGTCATCGGTGTCTCCTTGGGGGCGCCGGCTGGGCCGGTCGGTGTGGGTCGATGCGTGACGGTATGGGCGGATTCTTGGCCGCCGCCGCCGCCGCCGCTTGCCGCCGCATGCAGGCGGCTTGACGATCCGTGCACGGCCGCTAGTGTCTTACCCGGGGACGGGTTCGTGGCCTTGAGGCGCGGCTGCCGCGCCGATACCCTGTCGGCCCGGAGGGCATGCGCCATGGCCATCACCAGCACCGCGATGAACACCGACCAGGTCGCGCCGGCCGAGCGCGGCGGCTACTGGTCGGACTGGATCGATCGCCTGTTCTGCGGCCTGAAGTCCGACCTCTACGGCGACGGCGGCTTCGACGGCCGCATGACCACGCTGCACGCCGGCGACGTGGTGCTGACGCGACTGGAGGCCAACCGCCACCGCGTGATGCGCTCGGCCGCGATGGTGCGCAGCTCCGAGGTCGGCTACCTGAAGATCGTCGCGCCCTATGTCGGTTGCGCCGGGGTCGAGCAGAAGGGCCGCGAGGCCTGGGTCACGCCCGACCAGTGGAGCATCTACGACACCACCGACAGCTATGCGGTCGCCAATCCGGTGCGCGTCGAGCACCTGATCGTCATGCTGCCCAAGGCGCGCCTCGCCGAACGCGGCGTCTCGCTCGACCCGCTGATGGCGCGGCGCCTGGGCGGCAGCGGCGGGGTCGCGCGGCTGGCGCTGGAGACGATGCGCTCGGCCTACCGCGAGCTGCCGGGCATGTCGGAGACGGCCGCGCGCGGCGTCGGCGACGCGATCACGCAGTTCGTGCACCTGGCGATGCTGGACCTGGCCGGCATCGGCACCGCGGTGACGCAGCGCGAGGCGCTGCGCGAGCGCATCAAGCAGCACGTCGCTGCGCGCCTGGGCGACCCGGGGCTCACGGTCGACGGCATCGCGCACGCGCTCAACTGCAGCCGGCGCCAGCTCTACAACGCCTTCGCCGAAGAACCCGACGGCGTGGCCGGCTACATCCTGCGGCGCCGCCTCGAGGCCTGCCGCCGCAGCTTCGACGACCGTGCCAACGAGCAGCGCTCGATCACCGACATCGCCTTCGCCTTCGGCTTCTCGAACATGGCGCACTTCAGCCGCGTGTTCCGCAGCCACCTCGGGCTGTCGCCCAGCGACTACCGGCGCGCCAAGTGAAAAGGCGGCCTCGCGGGCCGCCTCTTGCGTGCTGCAGCGCGAGGCTCAGCGGAACACGCTGACCGCCTCGACCAGGCGGGTGGCCTGCTGCTTCAGGCTCTCCGACGCCGCGGCGCTCTGCTCGACCAGCGCGGCGTTCTGCTGCGTGATCTGGTCCAGCGAACCGACCGCCTGGCTCACCTGGGTGATGTCGCCGGTCTGCTCGTGCGTCGCCGAGCTGATCTCGGCGATCAGGTCGGTGACGCGCTTCACCTGGCTGACGATGTCGTCCATCGTGCGGCCGGCGTCGTCGACCAGCTTGGCGCCGGCCTCGACCTTGTCGACGCTGGCGCCGATCAGGTCCTTGATCTCCTTGGCCGCCTGCGCGCTGCGCTGGGCCAGGTTGCGCACCTCGCCGGCCACGACCGCGAAGCCGCGGCCCTGCTCGCCGGCGCGCGCCGCTTCCACCGCGGCGTTGAGCGCCAGGATGTTGGTCTGAAAGGCGATGCCGTCGATCACGCTGATGATGTCGGCGATCTTCTTCGAGCTGTGTGTGATGTCGTTCATCGTCGTCACGACCTCGGAGACCGCCCGGCCGCCGCGCGCCGCGGCGTCACTGGCCGAGCCCGACAGCTGGTTGGCCTGGGTCGCGGTGTCGGCGTTGCTCTTCACCGTCGCGGTCATCTGCGTCATCGACGAGGCGGTCTGCTGCACGCTCGACGCCGCCTGCTCGGTGCGCGAGCTCAGGTCGTTGTTGCCTTGCGCGATCTCGTTGATCGCGGTCTGGACGTTGAGCACCTGGCCGCTGACGTCGTCGATCAGCCAGCGGAACATCAGGCCGAGCTGGCTGATGGTGCGCAGCGTCATGCCGATCTCGTCGACGCGATTCATGTGCAGGGCTTTCTGGCTCTCGCCCGAAGCCACGCGCAGCGCCTGCTCGAGCACCTGCTCCAGCGGGCGCGAGATCTGCGACTCCAGCCACCACGACGCGAGGACGCACGCGGCCGCGGTCACGCCGGCCAGGCCACCGAGCGCGCCGCCCGCCAGGCCCAGGCCCCAGGCGCCGGCGACGATGGCCGGGGCCAGCGTCAGCAGCGTCGAGCGGATGCGCCAGCGAACCGGCAGGGTCTGGAACATCGAGCGCCAGGCGCCCGGGCCGGTGCGCACGACCAGGCCCTTGTGGAAGCGGCGGCTGCCGGCCTTGCCCTCGCGGAACTCGCGGTACAGCGCCTCGGCGCCGGCGATCTCGTCGCGGCTGGCCTTGGTGCGCACCGACATGTAGCCGGCGTGCCGGCCGTTGCGGATCACGGGCGTCGCGTTGGCGCGCACCCAGTAGTGGTCGCCGTTCTTGCGGCGGTTCTTGACCAGCGCCGTCCAGGGCTCGCCGCCCTTGAGCGTGGTCCACATGTCGGCGAAGGCTTCCTTCGGCATGTCGGGATGGCGCACCAGGTTGTGCGGCTGGCCCATCACCTCGTCGCGGCTGAAGCCGCTGACCTCGATGAACGCGGCGTTGGCGTAGGTGACGTGGCTCTGCGTGTCGGTGGTCGACATCAGCGTGGCGTGGTCGGGAAACTCGAACTCGCGCTGGGTGACGGGCTCGTTGAGGCGCATGAAAGGCTCCGATGCAAGGTGCGGCGACAGGACAGGTACTGCAGGCTTTGCAGACGCGTTGTCGTCGGATCGTCGGAGCGCTGATCGCCCCGGCGGCATCGGACCGGCCCCCCGGCAAGACGTCGACGGCGACAGTGTCGGCCGCCGGCCGGCCCGGCGAAGCGCCGACTTGGGCCGCGATCCGGCCTCAGTTCGCGGCTTGCCGCGGCTTCAGCAGGCCGGTCGCCAGCGCCGTGCCGAGCAGGATCACGGCGCAGCCCAGCAGCATCGCCAGCGTCAGGCCTTCGCCCAGGAACATCCAGCCCCACACCACGGCGAACACGGGGATCAGGAAGGTCACCGAGATCGCCTTGGCCGGCCCGACATGCGCGATGAGGCGGAAGTACAGCACGTAGGCCACGCCGGTGCAGGCCACGGCCAGCAGCGCGACCGCGACCCAGGCGGTCGTCGACGGCGTCTGCGCCGGCCACCACCAGAGCATCGGCAGCAGCAGCACGACGGCGGCCGACAGCTGGCTGCCGGTGGCGACCGCCAGCGGCGGCACGCCGGCCAGGTGGCGCTTGGTGAAGTTGGCCGACCAGCCGTACAGCAGCGTCGCCGCGAGGCAGGCGACGACCGCCCAGCCCGAGGACAGGCCGTCGGCGCCCGGCTTGAAGCTGGCCTTGTCCCAGGCCAGCCACAGCACGCCGCCGAAGCCGATCGCCAGGCCGAGCGCCCGCCAGGACGTCGGCCGGTCCCTCAGCCACAGCCAGGCGATCAGCGCACCCCACAGCGGTGTGCCGGCATTGAAGATCGACGACAGGCCGGCCGTGATGCTGAGCGCCGCGTAGCTGTAGGCCAGGAAGGGCAGGGCCGAGTTGGCGATGCCGACGGCGAAGATCGCCCGCCCGTTGGCCCGCAACGCCGCCCACTGGCCGCGCGCGACCAGCAGCGGCAGCAGGAAGAGCGTGGCGCCGACCACGCGCAGCCCGGCCAGCGCGACCGGGCCGAACTCGCCCGCGCCCAGCCGCATGAAGAGGAAGGACGCGCCCCACAGCGCGGCCAGCGCGAGCAGTTCGGCGAGGTCGCGGGACTTCATCGGAGCAGCGCGCCTTCCAGCTGCAGCAGCGCGGCCTTGCGCTCCAGGCCGCCGGCATAGCCGGTCAGCGAGCCGTCGGCGCCCAGCACGCGGTGGCAGGGCACGATGACCGACAGCGGGTTGCGGCCCACGGCGGCGGCGACGGCGCGCACCGCCGAGGCCCGGCCCAGCGAGCCGGCCAGCGCGCCGTAGCTCGTCGTGCGCCCGGCCTCGATGCCGCGCAGCGCGTCCCAGACGCTGCGCTGGAAGGCGCTGCCGTCCAGGTCGACCGGCGTCGTGAAGCGGCCTTCACCGTTGCGCCAGTAGGCCGCGAGTTCCGCCAGCGCCTGCGCGATCCAGCGCTGCGACGGGTCGTCGGGCGCGTCGATCTCGCCGGGGTGGTGCTTCTGGTCGTCGAACCACAGGCCGGCGAGGCCGTGCTCGGTCGCCGCCACGGTGATCGGGCCCAGCGGAGTGTCGGCGCGTGCCTGCGCACGCAAGGGGGTGGTGCTCATGTCTGTTTCTCCAGTTCCTGCCACAGCCGCATCACGGCATAGGCGCGCCAGGGCCGCCAGGCCTCGGCGAGTGCGGTGAGGTGCTTCGGGTCGCGTGATCCGAGCGCGTTGTACAGGCCGATGTCGGTGGCCGGCCAGGCGTCGGGCCAGGCCAGCGCGCGCATCGCGACGACCTGGGCCGTCCACTCGCCGACGCCGGGCAGCGCACGCAAGGCGTCGAGCGTGGGCTCCAGCGGCGCGCCGCGGTGCAGGTCCAGCGTGCCGTCCGCCACCGCGCGCGCCAGCGCCTGCAGGGCGCCGACGCGCTGGCGCACGATGCCCAGCGTGCCGATGGACTCGGCCCGCGCAGCGGCCAGCGCCTCGGCGGTGGGAAACAGCCGCGACAGGTCGGCGAAGGGCGTGGCGACCGGCTCGCCGAAGCGATCGACCAGGCGCTGTGCGAGGGTGCGCGCGGCCTTCACGGTGACCTGCTGGCCGAGGATCACGCGCACCGCGATCTCGAAGCCGCCGAAGCCGCTGGGCAGGCGGATGCCGGGTCGCGGCGCCACGGGCAGCCGGGCCAGCACCGGGTCGATGCGCTCGGGATCGGCGTCGAGGTCGAAGGCCTGGCGCAGGCTCTGCAGCACGCCGCCGAGCGCGGGCGCGAGCCCCGGTGAAATGGCGGCTTCCAACTCGTGGCGCTGCGCGTCGAAGCGCACCGCGAACCAGCCGCGGTGCAGCCGGCCGCCATGCGACAGCGCCAGCGTGCGGCGCAGCCCGGTCGCATCGACCACCTCGAGCCCGCCGACCTGGCGCTGCGCGAAGTAGCGCAGCACGCCGTCGATGTCGTAGGGCGGCCGCCAGCCCAGGCGCAGCCGGACCAGGTCGGGCGGGCCACCGGCCGGGCCGGCGCGGCCGGCGCGGCGCAGCGCGCTCGGGCTCAGCCGGTAGCGCTGCTGGAAGGCGGCATTGAAGCGCCGCAGGCTGTCGTAGCCGCTGGCGTGCGCGACCTGGGTGACCGGCTGCGCGGTGTCGGTCAGCAACTGCTTGGCGAGCAGCAGGCGCTGGGTCGTCAGATGATCGATCGGCGTCACGCCGTGCACGGCCAGGAAGATGCGGCGCAGGTGGCGGTCGGTGACGCCCAGGCGCCCGGCGATCTCGGGCATGCCGACGCTGCGGCCGGCGTGCACGGCCTCCTGGATCAGGTGCGCCGCGTGCTGGGCCAGCACCTGCGAGGAGTCGACCAGCGCCAGGCCCGGCGCCAGCTCGGGCCGGCAGCGCAGGCAGGGGCGGAAGCCGTCGCGCTCGGCGCTCGCGGCATTGCCGAAGAAGCGCATGTTCGCGCGCCGCGGCATGCGCACACGGCACACCGGCCGGCAATAGATGCCGGTCGAGGTCACGCCGACGAACAGGCGCCCGTCGAAACGCGCGTCGTGCGTGCACCAGGCCTGGTAGGCGGCGTCCTCGTCGATGGGCGACGAGGCGGTCGCCGCGGTGGAATCGGGGGAGAGCATGCCGGCATCTTAGGCGCGCCGGGCCGGCCGACTCGCCGTTTTCGGACCTGTGCTTCGGCACGCCCGCCGGCCCGGCGGGCGACCCCCGTCGGCCCCGCCGGGGGCGTCCCTACAATCTGGCGGCTCTGCCATGCCGGCAGGGCTCCCGAGGACACCGAATGCAGCTTGCCCATTCCATCTTCAAGGCCTACGACATCCGCGGCATCGTCGGCAAGACGATCGACGAGCGCTTCGCCGAGCACCTGGGCCGGGCCTTCGGGACCGAGGCGCGCCAGCTCGGCGAGAAGGCGGTCGCCGTCGGTCGCGATGGACGCCTGTCCGGGCCCGCGCTCGTCGCGGCCCTGGTGCGCGGGCTGCGCTCGACGGGGCTCGACGTCGTCGATCTCGGCGCGGTGACGACGCCGATGCTGTACTACGTGGCCGCGACGCGCGGCGCGCACGGCTGCCGCAGCGGCATCCAGGTGACCGGCAGCCACAACCCCAAGGACTACAACGGCTTCAAGATGGTGCTGGCGGGCCGCGCGATCCACGGCGAGGACATCCAGGGCCTGCGGCGCCGCATCGAGGCCGAGGACTACCAGCAGTCGGTCGGCCGCTCGGCGATGATGAACATCGTGCCCGAGTACGCGCACCGCATCGTGGGCGACTGCAAGCTGGCGCGGCCGATGAAGATCGTCGTCGACTCGGGCAACGGCATCCCCGGCGCCTCGGCGCCCGGCATCCTGCGCGCGCTGGGCTGCGAGGTGATCGAGCTGTACTCCGAGGTCGACGGCGACTTCCCCAACCACCATCCCGACCCGAGCAAGCCCGAGAACCTGGAGGACCTGATCCGCAGCGTCAAGGCGAGCGGCGCCGAACTGGGCCTGGCCTTCGACGGAGACGGCGACCGCCTCGGCGTCGTCACGGCGGACGGCCACAACATCTTCCCGGACCGGCAGCTGATGCTGTTCGCGCGCGACATCCTGAAGCGCCATCCGGGCGCGCCGATCATCTTCGACGTCAAGTGCAGCCAGCGGCTCGTCACCGCGATCCGCGAGGCCGGCGGCGAGCCGGTGATGTGGCGCACCGGCCATTCGCTGATCAAGGCCAAGCTCAAGGAGAGCGGCGCGCCGCTGGCCGGCGAGATGAGCGGGCACATCTTCTTCGGCGAGCGCTGGTACGGCTTCGACGACGCGACCTACACCGCGGCGCGGCTGCTGGAGATCCTGTCGCGGCACAAGAACCCGAGCGCCGTGCTGGACGCGCTGCCGACCAGCCACAGCACGCCCGAGCTCAACGTGCCCTGCGCCGAGGGCGAGCACCACGAGGTCGTCGCGAAGCTGCGCGAGCAGGCGCGCTTCGACGGCGCGAGCGAGATCATCAAGATCGACGGCCTGCGCGCCGAGTATGCCGACGGCTTCGGCCTGATCCGCGCGTCGAACACGACGCCGGTGCTCGTGCTGCGCTTCGAGGGCCAGACGGCGGCGGCGCTGGAGCGCATCCAGACGCAGTTCATGGCCGCGCTGCGTGCCGTGAAGCCCGACGCGCAGGTGGCCGCGGCAGCGCACTGACCGCGCCGCGCAGCCGCCATGCGGGTGCTGATCGTCCGGCTGTCCTCGCTCGGCGATGTCGTGCATGCGGCGCCGGTGCTGGCCGACATCCACCGCGCGCACCCGGGCGCGCGCATCGACTGGGTGGCCGAGGAGGCCTTCGTGCCGCTGCTGCGCTGCTTCGCCGGCGTCGAGCACGTGCTGCCGATCGCGCTGCGGCGCTGGCGCAAGGCGCCGGGGGCGGCGCGCGACGAGGTCGCGGCCTTCTGGCGCCACCTGCGCGGCTTGCGCTACGACGCGGTGCTGGACCTGCAGGGCCTGATCAAGAGTGCGCTGATCGCCCGGGCCGCGCCGCTGGCGCCGCGCGGCCGCCGCTATGGCCTGGCCAACCGCACCGACGGCTCGGCCTACGAGGCGCCGGCGCGCTGGGCCTACGACGAGGCGCTGCACATGCCGGTGCGCATCCACGTGGTCGACCGTTCGCGCGACCTCGCGGCGCGCGCGCTGGGCCATCGCGCCGAGGGCCCGCCGGTCGTGCCCTGGCAGGTGCCGGCGCTCGATCCGCAGGACGCGCCCTGGAGCGATCCGCGCGCGGTGCTGCTGGTGCACGGCTCGGCGAAGGCGCAGAAGCTGCTGCCGCCCGGCTACTGGGCCGAACTGGGCCGCTCGCTCGTGCAGCGCGGTGCGCGCGTCTGGCTGCCCTGGGGCACGGCCGACGAGCGCGCCAGCGCCGAGGCGATCGCCGCGCAGGTCGGCGCCGGGGCGGCCGTGCTGCCGCGCCTGCCGCTCGACCGGCTGGCCGCCGTGATGGCGCGCTGCCACGGCAGCATCGGCCTGGACACCGGGCTGTCGCACATGTCGGCGACGCTGGGCCGGCCGACGGTGCAGCTCTTCATCGAGGACAAGGCCTGGCGCGCGGCGGCCTACTGGCAGCCGAAGACCGCGGTGCTGCAGGCCAGCGAGGCGGACTTGCCGACGGTGGCGCAGACGATCCAGGCCTGGGAGCGCGTCGCGTGAAGGCGGCGCTGGCGCGCTGGGCCTATGACGCGCTGCTGTGGGTCGTTGCGCCGCTCTACCGGGTGAGGCTGTGGCGGCGCGGTGCCGTCGAGCCGCTCTACCGCCATGCGATGGCCGAGCGCTTCGGCCGGGGCTATCCGCCGGCGCGACCGGGGGCGGTGTGGATCCACGCGGTCTCGCTGGGCGAGACGCGTGCCGCGGCGGCCCTGATCGATGCGCTGCGTGCCGCCCGACCGGGCCTGCGCCTGCTGCTGACGCATGGCACCGCGACCGGACGCGAGGCCGGTGCGGCGCTGCTGCAGCCGGGTGACGCGCAGTGCTGGCTGCCCTACGACGCGCCGGCGGCCGTGCGGCGCTTCCTCGATCACTGGCAGCCGGCGGTGGGCGTGCTGATGGAGACCGAGGTCTGGCCGAACCTGGTCCGCCGGGCGACGCGCGCCGGCGTGCCGGTGCTGCTGGTCAACGCCCGGCTCAGCGACAGGAGCCTGCGGCGCGGCCTGCGCTTCGAGGCGCTGCTGCGCCCGGCGATGGCCGCGCTGGCGCGCGTGCTGGCGCAGACCGAAGCCGATGCCGAGCGGCTGCGCGCGGCGGGCGCTCCGCAGGTCGAGGTCGCGGGCAACCTGAAGTTCGACGTGACGCCCGATGCGGATCGGCTGGCGCAAGGCCGCGCGTGGGCGCAGGTCGGTGCGCGGCCGCTGGTGCTGGCCGCCAGCACGCGCGAGGGCGAGGAGGCCGAACTGCTGGCGGCGTGGCCCTCTGTGGCCTCGGCGGCCCGGCTGCTGCTCGTGGCGCGCCATCCGCAACGCTTCGACGAGGTGGCGGCGCTGGTGGAGCGTGCCGGGCTGTCGCTGTCGCGCCGCAGCGCGTGGCCGGCGGCCGGCCCCGATGACGCGGCGCGAGCCGCCGATGTCTGGCTCGGCGACACGATGGGCGAGCTGCCGGCCTACTACGCGGCCGCGCGCGTCGCGCTGCTGGGCGGCAGCTTCGCGCCGCTGGGCGGGCAGAACCTGATCGAGGCGGCGGCCTGCGGCTGCCCGGTGCTGATGGGGCCGCACACCTTCAACTTCGCCGAGGCCGCGGAGCGTTCGATCGCCGCCGGTGCGGCCGAGCGGGTCGGCGACCTGGCGTCGGCGGTCCGGCGCGCCGTCGCGCTGCTGGCCGACGAGGCGGTCCGGGGGCGCATGGCCACGCAGGCCCTCGACTTTGCGGCCGCGCACCGTGGCGCGGCGCGGCGCATGGCGGCGGCGATCCTGTCGCAGCTCGCCGGCCGCTAGCGCCCGGTCAGAGCAGCTGGTTCAGCGCGTCGTCGAGCGAGCGCACGGTGCGCTCGACGTTCTGCAGCTTGTCCAGGCCGAACAGGCCGATGCGGAAGGTCTGGAAGTCGGCCGGCTCGTCGCATTGCAGCGGCACGCCGGCCGCGACCTGCAGGCCCAGGCCGAGGAACTTCTTGCCGGTCTGGATGCCGGCGTCCTCGGTGTAGCTGACGACCACGCCCGGCGCCTGGAAGCCGGCCGCCGCGACGCTCTTGATGCCCTTGTGCGCGAACAGCGCGCGCACGCGATCGCCGAGTTCCTGCTGGCGCGCGTGCAGCAACGCGAAGCCGATGGCGCGCGACTCGTTCATCACGTCGCGCACGCGCGTCAGCGCATCGGTCGGCATCGTCGCGTGGTAGGCGTGGGCACCGCCCTCGTAGGTCTCCATGATCTGCAGCCACTTGCGCAGGTCGCAGGCGAAGCTGGTGCTGGTGGTGCCGTCGATGCGTTCGCGCGCGAGCGGGCTCAGCGCGACCAGCGCGCAGCACGGCGGGCCGCTCCAGCCCTTCTGCGGGGCGCTGACCAGCACGTCGACGCCGGTGGCCGCCATGTCGACCCAGATCGTGCCCGAGGCGATGCAGTCCAGCACGAAGAGACCGCCGACGGCGTGCACCGCATCGGCCACCTGCCTGAGATAGTCGTCGGGCAGGATCATCCCGGCCGAGGTCTCGACGTGGGGCGCGAACACGACGGCGGGCCGCTCGGCCTGGATGGTGGCGACGACCTCGGCGATCGGTGCCGGCGCCCAGGCGGCCTGCTTGCCGTCCTCGACGCGGCGCGCCTTCAGCACGATCGCTTCCGACGGGATCGAGCCCATGTCGAAGATCTGCGTCCAGCGGTAGCTGAACCAGCCGTTGCGGATCACCAGCACCTTCCGGCCGGTCGCGAACTGGCGCGCGACGGCCTCCATGCCGAAGCTGCCGCTGCCGGGCACGACGACCGCCGACTTCGCGCGATAGACCTCCTTCAGCGTGGCCGAGATGTCGCGCATCACGCCCTGGAACTTCTGGGACATGTGGTTGAGCGCGCGGTCGGTGTAGACGACCGAGTACTCGAGGAGGCCTTGCGGGTCGACGTCGGGGAGCAAGCCGGGCATGTTGGATTCCGTGAAGCGGGGGCCTTCGCCCCGGTGGGGCGCGCAGCTTAGCACCGGGGCGAAGGCCCGGCTCGCGGCAGTGCCCGAGCCGGGGCCCCTGGGCGCGGGGGGCGGGGTCAGCCGCGCAGGGCCTGCGCGGCCTCCGGAACGAGGGCGGGGCCGCGGTAGATCAGTCCGGTGTAGATCTGCACCAGGTCGGCGCCCGCGGCGCGCTTGGCCCGGGCGTCGGCGCCGCTCATCACGCCGCCCACGCCGATGATGGGATAGCCGGCGCCGAGCGCTGCGCGCAGCTGGCCGATCACGCGGTTGCTGGCGTCGGCGACGGGTCGGCCGCTGAGGCCGCCGACCTCGCCGGCGTGCGGCAGGCCCTGCACCGCGTCGCGCGCGAGCGTCGTGTTGGTGGCGATCACGCCGTCGATCGCGTTCCTGCGCAGCGTGGCGGCGATCACGCCGACCTGGGCTTCGTCGAGGTCGGGTGCGATCTTCACGAACATCGGCACGCTGCGCCGGTGCTGCGCGACGAGCTGCTGGCGCCGCTCCTGCAGCGCGCCGAGCAGCGCGTCGAGCGCCGCGTCGCTCTGCAGGCTGCGCAGGTTCTTGGTGTTGGGGCTGGAGATGTTGACGGTCACGTAGTCGGCGTGCGGGAACACGCCGTCCAGGCCCAGCAGGTAGTCCGAGGCGGCGTCCTCGATCGGCGTCGCGGCGTTCTTGCCGATGTTGAGCCCGAGCACGCCGCCGCGCTCGCGGAAGCGCGCGCGCCGCACGTTGGCGACGAAGGCCTCGAGCCCGTCGTTGTTGAAGCCCAGGCGGTTGATCAGCGCGTCCGCCGCCGTCAGCCGGAACAGGCGCGGCTTCGGGTTGCCGGGCTGGGCCTTGGGCGTGACGGTGCCGACCTCGATGAAACCGAAGCCCATCGCCCCCAGGCCGTCGATGCAGCGGCCGTTCTTGTCCAGGCCGGCGGCCAGGCCGACGCGGTTGGGGAAGCGCAGGCCGGCCACCGTGACAGGGTCGTCGACGCGCGCCTGCTGCCAGGTGCACTGCAGCGGCGTGTCCTGCAGCCGCGCGATGGCGGCCAGCGTCAGCTCGTGCGCATGCTCGGCATCGAGGCCGAAGAGGAAAGGGCGCGCCAGGGCGTAGGGAACGAGAGGCATGGGCGGATTGTCCCAGAGGCCCTGCCGGCAGCGGCCGGGATAATGCGGTCGCAACCCGAGGCGAATGCATGAACCAGGACGAACTCAAGGCCCTCGTCGGGCGCGCCGCGCTGGATCACGTCGTGGCCGGCAGCATCGTCGGCGTGGGCACCGGCTCGACGGTCGACTGCTTCATCGACGCGCTGGCGGGGATCAAGTCGCAGATCGCCGGCGCGGTGTCGAGTTCGGTGCGCAGCACCGAGCGGCTGCAGGCCCATGGCATCCGGGTCTTCGAGGCGAGCGAGGTCGAGTCCCTGCCGGTCTACGTCGACGGCGCCGACGAGATCGACCCGCAGGGCTGCATGATCAAGGGCGGAGGCGCGGCGCTGACGCGCGAGAAGATCGTCGCCGACCTGGCCCTGCGCTTCGTGTGCATCGCCGATGCCTCCAAGCGCGTCGACGTGCTGGGGCGGTTTCCGCTGCCGGTCGAGGTGGTGCCGATGGCGGTGGCGCAGGTCCGCCGCCGTTTCGCGGCGCTGGGCGGCGACGCCCGCGTGCGCGAGGGGGTGGTGACCGACAACGGCCAGTGCATCGTCGACGTGCACGGCCTGCGCATCGCCGAGCCGCTGGCCTTCGAGACCGAGGTGAACCAGTGGCCCGGCGTGGTGACGGTCGGCGTGTTCGCGCGCCACCGCGCCAGCGTCTGCCTGCTGGGCACGCCCGAGGGCGTGCAGACGCTGCGCTACTGAGCGCCCCCCGCGGGGGTTCAAGCAAAGTGGCGGAGCCACATTTGCTTGAGAGCGGCGCTAGAAGCGGATGCCCTGCGGCGCTGTCTCGAGCGCGGGCGGCAACTGGGCCGGCGGCTGCGGTGGTGCCGCGGGCCGGGCGGGCGGCGTCGCGGTGGTCTGGCCGACCAGCGGTGCCGGGTCGGCGCTCTTGTAGCTGGCCGGCAACCTGGACTGCGCCGGGTAGCCGGCGGCGTCGAGGTAGCTGCGCCACTCGGCGTCGGTGTAGCCCTTGAGCTGCTGCGTGCCGATGCGCAGCACCGGCAGCTCGCTGCTGGACTCGAGGCGCTTCAGCGCCTGGATGTCGGCATCGGTCTTGACGGTCTTCTCGGTGAAGGGGACGCCGCGCTGGCGCAGCATGTTGCGCCCGGCCGTGCAGGCGTCGCAGTTGTCGCCGCTGTACAGCGTGACCGGATAGCGCTCGGCGACCTGGCGCAGCTCGTAGGGCAGCGACGACACGGTTTCGCTGCCGGGCGTGGTGCGGATCGGCTGCACCTTGGCCGTGCTCGACGGCGTCGGGCGGTCGGTGTAGGTGACACGGCCGTCGGGGTCGACCACCTTGTACTGGGCCAGCAGCGGCGAGCCGGCGGCCCCGAGCAGGCCGAGGACCAGCAGCGCGCGGACAACGGGTTGGTGGGTCATCGCGGAGTCCCCCAAGTGTGAAGCACAGGCTGTCAGTCTGCCATGCCCTGGTGGCGCAGCAGGGCGTCGATGCGCGGCTCGCGGCCGCGGAAGGCCTTGAAGCTCTCGATCGCCGGGCGGCTGCCGCCGGCTTCCAGGATGGCCTCGCGGTAGCGGCGGCCCACGGCGGGATTGAACACGCCTTCCTCTTCGAAGGCCGCGTAGGCGTCGGCGCTCAGCACCTCGGCCCACTTGTAGCTGTAGTAGCCGGCCGCATAGCCGCCCGCGAAGATGTGCGAGAAGCTGTGCTGGAAGCGGTTGAAGGCCGGCGGCTGCAGCACCGCGATCTCGCGGCGCACCGCGTCGATCGAGCGCTGGATGTCGATCGCCGCCGCCGGCTCGGCGTGGATGCGCATGTCGAACAGCGCGAACTCGACCTGGCGCAGCGTCTGCAAGCCGCTCTGGAAGTTGCGCGCGGCGAGCATCTTGTCGAACAGCGCGCGCGGCAGCGGCTCGCCGCTGTCGACGTGTGCCGTCATGTGGCGCACGACCTCCCACTCCCAGCAGAAGTTCTCCATGAACTGGCTCGGCAACTCGACCGCGTCCCACTCGACGCCGGAGATGCCGGCCACGCCGATCTCGTCCACCTGGGTCAGCATGTGGTGCAGGCCGTGGCCGAACTCGTGGAACAGGGTCGTCACGTCGTCGTGCGACAGCAGCGCGGGCTTGCCGTTGACGGGCGCTGCGAAGTTGCAGACCAGCTGGGCCACCGGCGTCTGCAGCCCGCCCTCGGGCCGGGCCCAGCGCCCGCGCACGTCGTCCATCCAGGCGCCGGGGCGCTTGCCGGGGCGCGCGTACGGGTCGAGGTAGAACTGGCCGACGAGCTGGCGGGCGCCGTCAGGCCCCTGCGGGTCCGTGCGGTCGATGCGGAAGAAGCGCACGCTTTCGTTCCATACCGGCGCGCTGTCGGGGCGGATCGCCACCTCGAACAGGGTCTCGATGATCCTGAACAGGCCGGCCAGCACCTTGGGCTCGGTGAAGTACTGCTTCACCTCGGTGTCGCTGAAGGCGTAGCGCGCCTCCTTGAGCTTTTCGGATGCGTAGGCGATGTCCCAGGCCTGCAGGTCCGTGAGACCGAGCTCGCTGCGGGCGAAGTCGCGCAGCTCGGCGAGGTCGCGCTCGGCGTGCGGCCGGGCGCGGCGGGCCAGGTCGCGCAGGAAGGTCTCGACCTGCTGCGGCGAGTCGGCCATCTTGGGCACCAGCGAGACCTCGGCGAAGCTGGCGTAGCCGAGCAGCCGGGCTTCCTCCTCGCGCAGGGCCAGGATCTCGCGCATCACCGTGCTGTTGTCGCGCTCGGCCGGGCCGGCCTCGGAGGCGCGGGTGACGTGGGCGCGGTAGAGGCGCTCGCGCAGGCCGCGGTCCTGCGCGTACTGCATCACCGGCAGGTAGACGGGCATGTGCAGGGTCAGCTTGTGGCCGCTCGCCAGGCCGTCGGCGGCCGCAGCGGCGCGCGTGGCGGCATTGACGTCGTCGGGGACGCCCGCCAGTTCCGCCTCGGTGGCGACGTGGCTCCAGGCATCGGTGGCGTCGAGCACGTGCTCGGAGAAGGCCTGGCCCAGCTCGGCCTGGCGCGCCTGGATGGCGGCGAAGCGCTCCTTGCCCGCGCCCTGCAGTTCGGCGCCCGACAGCACGAAGTCGCGCATGGCGTTGGACAAGGCCTTGCGGCGCGCGGCATTCAGCGCCTCGGCCTGCGAGCCACCGGCGATGGCCTTGTACTTGGCGTAGAGCCGCTCGTCGGCGCCGAGCTGGGTGTAGAAGTCGGTGACCTTGGGCAGGGCCTCGGTGTAGGCGGCGCGCAGCTCGGGCGTGTCGGCGACGGCGTTGAGGTGGCTCACGGCGCCCCAGGCGCGGCCCAGGCGTTCGGTGGCGACATCGAGCACCGCCGACAGCGCGTCGTAGTCGGCCGGGACCGCGGGGCCGGTGGCCTTGTCGAGCGCGGCCTGGGCTTCGGCCAGCAGCGCATCGATCGCCGGGGCGACGTGGGCCGGGCGGATGGCGTCGAAGCGCGGCAGGGCCGCGGAGTCGAGGAGGGGATTGCTCATGGTCGTGACCGGTGTCCGGGATGTCTGTGACAGTGTCAGGCCGCGTTGCGTTCCGCGGATTCGATCGTGTTCATCAGCAGCATAGTGATCGTCATCGGGCCGACGCCGCCCGGCACCGGCGTCAGGTGGCCGGCCACCTTGGCGACCCCGGCATGGTCGACGTCGCCGCACAGGCGCCCGTGCTCGTCGCGGTTCATGCCGACATCGATGACGACCGCGCCGGGCTTGACCATGTCCGCCGTCAACACGTTGCGCTTGCCGACCGCGGCGACCACGATGTCGGCCTGCCGCGTATGAAAGCCCAGATCGGCGGTCGCGCTGTGACAGATGGTGACGGTGGCGCTGGCTTGCAACAGCAGCATCGCCATCGGCTTGCCGACGATGTTGCTGCGGCCGATCACGACCGCGTGCTTGCCCTTGGGGTCGCAGCCGATCGACTCGAGCATCTTCATGCAGCCGTAGGGCGTGCAGGGCCTGAAGCCGGGCTGGCCGACCATCAGCGCGCCGGCGCTCGCGACGTGGAAGCCGTCGACATCCTTGGCCGGCGCGATCGTCTCGATCACGCGATGCGCGTCGATGTGGCCCGGCAGCGGCAGCTGGACCAGGATGCCGTGGATCGCGGCATCGGCGTTGAGCGCCTTGATGCGGGCCAGCAACTCGGCCTCGGTCATCGCGGCGGGGTAGTGCTCGAGCACCGAGTGCAGGCCGTTGTCGTGGCAGGCCTTGACCTTGTTGCGCACGTAGACCTGGGAGGCGGGGTTCTCGCCGACCAGGATCACCGCGAGGCCGGGGGTGATACCCCGCTCGCGCAGCAGGGCGGCGCGCTCGGCCACCTCGTGGCGCAGATGGCGGGAGAGGGCGTTGCCGTCGATGGTCTTGGCGGTCATGCGCGTCCTTGTGTCCTTGCCTCGTCGAAGCGGGCGTCAAAGAAAAGGGCCGCTCGCGGCGGCCCTGGTCGGCAGGATCGGCCTCAGGCCTTGGCCTGGGCCCCGAGCGCGATCTTCAGCAGATCGGCCACGGTGTTGGCGTTGAGCTTCTCCATGATGTTGGCGCGGTGCGCCTCGACCGTCTTGATGCTGATGCCCAGGTCGTCCGCGATCTGCTTGTTGAGACGCCCGGCGACGATGCGCTCGAGCACCTGGGCCTCTCGCGTCGTCAGTCGGCTCAGCAGCGCGTCGCGGCTGGCGGCCTCCTGGTGCTGGCTGAAGGCAGCGCGCGCCTGGTCGAGCATGCGTTCGACGAGGCCGAGCAGCTCTTCTTCCTTGAAGGGCTTCTCGATGAAATCCATCGCGCCCTTCTTCATCGTCGTGACGGCCATCGGCACGTCGCCATGGCCCGTGATGAAGACGACCGGCAACGGGCTCTTGCGCTCGACCAGGCGGTCCTGGAGCTCCAGGCCGCTCATGCCGTCCATGCGGATGTCGGCGATCAGGCAGGCGACCTCGCGCGGGTCGAAGCGCGACAGGAAGGACTCGGCCGAGTCGAAGCACTTGACGCGGTAGTCCTTGCCTTCGAGCAGCCACTGCAGGGAGTCGCGCACGGCTTCGTCGTCATCGACGACGTACACGGTGCCCTTCTTCGGGATGAGGCTCATGCGCGCTCTTTACGAGGTTTCGATCAGCGTGGGACCGGCCGATTCGGCGGCCGGAGCGGCCAGTTCGACCGGCAGGGTGAAGGCGAAGCGACAGCCTGTCACGGCGTTGCCATTGTAGAGGTTCTCGGCACGTATCCGGCCACGGTGCGACTCGATGATCGAGCGGCACAGCGACAGCCCGATGCCCAGACCGTCGGGCTTGGTGGAGAAGAAGGCCTCGTACAGACGGGCCATCACCTCGTCGCGCACGCCGGGGCCGTGGTCGGTGACGCTGAACTCGATGACGCCACCTTCCTCGGGCGTGTGCTTGGGCACGACGCGCAGCTCGATGTGGCGGCGTGACGGCGGCAGGTGGGCGTTGTCGATCGCCTCGGCGGCGTTCTTCAGCAGGTTCAGCAGCACCTGCTCGATCAGGATCGGGTCGACCTGCAGGTCCGGCAGGCGCTGTGCCACGTAGGTGCGGATGTGCACGTTGCGTCGGCGGATCTCGATACCGGCCAGTTCCACCGCGTCCTCGACGATGTCGCGCGCCTTGGCGGCCTGGCGCTGCGGCTCGCTGCGCTTCACGAAGGCGCGGATGCGGTGGATGATCTGCCCGGCGCGTTGCGCCTGGCGCGCGGTCTTCTCCAGCGCGGCGATCAGGTCCGGCTTCTCGATCGCGTCCCCCTTGACCCGCGAGACCATGCCGTTGCAGTAGTTCGTGATCGCGGTGAGCGGCTGGTTCAACTCGTGGGCGACGCTCGAGGCCATCTCGCCCATCGTCACCAGGCGGCTCGTGACCTGGGCCTTCTCGGCCTGGTGCGAGGCCAGCTCCTCGGCGCGCCGGCGCGCGGTGATGTCGGTGGCGATCAGCATCTGCGCGAGCCGGCCGTCGGTCCACTGCACGTAGCGCGCCCGCACGTCGAACCACTTCTGCAGCGGTTCGACGAAGACCTCGCGGGCATCGCCGGCCGCCTCGGTCAGCTCCTGCGTGGGCAGTCCGCCGAAGTTGTCGACGCTCTCATCGGCCTCGCGCAGCGCGGCCAGGTTCTCCTCGGCACCTGCCAGTTGCGCGTGGCCGCGCGAGTCGGCACCGAACCACAGGCGGTAGGAGCGATTGGCGAACAGCAGCTCGCCCTGGGCCACGGACAGCACCGACACGGCCGCCTCGAGGCCCTCGAGCACGGTCGTGAAGCGCTCGTGCGACGCCGACAGCTGGTCGCGGATGCGCTTGGCCTCGGTGATGTTGGTCATCGACGTCATCCAGCCGGTCTGGTGGCCCTTGGCGTCGATCAGCGGCGAGACGTACATGCGCGCGTCGAACAGCGTCCCGTCCTTGCGCATCACCTTGACCTCGATGCCGCCGGCCGGGCTGCGGCCCTGCAGTTCCTGCTGCAGCAGGCGCGTGTTCTCCTCCATGCGGTCGGGCGGCCAGTGCGGGAAGGGCGGCAGCCTCCCGATCAGTTCGCTCTCGGCGAAGCCGGTCATCGCGCAGAAGGCCGGGTTGACGTAGCTGATGCGGCCTTCGAGATCCATCGCCCGCATGCCGGTCAGCATGGAGTTCTCCATCGCGCGCCGGAAGTTGGTCTCGGACACCAGCGTGCTCTGCATCTGCGAGCGCCGCCGCATGTGGCGCCACGTGCCGAGCAGCATCCACACGGTCAGGGCCGACAGCGCCACGACCATCCAGAACAGCGTGTTGCCGATCAGGCCGATCGAGGTGCGCCACCCCTGGCCGCGTACCACGAGGCCGTTGCCGGACGGTGCGAGCGCGATCTCGTGGACGATGCCGCTGCGGCGTGTGCTGCCGGGCGGCTCGCGCGAGACGCTGCTGGCGAGCACGCGCTCGTTGCTGTCGAGCAGGCTGATCGCGTGACGGCGCGTCACCTCGGCCGGCACGAAGTAGCGCAACAGCGCCTCCACCGAATACTCCGCGACGACCGTGCCTGCGAACGCGCTGCGATCGACCAGCGGCACGTGGACCTGGAACACGGCCTGTGCCGCGCCGCCCTCGAAGGGTCGCGAGTAGACCGGTTGCCGCAGGTCGCGGGCGGCGGCAAAGGCCCAGGCCGGCTCGGTGACCTGCGAGGGCGAGGCCGTCGTCGTCGAGTTCTCCTGGGGCCATCGCACCGGATCGCCCGGGTGATTGGGCGACATGTGGTGCGCCTTGACGGACTGGTCCGCCGTGAGCCAGCTGACACTGACGATCTCGGGCCGCTCCCGCGCGAAGCTGACCGCCTGGCCCAGGAACTCGTCGAGGTCGATGCTGCGGGTCGCGACCTCGCGCGCCATGCGGACGAGCTGCTCCTGGTTCTCGATCAACCGCAGTCGAATCTGCTGCTGGGCGATCTCGGTGTCGCGCTTGACCGACTCCTGCTCGCGCTCGAATTCCTCGTTGCGCAGATACCAGAAGGCCGTGATGATCGCCGCGAGGAAGAGCAGCACCGACAGCAGCGGCGCGAGCGTGGCGAAGCGATCCTGCCGGGCCGGCGACTGGCGTTTCCACCATGCCCAGAACAGGCGCCGCGGCGGCGAAGCGAGTGGATCGAGGGTGGAGTCGGGCGCGGGGACGGCCATGCGCGGATTATCGAACCCGGCGCGCCGGACTTCGGCCCCGGTCCGGGGGCGAGGATGCGTAGTATCCACAATATGAAATCAAGTCGCGCTATTTGAAATTTTCGAGAGGCTGTGACAGACTTCGAACACCGCACACCGAGGCGCGACGACAGCGCCTGACACCAGGAGACAAGCCATGTCCGCAGTTCCGGAGTCCTTCGGCCGGTCGGCCGCCAACGATGCGAGCGACACCGACAGCCAGGAGACACGCGAGTGGCTGGAGGCCCTCGCCGCAGTCATCGAGAGCGAAGGCCCGTCGCGCGCGCACTTCCTGCTCGAGCGCCTGATCGACGAGGCGCGCCAGGCCGGCATCGACATGCCGTTCTCGGCCACCACGCCCTACGTCAACACGATCTCCGCCGGCCAGGAACAGCACAGTCCCGGCCAGATCGATG
This sequence comes from uncultured Methylibium sp., assembly GCF_902826655.1. Classification (GTDB taxonomy): domain Bacteria; phylum Pseudomonadota; class Gammaproteobacteria; order Burkholderiales; family Burkholderiaceae_C; genus Methylibium. The sequence goes on along the minus strand of NZ_CADEFR010000024.1, from coordinate 11,096 downwards.
TCGAGGAGCGCCTGCGCGCCTACATGCGCTGGAACGCGATGGCGATGGTCGTGAAGGCCAACCGCCTGAACCCGGCCGACGGCGGCGACCTCGGCGGCCACATCTCCAGCTTCGCCTCGCTGGCGACGATGTTCGGCGCCGGGTTCAACCACTTCTGGCATGCCGACGACACCGACAAGGGCGGCAGGCACGGCGGCGACCTGCTCTACATCCAGGGCCACTCGTCGCCCGGCATCTATGCGCGTGCCTTCATGGAAGGACGCATCACCGAGCAGCAACTGCTGAACTTCCGGCAGGAGGTCGACGGCAAGGGCCTGTCGAGCTATCCGCACCCGAAGCTGATGCCCGACTTCTGGCAGTTCCCGACGGTCTCGATGGGCCTGGGGCCGCTGATGGCGATCTACCAGGCGCGCTTCCTGAAGTACCTGCATGCGCGCGGCATCGCCGACACCTCGCAGCGCAAGGTCTGGGTCTTCTGCGGCGACGGCGAGATGGACGAGCCCGAGTCGCTCGGCGCGATCGGCCTCGCGGCGCGGGAGAAGCTCGACAACCTGATCTTCGTCATCAACTGCAACCTGCAGCGCCTCGACGGCCCGGTGCGCGGCAACGGCAAGATCATCCAGGAGCTAGAGGGCGAGTTCCGCGGCTCGGGCTGGAACGTCATCAAGCTGATCTGGGGCAGCTACTGGGACCCGCTGCTTGCGCGCGACAAGGAAGGCCTGCTGCGCAAGGTGATGATGGAGACCATCGACGGCGACTACCAGGCCATGAAGGCCAATGACGGCGCCTTCGTGCGCAAGCACTTCTTCGGCCAGCATCCCAAGTTGCTGGAGATGGTGTCCAAGCTCAGCGACGACGACATCTGGCGCCTGAACCGCGGCGGCCACGACCCGCACAAGGTGCACGCGGCCTACCACGCAGCGGTCCACCACAAAGGCCAGCCGACGGTCCTGCTCATCAAGACCGTCAAGGGCTACGGCATGGGCAAGATCGGCGAAGGCAAGAACACGGCCCACCAGACCAAGAAGCTGGTGGACGAGGACGTGCGGGCCTTCCGCGATCGCTTCAACATCCCGATCCCCGACGACAAGCTGCACGACATCCCGTTCTACAAGCCGGCCGACGACTCGCCGGAGATGCAGTACCTGCATGCGCGCCGGCAGGCCCTGGGCGGCTACCTCCCCAAGCGCCGCACCAAGGCCGACGAGCAGCTCGCCGTGCCGGAGCTGTCGGCCTTCCAGGCGGTGCTGGACGCGACCGCGGAGGGCCGCGAGATCAGCACGACCCAGGCGTACGTGCGCTTCCTGACCACGCTGCTGCGCGACAAGACCCTCGGGCCGCGCACCGTGCCCATCCTGGTGGACGAGGCACGGACCTTCGGCATGGAAGGCCTGTTCCGGCAGATCGGCATCTACAACCCCGCAGGCCAGAACTACACGCCGGTCGACAAGGACCAGGTGATGTACTACCGCGAGGACAAGGCCGGGCAGATCCTGCAGGAAGGCATCAACGAGGCGGGCGGCATGAGCTCGTGGGTCGCCGCGGCGACGTCGTACTCGACGAACAACCGCGTGATGATCCCGTTCTACATCTACTACTCGATGTTCGGTCTGCAGCGCGTGGGCGACCTGTGCTGGGCCGCCGGCGACATGCAGGCGCGCGGCTTCCTGCTCGGCGGCACCTCGGGCCGGACCACGCTCAACGGCGAGGGCCTGCAGCACGAGGACGGCCACAGCCACATCCTCGCGGGCACGATCCCCAACTGCATCAGCTACGACCCGACCTTCGCCCACGAGGTCGCGGTGATCCTGCACGACGGCCTGAAGCGCATGGTCGAGCGCCAGGAGAACGTCTACTACTACATCACCCTGCTCAACGAGAACTACCCGCACCCCGGCCTGAAGCCGGGTACCGAGGCGCAGATCATCAAGGGGATGTACCTGCTGGAAGAGGGCGCGCCGGCGAAGAAGAAGGACGCGCCGCGCGTCAACCTGCTGGGAAGCGGCACCATCCTGCGCGAGTCGATCGCGGCCAAGGCCCTGCTCGAGGCCGACTGGGGCGTGACGGCCAGCGTCTGGAGCTGCCCGAGCTTCAACGAACTGGCGCGCGACGGCCAGGACGCCGAGCGCTGGAACCTGCTGCACCCGACCGAGACGCCGCGCAAGGCCTTCGTGACCGAGCAGCTCGAGCCGCATGCCGGGCCGGTGGTCGCATCGACCGACTACATGAAGGCCTACGCCGAGCAGATCCGGGCCTTCGTGCCGGCCGGTCGCGCCTACAAGGTGCTGGGGACCGACGGCTTCGGCCGCAGCGACTTCCGCACCAAGCTGCGAGAGCACTTCGAGATCAACCGCCACTACATCGTGGTGGCGGCGCTGAAGGCCCTGGCCGACGACGGCAAGCTGCCGGCGACCAAGGCCGCCGAGGCCATCAAGAAGTACGGCATCGACGCGAACAAGCTGAACCCGCTGTACGCCTGAAGCGCGCTCCGGGCGCGGCGCAGAACAGAACGAGAACGGAGACGGAACATGGCGCTCGTGGAAGTGAAGGTGCCCGACATCGGCGACTTCGATCAGGTCGAGGTGATCGAGGTGCTGGTGAAGGCGGGGGATGCGATCAAGGCCGAGCAGAGCCTGATCACGGTCGAGAGCGACAAGGCCTCGATGGAGATCCCGGCCAGCCACGCCGGCACCGTCAGGGAACTGCGCGTCGCGCTCGGTGACAAGGTCCGCGAGGGCTCGGTCGTGCTGCTGCTGGAGACGGCCGGCGCGTCGGCCCCGGCCACGGCGCCGGCGGCCCCAGCCGCTGCCACGGCGCCTGTCGCCGCACCGCCGGTTGCCGCTGCCGCTGCCGCTGCCGCTGCCGCGGCCCCCGCGGGCGGCACGGTCGAAGTCGTCGTCCCGGACATCGGCGACTTCGACGAGGTCGCCGTGATCGAGCTGCTGGCCCGTCCCGGCGAGGACGTGAAGGCCGAGCAGAGCCTGATCACCGTCGAGAGCGACAAGGCCTCGATGGAGATCCCGTCGCCCCAGGCCGGGCGTCTGCAGACGCTGCTGGTGAAGGTTGGCGACAAGGTGTCCAAGGGAACGCCGATCGCGGTGCTGGCCGGAGCGGCAGGTGCGGCGGCTCCTGTGCCCGCACCCGGGCCGGCGCCGGCCGCTGCCGCGCCGGCGCCGGCGCCGCTGGCGAGCCAGCCCGTCGAACGCACGCCGCCGACCGCAGCGCTGCCGGCCCACGAGCCGACGACGCCGAGCGGCCACCTGCCGCACGCCTCTCCTTCCGTGCGCCGCTTCGCGCGCGAGCTGGGTGTGCCGCTGGCCGAGGTCAAGGGCAGCGGCCTGAAGGGACGCATCACGCCCGAGGACGTGCAGAACTTCGTCAAGTCCGTGATGAGCGGCGCGCGCACGGCCGCGCCTGCCGGCAAGGCAGCGACCGCTGCCGGCGGCGGTGGGCTCGACCTGCTGCCCTGGCCCAAGGTCGACTTCACCAAGTTCGGCCCGGTCGAGCGCAAGGACCTGTCGCGCATCAAGAAGATCAGCGGCGCCAACCTGCACCGCAACTGGGTCGTGATCCCGCATGTCACGAACCACGACGACGCCGACATCACCGAGCTCGAGGCCTTCCGCGTGCAGCTCAACAAGGAGAACGAGAAGTCGGGCGTCAAGGTCACGATGCTGGCCTTCCTGATCAAGGCGGCCGTCGCGGCGCTGAAGAAGTTCCCGGAGTTCAATGCGTCGCTGGATGGCGACCAGATCGTCCTCAAGCAGTACTTCCACATCGGTTTTGCGGCCGATACGCCCAACGGCCTGGTCGTGCCGGTGATCAAGGACGCCGACAGGAAGGGCGTGCTCGCGATCAGCAAGGAAATGAACGAACTCGCGGCCAAGGCGCGCGACGGCAAGCTGGGGCCCGCCGACATGAGCGGCGGCTGCTTCAGCATCAGCTCGCTCGGCGGCATCGGCGGCACCTACTTCACGCCGATCATCAATGCGCCCGAGGTGTCGATCCTGGGCGTCTGCAAGAGCGCGACGCGCCCGGTGTGGGACGGCAAGCAGTTCGCGCCGAGGCTGATCCTGCCGTTGTCGCTGAGCTGGGACCACCGCGTGATCGACGGCGCGGCGGCGGCTCGCTTCAACGCCTACCTGGGTCAGATCCTGGCGGACTTCCGCCGCGTGTTGCTGTAGGGGGCCGGCGATGGCGATCATCGACATCAAGGTTCCGGACATCGGCGACTTCAAGGACGTCGCCGTCATCGAGGTGCTGGTCAAGCCGGGCGACGCGGTCGCGGCGGAGCAGAGCCTGATCACGGTCGAGAGCGACAAGGCCTCGATGGAGATTCCGGCCAGCCACGCGGGCGTCGTCAAGGAGCTCAAGCTCAAGCTCGGCGACACGGTCAACGAAGGCTCGGTGATCCTGACGCTCGAGGCCGCCGGCGCTGCAGCGGCAGCCCCGACGCCCGCGTCGGCACCCGCTGCCACGCCGGTGACCCCCGCGGTCGCGGCGCCGCAGGCGGCCAGCCACACCGGCGGCGCCGACCTCGAGTGCGACATGCTGGTGCTCGGCGCCGGGCCCGGCGGCTACTCGGCGGCCTTCCGCGCGGCCGACCTCGGCATGAAGACCGTGCTGGTCGAGCGCTATCCGACGCTCGGCGGCGTGTGCCTGAACGTCGGCTGCATCCCCTCGAAGGCGCTGCTGCACGTCGCCGCGGTGATGGACGAGGTCTCGCACTTCGACGCGTTGGGGATCAGCTTCGGCAAGCCGCAGGTCGACCTGGGCAAGCTGCTCGCACACAAGAACAAGGTCGTCGGCAAGCTGACCGGGGGCTTGAGCGCGATGGCCAAGATGCGCAAGGTGACGGTGGTTCAGGGCGTCGGCGAATTCGCCGATCCGCACCACCTGAAGGTCACCGCGGCCGACGGCAAGGCGCAGACGATCAGGTTCAGGAACGCGATCATCGCGGCCGGCTCCGAGGCGGTGAAGCTGCCCTTCCTGCCGAAGGACGACCCGCGCATCGTCACCAGCACCGGGGCGCTCGAGCTGCGCCAGCAGCCGAAGAAGATGCTGGTGATCGGCGGCGGCATCATCGGCCTGGAGATGGGCACGGTCTACTCGACGCTGGGCGCCAAGCTCGACGTCGTCGAGATGCTCGACGGCCTGATGCAGGGCGCCGACCGCGACCTGGTCAAGGTCTGGCAGAAGATGAATGCGCCGCGCTTCGACAAGCTGATGCTCAAGACCAAGACCGTCGGTGCCGAGGCGACCAAGGACGGCATCCGCGTGCAGTTCGAGGGACTCGACGGCGCGAAGAGCGAGGGTGTGTACGACCTGGTGCTGCAGGCCGTCGGCCGCACGCCCAACGGCAAGAAGATCGGTGCCGACAAGGCCGGCGTGATCGTTGGCGAGCGGGGTTTCATCCCGGTCGACGTGCAGATGCGGACCAACGTGGCGCACATCTTCGCGATCGGCGACATCGTCGGGCAGCCGATGCTGGCCCACAAGGCGGTGCACGAGGGCCACGTGGCGGCCGAGGTGGCCAGCGGCGACGCCAAGTCGCAGTTCGACGCGCGCGTGATCCCGAGCGTGGCCTACACCGACCCCGAGGTGGCGTGGGTCGGCGTGACCGAGGACGAGGCCAAGGCACGCGGAATGAAGCTGAAGAAGGGCCTGTTCCCGTGGACCGCTTCGGGCCGCGCCATCGCCAATGGCCGCGACGAGGGGTTCACGAAGCTGCTGTTCGACGAGGAGACGCACCGCATCGTCGGCGGCGGCATCGTCGGCACGCATGCCGGCGACATGATCGGCGAGATCGCGCTGGCCATCGAGATGGGTGCGGACGCCGTCGACATCGGCAAGACGATCCACCCGCACCCGACGCTGGGCGAGAGCATCGGCATGGCCGCCGAGGTGGCGCACGGCAGTTGCACCGACCTGCCGCCGGCCCGGCGCTGAGCCTGCCCGCCGGCACCGCGAGACCTTCATGCGATCCGCGAGCACCGACTACCTGATCGTCGGTGCCGGCGCGACCGGTCTGGCCTTCGCCGACACGCTGATCGCCGAGACCGACGCGCATGTCACGATCGTCGACCGGCAGGGCAAGCCCGGCGGTCACTGGAACGACGCCTATCCGTTCGTCACGCTGCACCAGCCGTCGTCGTTCTACGGTGTCGCCTCGCTGGAGATGGGCAGCGGCCTCAAGGACCCGGTCGGGCTGAACCGCGGCCTGTACGAGCTGGCGAGCGGCCCCGAGGTCTGCGGCTATTTCGACCGCGTGATGAACCATCGCCTGCTGGCCAGCGGGCGCGTGAGCTATCACCCGCTGAGCAACCATCTCGGCGGCGGCGAGGTCGAGTCGCTGCTGTCGGGGGCGCGCACGCCGTTCACGGTGCGCCGCAAGATCGTCGATGCGACCTGGTTCACCCCGGCCGTGCCCTCGACGCACGTGCGCGGCTTCGAGGTCGGCGAGGGCGTGCACGTCGTGCCGCCGAACAGCCTGCCGGGGCTGTGGCACCGGTCGCAGGGCGGCATCGTGCCGCGGCGTTTCGTCGTGCTGGGTGCCGGCAAGACCGCGATGGACACCTGCATCTGGCTGCTGCAGTCGGGTGCCGATGCCGACGCGATCACCTGGGTCGTGCCGCGCGACTCGTGGGTGACCAACCGGCTGACGACGCAGAACGCGCCCGAGTTCTTCAACGAGGCCATCGGCGGGCAGGCCGACCAGATGGAGGCGATGGCACAGGCGAGTTCGGCGGACGACCTGTTCCTGCGCCTGGAGGCCTGCGGCGCCATGCTGCGCATCGATCGCGAGCGTCTGCCGACGATGTTCCACTTCGCGACGCTGTCGGAAGCCGAGGTCGAGGTGCTGCGCCGCATCCGGCGCGTGCTGCGCCTCGGCCGCGCGCGCACGCTGGCGGCCGACCACATGGTGCTGGAGCAGGGGCGCGCGGACGTCGAGCCGGGCAGTCTCTACGTCGACTGCACCGCGTCGGCCGTCGGGTTCAGGGCGTCGGAGCCGGTGTTCCAGCCGGACCGCATCGTCGTGCAGCTGTTGCGTGCGCCGCTGGTAGCTTTCAGTGCGGCGCTCACCGCGTGGATCGAGGCTCACCACGACGACGATGCGCTCAAGAATCGCTTGTGCGCGCCGGTGCCGTTCCCGCATGTCGCGGCCGACTACCCGCGCACGGTGGCGGCGGCGCTGGCCAACCAGTTCCACTGGAACCAGGACGAAGTGCTGCGAAAGTGGATCCGCCACTGCCGGCTCGACGCCTTCGGCCGGCTGACGGCCGGCGCCGACAAGCAGGACGCCGACAAGCAGGCGATCCTGGCCCGCCTCAAGGCGTCGGTGCCGGCCGCGATGGCCAACATGCCGCGTCTGATCGCGAACGCCGCGACCCCGGCCTGAGCCGCGCCGCGGCGCTCTCCGTTCAGGACGGGAGAAATTCCCTGGTGGATCTCTCATTCGTTGTCGATGATCAGCCCTCGTTGACAGCTTGATGTCAACTAATCGTCAAGATCTTGACGGTTGGACCACAACGAGAGGATGCGATGAGACAACGCAAGATGCCGCGCCGGGCGCTGCCCGCCGCGGTGGCAGCGGCTTGCCTGGTGGCGACCGGCGCCGTTGCCCAGACTGCCGCGCCGGTGACGGCCCTGCCGCCGGTCACGGTGACCGCGGCCCTGCCCAACCAGCTGGAGGCGGTGCCCGGCTCGAGCGTGGTGGTCGGCTCTCGTCAGCTCGAGGCGGAACGGCCGTACTCGATCCGCGAAGCCCTGCAGGGCGTGCCCGGGCTGCACGTCGTCGGCGAGGACGCCTTCGGCCTGAACCTGAACATCGGCGTGCGCGGCCTCGACCCGCGACGCACCAGCCGCACCCTGCTGCTGGAAGACGGCATGCCGATCCACCTGGCGCCGTACAGCGACCCGACAGCGCACTACCACACACCGCTGGAGCGGCTGTCGCGCATCGAGGTGATCAAGGGCTCGGGCCAGATCGTCCACGGACCGCAGACGGTCGGCGGCGTCATCAACTTCGTCACGCGCGCGGTGCCGCGGGCCTTCGAGGGCAGCGTCGACCTGTCGGTCGGCGACCGGGCCTTCGGACGGGCCGCTGCCAGCGTGGGCAGCGGTGGCGCCTGGGGCGGCTGGCTGGCCGAAGCCGCGATGCGTCGCGGCAACGGCAGCCGCGACGGCAGCCATCACCGCATCCGCGACGTGTCGCTCAAGACCGAGTTCGACCTCGGCACGCAGCAGTCGCTGCGCCTGCGCTTCGGCTACTACGACGAGGACTCGCGCTTCGGCGAGGCCGGCCTCGACCAGGCCCGCTTCGACACCGATCCGTTCCAGAACGCCTTCCGCAACGACGTGTTCGAGCTGGAGCGGCGCAGCCTGCAGGCGGTGCACACCTTCAACTTCTCCGACACCAGTCGCCTGGCTACGCAGGTCTACTACCAGAAGGTCGAGCGCGCGTCGTATCGGCAGCTCGACGCGATCGTCGAGGCCGATGCCGATGGCGTCGAGGCCGAGAAGGAGCGCGAGGGCCTGCGCTACGACGAGGTCGGGGCCGACGGCAGCGGCATCGTCGCCGGCTGTCCGGTCGACGTCGACTACAGCGTGCCCGGCGGCTTCGAGCAGTTCGCGTCGGTCTGCGGCAACCAGATGCGGCCGCGCACCTACGAGTTCTACGGCATCGAGCCGCGCCTCGAGCTGCAGCACGGCCTGTTCGGGCTGCGCAGCGAGCTGGTGGTCGGCCTGCGCCTGCACAAGGAGACGATCAACCGCAAACGCTACAACGGCGCCTTCGCGACGGCGCGCGAGGACTCGCCCGGCACCGGCCTGCGCGACGAGTTCGACATCGAGACCGAGGCGGTCGCGGCCTACGTGCAGAACACCTTCCATGCCGGGCACTGGTCGTTCACGCCCGGACTGCGCTACGAGAACTACCGCCAGAAGAACCGCATCACGCAGGACGAGTTCGCGCCGGTGTCGCCGCCCGCCGAGACCGCGCAGCGTCACACCGAACTGCTGCCCGGCCTGGGCGTGACCTGGTTCGGCTGGCCCGGCACGACGCTGTTCGCCGGCGTCCACCGCGGCATCGCGCCGCCGCGACCCGACGCCAACCTGCCGCCCGGCGATGCCGATCTGCAGAAGGTCGACCCCGAGATCAGCACCAACATCGAGATCGGGGCCCGCAGCGCGCCCGCGACCGGAGTGCAGGTCGAGGCGACGCTGTTCCAGATCGACTTCAAGAACCAGATCCTGCCGGGCTATGCCGTCGGGCAGGGCCAGACCTTCGCCAACGCCGGACGCAGCCTGAACCGCGGCGTCGAGCTCGGCGCGCGTGTCGACTTCGGGCGCTTGCAGGGCCGCACGAACAACCCCTACCTGAGCCTGAGCTACACGAACCTGTTCACGGCCCGGTTCGACAGCGACCTGCTGACCCCCGACTTCGCACCGGGCGAGGACGAGACGACGGTGTTCAGCAACGCGCGCGGCAAGCGCTTGCCGTACGCGCCGCGGCAGACGGTGTCGGCGAGTCTCGGCTACGAGCACGGGTCGCTGTGGGACGCGCGCATCGGCGTCAGCCATGTCGGCGAGCAGTACACCGATGCGCTGAACACGCGCGAGGCGGCGGCCGACGGGCAGTCGGGCCTGATCCCGAGCTACACGACGCTGAACGCCTCGGTGAACCTGCGTCTGCCGCAGCAGGGCGCCACGCTCTACCTGAGCGCCACCAACCTGACCGACAAGACCTACCTCGTCAGCCGCGTCAACGGCGCCTTCGCCGGGGCGCCGCGGCAGGTGTTCGTGGGAGCACGCGTCCGCTTCTGAGTCGACCGTCGTGGTTCTGAGTCCGGTCCTGTGAAGGGGGCCGTTTCACCGCGGGCGAGCGATCGTCCGCGGCTTTTCTTGCTTTGCCTTGCCTCGCCGCGAAGGACCGCCATGCCAGACCGCCATCCCGTGACCCGCTACAGCGACCTGTCGATCGCCCTGCACTGGCTGATGCTGGGGCTGATCGCGCTGACCTATGCGTTCACGGAGCTGCGCGTGCTGTTCGAGCGCGGCACGCCGGAGCGCGACTTCATGCGCCAGGCGCACTTCAGCTGCGGACTCACGGTGCTGGGGCTGGCGCTGGTCCGCCTGGTCGCGCGCTGGTTCGGCGGCACACCGGCGATCCACCCGCCGCTCCCGGCGTGGCAGCGGCGGGCGGCGCGGCTGTCGCATGCGCTGCTGTATGCCTTCATGATCGGCATGCCGCTGCTCGCCCTGGCGATGATGGGCCTGCGCGGCGACGAGGTGATCTTCTTCGGCATCGAGCTGCCGCCGCTGCTCGCCGAGGACAAGGACCTCGGCAAGCAGCTGCGCGGCTGGCACGGCGATATCGGGCGTGCCGTCTACGCGCTGATCGCGCTGCATGCCGCGGCGGCGATCTACCACCACCGCATCCGCGGCGACGACACGCTGCGCCACATGCTGCCCGGCCGGCCATGAAGAAGGCCCGCCGAAGCGGGCCTTCCGGTTCACGTCGAGCGGTGTCTACTCGAGCTTGACCTCGACGCGCCGCGCCTCGGCCGCGTCGCCGGCATTCAGCTGCTCGGGCTTCTTCAGCTCGACCTTGTCCTCGGCGACGCCGGCGGCCTTGAGCGCATCGCGCACGGCGAGCGCGCGCTGCTTGGCCAGCTCCTCGTTCTTGGCCGGGTCGCCGGTGGAGTCGTGGAAGCCGCTGACGACGGCCTTCTTGCCGCCGGCCACGCCCTTGGCCACATCGGCCAGGGCCGCGGCCGCGCCATCGGCCACCGCGGCCGAGGCGGTGGCGAAGTAGAACTTCACGACGCCGTTCTCGACCTTGATGCTGGCACCGCCGGCAGCGGCCGGGGCCGCCGCGGTGGTCGTTGCCGCCGCCGGTGCCGCAGCGGGGGCCGCACCGTGCGAGGCCGCACCGCCGGTCACGCCGGGCAGCAGCGGCACGATCAGCAGCGCCACGATGTTGATGATCTTGATCAGCGGGTTGACGGCCGGGCCGGCGGTGTCCTTGTACGGATCGCCGACGGTGTCGCCGGTCACGGCGGCCTTGTGGGCCTCGCTGCCCTTGCCGCCGTGGT